>JAPOWV010000036.1 GCA_026707445.1 Gammaproteobacteria bacterium
TGCTGTCGTCTGCCCAAACGAGGTCTGGCGAGGCCCCGCCTCAGACCGGCGAGACAGGCAAAGGATCGCCGCGTGAGCTTGACCTGAATGTCAACCTTGGCCCGGAACAAAAAACCTAGCCTGCATTTCTCACCACGCGGCGAGGCGAAGTGGGTGAGAGGGCCGTCAGGACTAGCCTGCATTTCTCACCACGCGGCGAGGTGAAGTGCGTGAGAGGGCCGTCAGGACGAGGCGCGCGCCGCTTGGCGCGCGCAGGCGTACTTGACAGTACGTTGAGCACGGCAAGCAAGCGCAACGAAGTCCTGGCGGTCGTATCGCGTGCTTCGGCCGTCGGGTGGTGAGAAATGCAGGCTAGCCCGCATTTCTCACCAGCGGCTTCGCGATGGGTTGAGGGAAGCCGAAATAGGGTCTGAAACACGGCATTCTTCGCGGCGAGGGAGGGTGAGGGCCTCTACGGGGCGTTTTACGCTGCCCTTAGCGGCTCACGAATGTTCGTTTTTCGGGTTGTGGCCGATTTGAGAAACACTTCGCCCCTGAGGCTGCCGACAGCCCCGTTTTTCGGTTCGCTCACTGTTGTCAAACAGTTGCTGGTCCCGGCGGACGCAGCGCCCGATACACCGCCGCGAACGCCTCCTCATCGGGGTAGCCGCCGGCCAGCGACAGATGCACCCGCCGCACGCTCACCTTCACCAGCGCGCCGATCTTCAACAGCCCCCGCCGGATCGTCTCGGTCTGCGCTCGCGCCCACTGCGTGCCCTTGAGCCCCAGCCGCCGCAGTCCCACCAGCAACACATACGCCAGCGACGACAGATGCAGCCGCAACTGATTGGCCCGCAGCGTCTCCGTACTCATGCGATCCGCAAACAGACTCAACTGCTCCTTGATGCGATTCTCCGCCTCCCCGCGCCCGCAGTAGAGTTGTTCATACAACCGTTGCGGCGGCCAGCGCTCCCCGTCCAGCGACGTCACCACGTAGCGCGGGTTCTGCTTGCCCACCAACTGTTCGGCTTTCGCCACCACCCGCCGCGCCCGGCTCCAACTCTCAAGCGTCCGATACTCGAACTCTCTGTAGACCCGCGCCGGCCGGCCCGTCTGCTGCTGCCTGCTGGCCGCCTCTTCGAGCGCCTCCTCGATCAACGACCGCAGCCGCTCGTTGCGCGCCAGCCCCACCACATAGTCCACCCGGTTCTCTTCGCACCAACTCAGCAACTCGTCCCGACAAAACCCCGAGTCGGCTCGCAGGATGATCTTCACCTCCGGCCACGCGGCCCGGATCTGCGCCACGATCCTCTCCAACTCCGCCACGCTGCCCGCCGCCGCGTCTTGATTCGACACCCGCTGCCGCGCGCACAACACGTGCTCGCCGCTGAAGATGTACAGCGGCAAGTAGCAGTAGTGACCGTAGTAGCCGTGAAAGAAACGCCCCTCCTGCTGCCCGTGCAAAGGGGTGTCGGTGGCGTCGATATCGAGTAGGATCTCGGACGGCTCTTGCGAGTGCGCTTCCACGAACACCTCCACCAGCAGGCGGTCGATCGCTTCGCTGACGCAGCGGACCTTCTGGTAACGATCCACGCCATCGGTCGTTCGTTCCAGTCGCTGCAACGTGCTCTTGCCCGCCAGCGGCTGGCCGCGGTCACGCTCGCGGCGGCGCTGCCGCCCGGACACGTCGCTCTTGCCCGCCAGCAGCGCCAGCACTGGATCGCGCCGCAACTCGTCGTGATCGTTGAGGTCTTCGTATCCCAGCGCCAGCGCGTAGACCCGTTGCGAGACCAACTCTCCCACCCGGTGTTCGATGCGCCGCGGATCGCGGCCGTCCTCGAAACAGGCCGCCAAGCGCGGCAGCAGGTTGATGCGCTGGTCCACCTCGCGCAACAGCAGCGCGCCGCCATCGGAGCTGATCACCCCGCCGTCAAAGCGAGCGCTCACCTGGCGCCGAAAATGCCTGCCAAAGGTGAAGCTGGATTGGATACACTCTGTAACCGGAGGGCTGCTTGTCTTGTGTGGCGCTAACGTTTTGGACATAAATGTTTTATGCCACACCAGGCAGCCCTTTTCCTACCCCCTGGTGAGATATCCGGGCTAGCCGGACTGCCGCCAACAGCGGCGGCAGCGGAGAGATGTAAGGACGGAACGGTTTAAAAACGCAACTTTCATCCCTCGTGTCCGGTCGTCCGTCGAAGCGCCTTGACGGCGGCATCGGCGGTTTCGAACGGACCGATGGAGCGGCCCTTCTTGAAGTCTTCGAGACCCTCGGCGATATCGCGATCGACAAAACTCTTCCGGCTTAGTGTGATTCTCCCGCTCTCCACGGTGGCCTAATGCGCGCAGCCCTGAG
>JAPOWV010000069.1 GCA_026707445.1 Gammaproteobacteria bacterium
GATCGTCGACACCTGGCATGCGGAGGGGCTGAAGGGCACCGGAAGCAAGGACATCCTGGTCAAGGACCGTTTCGTGCCGGAGTACCGGACCGTGCGGTCGGAGGAGCTGGCCGGCAAGGAACCCCCGGGAGCGAAGCTGCACGAAAGCTATATCTATCGCACCGAACTCGGACAGCTTTTCTATACGCTGCTGTGCGGGCCGATGCTGGGGGCGACCCGCGGCGGCCTGGAACACTACCTGGAACAGACTCGGAAACGTACGGGGCAAATGTTCGGCGAGAGCATCGTCGAGCAGGTTCCGGTGCAGATCCGGGTGGCGGAATCTTTCGAGGAACTGCGTGTGGCCGACCTGATCACCGACAACCTGATGCAGTTTCTGCACGAGGCCGGCAGTTCCGGCAAGCGGATTCGCGGAATCGATCGCCTGCGCATCCGCCGGGAACCGGCCATGGCGGCCAAGCTCTGCCTGAGCGCCATCACGCGGGTGGCCAACATGATGGGCGTGACCGGGCAGACCGGCAACAACGCCGTTCAGCGCCACTACCGCGACATGCGCACGATCTCGACCCATGGCGGCCTCAACTGGGACACCGGGATGATGCCCACGGGCAAGCTGCTGCTGGGCGTGCCCACGGGAGACGCGCTGACCGACGTGGATATCGAAAAGCCCCGGTAGCCGCATGAACGCCGCGCCGCAACGGCCCAGCCCGCTGGTGGCCTGGTACGCCGTCGGCGTGCTGATGATCGCCTTCATCTTTTCGTTCCTGGACCGGCTGATCCTCTCGCTTCTGGTTCCGCCCATCATGCGGGACCTGCAAATCGACAACTTCGCCATCGGCCTGCTGGGGGGACTGTATTTCGCCGTCTTCTATGCGCTGATGGGCCTGCCGATAGGCCGGCTGGCCGACCGCAGCAGCCGGCGGCTGATCGTGGCCGCGGGCATATTCCTCTGGAGCCTGATGACGGCCGCCTGCGGACTGGCGCGCAACTTCTGGCACCTGGCGCTGGCGCGGGTCGGCGTGGGCGTCGGAGAAGCGACCCTGTCTCCCTGCGCCTATTCGCTCATCAGCGACTACTTCCCCAAGGACCGGATCGGCACCGCCCTGGGCGTGTTTCAGTGCGCCGCCTTCATCGGCGCGGGAATTGCGTTCCTGGTGGGCGCACAGGTCATCGAACTGGTCGCGGCGATCCCCTTCGATCGCCTTCCCCCCACGCTCGCCGACCTGCTGACGCAGTTCAAGCCCTGGCAGCTCGCGTTCATCATCGTGGGTCTGCCCGGCGTGCTGGTGGCGCTGCTCGCGCTCACGATGCGCGAGCCCCCGCGCCAGGGCCTGATGCAGGGAGTGGAACAAAAGATCCCCTGGCCCGATGTGATCGCCTTTTTCTCGAAGCGGTGGCGCATGTTCCTGGCGCACTTTTTCGGTTTCGCCATACTGGCCGCGCCGATCGCCAACCTGCTGCTGTGGGGGCCGACGCACCTGATCCGCAACCTCGGCTACACGGCATCCGAGGCGGGTCAGTACCTGGGGTGGATTCTGCTGATCTGCTCCCCGACGGCGGTGTTTGCCGGCGGCTGGTTCACCGATTTCCTGAGACGGCGCGGGCGCGTCGACGCCCCGCTGTGGGTGGGCATCATCGCGGCGGCGGCGCTGACTCCGCTGTGCCTTGTCACGACGCAGCTCGACAGCCCGTTCTGGACGATGGTGCTGTTCTGTCCGTACGCGTTCTTCGGATGCTTCGCGGTGGCCAGCGGTCCGGCCGCGCTGCAACTGGTGACGCCCAATCAGTTGCGCGCCACGGTCTCGGCGGTCTGGATGCTCGCGCTGAATATCCTGTCGGCAATTGCCGGGCCCACCGCGGTGGGCTTCGTCATCGACAGCGTCTTCGGCTACAACGAGGCCGTGGGCAGCTCAATCGCGCTGGTCGGCGCAATCGCTTCGCCCATAGCCTGCCTGTTCCTGTTCTACGGCCTCAAGCACTTCCGCGCCGCAGCCCGCAACGCATAACACCGCGCCCTGGGAAACAGGGGCGCTTCGATCCCGCCTTCTCTTTGCTCCCTTCTTCCGGGAGACGCATGAATCCATCCATGGAGCTTGGTTCCGGCATCCCTGCCTCCAACACTCCCGGAAGAAGGGAGCAAAGAGAAGGCTACCGTCGGCGATTGGCTGCGGTGGTAGCGTCTCGACCGCGGAATCCTGAAAGCACATATGCCGCTGCCCAGTTGGACATACAATCTGACGATCCCTTGAGCTGCCCCAAGTACCCGGACAACTCCACTATATGACCGCACCTGAAGGCCTTAGCCATTTGGTTGGACGATTCGAGCAACACCTTGACTCGTATACGTCTGGAAGATACAACGAAACGCAGCTTCGCCGGGAGTTTATCGACCCAATGTTCGAGTTGCTTGGATGGGATGTAAGCAACTCCAATGGAATTGCAGAGGCATACAAGGATGTTGTGCATGAAGATGCGATCAAGGTGGGAGTGGGCACCAGGGCTCCCGACTACGCTTTCCGTTCTGGAGGAGAAAGAAAGTTCTTTGTTGAAGCCAAAGCGCCACACAGGAATCTGAAGAACGACCCGGATCCCGCCTTCCAGCTCCGCCGTTATGCCTGGTCCGCCAAACTCCCTCTGTCCATTTTGACGGACTTCGAAGAATTCTCCGTATATGACACGCGATTCCGGCCATACAAGCACGACAAAGCTGCAACAGCCCGGATTCTGTACTTGCGTTACACCGACTACAACAGGCGTTGGGACGAGATCGCTAATGTATTTTCCCGAGAAGCGATTGTCACGCGTTCGTTTGACGCGTATGCGGAATCCAAGAAGGCAAAGAGGGGCGCTAGTGAGGTTGACGAGTCCTTTCTGCAAGAAATTGAGAGTTGGCGTGAATCGTTGGCGAGGAACCTGGCCCTTCGAAATCCCAATCTGGGCTTGCGCCTCCTGAATGTAGCCGTCCAGCGGACTATAGACCGCATCGTATTTCTTCGCATCTGCGAAGACCGCGGAATCGAGCCTTATGGCCAGCTAATGGCTCTGCAAAACGGTGTAAACGTTTACGGGCGTCTTGCTGAAATTTTTCTCCTGGCTGATGCACGTTACAACTCAGGCCTGTTTTACTTCCGAAAAGAACCTGGGCGCAGCGAGCCTCCTGACCTCCAGACGCTAGACCTGAGAATAGACGACGAAATCCTCAAGAACATCCTTAAGCGTCTCTATTATCCGGAGAGTCCTTACGAGTTCTCTATGCTTTCTGCCGACATCCTTGGGCAGGTGTATGAACAATTTTTGGGAAAGGTGATTCGATTGACTCCCGGCCATCGGGCCAAAGTGGAGGAAAAGCCCGAAGTTCGGAAATCCGGTGGAGTCTATTACACGCCCACCGATGTTGTGAGCTACCTAGTGGACCAGACGGTTGGAGCGCTTCTCGATGAAGTTGGCTCACCCAGGAAGGCATCGTTCCTTACGTTTCTGGATCCCGCTTGCGGCTCTGGATCATTCCTGATTCGGGTCTATCAGTGCCTGCTGGATTGGCATCTCAAATGGTACCAGGAAGATGGCGGCGAGAAGCATGCTAAGGGACGCAATCCCAGAATCTATGAGGGACCAGGCCACGAATGGCGGTTAACAACGGCGGAGCGAAAACGCATCCTGACCAACAGTGTGTACGGGGTCGACATAGATCCCCAAGCGGTGGAAGTCACAAAGCTCTCACTCCTTCTCAAGGTGCTGGAGGGCGAATCTGCCGATAGGCTTGAAAGCCAGCTGAGGCTGTTTCGCGAACGCGCGTTGCCTGACCTCGCCAGCAACATCAAGTGTGGCAACTCGCTGGTCAGTAATGATTTTTTCGATGAAAGTCAGGCACCGATCTTTGAAGAAGCAGATGAGCTTTATCGGATCAATGCCTTTGATTGGGATGCTGAGTTCCCCGATGTGTTTGCTTCCGGAGGCTTTAGCGCCGTGCTCGGGAATCCTCCCTACCTTTCCTACTCGGGGAGGCAAGCCGTTTCCTTAGACGACGACCTGCATAAATACTATTCCAGACACTATCCGGGCTCCGGATGGCTAACCAGCCACGGTCTGTTTATTGCCAAGGCGCATGCTCTGGCCAGCCGAATGGTCGGGTTCATCGTTCCCGATCAAGTCGGACATCTGGAAGGATATAAGTCGATCCGCGCCGTCGTGACCGATCAATCATCCCTAATGGCTGTCCGATATTGGGGAGAAAACGTATTTCCGGGGGTCGTTACCCCTGCATTGACATTCGTCTCCGACAAGTCCTACAGCGGCGCTACGGAAGTTAGAGCGACCGACGGCAGTAGTGCTGAATGTGTCATTCTTCCCGGCCAGGCCTGGACCCCTCCATCGCCGCATGCTGATCTTCTTGAGAAGCTGCAAACCCAGGCGGCGCCCCTTACGAATTGTTTCGCAGATCCGGGCGTGCATACCGGGAACTGCTCCAAGAAGCTGGTTCTTGCAATTGATGAAGCCCCGCCTGGTTCGGTGCCGGTGCTTGAAGGAAAGCAGGTTGGGAGGTACTTCTGCCGCCGTCCAACCAAGGCCCTAAGGCTTGACTACAAGGCGGCAAAAAAAGAGTATTTCAGAATTGGGCCAGTGGAGCGCTATCAAAATGCGCGCTTCGTGATCCGGCAGACGGCGAGCTACCCTATCGTTGGTCCCCGTCGGCATGCTGACTATTTCCGCAACTCACTACTGGCGTTGTACCCTCCACACGATGATCGGGACGTGCGGTTCGTGGTTGCCATATTGAATTCCCGGTTGATGCGGTATGTATACAGAGTCTTGATTGCGGAGTCGGCTCAGAAAGCATTCCCGCAGGTCAAAGTGCGCTCGCTTCGGTCGTTGCCGATCCGGGCCATAGATAAAGAATCGGCAACAGATAAGAATTTCCACGACATTCTGGTAACCTCAGTGGACCAAATGGTCGAACTTTCCATGCGCGCGGAAACGGCGGAAACAGTGCACGACAGAGAGGTGATAAACCGTCGAGCCCATGCGCTAGACAAGGAGGTGGATCGCTTGGTTGACCGCATGTACAGCTTATCGAACGACGAGATCGGACAGGTCAGCGAGTACTTATCTGAATCGGAAGAGCGTCATTAGCATGGAACGGTGCTGGCTCACCAATCAAACCGGGGCAATCATACGGTTTCGCCCCTCGCAAGTCTCAAAACTGCCCAATAGGGATGTGGACCTGAACATTGAATTACCTGATGGCCGAGTGATTCCCGGACGATTTCATTTGAACCCCAAGAATCCATACGTAGCCGGAAAGCTTGTTCGCCGTTTCATTCAGTCGCGTGTACCTGAACGCGGAAGGGAACAGGTGTTGATCAGTACTATCGGGCGCCACTGGCGCCTCTTCGAGGCTAAACCATTGGGTAAATTGGCGGGACAGTACGGCGTCAGTAAGAAACGCGCGAGGGAAGGACGGTTAACGGGCAAAGATGTGGCCCGCATCCTCAAACGGATTGATTCGATCAATGTCCGAAAAGGCCGAGTGGAAAAATATAATCGCTTGCTGCGTCCCGCCGGACTGAGACAGTTGGTGCTTGAATTGATGGGACCAACGTGCCAAGTAGAGTGTTGCGACGCGGCGGAGTCTGCTGCGAAGAAATGGGATGATCCTGCCGCATCTCATTCGATTCTTGAGGTTCATCACATCGAAGCCCTCGCCAAGGCAGAAGACCACAGCCCCAGGAATCTTAGTGTGATTTGCGCGAACCATCATCGGCTCATTCATGGGTTCGGCCCTTGGAAGATTCGTCATAACGGAGACGACGTAATTCTCACGAGAGGACCGAAAAGTCTCCGAATCGTGCGTAATCTTTCAGTGCTTGACAAAGCTAACGCGTAACGCGGGAGCAAGCGCACACCGTAGCCTTCTCTTCGGCTCCCTTCTTCCGGGAGTTTGTGAGCCAGGGATGGCGGAACAAAGCTCCATGGATGGATTCATGCGTCTCCCGGAAGAAGGGAGCCGAAGAGAAGGCGGAATCGAAGCATCCCCCGATCAGAGGGGGTAGCAGTCGACTAACGTGCCTGCGTCCGATCGCCCGCCGTCCAGGCGCAGCCAGCAGTCGGCGGCGGCGAGGGCGCCGGCCTGGCCGGGGCGTTGGGGGCGCACCAGCTTCAGCGCTCCTTTGTCGCTGTTGCGGCGGGCCAGCAGGAAGTGTGTGTAGCCTTCGCGCAAGTCGCAGGGATGCGCGAGCGGCATGGGCCGGGGTTCTTCGGCATTCATTGCGAGGATGGCGCGAATGCCGGGCCAGACCAGGAAACGCATGCCCGCGGCCGTGGCCAGCGGATTGCCGGGAAGTCCGAATACAGGGGTCCCGTCGTCCAGCAGCGCGAACAGGGCCGGTTTGCCGGGTCGCATGGCGACGCCGTGAAAGACGATCCGGGCCCCCAGCTCCTCGAGTGACTGCCTCAAGATATCGTGCCTCCCCGCGGAAGCCGACCCGCTTGAGACGAGGACCCGGGCGCCGGATTCGCGGGCGTCCTGAAACCCGCGCGCCAGGTCGCCGGGATCATCCCGAACGTGTCGCGCAAGCGCCACCGGAACCCCCCGTTCGGCGCACCAGGCGGTCATCCAGGCTGCGTTTACGTTGGCTATCTGTCCTGGAGCGAGCGGGCCGTCGGGAGGGAGCACTTCATCGCCCGTCGTCAGCAGGCCCAGCGGGGGCGGCTTGCGAACGTGCAACTCGCCGATTCCGGCGGCGGACAACAGAGCGACATGCCCGGCGTGAAGGCGCTTGCCGGTGAAATCGAATGCGG
Source organism: Gammaproteobacteria bacterium (assembly GCA_026707445.1). Classification (GTDB taxonomy): domain Bacteria; phylum Pseudomonadota; class Gammaproteobacteria; order Steroidobacterales; family Foliamicaceae; genus Foliamicus. The sequence goes on from JAPOWV010000069.1 coordinate 6,799, forward strand.
CGCCGGCGGGATACTCCTCGCCCATGATGCGCAGGTTGCGTCCTTTTTCCGCAGGTTTCAGGAAGCGCAACACCGTCGAGCCGGACCGCTCGATCACGTCCGCCTGCTCCAGGGCCACGACCGTGTCCAGCGGGGGCGGGGTCAGGGCCCCCGTGGCGACGCGAAGGGCGCATCCGGACCCGGGTATCGCGGCCTCCTCGTGCACGCCAACCTTCAGCTCGCCGGCAACGGGAAGCTCCACGGGGGAACCCTCCGAGGCGCCGGCCGCGTCCTCGGCGCGTATGGCGAAGCCGTCCATGGCCGCGTTGTTGAATGCCGGCGAGGCGACGGTGCCGATAACGGGCCGGGACGCAACCGCGCCAAGGGCCTGGCGGGCGGGAACCGCCTCCTCGGGACCCGGCGCACAGGCCGCGGTGAGGGTGGTGCAAGCATCGTGATAGCGGATCAACTTCATTCAACAGCCGGAACAATGGTTTTGAGTCTTTTCGTTATACTCCAACTCAAACGCGAAGTCAGCGGGGGTGGCGGCGCCATTTCGCATGAAAGACCGGATCATCGATTTATCGCTTGAACGCCGACGGTCCACGCTGCTGGCGATGATCGGCATCGTGATCTTCGGGATCGTCGCGCGCGTGTCGATCCCGGTCGAGAGCGAACCTCGCATAGAAATTCCGTTCTACGTCATCACGGTCGTTCACGAGGGCATCTCTCCGGAAGACGCCCGGCGGCTGCTGATCCTGCCGCTGGAAATCGAGCTCAAGGCGGTGGAAGGCGTCAGGGAAATCACCGGCACGGGCGCCGAGAACATGGCCATGGTGGCGGTGGAGTTCACGACAGGAATCGATCTCGACGCGGCGCTGAGCGACGTGCGCGAGGCCGTGAATCGCGCCAAGCCTGAGTTCCCGTCTGCGACGGAGGAGCCGATTGTCGAGGAAACCGCGACTACCGACTACCCCGTACTGCAGATCAACCTGGTGGGCCGGAACACCCCGGAGGAAACCCTCTACGCTACGGCGCGCAGCCTTCGCGACCGGATCGAAACGGTAGGCCAGGTGCAACTGGCGGCGCTGCAGGGGCACCGCGAGGAGTTCATGGAAATCCTCATCCGGCCGGAGCAGCTCGCGACTTACCGGATGTCCGTGGAGGAGTTGTACGGGGCGCTGACGCGCAACAACCGGCTGATCGCAGCGGGCGCGATGGATTCCGCCCAGGGCAGCGTCTCGGTAAAGGTGCCGAGCGTCATCGAATCCACGGACGACCTGCTCGACATCCCGGTGCGCATCGAAGGAGACACGGTCGTGACCCTGAGCGACGTGGCTTCGGTTAGGCGCACGTTCAAGGACCGTACCAGCTACTCCCATGCCAACGGCGAGCGTTCCATCTCGGTGTTCGTGTACCGGCGCTCCGGCGCAAACAGCATCGAAACGGCCACAGCGGTCCGTGAGGTGGCGGACGGTTATCGCGACCGGCTGCCTGCGGGCGTCAACATGTTCTATTCGCAGGACACGTCGCAGTTCGCCGCCAAGCAGATCGTGGAGTTGCAGGGGAACATCGTGACCGCGCTGGTGCTGGTCATGCTGGTCATTTTCCCGGCCATGGGCCTGCGAAGCAGCCTGCTGGTGGCCGGCGCCATCCCGGTCTCCTTCCTGTTTGCGCTGATCTTCCTGTGGCTGTTCGGCCACTCGTTCAACTTCATGGTCATGTTCGGCATGCTGCTGGGGCTGGGCATGCTGATCGACGGCGCCATCGTGGTCACCGAGGATGCCGAACGGCGAATCACGGAAGGCGAAACCGAACTCGAGGCGTACGGCGCGGCCGCCAAGCGAATGTTCCTGCCCGTGCTCGCCTCCACCGCGACCACTCTGGCGGCCTTCGTGCCGCTGATGTTCTGGCCCGGCGTGGCCGGCGCCTTCATGGGGTACCTGCCCATTACTCTGCTCTGGGTGCTGATCGGAGCGCTGCTCTATGCATTGATATTCGCCCCGGTCCTGGGCACGACGTTCCGGCGCCGCAGCCGCGGGATTGCCGCGGCCTCGGCGGGCGCGGACAGCATGTGGGATCTGGACTGGGCGCGGCTGGGCCGTTTCGCGCACGGTTACGGCCGACTGCTTTCGCTTGCCGTGCGCCGTCCCCTGGTCACGGTCGCCATCGTGATTGCGCTGGTACTGGGCATATTCACGGTGCATGGCTCGCGCGACCTGGGCGTGCTTTTCTTCAACGAGAACGACCCCACCTACGCCCAGGTGTTCGTGCGCGCCCGCGGCAACCTGGACGTGGAGGAAGCCTACCGGCTGGTGGCCGAGGTGGAGGCAGCGATCCTCGAGGTGCCGGGCATCAGGAACCTGAACATGTTCACCACGACCGGCGCGGGCCAGGCCCAGGGGCAGCGAATGCAGTTCCAGGGCGGGTCGGCCGCGGACCGCATCGGCACCATGTTCGTCGAGATGGTGGAGAGCAGCCAGCGGAACATGACGGGCATAGAAGTGCTCGAAGAGATTCGCCGGCGTACGGCCCGCTTCGGCGGCGTGATCATCGAAGTGCGCCCGTTCGAGAGCCAGATTACCGCAGGGAAGCCGATCGCGCTGCAGTTCTCCTCCAATGAACGCGAGCGCCTTGCGCCTGTGGTCGAAAGGGTTCGCGAGTACATCGTCAACGAGGTCGAAGGGCTGAGGGACATCGAGGACTCGCTTCCCGTGCCCGGCATCGAATGGCAACTGGAAGTGGACCGGGCCGTGGCGGGCCTGTACGGCGCCGACGTCTCGACGGTGGGGCTGGCCACGCAACTGGTGACGAACGGCGCCAAGCTGGGCGAATACCGCCCCGATGACGCGGACGACGCGCTGGACATAAGGATCCGCTACCCGACCGAAGACCGCGGCGTCAACGAACTGGACGACCTCAGGATCGTCACCCGGAACGGGCCGGTCCCGTTATCCAATTTCGTAACCCGGCGGGCGACACCGCGGCTGGACACCATTCAACGCGCGGACCAGAAGGATATCCACATGATCCGGGCGGACGTAGCGCCGGGCGTGCTGCCCGACGGCAAGATTCGGGAGATTCAGGCGTGGCTGGACAGCCAGACTTTCGACTCCGAGGTGGATATCCGCTTCCGCGGCACGACCGAAGAGCAGGAGGAGTCGATCGACTTTCTTTCCAAGGCCTTTTCCTTTGCGTTGCTGCTCATGTTCGCGCTGCTGGTCACCCAGTTCAACAGCATCTACCAGAGCTTCCTGATCATGCTGGCTATCGTGCTGTCCACGGCCGGCGTGTTTCTGGGGCTGGTCATCACCAACCAGCCGTTCAGCGCAATATTGAGCGGCGTGGGCGTTGTATCGCTGGCGGGCATCGTGGTGAACAACAACATCGTGCTGATCGACACCTACAACGTGGGGCGCAGGGAATTTCCCGACCGGGACATCGCCGAAATCATCGTGCTGACCGGTTTGCAGCGTCTGCGGCCGGTGCTGCTGACCACGGTGACCACCGTGATCGGACTGCTGCCCCTGGCTAGCCATCAATCCGTGGATTTCATCAACCGCAAGTGGGTCTCTGGGGGCGAGCTTTCCGGCTACTGGGTGCCGCTGGCCCAGGCCGTGGTGTCCGGACTGACCTTCGCCACGATCCTGACGCTGATCCTGACGCCGGCTCTGCTGGTATTGCCCAGCCGGCTGAAGGGAATGTTTGCGGGAGTCCCCGCCCGACTGCGGAGAAAGGCGTCGCGGCCGGTCCGGCTCAGCGGTGGAGACGCTTACGCAAACCGTCCTCCCGGCGTATGATCGGTTTGGCAACTGATTCGACTGCGGGGGTAGCGTGAGATTAGCCGAAGAGTTGGCGCTGGTTCTTCTGAACGAGGACAGCGGCTATTTTGAACCGGTCGGCGCCTGGAGCCTGTCCTGCGTGATCGCGGGCTCGGTGCTCGCGGACCTGTCGCTTGAATTCCGCATCGACACCGATACGGAGACGCTCACGCTTCTGGATCCCAGCGAGACCGGAGACCCTTTGCTGGATCCGGTGCTGGCGGAAATCGCCTCAGCCCCCCCGCCGGTGCACAACGCCCAGTACTGGATCGAAAAGACCGCGCAACGGTCGGACGACGCGATGGACATCATCCTCGACCGGCTGGTCGAGAAGAAAATTCTGGATCACGACTCGGGCGGGTTCTGGTCGCTAAGCCGTCACGTATCGCGCACCGGATCGTACTCCGCGGACGACGGATCGACCAGACTGCAGGTCAAGACGCGCGTTCTTCGCGCCATCCTGGACGACGAGATTCCCGATCCCCGGGATGTGATCCTCATCAGCCTGATTGCCGCATGCGACGCCCTGCCGCTTTTGCTCACCGAAGAAGAGTATGAGCAATCCAGCGAGCGCATCGAGTTGCTCTGCAAAATGGACTTGGTGGGACAGGCGATCGGCGCGGCTGTCAGGGAGAGTCAGGGACGCCCGGTACAGCAGCCCGTAGGGCGTACACGGCCGATTCCGGTCGCCAACCTGCTGAAGTTGATTCCGAATCGAAACCTGCGGCGGGGCAACCTTTCCAGGATCCTGACAGACCTGTACAGGGAATACGGTCCGGTTTTCAGGATCAAGAAGCCCTTCTCGGACAAGGGCGTTGTCGTTCTTGCCGGCCCGGACACCAACGCGTGGATCAACCGCAACGGCCGGACCTATTTCCGCACGCGCGACCACATGGCCGACTTCGAGCAACTGTACGGCGCGTCCCGGACCTTGCCCGGCATGGACGGCGCAGAGCATTACCGCATGAGGAAAGCGTTGCGCGCCGGTTACTCTCGCGCGACGCTGGAGGCGAGGCTGGAAGAGGCATACAGGCACTGCCGCACGTCCCTGGAAAAATGGTCTCCCGGGGACACGCTTCAGGGCGCCCGCGCATGCCAGGAGCTAATGAGCGTTCAGGTTTCGCAACTCATGGTGGGCGTGGATGCGTCGGACCATATCGACGATCTTCTCAAGTACGAACACCGGTCGCTGGTGACGCATGTACAGAAAGCCTTGCCGAAATTCATGATGAACACGCCCGGCATGGCCAGGAAGAGGAAGCGCATTTTCGAGATGCTCAACCGTGTATTGAATGCGCACACGCCGGCGCAGCGCAAAGGCAAGCCCAAGGACCTGGTCGATCATATTCTGAGCCTGCATGCCAGCGATCCGCAGTACTTCCCGGAAACCGATTTGAGCTTTATGCTGGTAGCAGGCTTCATTGCCAGCATTTACCTCGGTAGCGGGCTGGGCTTTGCCGTGTACGGCATGGCCAGCCATCCCGAAATCTACCGCCGGGTTCGGAAGGAAGCCGAGGCGCTGTTCGCCAACGGCGACCCGAGCAAGGACGATTTCACGAGGTCCTCAATCGACGTCACCCACAGAGTGTTCCTGGAGTCTCAGCGCCTGTATCCGGTTATTCCGATGCAGCTTCGCACCACCATGAATCACTGCGTGGTGCAGGGCTACAACATTCCGAAGGACACGCGAGTGGTGTTTGCGCATACCGCCGCGCACCACCTGGAAGAAACTTTTCCCGATCCCTCAAGATTCGATATCGACCGGTACGCGCCGCCGAGGGATGAGCACAAGCGCGCGGGAGCCTACGTGCCGTTCGGACTGGGTACTCATCATTGTCTGGGATCGAAATGGGTGGAACTGCAAATGACGATCAACCTGCTCCTCATCGCCTACTATTTCGATATCAGCGTCGTTCCGTCGGACTATGAGATGGGATTCAACCCGTTCCCCACCAGCGCCCCGAACAGCAAGTTTCGATTTGCCATTGACAGGAGGCGGCACGACCTCTGATCGGTGGGGCCGCGGTTTACACGGAATCTGCATAAATGAAAATCAGGGAATCCCTGCGCAAACCGTTGTGGGCGGCGCTGGTCTTTGCGCTTTGCGCCGTCTGGCTGCTGTCCGGAATTCTGGGCGGCGATGACGATGACGGGCAAGCGTCGGTCGCCTCGCGCGCGGAAGCGCAGGATGACATCGTTGTGCGCGTACGAACCAGCCGCGCGTCGGAGCAATCCAGGACGCTGACTCTTCGCGGCCGCACGCGAACCCGGCATGCGGTGACGGTACGCGCCGAAACCTCCGGCCGGGTGGACGACCGGCCGATCGATATCGGGGCGCGGGTGTCGGCGGGCGACGTGCTTTGCCAGGTGGAAGTCAATGACCGTGCGCTGCGCGTTCGCGAGGCCGGCGACGCGGTCGAGCTGGCGACGCTGGAGTACGAGGGAATGAAAACCTTGCGCGAACGCGGCCTGCAACAGGAGATCGCCGTCGCCCGGGCCAAGGCCCAGTTGAGTTCAGCGCGCCGCCAGTTTCTGGCCAGCGAACTGGCTTTGAAGAACACGGCCGTGGTGGCGCCGTTCGCCGGCTTTGTGGAAGAGACGCATGCCGAGGTGGGCGACTACCTGCAGATGGGCAGCCCCTGCGCCACCGTTCTCGACCTCGACCCCATCTACGTGGAGGCCGCGGTCACGGAGCAACAGTATCCGCAACTGGACCTGGGCGCCGAGGTGGAAATCACGATGGCGACCGGCGGCACGGCCCGCGGATCTCTGACCTTTATCGGCAAACAGTCGGCGGACGAATCACGCACGTATCCCATCGAAGTGACGGTCCCCAACCCGGACTTTTCCATTTCCTCGGGGTTGAGCGCGGAAGTCGAAGTCTCCCTGCATGCCCAGCCGGCGCACAAGGTCGGGATGTCCTACGTGGTGCTGGACGCCAACGGGGAAATGGGCGTGCGCGCCGTTGACGACGATCAACGGGTTCTGTTCTATCCGATCGACGTGGTGCGGGAGGACCCGGACGGGCTGTGGGTTTCCGGATTGCCGGCCGAAGTCACGTTGATTACGGTGGGCCAGGAATTCGTGAGTCCCGGGCAGCGGGTCAGGGTCCAGCGCGACACGGCAACATAGCAGCCCTTGGCGGCGCTTCGACTCCGCCTTCTCATTGCCCCTTCTTCCGGGAGACGCATGACTGCTTGCAGCTTGACCCGCAGGGCAAGCATCCATCCATGGAGCTTGGTTCCGCTGTTCGCGCCGGGGCATCGGCGCTCACTGGCTCACAAACTCCCGGAAGACGGGGGCAATGAGAAGGCTGCGGCGGGCGACCGGGCTTATGCCGGTTTGCGCGCGAGAAAACAGTAGAGCGGGGTGAATATCCCGGTCTTGCCGCCGGCAACGTAAGCCTCCGCGGTCCGGTCCATGAGCCGGACTACGGCGGTGGAGCCCTTCGGGAAGAGTCCGATCGCCTCCGTGAGCTTCACCATGCCGATCATTGCCTTCCGACCCGCAGGCGTCCTCCGCAGGAGATTCCGGAATGTCCCGGTTTCTCTTTCCATCGGCTGATACCAGGGCGTGGCCGGATCTTCCTGCATCGCCCTGTCCGTTTCCTCGATCACTTCGAACCCGACCGACTCCAGCGCCTGATTGACCTCCGCAAAGGTTGCGATCTCATTCAATGCGATCCCACGCATGAGTTCGCGCTTGGTGTCCCGGTGGTGGGCGCTATCCGGATCGAACTTTTTCGTCAGGCACATTTCCTGCCCCCAGAACAACGCCCCGGGCTTCAACACGCGAAAGATCTCTGCGAAAGCGCCCTTCTTGTCCGGCGCATGGCAGGTGGACTCGATCGCATAGCCCGCATCGAAGGAGTCAGGCTCAAACCTGCTCATGTCCATAAAGCTGCAGTGGACATAGTCCGCCATGTGATCCAGACCGGCTTCGACGTTCCTTCGCTTCGCCTTTTCCAGTTGCTGCTCGTTGTTGTTGAGGCAGACCACCCGGGCGCCGGACTCGCGAGCCACCCGGCGCATCGGGCCGCCGACTCCGCACCCCACGTCAATGACCGTCATTCCCTGCTCGAGCTGGAGCTTGCCGATCATGAGCCGCTGGTGCCGGAGGATGGAGTCTTCAAGCCTTTCGCCCGGTCTCAAGGGGGCAAAGTGCAGCGACTCGTTCCATCCGAACTGCATGAACTCGCTGCACAACGAGTAGTAATCATTGACCGTCTCCGCATGGTCATAACTACGGTCGTCGGCGCTCCCGCCTTCGCGCCTGTCGAGCCAGCCTTCAAACGACTCCACACGGCTGGCGACGGACCAGCCCCGGTAGGCATTCTTCAGCGACATGGACAATTTAGCCAGCATGGCGCGCCACGATCTGCCGACCCATCCATTCCTTCTGGATGAGACCGCCGTTGGGCAGGTTCCTGGCGATCTCCACAAGATACCAGCCTTCCGGGCACTCGCCCGGCGCGTAATGCCGCTTGTTCGCCAGTTTCATTCGAAGCCCCCGCTTGTCGACCAGCTCACATTCGCTTTCACGTTGTTTGCACAAGCATACGGGAACATGAGCGGGAAGGAGGGCGAGACGCCCTCCTTCTTGCGTTGCGAGTGAGCGCGCGCGCCGTGAGGAGCATGCTGTGAGCGGCATGCTGTGAGGGGTATACCCTCACTCAGGTGTGCGGTCAGAAGCTGTAGCTCAGGCTGATGCCGACCTGGCGGCCACGGGGCAGGGAAACGCCGAACCCGCGCGGCGTAGTGCTCGCACTGCGGGTCTCTCCCGAATAGCCCGGCAAGGCAGCGCTGGGGGCCAGCGAACCGGCGCTCCGGTCGATATACCGCAGGATGTCCAGCGGTGCATCGTCATCGAAGAGGTTCTTGCCCCAAAGCGTGATTTCCAGCGCATCCCGCCGCACGCCCAGGCGCAGACCCACGCGGGTCATTGCGCCGGTCTCAATCAGGTTGTGGATCTGGGAAAAGCGCGAGCCCTCGTAGACGACATCGCCCACCCAGAACCATGAAAAACCGGACGCCATCGTATCGCCGTCGTACCGGGCGACCAGCGACGCCATATGCTCCGGAATGCGCGGCACCTGCTTGCCTGCCGCGGAACCCAGGCGAGCGAGATCGGCCAGGGACCCGCTGGCGCCCAGCAATTCGGCCTGATCAATGTTGATGTATTCCTTGATTTCCGCATTGGTCCAGGCATAGCCGAGGTTGAGCGTCAGCTTGTCGCTTACCAGCGCCTGCACTTCCACCTCAAGCCCGTTGATTTCCGACTCACCAACGTTATCGATGATCGACGTGGTCGTGCCTCTGCCCGTTTCAATTACGGTCGTGAACTGTTGATCCGTCACTTCGGTGCGATACGCAGCAACATTGAGTGCGAGGCGCCCATCCATCAGGCGGGCCTTGTAGCCGGCTTCGAAATTCCACGCAACCTCCTCTTCCACCGAACGGAAGGACTCATCGGGGTTGCCGGACGCGTCCAGCGGCACGTCTGCGTTGAAGTTGCCCGGTTTTGAACCCTTGGAGATGTTCAGATAGAGATTCGTTGCGTCGTCGGGCTTATAGCTCAGGGTGAAACGAGGATTCACGGAGGTAAAGTCCACGCCGTAGTCGCCGGTCATCATGGTTCTTTCATCCGACGAAAAGACCTGCACGGAGATGTCGTCCTTTGCCCACCGGGCTTCGGCCGTCCCCGACCACTTCTCGTTGAAATCCATCTCCACGGCGGCGAATACGGCCGTGTTGTCAACTGTCTCATCGGACACGGGGCCGTTGGGGAAAACATCAAGCGGCGTCAGGCCCCACTTCGCGGCCGAGAAAGGAATCACCTTGCGATCCGTGTGCTCGTCCTTGGTGCCTTGATAGTAGTAGAGCCCGACAACAGCCCGAAACGCCCGATCGGAGGGCGAGGACAGCCTGAGTTCCTGCGATAAGTCAGTCTGATCATATCCGCCGTAGCGTGTAAACAGACCGCAAAGCGAACGGCATATCCCCGCCCCGATGAAACGCGGCAGGAAAGGCGGCAAAGCGTCCGCGATAGCGGTCCCGAAATCGTAGCCGCCATAGGTCGCGTCGAAATTGCTGTCGTTCTCGTCGTCGATACTTCCCGTCAGACTGGAGATACGCCAGCCGTTGGCCAGGTCGTAGTGCATGGACAGCGAGGCCGAGATTCGGTCGTTGAAGTTCCCTGCTCCGGCCACGGCATCGATCTCTTCGGTAAGCAGCGCCACCGGCAAGTTGCGTTGCGCTTCGCCCTTGTAGTATTCGCGGGCGCGCGGGCCCGTCGCGCCGGAAATATCAGGACTCCCGCTGACGGGCCCCCGGAAGCAGCAATTATTGTGCTCCCGGCCCTGTAAGGCCATGGCGAAATGGTCGTCTTCGACTTTCTGATAACCGACCGAAAGGGTGGCTTCAAAGTCGTCGTTTGGCGTGAAATAGAGCTTGGCGGATACATTTGTGGTCTCCTGCCCGCCTACTTCTTCTCCGGTAAGCGTATTGACATGCTCGCCGCCGTACTGGTTGTAGCCCGCCGAAATGCGGAAATAGGCCTTGCCTTCCGACAAGGGTCCGCTGAGCCATCCGTTAACGTCATAGGTTTCGTGTTCCGCCCCGGTTACCGAGAGTTCACCTGCAAGCTCTTCCGTCGGACGCCGAGTGACGTAATTGATCGCGCCGGCGTAGGTGCCGCGGCCGTACTGCGCCGACTGCGGGCCCTTGATGATTTCCACGCGCTCGACGTTGGCCAGGTCAACCGAAGACACCAGGCCGCCGACATAAATCCCGTCAACGAAAGTCGATACCGCCTTGACGCCGGCGATGCCGTTCAGGATGGTTGTCTGGCCGCGAACTGCAGGACGGTCAAGCGACGGTTGCCGTCCGAAGCCGGACTGGAACGAGAACCCGGGCGTATACAGTGCAATATCGTCAACGGATCGAAGGCCCAACTCGCGGATGTCGGCGGCGGTGAAGGCACTGACCGCGATGGGGATGTCCTGAACGGACTCCTCGCGCTTGCGGGCGGTGACGATGATCTCTTCCAGCGCGCCCTCCTGCGCTATCACGGGACGCGGGGCAACAATCACGCCCGCAGCCAGTACGGAAAAAACGGCAAGTCTGAATCTCATTGGATAGTCTCCCGATCGGTCAACCAGGCCGATAGCCGGTCAATTATGCACAATCCGTGCGTTTAGAAGCCGTACCTGAGGGTTACGCCTACCTGGCGGCCGCGGGGCAGCGAAATGGCGAAGCCGCGCGGCGTGCTGGACGGATTACCCAGTTGGCCCGGGACGAATCCGGGAATTCTTGCGTGGCTGGGCAGGCCGCCGGTGCGCCGGTCGATGTAGCGCAGAGTGTCGAGCGGTGCGTCGTCGTCGAACAGGTTTCTGGCCCACAGCACCACTTCCAGCGTGTCGCGGCGCGCGCCCACGCGCAAACCCACCCTGGTCATGGCGCCCGTTTCGATCAGGTTATGCACCTGGCTGAACCGCGAGCCTTCGTACACGACGTCGCCCACCACGAACCAGGAAAAGCCCGAGGCCATCTCGGGGCCTTCGTAGCGGGCCACCACCGATGCCGCGTGCTCGGGAATCCGCGGCACCTGCTTGCCGGCCACCGAGCCCAGGCGATCCAGGTCACGCAAGGAACCGTTGGCGCCCATCAGGTCGGCCTGGTCAACATTGATCCACTTCGCGATCTCCGCATTGGTCCAGGCGTAACCGGCGTTGACCGTAAGCGAGTCGGTAAGCAGCGCCTCGACTTCCACTTCCAGGCCGTTGATCTCGGTTTCGCCCACGTTGTCGATCAGCGAGGCGCTGCCGCCCGTGGCCGTCTCGATCACGGTCGTGAACTGCTGGTCGGTCACCTCGGTGCGGTAGGCCGCCACGTTGAGCACCATGCGGCCATCCAGCAGCCGGCCCTTGTAGCCCGCCTCGTAGTTCCAGGCTACTTCCTCGTCCACGGCGCGGAACGATTCGTCCGGCTGGCCGTCGGGCCCGATGGGCACCTGTGCGTTGAAATCTCCCGGCTTGGAGCCCTTGGAGATGTTGAGGTAGAGGTTGATGTCGTCGGCGGGGCGGTAGCTCAGCGTGACCCGGGGATTAATGGAGTCGAACTTTTCCGTGTGCTCGCTGTTGAGCAGGTTGATGTCGCGCGTGTTGTAGATGCGAACGGTAATGTCGTCCTGCGCCCAGCGGGCTTCCACAGTGGCCGCCCATTGGTCGTTGATGTCCCATTCCAGGCCGCCGAACACCGCCGTGTTGGTCACGTCGTCGTTATCGAAGGTGGAATTGGGCAGTACCGTGCCGGCCACCAGGCCAAAGCCGAGCGATTCCGACTGTTTGCTCAGGACCTTGGAGTCCATGTCTTCGTGCTTCTTGCCCTTGTAGTAGTACAAGCCCAGCGTGGCCCGCAGCGGCCTGTCCGCCGGCGAGGACAGCCGCAACTCCTGGGAGAAGTCGGTCTGTTCGCCGCCGAGCATGCGCTGGAAGTTTCCGCAGAAGCCGATGGTTATGCAGAAAAGCGGGCCCAGTCTGGGACGCAGAAACGGCGGATAACCATTCACCCAGGCAACGCCGAAGTCGTAGCCGCCGTAGGTGCCGTCAATGAAGCTCTCGGTTTCGTCGGAGATGCTCCCGGTCAGGCTGGACAGCCGCCAGTCGTTGTTCAGATCGTAATGCATGGTAAGGGAAGCGGAAAAACGCTCCAGGCGATTGCCCGCCCCGCCGACCGAGTCCAGTCCTTCAGTCAGCAGCGCCACGGGCAGGTTGCGCTGCGCCTCGCCGATGTAGTACTCGCGGGCCCGGGGGCCAGTCACGCCGCTGATGTCCGGACTGCCCGACGGCGGACCACGGAAGCAGCAATTATTGTGTTCGCGGCCCTGCAGCGCGAGGGCCGGGTGGCCGTCATCCGTTTCCTGGTACGCCAGCGCCAGGGTGGCCTCGAAGTTCTCGCTGGGCGTCAGAAACAGCTTGGCGGCCACGTTCATGGTTTCCTGGTCGCCGATTTCTTCACTCGTTACCGTGTTGACGTACTCGCCGCCGTACTGGCGATAGCTGGCGGAAACGCGGTAATAGGCCCGGTCGGCGACCAGCGGACCGCTTGCCCAGGCGCTCATGTCGTACGATTCGTGTTCGGCGGCGCCCAGGGACACCTCGCCGGCAAACTCGTCGGTCGGGCGTCTGGTGACATAGTTGATGGCGCCGGCGTAGGTGCCGCGGCCGTACTGCGCCGACTGCGGGCCCTTGATGATTTCCACGCGCTCGATGTTGGCCAGGTCAACCGACGACACCAGCCCGCCCACGTACACGCCATCCACGAAGGTGGAAACGGCCTTTACGTTGGCGATGCCGTTCACGATGGTGGTCTGGCCGCGCACGGCGGGCCGATCGATGCCTGCGTTGCGCCCAAATCCGGATTGGAAAGAAAAGCCCGGCGTATACAGAGCGATGTCGTCCACGCTTAAAAGGCCCAGTTCGCGGATGTCGTCGGCCGTAAAGGCGCTGACCGCGATGGGGATGTCCTGAACGGACTCCTCACGCTTGCGGGCGGTGACGATGATCTCTTCCAGCGCGCCCTCCTGCGCTATCACGGGACGCGGGGCAACAATCACGCCTGCAGCCAGTACGGAAAAAACGGCAAGTCTGAATCTCATTGGATATCCTCCCGATCGGCCATGCAGACCGACAACCGATCAATTATGCACAAGCGCGCGCCGATGCAAAACCAAAAGTGCGGATAGGGGCGAAGGCGTCTCGCCTTCGCGGAGGGCGGGACGCCCTCGTTCCCGGGTGGAGGGCGAGACGCTGCGAGGGTCATGCCCTCGCCCCAGATCAGTTCGGCGGTTCGCCGGGTATGCGGGCGGTAATGCAGGCGCCGCTTCCGGGAGGGCTGGCCACTACAACCTCTCCGCCGTGCGCCTCGGCGATCAGGCGGCACAGGTAAAGGCCAAGGCCATGGCGTCCCGTGCCTGCGCCGCGGGACGGGTCCGCCCTGTAGAAAGCGGTTGTAACCTGCTCCAGGTGCTCGGGCTCGATTCCGGGACCGTGGTCCTGCACTCGGATGACCGCCGCGTTGTCCTCAATGCGCAGGCTCACCTCAACCGGCTTGCCGTCCGCAGGGTTGTAGCGCAACGCGTTCTCCACCAGGTTGCGCACCAGCAGTCGCAAGTGGACGGCGTTCACGCTTAAGTGTGAGGGCGCCGGCGGCACGCTCAGGGCCACGCGGTGGCGCTCATTGGGAAAATCGCCGCGCATGACTTCAGCCATCAACTTGTTCAGGTTGACCCGCGAGCGCGACATCTGCCTGCCCTGCGTGTTCAGACGTTCTCCCTCCAGCAATTCCGTAATCATGCGTTCCATGCTGGACAGGTCGTACTCCAGGTGCGAGCGCACGTCCCTGTCATGGATGAACTCCAGCGCCAGGCGGGCGCGGGTCAGCGGCGTGCGCAACTCATGGCTCATGGCCAGCAGCAACTGGCGCTGGCCGTCGAGCATCCGCTGCACTTCGTCCGCCATTCGGTTGATGCGTTCCGAAAGCCTTCCCAGCTCGTCCTGGCGGCGGATCGGGATCCGGTAGTCGAGTTGCCCTTCCCCGATGCGGCGGGTGCCCAGGCGAATGTCCTGCAATGGATAGAACAGCCGTCGCACCGCCAGGTAGCAGCCGGCGAATACCGCCGCAATGATGGGGTAACCAAGGACGCGCACGACCGTCATGTTCTCGGGACTCTCCGGGGGCGGAAACATTACGAAGAGGATCGAAACGCCCGCCGTCATGACGATCAAACTCGCGAAGAAGATCAGTATCAGGCGAACGGGAAGCGAGCGCCAGGCTGCCACTGGCTTGCGGGCCAGCCATTTCAGGGCGCGGACGAATCGGTTATTCATAGAACGATCGTGGTTTTTGAGGGCGGGTCGCCATCGCTCCCAGGGTCACGACTGCTTTCGCCCTGTCTTTTCAGGAAGACGTAGCCGGCGCCGCGAATCGTCCGGATGAAGCGGGGATTGGATGGATCGTCGTCCAGTTTCTGCCGCAGCCGGCTGATATTGATGTCCACCGAACGCGAAAATATGTTCGGCTCGATGCCCCGCAGTTCCGAGAGTATTTCGTCACGGGTATAGACGCGCCCCGGCTCGCCGGAAAGCAGTTGCAGAAGGTTGAATTCCATCGCCGTGAGATCGAGCAGGTCGCCGTTCAGGTGCGCTTCGCGGCGATCGAAATCAAGCCGCAGGGGACCATGTTCCGCCACCCCCGAAATCGTTGACGAACGCTGGACGCGCCGCAGGATGGTCTGGATCCGGGCGACCAGTTCGCGCGGCTCGAACGGCTTGGGCACGTAATCGTCGGCCCCGACCTCCAGACCCACAACGCGGTCGGTCACGTCGCCGCGCGCGGTGAGCATGATGATCGGCACGCTGCTGGTCTTGCGGATCTCGCGGCACAACTCGAAACCGTCCCGCCCTGGCAGCATCACGTCAAGAATCACCAGGTCCGGTTCGAAGGAAGCCATCTTCCTGAGCCCGGTGTCGCCTTCCAGCGCGGACTCGAGTTCCAGATCGAAACGACTGAAATAGGCCCGCAGAAGCATGGCGAGCTTTGCGTCGTCATCGATAAGGAAGATGCGGGACGTCATGTCTTGGGGATTTTATGGGTGGTTTTGCCGATTCGGCGGGAAAAACGGACCGCGTTACAAAATGTTACGAAACGT
Organism: Gammaproteobacteria bacterium; assembly: GCA_026707445.1. Lineage (GTDB taxonomy): Bacteria > Pseudomonadota > Gammaproteobacteria > Steroidobacterales > Foliamicaceae > Foliamicus. Next base: position 22,308 of record JAPOWV010000069.1, read on the forward strand.
TACCCTGCCGAGAAGAAAAAAACTCCCTCGCCCGTATCTTGTGCAGTGCATCAAGAAGAGATGCAAAGGAGCAAGAGACATGACATTGATTTCAAGAACGAGCGCCGGAAACCTGGGCGTTTGTGGTGAGGCCGTCCTGTTTGCGGTCGCGTTGGTAAGCCCGATCGCAGCCTTCTGGTCCATCCTGGGCGTCTAGACCATCCTCAAAATCAGCGGCGCCTTGTTCCGGGTTCTCCCCTCCCAAGAGACCTCCCCCCCAATCCCGGAAACAAGGTCAGGCCGCCCCCGGCTTTTTCCTCCCCCCGGGGGCGGCCCCGCCGCTCTCTAAAGCGCCCCCCAGTTCCACCAGCAGCGGCGTAGCCGCCGCATAAAACAAGCCCACAGTCAGATAAAAGGCGACCTCGGCCTCCGATCCGGCTCCGAGGACAATTCCCGAAAAATACGCAAATGGCGCCCCGGCGGCGCCCAGGACGGCGGCCAGCACGCGTCTGCCGCGCAACCATGCCAGGCCGTCGATGCTCATCAGCGAAAACGCGCCCCACAAGGCCAGAATCCAGGCCGGGGCAAGGATCGAGTCAGGCCAGCCGGGCGCATAGCTGACCCATTCCGCCCGCACTACCACGGTCTCCATGACCAGGCCCATTGCCAGACCGCTTGCAAACACCAGCAGCTCCCTTCTCCGGTTTTGCGAAAAAAGCACTTGCACTCCGGCAAAGGCCAGCAGCGCCAGCGGGCCGAGCCATACGTTGCCGGCTGCGGCGCCCAGCACGGTGCACAGCCACACGGCCTTGAACCCCACCACGCCCCTGACGACGGTCACCAGGCGGCGCCATTCGGGAAGGCGCAGGGTCATGCGCCGTGTTCCATGACGTCGTAACCGCAATGGTCGAACCCCAGCGCCCGGTAGGCCGCGATCGCCCGGCTGTTGGCGCGCTCCACGTACAGGCGCACCCGGCAGCCCGTCTCACCGGCTTCACCGAGGACGTGTTCGCAAAGCGACCGGAACACGCCGCGGCCCCGGTGTTCCGGCGCCGTATACACGCTCTGCAGCCACCAGATCATGCAGTTTCGCCAATCGCTCCACTCGGTCGTGATCATCAACTGCCCCATCCGTTCCCCGGCGGAGGAAACGGCCATGAAGTAGCGGCCAAGAGCCGGGTCGGAGAACATCCGGCGCACGCCGGCCTCGACCGTCTTCGGATCAAGGCGCAATCCCTCGGATTCCTCGGCCAGCGCAATGTTGAACCGGACGATCGTCGGAGTGTCCGCAGGCCGGGCCGGTCGTATGATCGTCTCGCTCATTACTCCGTGCCTCCCGCAAGCCGCCAGGAGTCCCCTTCGCGCCTGGCACGGCCGTCCCGTTCAAGCTTCAGAAGGTGGGCCTTCAGAGATAAAGCCGCCACCGGATGCAGGCGGCCGGGCACATCGTCGTACACCCGGGGAAGGATAGCCTCAAGCGCAGCGGGGCCCAGCGCATCCATTACCGAGATCACCTTTCCCTCGCGCCTTTCGCGATGCTCGATCAGCGCCCTGATTTCCCGGCCGGGCCGATCGATCCAGTGGCCATGCCCGGGCGCCATGGCGCGAAGGGGCAGATCGAGGAGGCGGCCGAGCGAGGCCATGTAGGCGCTCATGTCGCCGTCGGGGGGCGCAATGACCACGGTCGAGCCCTGCATGATGTGATCGCCGGTGAACAGCACTCCCAGCGGCGCGTGCCACCAGCAGAAGTGGTTGGATGCATGGCCGGGCGTGTGTACGGCCCGAAGAAAAAAGCCCCCCAGGTCGAACTCCTGGCCGTCTTCCGGTTGCACGGCGGGACGAAAGCTCGAATCCTGCCTGTCGCCGGGCGGCGTCGGGGGGCCGATCAACAACGCGCCCGTGAGTTCGGCCAGGAGCGCGGCGCCCGGCGAGTGGTCGGGGTGGGTATGCGTGACCAGTATCCAGCGCACCTCCCCCGGGGCCTGGTCCACGATGTTCTCGACATGCCGGCGAGAGGCGGGCCCCGGATCCAGGACCGCAACCTCGTTTTCCCCGAGGACCCAGGTGTTGGTGCCGGGGCCGGTCATGGTTCCGGCATTGAACGCGGTCAGGCGCCGGATCGAGGGCGCAAGATCCGCCAGTTCCCCGGGCTTGATGGCAACGGCCGGCATCAGGCCCCCGGGTAATCCTTCATCTTGAACGGGCCGAGTACCTCGCCGGTCGGCAGACAGGACATCAGTTTTCCGTCGATTCGCTGCACCTGCGGCCGGGTGACCGGCACGGAACGGCGGCCCGCGGAGGCCGCCCATGCCATCGCCTTGTCAACATTTCCCATCTCACGCAATGTTCGCAGAAAATGCCGGGTCGGATGAGCCAGCGGGATTTCCTGCCGCAGCGCCCGGTCCGGCTCGAACCACCGGGCCTCCAAGACCTCCCTTCCGTCCGCCTGCGCTTTCAGGGCGGGCGATGATTCCGCCACGAAAAAGCGCGTGGAGAATCGTCTCGGCGCCGCGCTGGGCGTTATCCAGTGAGAAACATAGTGCATGCGCCTGACCGGCAGTTGCCAGTTTGCCCGCCGGCACAGTTCGGCAAACCGGACGCGGCCGCCAATCAGCGCCTTGCGTTCCATGAGCGGAGCGCGCCGCGCCTGACCGCGGTCGTTCACCGCGAGCAGCAACCCGGCCTCCTCGAAGGTTTCGCGGATGGCCGCCACCCAGTAGGCCAGTCCGTCCCGGCGTACGGCCAGCAACCGGCTGGCGCGATCGTCCCCGAGCCCGAGGCAGCGGCGGTAAAGCGCCGGATCGCGGTCCTGGTCATCCAGAACGCCGCCCGGGAAGACCCAGGCGCCGCCGAAAGCGGCCCTCTGTATCCGCCGAAGCATCAGCACCTCCAGCCCGGCGCGGCCCCGGCGAAGCAGCATGAGCGTCGTGGAAGGCAGGGGCGGGCGTGGATTCGGGGAGGCGTTCGTGGCGGGCATGGCGACAAGATGCTAGCATCGCGCATCTTGCCGGAGATTGAGGGTAGCGGAATGCGATTTGACGAGCGGTCGGTAGTCATTACGGGAGCCGCCGGCGGGCTTGGACAGGCCTACGCGGTGGAATTCGCCCGCCTGGGCGCACGCCTGATGCTTTGCGACCTCAAGGATTGCGACGAGAGCGAAGCGCTGGCGCGCGAACAGGGCGCGGAGGTCCTGACCGCGAAGGTGGACGTGACCTCGCTTTCCGACCTTGAGGCGATGGCCGCCCGCACCGCCGAAGCCTATGGCCGGATCGACGTGCTGGTGAACAACGCCGGCTGGTGGGGCAACCTGGAACTCACGCGATTCGACGAGGTCGAGGAAGAGCTTTGGGACGCGACCATGGCGGTGAACGTGAAGGGCGTGTGGCTGGCCAGCCGGGCGGCAGCGCAGTACATGAGATCTGGCGACGGCGGGTCCATCATCAACATCGCCTCGCTTGCCGCGACCTACGGGATGGCCAATGTCATTCACTACACCACTTCCAAGGCCGCGGTGATCGGGCTGACGCGCGGCCTGGCGCGGGAAATGGGGCGCTACAACGTGCGCGTCAATGCAGTCGCGCCGAACATCGTGTCCACGCAGGCGTCTGCGGATTTCTTCGGCGACAAGTACGACAAGGCCATCGGCGCGACCACCTCGCAGCAGGCGATCCGAAGGCCGCTGGACAGCTCAGACGTGGTGGGCGCCGTTCTGTGGCTGGCCAGCGACTTGAGCGGGATGACCACCGGCCAGACCCTGATGGTGGACGGCGGCGTGACCTTCCTCTAGGGAGCTAGAAAGGCTGGCGCTCGCCTGTGTAGCGGATGAATGCGCCGGAATCGTCCGGCGTCAGGTTCTCGATTACCTCGATCATGCCGGCGATACTCTCGGACGGCTCGATAAAGCCCTTGATTCCCGCCCGTTCGACCATTTCCGCTATCTTTTCCACTTTCACGGTGCCCGGAGAGAGAAGGGTCGCGGTAATGCCCTTGCGCTTCGAATCGGCGGCGACTCCTACCATCATCATGTTGAGCGCGGCCTTGCTCGAGCGATACCAGTAGATTCCCCCTTTTCCGCCGGACTCGCCTTCAAAGGAGCCGGCCAGCGAACTGATGGCCACTATTTTCTTCTGATCGCTGGCCTCCACGTTGTCCATGAAAGCCTCGCTGACCTTGAGCGCGCCCAGGGCGTTGGTGCGGAAGAAATGTACCGCCATGTCATAGTCCAGCGTGCCGAGGGTCTGCGGCCTCGGCTTGGTGAAGTCGCCGGTGATGCCGGCATTGTTAATGAGCACATCGATCGGCATGCCGTCCAGCTTTGCCGCCAGCGCGTCGATACTGGCGTGGTCGGTCACGTCCAGTTTTTCCGCGCGAACATCGGGGTACTGCCCCTCAAGCGCCGCCAGGGTGTCGGGCGTCGTGGCGCGGCGGTGGGTGGCGATCACGGTCCATCCCCGGTCCGCGTACTGCTTGGCGAATTCCAGTCCGATTCCGCTGTTGGAACCGGTAATCAGCACTGTCTGCGCCTGCGCGGCGGACATCAGTACGAACGAGGCCAAAAGGCCGGCAGCGATTGTGGCGTTGCGCATAGGTAATTCCCGCAGAACATCAGGGCACGCATTGTATCCCCCAGGAAAACGCCTGATGTTCGCCGAAACGCATCAACACGAGCATACAATTCCGGCGAATGAGTGACCAGCCCGTCATGTTGATCGGCGCCGGAATGGGTGGCCTTACCTGTGCGCTGGCCATGCAGCGGGCGGGCATTGCCGTGAAGGTGTACGAGCAGGCGCCGGAACTGGCCGAGGTAGGAGCAGGGCTTACTCTGAGTCCCAACGGCTCGAAGGCGCTGATCGGCCTGGGCCTGGAAAGCGAACTGGCGGAACTGGCGGACCCTCCGTCATACCAGGCCGTGCATCATTATCAGACGGGACGCGTTCTGGTTCGCATCGATCGCGGAGATTTGACGCGCGAGCAGTATGGTGCGCCCTATTACCAGATTCACAGGGCGGACCTGCACCGGATGCTCGCCGACGCGGTGCGGGCAAACGATCCGGATGGCATTTGCCTCGGCCACGAGTTCGAGCGATTCACGCAGGACGCGAAGGGCGTAACGGCGTTCTTCTCCAACGGCAACAGCGCCTCCGGGCGCGCCCTGGTCGGCTGCGACGGGGTGAAATCGCCGGTGCGCTCGCAAATGCACGTACAGGAGTCGCCGAAATTCACCCGTTACGTCGCCTGGCGTGGGCTGGCGCCCGCGGCCAAGGTGCCGGACGAAGCGGTGGACCCCCCCTCGGGTATATACATAGGACCGGGGCATCTGTTCGTGCGTTACCTGATCCGCGGAGGCGAAACCGTGAACTACGTCGCTTTCGTGGAACGGGACGATTGGCAGGTGGAGAGCTGGTCGCAACGATCGACCGTGAAGGAAGTGCTGGACGAGTTCTCGGAATTTCATGAACTGGTGCGTGCGATCATCGGCTCCACCCCGCCGGAACTCTGCTACAAGTGGGGCCTGTTCTCGCGGCGGCCGCTGGAGTCCTGGAGCGTGGGGCGCGTGTCGCTGCTGGGAGACGCCGCGCATCCCACCCTGCCCTTCATGGGGCAGGGCGCCGTAATGGCGATCGAGGACGGAATCGTCCTGGCGCGATGCATGGAAAAAGCCGACAACCTGTCCGAGGCGTTTCTGCGCTATGAATCCGCCCGCGTGGCGCGAACCACGATGGTCATGGAGAACTCGGCCAGGATCATCCATCGTTTCTTCGCGCCCGATACCGACCGCTTCGCCGAAGGCAACAATCAGAACGAGGAGTCGCTGGGCCTGTTTCACTACGACGCCTGGGGGGTTCCGGTATAAACTAGGTGCCCTGTAATCCAGGAGCACAGTCATGTTCATCAACTTCTGGTATCCGGCGGTCGAGTCGGAGAAACTAAAGGACAAGCCGCTCAAGCAACGCATGCTGGGTCAGGATTTCGTGCTGTGGCGCGACGAGGAAGGCCAGGCCCATTGCCTCAGCAATACCTGCTGCCACCGTGGCGGTTCGCTTGGCGACGGAGTGGTGGAAGACAGTTGCGTGCAATGTCCGTACCACGGCTGGCGATTCAACGGCGACGGGCAATGCGTGCGCGTGCCGTCCATCGGCATGAAGGCCAAGCCGCCCGGGCGGGCGCGGGTGGACTCCTATCCGGTCATGGAACGCTACGGCCTGGTTTTCTGCTTCCTCGGCGACCTCGACGAATCGGAACGGCCGCCGCTGCTCGAGATCAAGGAGTGGGGCCAGGAAGGCTGGTCGTCCACCATCCAGTCATTCGAATGGAACTTCAACTACAAGCGATCAATCGAAAACGGCATCGACCCGGCCCATAACGAGTTCGTGCACCCCACCCATGGCATGAAGGGCATGGACGAGAACTACAAGGTCCGCAAGCTGGACATGCGCGAGACCGACTGGGGCACGGGGTTCTTCAACGAGGTCTTCGCGCCGCCCCTGGCCGAAAAGAAAATGCGCGAGGCTTCCGGGGAGACCAAGAACCGCATCATAAGAGCGGGCACCGGCCACCACGGACCGGCCTCCGTGTGGACCTTCATCAATCCCACTCCGGTCATGCACATCTACCAGTACCTCTACGAAGCGCCGGTCGACGAGGACAACACGCGGCTGTTCCTGGTCAACATGCGCAACTTCATGCTGGAAGACATCTATGACGAGACCATGATGGAGCGGAACCAGTACGTGGCGACCCAGGACCGGGACGTGCTGTACGAACTCCACCCGAAGATCACGCCGCGGGTTAATACCAAGGAATTGTTCACTCCCTCGGACTACCCCATCGGGCGCTACCGGGAATGGCTGAAGGAATGGGAAGCGCGCGGCTGGCGCATCGATCTGGACAAGGTTCGCGAGCAGGAACGCCATACGGCGTTCGCCATACCAAGCCCGGAACGGCGCCGGAAGAAAGGCTGGGTGATCGATCCCATCCCGCTGATGCCGGCGACGCCGGCGCGGGCCGTAGAGACCGACCAGGCCGCCTGACCCATGTTCATCAACTTCTGGTATCCCGCGGTCGAGTCCGGGAAACTGGAGGACAAGCCGCTCAAGCGACGCATGCTGGGCCAGGACTTCGTGTTGTGGCGCGACGACGAAGGCCGGGCGCATTGCCTGAGCAATACCTGCTGCCACCGCGGCGGCTCCCTGGGCGACGGCCTGGTGGCCGACAGCTGCGTGCAATGCCCCTATCACGGCTGGCGGTTCAACGGCGAGGGCCAGTGCGTTCGCGTTCCCTCCATCGGCATGAAGGCCAGGCCGCCCGGGCGGGCGCGAGTGGATTCCTACCCCGTCACCGAACGTTACGGGCTGGTGTTCTGTTTCCTCGGCGACCTGAATGCGTCGGAGCGCCCGCCGATCCTTGAAATTCCCGAATGGGGACAAGAAGGCTGGTCGTCCACTATCCAGTCATTCGAATGGAACATCGACTACAAGCGCTCAATCGAGAACGGCCTCGACCCGGCGCATAACGAGTTCGTGCATCCCACCCATGGCATGAAGGGTCTGGACGAAAACTATCGTGTCCGGGAGCTGGACATTCGCGAGACCGACTGGGGCACGGGATTCTTCAACGAGGTCTTCGCGCCGCCCCTGGCCGAAAAGAAGATGCACGAGGCATCCGGGCGGAACAAGGCTCATACCATCAACGTGGGTGCCGGCCATCACGGACCAGCGTCCAAGTGGACCAACATCAATCCCACTCCGGTCATGCATATCTACCAGTACCTCTTCGAATGTCCGATCGACGAGGACAACACATGGATTATCCTGATAAACATGCGCAATTTCATGCTGGAAGACATCTACGACGAAACCATGATGGAGCGGAACCAGTACGTGGCGACTCAGGACCGGGACATCCTCCTGAATCTGCATCCGAGGATCACGCCGCGGGTCAATACCAAGGAACTGTTTACCCCCTCGGACTATCCGATCGGGCGCTACCGGGAATGGCTCAAGGCATGGGAAGCGCGCGGCTGGCGCATCGATCTGGACAAGGTTCGCGAGCAGGAACGCCATACGGCGTTCGCCATACCGAGCCCGGAACGACGCAAGAAGAAGGGCTGGGTGATCGACCCGATCCCGCTGATGCCGGCAACCCCCGCGCGGGCGGTGGAGACCGACCAGGCCGCCTGACCCCATGTTCATCAATTTCTGGTATCCCGCGGTCGAGTCCCGGAAACTGGAGGACAAGCCGCTCAAGAAACGCATGCTGGGTCAGGACTTCGTGTTGTGGCGCGACGAGGACGGACAGGCCCATTGCCTGAGCAATACCTGCTGCCACCGTGGCGGTTCGCTTGGCGATGGCGTCGTGGAAGACAGTTGCGTGCAATGTCCGTACCACGGCTGGCGGTTCAACGGCGACGGGCAGTGCGTGCGCGTGCCCTCCATCGGCATGAAGGCCAGGCCGCCCGGGCGGGCGCGGGTGGATTCCTACCCCGTCACGGAACGCTACGGCCTGGTTTTCTGTTTCCTGGGGGACCTCGACGATTCCGAACGGCCGCCGATACTTGAAATCCCGGAGTGGGGACAGGAAGGCTGGCAGCCCACGCTTCAGTATTTCGAATGGGAAGTCGAATACAGGCGCGCGGTGGAAAACGGCATCGACCCGGCGCACAACGAATTCGTCCACGACACCCACGGCATGAAGGGGGAGGACGAGAACTACAGGGTCAGCGATCTGGACATTCGGGAAACGGACTGGGGCACGGGTTTCTACAATGAGGTGTACGCGCCGCCCCTGCCGGAACGAAGAATGCGCGAGTCCTCAAAAGTGACCGAGAACAGCACCATTACCGTGGGCACGGGCCATCACGGGCCCGCTTCCGTGTGGACGCATATCAATCCCTCGCCGGTCATGAAGATCTATCAGTACCTGTACCGCGTACCCATCGACGAGGTTCTTACGGGCTTGTACATGGTCACGATGCGCAACTTCATGCAGGACGAAGCGCATGACGAAACCATCATGAAGCGCAATGAGTACGTCGCGTTCCAGGACCGTGACATCCTTCTTCTCCTGCATCCGAAGCTGGCGCCGCGAACCAGCGCCAAAGACATGCTCATGCCCTCGGACTACGCGGTAGGCCGCTACCGCCAATGGCTCGCGGAATGGGAAGCGCGCGGCTGGCTCATCGACACGGAAAAGGTCCGCAAGGCCGACCGGCATACCGCTTTCGCCATCCCCAGCCCGGGCCGCCGCGTGAAAAAGGGCTGGGTGATCGACCCCATCCCGCTGGTGCCCGCGAAATCCGCGGACGCAGCAAAGAGCGAGCAGGCCGCTTAGCCTGGGAGAGAGGGCATCCCGCCCTCCGCGAAGGCGAGACGCCGCGAGGGGCATGCCCTCCCAGCTACGCGGATTCGCGCTTGGCGCGTAGCTCCTCCAGATATTCCCGGGTCAGTGTCCAGCGCAACAGGATGATGCCGGCAATCAGATTGCAGACGGCCGGAACCACGGCAATGGATATGCGGATTCCGGTGAGCGCGCTGGGGTCCTGCTGAATGGCTTCCGTGTCGACGGTCGACTGGTAACCCAGCAGCCAGAGAATGAAGCTGATAAGCATGGGAGCGCCCATGAAGGCGGCCTTCTCCACCATGTTGTACGCGCCGGCAAAGACGCCCTCGCGCCGCAGGCCCGTTTTCAGGTAATCGTATTCCTGCACGTCAGGCAACAGCGACATACCGAGCAGCAGCTTGCCCATGCCGAAAAAGGACAGGATCAGGGCCCTCAGGAACAGCAGCCAGACGGGTTCGCCGGGCGGTACGAACCACCACCAGAGCGCCCCCACCATGAAGCCGAAGGTGGCAACCATCAGGGCGCGGTGCTTGCCCACCTTGCGCGAGAAGGGCACCCAGAACAGCGGCGCGGCCAGCAGCGGCATGATGAGATTGCCGCCGAGCGCGTACCAGAGCATGACGTCCTGGGAATGGCCCAGAATGTCCACGATAAAGAACAGGACGCTCCCCGCCGCCACGCCGGTGGCGAGCAGGGTCAGCAGCTTGAAGACCGCCAGTTTCAGGAAGTGCACGTTGGAAGCGGCCGTGCGGATCTGCCCCCATGGGCTCTCGCGGGGCTGTACGTGCTCGGTCGCGCGCGCCCCGGCCGTTCCGAAGAAACAGGCAATCATCGCCACCAGCGCCAGGACGCCGAACAGCCAGCCCACCAGTTCGTAGCCTTCGTTGCCGCCTCCGAACTGCGCGGCCAGCGTAGGCCCGACTCCGATCACGGTGAAGGTCCCAATCATGATGGCCACGGCGCGGAACGACATGATGGCCGTGCGCTCGTCGTAGCTGTTGGACATTTCCGCGGGCATGGCGATGTGCGGCACGTTGAAGAGCGTGTATCCGGTATTGAAGACCAGAAGACCGGCCAGCACATACGCCGCCTTTTCGAAGTCCGCCCACTCGGCGGGAGTGCTGAACAGCATCACGAATGCCCCGCCGCACACGAAGGCGCCCACCAGCAGCCAGGGCCGGCGGCGGCCGAATCGGCTCCTGGTGCGGTCGCTGATGATGCCCATGGGCAGGTCGGTGACCAGGTCGTAGGCCTTGGCGATCATCATCAGCACCCCGGCCGTGATGACCGCGACCCCGGCCACCCTTGTCAGGTAAAAGAGGATGATGGCGGAGTAGGTGTTGAACAGCAGCGCCACTCCCAGGGCGCCGACGCCCCAGCCCGCGCGCAGGGAAAGGGGAACCGTCCCCTCGACGCGGGTCAATCGGCCTAGCATGGTTTGCATTTGTGTCAGCGCCTCGAAACAGAGCGTCGCGCGGCAGGATAGCACGCGCCATCCGGTGTCGTGTCACCCGACACCGGGAGGGTGTATCCTCGCCAACCTGTCCCCATCAACGAAGGAGAGCGGCAGCAATGGCCGAATACGAGTACCGCAAGTTTTTCATCGGCGGCGAGTGGGTCGAACCGGTCGAACCACAGGAACTGGATGTGATCAATCCGGCCACGGAAGAACCCGCCGGCGTGATATCGCTGGGCGGCGCAGCGGACGTGGATCGCGCCGTGGCGGCAGCCCGAACGGCGTTCGCCGCATTTTCCCGAACCTCGAAGCAGGAGCGTCTGGAGCTGATCGACGCGTTCATCGCCGCCTACAAGGCGCGTTACAACGACATGGCCGCGGCGATTACGGTGGAAATGGGCGCGCCCAAGGGCCTTTCCACCAAGGCGCAGGCCGCCATGGGCGTGGTCATCGCGAAAACGGCGCACCGTTTGCTGGAGAGCTTCGAGTTCGAGCAGCAGCGCGGCGGCACGCTGATTCGCCGGGAGCCGATCGGGGTTTGCGGATTCATCACCCCCTGGAACTGGCCGGTCAACCAGATCACGCTCAAAGTTCTGCCGGCGCTGGCAGCCGGCTGCACCATGGTGCTGAAGCCGAGCGAGATCGCGCCCTTCAGCGGCGTGGTGTTCGCCGAAGTCATCGAAGCTGCGGGCGTGCCCGCCGGGGTCTTCAACCTCGTGAACGGCGACGGGCCAGGGGTCGGTCAGGCCATCGCCGCACATCCCGACATCGACATGGTGTCGTTTACCGGTTCCACCCGCGGGGGTATCGCGGTCGCCGCCACGGCTGCCGGCACGGTAAAGCGCGTCAGCCAGGAACTGGGCGGCAAATCGCCCAATCTCATCCTGGACGAAGCCTCGCTGGAACAGGGCGTAATCAACGGCATGCGCAGCGTCTGCATGAACACCGGACAGTCGTGCAACGCGCCCACTCGCCTGATCGTCCCGGCCGACCTCCACGACAAGGCCGTGGAACTGTCGGTAGCCTCCGCCTCGCGGGCTCGAATCGGCGACCCCGCGTCCGAGGAAACAACGATGGGGCCGCTGGTGAGCGAAGTCCAGTTCAACAAAGTGCAGGGTCTCATCCGGAAGGGCATCGAGGAAGGCGCTACGTTAGCCACCGGCGGTCCGGGCAAGCCCGAGGGCCTGGAAACGGGCTACTTCGTCAAGCCGACCGTGTTCGGCAACGTGAGCAATGAAATGACGATCGCTCGCGAAGAGATTTTCGGGCCGGTACTGTCTGTAATTCCCTACGAGAACCTGGACGAGGCGATTGCGATTGCCAACGACACCGAATACGGCCTCGCCGCGTACGTGTGGGGCGGCGACCTCGAACAGGCGAGGAGTGTCGCAGCGCAACTGCGCGCGGGCCAGGTCTGTATCAACGGCCAGTCGGGTGACTTCAGCGCTCCGTTCGGGGGTTACAAGCAGTCCGGCAACGGCCGCGAATCCGGCCCCGAGGGCCTGGAGGAATTCCTCGAGACGAAAGCCGTCCTCGGCTACTCCGAAGCTGCCTGATTAAGTCCAGACGATTTCCTTTTCCGCGGCTAATCCGGCAGGGAGCGGGCGACGCGCAGGCCGAAGAAGGTGTAGTGGATATCCTCCGGGTCGCGGCCCCGAAAGGTAAGGCGCTGGCGGTCCGGGCGCGTGATCCAGCCGCCGCCGCGCACGCCGCGCCGCTCGCACTGGCCCGGCGGGACCTCAAGCGCTGAACCGTCGGTCGGCAACTCCGCCGTGTAGGGTTCAACGTAACAGTCTTCCACCCACTCCCAGACGTTACCGGCCACGTCGTATAGGCCAAAGGCGTTCGGACGAAACCGGCCGACCGGCGCGAGCGTCGGGTAGCCGTCGTCGCATTCCGCCGCCTGCCAGCCGAAATCATGCACGGGATCCGCGCTTGCGTCATACACGTTCGCATAGGCGCATGCCGCCTCGGGGTCCTCTCCCCAGGTGAAACTGCCCACGGCGCCGGCACGCGCCGCGTATTCCCATTCCGCTTCGGTGGGCAGGCGATACGGTTGGCCGCTCATCTCCGCAAGCCAGTCCACGTAAGCGCGCGCATCCAGCCAACTGACGCAGGCCACGGGGTGATCCGGCTGATGGCCCTGCCCGAGCATCAGATCGGCCCAGTGCGGCTCCGGGTGGTTCTGCCACTCGCCGTCGAATTTCCCGCGACAGCCTTTCTCCACTTCGTATCCCGTCGCGGCCACAAAGGCCCCGAACTCTGCGTTCGTTATTTCGTACTTGCCCAACGCAAAATCGCGCTCCACGCGCACTTCGCGCGGCGGTCCCTCCGGGCGGCCGGGCTCGCCGCCGTGCGCTCCCATGACGAACTCACCGCCGGGCACCACAATCATTTCCGGGCACCCATCGCAATCGCGAAAAGCCGCCGTCGGATCGCCGTCCGCGACCGCCGTCCCGACGGTCAGGCCGAGTAAAACGAACAGAAGCGGCAACGCGCTATTCGGGCAGGGAGCGGGCGACGCGGAAGCCGAAGAAGCTGTAACGCACCTCTTCGGGATCGCGGCCGCGGAATGTGGTGCGCTGCCAGTCGGGGTTGGTGAGCCAGCTGCCGCCCCGCACGCTGCGGTTCTCGCACTGCCCCGGCGGCGGCCCGTAGGCCGAACCGTCGGTCGGCGTGTCTTCCGGATAAAGGACCTCGTAGCAATCCTCTACCCATTCCCAGAGATTGCCGGTCATGTCATGCAGACCGAACGGGTTCGGCTGGAAACTGCCGACCGGCGCCAGGGTCGAATGACCGTCGTCGCAGTCGATCCAAGGCCAGATGAAATCGTGCACGGCGTGCGCGCTCGTGTCATACATGTTGGCGTGCTTGCAGCCCTCGTCGGGATCTTCTCCCCAGTGATACCAGTCACCGGCGCCGGCGCGCGCCGCATACTCCCACTCCGCTTCGCTGGGCAGACGATAGTCCTGGCCGCTGATCCCGGACAGCCAGTCAAGGAACGCACGGGCGTCCAGCCAGCTCACGCAAGCCACGGGATGCTCGGGGTCGGACTCCTGTCCCAGCCGCAAGTCGGTCCAGTGCGCTTCGGGGTCGTTTTTCCACTCCTGGTCGATGTTGCCGCGGCAACCCTTCGTCATCTCGTGGCCGGTAGCGTCCACAAACTCCTGGTACTGCCGGTTGGTGATTTCGTACTTGCCCAGCGCGAACGGCCTGGCAATAGTCACTTCGTGCGGCGGTCCCATCGGGCGCTCGCTAACGGCTTCCTCGCTTCCCATGACAAAGCTGCCGCCCGGAACCACGACCATCTCCGGACACTGCTCGCAATCCCGGAATGTCTCGGGCTTTGTATCCTCGCCGGCAGCCGACGCTGCCGCGAACGTGAGGCCGATCAGCACGGCCATTGCTGGTGCATATCTGTTCATGCCGCGAATTCTAGCGCGCCCGACTAACGACTCCATCCGCCTTCAGTCGAGTGAGCGGGCGACGCGGAAGCCGAAGATCGAGTAGCGCAGGTCTTCGGGATCGCGGCCCCGGAACGCAAGCCGCTGGCGGCTGATCCTCGAAGTCCAGCTCCCGCCGCGGACGCTGCGCCGATCGCACTGGCCCGGTGGCGGGCCGTACGAGCTGCCGTCCGTGGGAATGCCGGCGGGATACGGCGCTTCGTAACAGTCCTCCACCCACTCCCATAGATTGCCCGCCACGTCATGCAGGCCGAATCCATTCGGCTGCAGGCGGCCGACCGGTGCCAGCATCGGAAAACCGTCATCGCAAAGCGCGGGCTGCCAACTGTATCCGTGCATGGCTTGCGCGCTCGAGTCATACACATTGGCCTGGCCGCAAGCCTCATCCGGTTCCGATCCCCAGGGAAAATCGCCGCTCGCGCCGCCGCGCGCCGCGTATTCCCATTCCGCCTCGCTGGGCAGCCGGTACGGCTGGCCGCTCGTGTCCGCCAGCCACGCGACATAAGCGCGCGCATCCAGCCAGTTGACGCAGGCCACCGGGTGGTCGGGCTCCGACGCCTGGCCGGTCTTGAGATCGGTCCAGAGCGCCTCGGGATGCAGCAGCCATTCGTCGCCGACCCGCACCGCGCAAGGCGGTTCGGTCTCATAGCCGGTGTCGGCCACGAATGCGGCGAATTCCCGATTGGTGACCTCAAACCGCCCGATGGCGAAGGCTCTGGTGATGCTGACCTCGTGCGGCGGACCGTCCGGACGGCCTTCCTCGCCGCCCTCCGCGCCCATGACGAACTCCCCCGGCGGCACTTCGACCATCACGGGACACACGTCGCAGTCCTGAAAGACCCGCGGCGCTTCAGACCCCGCGGCCTGCGCCGGAAGACCTGCCAGCCCCAGCAGTATTACCGCCGTTACGGCTAGAACTGCCATACCAGCAGGGCCTGCACGGTATTCTCGTCGGTAGCCCCGTCGCCGAGCTTGTTCATCCAGTGTTGGTATTCGATTCCCATCCATAATCGTTCAGTGACCCTCCACCGTAGTTGAGGCTGCGCAAGCAGCCAGCCGTCGACTTTATCGCCAAACCGGTTCTTCCGGCTGCCAATGTATTCGATGTGGCCCTCCAGGCTGAAATTCTGCCGGCCCAGCGTGAAAGGACGCGCGAAACTCAGGTCCACCATGAACGAATCGCTTTCTCTCGGCGCTCCGCCCGATGCGACGCCTTTGCTGTCGTCGATGTACCCGGTAATGTCCAGGTTGGCGAACGCGAATCCTTTCAGGTCCAGCGAAAGGCGGATTCCCGGAAGGTACTTGACGACGTTGGCGTCATCGGCCCAGTTGATTCCGAGAACCAGCCCGATGTCCGCGATCAGCCCGCCGCCGATTTTCCTGCCGGCAATCTTCGACAGGCTGAAATTGGAGTACCACTCGCCATAAAAGTCGAAATCCTGGAAGCCGGACTCCCGCGAATCCAGCATGTCCAGGAAAACGAAGTTGTCGCCGTATTTCCAGCCGTGCGCGTGCTGCCCGGTGGTGATCAGATGTTTCGCCTTGCCGCCGCCGGCGAACGAAGGAACGTCGAGCTGGCCATACTGCAGGTGCAGTTCGCTGTCGCTCCATTCGAGCGCATGACCTGAAGGAGCGTATGCAGCAAGCAGCAGTGCAATTGCCGCTGCGCTCGCAAGGGCGCGCACGGCTATCCGCCTTCGGCGTCGCTCCGCAGCAGGTGAACTCCGGTGGCGCCCGCCAGCAGCGGCACGCCGGCGTCAACCACGATCCAAACCAGGGAAACCGTGTCGTCTCCTATGGCGGTAAAGGCGGGGCTCATCAGATTGAACCAGTTCCAGAAGAACATGATTCCCACAAACAGGAATCCGTAAAACAGCGTGTTGGCCACCAGGAACTCACGCGTGACCACCTCGCCTCCCGCGCCCGCCTTGCGCGCGTAGCTGAAGACCGCGCCCAATACAATGGCCAGCGCGGTCAACGGGTTCACTATGGTCCAGAATGGACTGTAGGGCTGGCCGGGTCCCGATGCGTGGTACAACGGCTCGACAACCGTGTGGACGGCCACCAGTACGGCAACCGCAAAGAGATACAAGCCGCAGATTTTCTTCAACATGTGCCAATGCCCCCATCTTCCCGGGAAGATATCCCGCTTTGCGCTTCGAGCATAGCACGCTGCCGGCGATGAGCAGGACGATTCCCACAGGTGCGTTGGCCGGACTGTTGTGGGCCGCGGCGTTCTGCTTCTACCCGGAGTGGACGCTGGTCCGGTGGTTCATCGGCATGGCCGGACTGACCCTGCTCCTGTCGCTGTGGTCGGGCGAGCGGGCCGCCAGGAGCCCGAGGGCGGCCGCGGCCGGAAGCTTCGCCTTCGGGCTTTGCGCCTTCGCCGCCGGCTGCTACTGGATCTATCACAGCGTGCGCATCGTCAGCGGGGGCCCGGTGGCGCTGGCCATTGCGCTGGTGGTCCTGCTCGCGGCCGTGATGGGCTGCTGGTACGCCCTGGGCGGATATTGGGCGGCGCGCACGCAGCCGAAAAAGCCCTGGATGGCTCTGCTTGTCGTGCTGCCCTGCGTCCTGGTGTTGACCGAGTGGCTCAGGGGCTGGGTTTTCACCGGATTTCCGTGGCTGAGCGCCGGATACCTCACCGCCCCCGTATTCGCCGGCCGGATTCCGACAGTGCTGGCGCCCCTGGGCGGTATGTACCTGGTGGGGCTGACGACGGCGTTGCTGGCCGGCGCATGCCTGTTCGTCTGGCGCGGCGCACCAAGTCCGGTGACCCGGGCAGTGGGCCTGCTCCTGCTGCTTGGCGGCGCCGCGGGGCTCGGGCAGATTTCGCTGCCGGCGCAGGATGGCCCGTCGCGGGGCGAACTGCACGCAAGGCTCGTGCAGGGCGGCATTCCCCAGGAGCGAAAATGGCTGGAAGAGGAGTTCCTGCCGACCCTTACCCGCTACGAACTGCTGAGCTTCGGACAACCCATGGCGGGCGGCTCTCCGGGGCCGGCGCTGATCATCTGGCCCGAGGTGGCGGTCCCGCAGACGCAGGATTTCGTCCGCGACTATCTTGACGAAATGGACCGCCTGCTGCGCGCCCGGCGGATCGCTTTGGCGCTCGGCATCCTCACCGAAACGGATGCCGGCCGATTCAATTCCCTGATCGTGCTGGGCAACGGCCAGGGCACCTATCACAAGCACCGCCTGGTGCCTTTCGGGGAGTTCTTTCCCGTGCCCGATGCGATAAGGGACTGGCTGCTGAGCATGAACCTTCCCGCCAGCGACCTCGTGCCGGGACCGGCCGGACAGGCGCCGATCATGGCGGGGGAAGCGGTTTGCGGCGTGAGCATCTGCTACGAGGCGGCCTTCGGTTCGGAGCAGCGAAGATGGGCGCCGGCCGCGGAAGTCCTCATCAACGTCAGCAACGACGGCTGGTTCGGCGACACCATCGCCCTCGAGCAGCATCTGGACATGGCGCGCGTGCGCGCGATGGAAACCGGCCGCTACCTGCTGCGCGTGACCGGCACCGGCATTACCGCGGCGGTGGATCCCGGCGGCCGCATCATCGACCGGCTGCCGAAGTACGAAGCCGGCTTTCTGGACGTCAGCGTAGCGCGGCTGACGGGCACGACGCCCTACGTGCGCTACGGCGAGTGGCCCGTGGTCGTCCTCTGCCTGCTGCTGGGCATCGCGCTTCCCGTGGTGTTGTGTCACGCCCGTAGAGTCGCATCAGAGTGAGCGGGGCGGGCCAATGCAAGGCGCAGACCGCAGGGAATACTGCCCGTATTGCCCAGGGCTGCAACGCCGCAGTGGCGCGTCCCGCTCGCTCCCGAAGGGCGCGTCCCCCATGGCCCATGGCCGCGTTGCGCCCCTGGGCAATGGACACACCATTCCCGGCGGGACGCGCCTTGCCTTGAACCATGGGGGACGCGCTGATGCGACTCTACGGGCGTGACACAACACCAACAGTTAGAATCCGCAAGGGAGGGCGGTCGACGTTCACGCCATTGGAGGAGCGGAAATGAGTGTAAGAAGAAGACAAGTTCTCAAGGGAGCGCTCTCTCTTTCCGCCCTGTCTCTTTCCTACCCGCTGCTGAAGCCCGCGGCCGGCTTCGCCGCCGAAAAGACCACGGCCCTCGTGATCGGGGGCGGCCTGTCCGGACTCAACTGCGCGCTTCTGCTTTCGGATTTCGGAATCGACGTGATCCTGCTGGAGGGGTCGGACCGCGTCGGCGGACGCGCCCATACGGCCGACGGCGTGGAGACGCGCCCGGAATACGGCGCCAGCGAGGTGGGCCGTTCGTATGCGCGGGCCATCGACCTGTGCTCCCGGCTTGACGTCAATCTCCTCCCGGACATCCGCAGCCTCATGCCGATGTCCAACTACGTGGACGGAACATGGGTGAGGTCCGGGGAGTGGGCCGATTCCCCGGTCAACAGGATGGCCGACAGCGAACGCGAACTGCCACCGCTCATGGTTGGCATGGGCCTGTTGTCGCGGCTGAATCCGCTGAAGAATCTGGACGACTGGCTGTCGCCGGAATTCGCCGGTTACGACATCTCGATGCGCGAGTTGTTCATGAACAACGGCGTGTCGGACGCGGCCCTGCGGCTGGCCGGGGTCCCCATGGATCTGCGAATGACTTCCAGTCTCGGAATGATGCAGGAGCGAACCCGGACCCTGTTCGACGCGAATTTCGGCAGGACGCAGACCCAGGCCGCGGACACGCCGTTCGGGCTGGCGGCCACGCGGGAGGAAGGGGAGGAAACCTTCCCGGTGCGGACGATCGAGGGCGGTACTTCGAGACTGCCCGAAGCGATGGCCGCCGCGCTGGGCGACCGGGTCCGGCTGGGCAAGGTGGTCGCGGAAATCGATATGTCCGGGTCGGACGCGGAAATCCGCTGCCTGGACGGCAGCCGCTACAGCGCCGATTTCGTGGTGTCCGCCATGCCGTTCACGACCTTGCGCAATATTTCGATTTCGCCCGAATTCGCCGGCCGCCAGGCCGAGGCCGTGCTGACACTGGGCTACCGCGGCACGACGCGCGCCTGGGGGGTCATAGAGAAACCGTACTGGGAAGACGATGGGCTGGAACCGTCGTTCTTCACGGACGAAACCATTCAGACGCTGGTGGTGCTGGACAAGCTTCCGGGAGAGGACACCCACCGGTTTTCGGTAATTTTCACCGGCCCTTCCTCGGCGCGGATCGACCAGTTGCCCGACGACCAGGCGCTTGCCCTGATCGAATCGGAAATCGCCCGCATCCGACCCTCGACCAAGGGGAAGATGCGCTTCGTGGACCTGTACGGGTGGCGCAAGAACCCGCTGATCCAGGGGTGCCGCCACCTGTTCCGTCCGGGCCAGATCTCCCGGTTCGCCAGGGAAATGATCGTGCCGCACCACCGCCTGCACTTCGCGGGAGAACACACCCGGCGCATGGACTTCGGGATGGAGGCGGCTCTGGAAAGCGGCGAGCGGGCGGCATTCGAAATCCTTCAGCGCGCATGAAGATTCCTGGAAACATGGGGCCGATCGCGGCGGGCGCTTTGTGCGCGGCCCTGCTCTGCGGAACCGCCGCCCTGTCGCTGGCCGATCAGGATGTCCAGGCGCGACAGGACGCCGCAGCCGACGAAACTCACGACCCCCGACTGCTCGCGCAGGGTAAGCGGCTTTACATTCTCTGTCAGGCATGCCACGCCACGGAGGCGGATCCCGGCGACAAGATCGGTCCGCACCTTGCGGGAATCGTCAATCGGCCGGTGGCCAGCGCGGAGGGTTCAGTCTATTCCGACGCCTTGCGGGCCCAGGATTTTGTCTGGAGCGAAGAAAACCTGGACCTTTGGCTGCAGCGGCCGGCGGAAATGGTGCCCGGCACGAGCATGAGCTTTGTGGGTCTTCCCGGGGAAGAACTCCGCCGGGCCCTGATCGCCTACCTGAACACCCTCTAGGAGGGCACGTCCCTCGCGGCATCCCGCCCTTCCACCCGGGAAACGAGGACGTTCCGTCCTCTAAAAACCTCGGGTGGAAGGGCGGGATGCCGCGAGGGTCATGCTCTCGCCCCCAGGGGCGCGCCGCCCCCTTTCGGTTCAGGCCCGGCTGACGCGGAGCCGTTTCACTCGGCGCCGATCGGCCGAGATGACCTCGAAGCACCAGCCTTCCGCTTCCACGGAGTCGCCCCGCTTGGGCAGCCGGCCCAGGCGATGAAGGACCAGCCCGCCCACCGTGTCGAATTCGCCGGTATCCAGATCCGAACCGATCTCTTCGTCGAAATCCTCGATGCGCATCTTGGCGCTGACCAGGAAACTGCCGTCGTCCTGCCGCACCAGCTCCGGCGCCTGCTCGGGATCGTGTTCGTCGCCGATTTCGCCCACGATCTGCTCCAGGACATCTTCAATCGTCAGGAGCCCGGCGGTCCCGCCGTACTCGTCCACGACCACGGCGAGATGATTGCGGCCGCGAAGAAACTCGTCCAGCAGGGCGTCCAAACGCTTGGTTTCGGGAATCAGCGTGACGGGCCTGAGCAGGGGCTTGATTTCCAGCGTATCTTCCGGCGATTCCGTAAGGACCCGCAGCACGTCCTTGGCCAGCAAACTCCCGACGACTTCGTCGCGGTTCTCGCCGATGACCGGGAAGCGCGAGTGGCCGGAACCGATGATCGTGGACAGGAGCCGCTCGCGGCTGTCGTCCAGGCGCAGGATCACCATGCTGGAACGCTGCACCATCACTTCGTGCACTTCGCGTTGGGAAACCTCCAGGACGCCTTCTATCATCGCCTTCTCGCCCGGCGTGATTTCCTTCACGTTGACCAGCTCCGCCAGCAGTTCCAGAAGACGCCCGCGGGTGAGCCGCCTGCGTCCCGCAAGCCGCCCCAGGAATTCGCGGGCGCCGCTCACGCGCGCTCCCCCGCCCAGGGGTCCGGCCAGCCGGCTTGCGTCAGCAGTTCCGATTCGAGCGACTCCATCGCCCGGGTCTGCTCCGGATCATGGTGGTCAAGCCCCGCCAGGTGCAGACATCCATGCACGACGAGGTGGGCCAGGTGTGCGCCCGGCGTGCAGGCGCGGCCGCCGGATTCCGAACGTACCAGCGGCATGCAGATCACGATATCGCCGATTTCTCCCAGTTCCGGGTCAGACGGAAAGGCCAGCACGTTGGTGGGCCGGTCGACGCCCCGCCACCTCCTGTTCAGCTCGCGGCTCTCGGCTTCTTCGACCAGCCGCACCGTCACCGCGCCCTCGCGCGTGAAGCGCGCCAGGCTGCTCCGCACCAGTTCCCTTATCCCCGCGCCGGACAGCTCCGCTTCCGCCACAAGGTCCGAGACATCCTGAATGGCAACCTGAATCATGACTTCTCCGTCGAACCGTAGGCTTCAAGAATCTTCTTCACCAGCGCGTGACGGACCACGTCGCGCGCGGTGAAATAGACGGTCGCAATACCCGGGACGGACTTGAGTATCCTGAGCGCGTGGCGCATGCCGCTCTCGCGATCGGAGGGCAGGTCTACCTGCGTGATGTCCCCCGTAACGACGGCCCGGGAATCAGCGCCGAACCGGGTCAGGAACATCTTCATCTGCTCCGGCGTGGTGTTCTGGCCTTCGTCCAGTATGACAAAGCTGCTGTTGAGCGATCTGCCGCGCATATAGGCCAGTGGCGCCACCTCGATCACGCCGCGTTCCAGCCAGCGGGCAACCCGTTCCGGCCCCAGCATCGCGTAGAGCGCGTCGTAAACCGGCCGCAGGTAGGGATCGACCTTGCTGGCCAGGTCGCCTGGCAGGAAACCCAGCCGCTCGCCGGCCTCCACGGCCGGGCGCACCAGAACGATGCGCTGCACATGTCCGGCGCTGTGCGCTTCAAGCGCGCAAGCCACCGCCAGCCAGGTCTTTCCGGTCCCGGCGGGACCGATACCGAAGGTCAGGTCGCGCGAACGGATCTCCTTGACGTAGCGGCGCTGGTTGGCGCCGCGAGGGCGCACGCGGATCCGGGGTGTGATCACCACCGGCTGCACATCTTCGGCGCCGTCGCGGCCGCCATGCGCATCGCCGTCGGGACCGCCGCCGTTGGCCGCCGGATCGCGGCCGGCGCCTTCGGCGCATTCCGTCAGGCAAGCCTGGATGCGGGCTGCATCCAGCGATTCCTCCGCGGCCATGCGATACAGCTCGGTCAGCGCCATGGCGCCCGCGCTGATGGCTTCCTTCGAACCTCGCACGCGAAACCGGTTGCCCCTGCTTGAAATCCGCACGCCCAGGCCCTGCTCGATCTGGCGCAGGTGCTTGTCGAATTCCCCGCACAGGTTGGCCAACGCGCCGTTGTTCGCGGGTCGGAGGACGACCTCCCTGGTATGGGCCTGGCTATTCAGGGCGCGGGAAAACCTCAGGCCGCAAGGGATTCCGGCAGCAGCCGGCCGCGCAGTGAATTCGGCAATGCTTCGGTAATCACAACGTCAACAAACCGCCCGATCAGCGCGGGCGGTCCGTCAAAGTTTACCCAGCGATTGTTGCCCGTGCGACCCGCCAGCAGGCCTTCGCCCCGGCGCGCCGGGCGCTCGACGAGAATCCGCTGTGACGTGTTGACCATTTGCGCGGAAATCCGCCGCGCCCCGCCGGTGATCAATGCCTGCAGCCGCTGAAGCCGCTTGAGCTTGATGTCCTGCGGCACCTGCTCTTCCATCCGTTCGGCGGGCGTGCCCGGACGGGGGCTGTACATGAAGCTGAAGGACTGGTCGAAACCGATGTCCTCGACCAGATTCAGCGTGTCGGCGAATTCCTCTTCGGTCTCACCGGGAAAACCCACGATAAAGTCGGAAGCCACGCTGATGCCGGGCCGGGCGCGCCGCAGGCGGGCGATCTTGTCGCGATACTCGTCCGCCGTGTAGCCCCGTTTCATGCGGGCCAGCACGCTGTCCGAGCCGCTCTGCACCGGCAGATGCAAGTAGGAAGGCAGCTTATCGAAGCGCGCGTAGGCGTCGATGAGCCGGCCGTCGAATTCCATGGGGTGCGAGGTCGTGAAGCGGATCCTGCCGATACTCTTCAGTTTCGACACGTAGCGGATCAGCCCGGCGAGGTCCTCAAGTCCGCCCGACGGCGCAACTCCGCGATAGCCGTTGACGTTCTGGCCGAGCAGGTTGATCTCGCGCACGCCCTGGCGCTCCAGTTGGATTGCCTCGGCCAGCACGTCCGCCACCGGTCTGGAGATTTCCTCGCCGCGCGTGTACGGAACGACGCAAAACGAGCAGTACTTGCTGCAGCCCTCCATGATCGACAGATGGGCCACGGGCGAGGCGGTCTTCGGCGCCGGCAATTCTTCGAATTTTTCTTCGGCGGGGAACGCGATGTCCACTACCGGTCCGGAAGCGGCGGCCGACTGACGAAGCAGGCCGGGAAGCCGGTGCAGCGTTTGCGGGCCGAATATGATGTCCACGTAGGGCGCGCGCTTGCCGATGGCCTCACCTTCCTGGCTTGCGACGCACCCGCCCACGCCGATCTTCATTTCCGGCCGCCTGCGTTTGAGGGCCTTGTAGCGGCCGAGTTCGGAGAACAGTTTTTCCTGGGGTTTCTCGCGGACCGAGCAGGTGTTGATCAATACGAGGTCGGCTTCCTCGGGTTTGTCGGTGAGGGTGTACCCGCGGCTCTCGCGCAGCACGTCCGCCATCCGCGCCGAGTCGTATTCGTTCATCTGGCACCCGAAGGTGCGTATGAAGAGTTTGCCACTCATCGGTCACGCCCTTTCTTGACCCCCTTCTTCCGGGAGACGCATAAATCCATCCATGGAGCTTGGTTCCGGCATCCCTGCCTCCAACACTCCCGGAAGAAGGGGGTCAAGAAAGGGCTCACGGTGTGCCGAGTCCCAAAGGGAGGAGGCTTCAGAAGGGGACCTCGTCGTCCATGACGCCCGAGTCCGTGCCTCCGGGGTTGCTTCGCTGGGCGTTGCCGGACGGCTGCGAGGCGCGCCGCTGGTCGTAGTCGCCGTCGCCGCCGCGCCTGTCGAGGAACTGCATGTCATCGGCCACCACTTCGGTGCTGCGCCGTTCCTGTCCCTCGCGGTCCTGCCAGGACCGCGTGCGCAAGCGCCCCTCGACGTAGATCCGCGAACCCTTCTGCAGGTACTGCTGCGCCAGTTCGGCCCGGCGGCCGAAAAGCACCACGTTATGCCACTCCGTATGCTCCTGGACCTGGCCGGTGTCCCGCCGGGTCCATCGCTCGTTTGTGGCGATCCGAATGTTCGCCACCGGGTTTCCGTTCGTCATCTGGCGGACTTCCACATCGTGCCCCAGGTTGCCGACCAGTATTACCTTGTTTACACCGCGCATTTTTCACTCTCCCAAGCGCTCCTTCCTCAAGGAAAGGTATTCCAGACTATTGTGCCATCACTTCCCCCGCCGCCCCCGACGCGAATCGCGGCGCGTTTCGACCGAAAAGCACGCACGGCGCAAAACTCGCGCTTCCCGATGCGATTCGCCGCAGGGGTCTTTCGTGGCTGCCGGAGAGCGTCCATCGCCGATCAGCACAGCGCAGTATCGAAGGCGGCCAGGCAGTCCAGACCGGACGGTTCAGGTGAGCGGGTCGATGATCGTGAGGAACGGAAACCTCGCGAAGTCCGTATCGCGCGTGTAAATCCGGTTGATCCCGTTTTCCCGCATGATTACGGCGGTGTGGACATCGTGAAGGATATTGCCCCGCAGGCCCGGCAGTTCGGCCATCGTTTGCCCCAGAACCGCCTGATGCCGATTCGTTTCGGTCAACAGGGCGAAGCCGGGGGCTGCCAGTATCGAACTGATGAAGGACCATGCAAAATTCAGATTCCAGGGCGATCGAAACACGCGCGGATGGGTGCTTACGCGCAGAAACTCGTAGCATATGCTCCAGCTCAGGTAGCTTGGTACCGGATCCGCGCGCAGACTCTCAAGAAGACGCCGGCAAGGGACGTGAAATTCGGAATCCTTGTCTGCCGCGTAAAGCAGCACATTGGTGTCAACAACGCGCAATCAGACATCTTCCATGGCGGCATGGAGTTCATCGCGGCTTGCAACGTCAACCCGAGCGCCGCCGCTGGACCAGGAGGGCAGCTTCGGCAAAATCCTGCCTTCTTCCCCCGATTCCGCGCTTTCACCCAATATCCGCCGAAGGCCAGCTTCCACCAGTGCGGACATGGTTGCGCCCCGGCGGGCTGCTTCTTCACGGAGCCTTTTCATGACACCATCGTCAATGTTCAGCGTGGTCTTCATATGGGAAACCATACCGAGAATATGGAAAACCGTCAACCGCTGGCGCCGCTGATGCCTGCGGTGGCATCGCGCGGACATAGAGCCGTTGCGCGCATAAGCACGACGCCGTGGGACGCTGTTGGCTCGTGGCGTCGGACGTGTGGCAAGTTACCCGGTCGCGCCCGTCGTTAGTCGCCTGCAGGCCGAGACCGGTCTGGCAATTCGACCTCATAGGCTTCCAGCGAACTGTTCATAACGGCCTCGATCAGCTCGCGCGAGCCGGCCAGGTAGTTTGAGTGGTAGCTGTACAGGTTCGCGAGAAACCATTCCCGGGAGGCGGGCCATAGGACATGCGGGACGCCCTCGCTCCGCTCGAACGAGTCCGGACGCGCCAGCCACTCGCCCAGGTCGCCGAATTTGCATGCCCAGATGAAATAGTCCCAGTGCGGCGTGGCGAGCTTTACGTCAGTGCGCCATTCTCGACCAACTGCACCCTCCCACTTGCCGCTCAAACACCGATCACCGGGCTGCGTCCAGCGCGACAGCAGGTTGAACAGGGACTCGGCCACGAACGGTTCCAAGGTCCCTTCTCGAGGTCCCCACGTCCACGCCTGCTCGGGAGATACTGCCCGGTTGCCGTACTCAATCGTCGGCCCGGCAATGTCGGACCAGCGCGTTTCCTTGTGCATGTCCAAACCACTTGCTTTTGCCACGTCGATCCATTTGACCGGTCTTGCCCAAAGGCCGCCCTCACGGTCGTCAGCAAAGTTGTCGATCGCACCGTCGGCTCCCGGTGCTGCCCATTTCCAGGCCGGATTGGGAAGCCAGGCATAAGTCTCGAATCCGGTCGGAACGAACTGGCCCACGGCGCCGCCGTCACCGTCCATCACGATTCCGTCAATTTCGCCGGCGTCCGCCCGCGTGTAAATAGACGGCAGAACCCGGACCTGAACCAGCTCGGCCAGTTCCGACGGTACCCGCCGCCTGGCCAGCATCATTTGCAGACGCAGGCCAAGCGGCAACCTCTTGGCGCCACTTGTGTAGACGTCATGGTGGATCCTCACGATCCGCGGCCGCTTCGATCTCAGCCAACGCAAGCAGTCCGTCTCCTCATCTGCACGAAGTCACTCTGATACTTGACGGAGTGTACCGCTGCTTGTACAGGTCGCCGGGCGAGCGGCCCGGGAACCGGGTCCAAGGCGGCCGGCGCGGCGCTCCATGCGAAGCTTGACCTGTGGATGGCGACGGCCCGCGCGATGGTGACGCGGCTGCGAGGGTATTGCTGACCGTTTGTGTATATTGACGCACCGGGAAAAATGTGTAACATTCATACACATCTGCAACTCTTATGAGCAATAACGTCATGGCTCGAATTCAATTGCTTGTACGCGATGAAGACCGGGACCGCTTCGTGCATCAGGCGCGCGCGGAGGGCATTACCTTGAGCGCCTGGCTCAGGGCGGCGGCGCACCAGCGGCTTGGAGACAAGCAACAGGCCCACCCCTTTCGCTCGGCGGCGGAAATGCGCGACTTCTTTCGTGAATGCGATGAGCTCGAAGGCCCCCGAACCGAACCGGACTGGGAACAACATCTGCGCGTGATCGAGCAATCCCGCAGGCGCGGCGCCGCCGAAACATGATTTTCGTGGACACCAATGTGTTCATGTATGCGGTGGGAAAGCCCCACCCGCTTCGAGAACACGCGCAGCGGTTCTTCACCGACGCCTTGCGTGACGAGTCGCGTCTTTGCATGTCGGCGGAAGTCGTGCAGGAATTGCTGCATGCCTACCTTGCGGCCGGGCGAACAAAGACGCTGGACGCAGCCCTGTCGCTGATCGCAAGGACACGAACGGAAGTATGGCCGCTGGAATTCGAGGACGTAACCCTGGCGCGGCAACTGCATGAGCAGCTACCCACCTTGACGGCACGCGATTTGTGCCATATCGCGTGCTGCCGCAGGCGCGGGGTGCATGAAGTGAAGACTTTCGATCAGGCCCTGGGCGGCATCCGCGTTTGAAGTACGCGGAACGGTGGATTCCGGCTGATGCGCCTTTCGTGGACCGTGTGCGCGCGGCTGCGTTTGCGGAGGAATGGCGGGACGCGGCATACGAGAAGGGCGAGACGCAGAGTTTCTATAATGACTTCTTCCATGTGTTCGGCATACGGCGGCGTTCGGTGGCGCGCTACGAGGAACACGTCGCCAAGCTCGACAACCGTTCCGGCTTCATCGATCTCTTCTGGCCGGGCGAGCTCATCGTAGAACAGAAGAGCGCCGGGCGCGATCTGAAGAAGGCGTATGGGCAGGCCGGCGAGTATTTCGATGCGTTGCCGGAAGACGAGCGTCCCCGCTACATCTTGGTCAGCGACTTTCAGACATTCGAACTGCATGATCTGAGCGAGCGGGAAGTCGTCCCCTTCACGCTGGCGGAACTGCCCGCGAACGTCGAAGCGTTCGCGTTCATGCTCGGTTTGCGGCGGCGTGAATTCCGCGATCAGGACCCCGTCAATATCAAGGCGGCCGAGCTGGTGGGCCGGCTGCGCGATGCGCTTTACGAGTCCGGCTACCGGGGGCACGATCTGGAGCAGTTCCTGGTGCGGGTCGTGTTCTGCCTGTTCGCCGATGACACGGGCATCTTCGAGCGCGACATTTTTCTGGACTTCATTGACGAGCGTACCGGCAAGGACGGATCGGATACGGGCGCGCGGTTGATCGAGCTGTTTCAGGTTCTGGATACGCCGGAAGAGGACCGCCACGCGACCCGCGATGAGGACCTGCTGCGCTTTCCGTATGTGAACGGTTCCCTGTTCGACGGCGCGCTGCGCATTCCCGCTTTCGATTCGTTCATGCGCGAGAAGTTGCTGGAAGCCTGCAGGTTCAACTGGTCGAACATATCGCCCGCCATCTTCGGCGCGCTGTTCCAGTCGGTGATGGATCCGGCCGAGCGCCGCGCCCAGGGCGCGCACTACACCACCGAGAAGAACATCCTCAAGGTAATCGAGCCGCTGTTCATGGACGACCTTCGCGCCGAGTTCGAGCGCCTTAAGGCGCGCAAGGACACGCGCCGCCAGGCGGACCTTGAGCGCTTTCACGAGAAACTCTCAAGACTCAAGTTCCTCGACCCGGCCTGCGGCTGCGGCAACTTCCTGATCATCGCCTACCGGGAGTTGCGCGAACTGGAGAATGAGGTCCTACAGGAAATCCACGCGAGGACTCTCCAACGCCTGAGTCGACTCACGGGCGGCTCCAATCTCCCGTCCGACCAGCTTTCCCGCATCGACGTGGATCAGTTCTACGGCATCGAACTTGGCGAGTTCCCGGCCCGCATCGCGGAGACCGCGCTGTGGATGATGGATCACATCATGAACACCCGGCTGAGTCTGGTGTTCGGCCAGACCTATGCGCGCATTCCGCTTGATAGCTCGCCGAACATCGTCCACGGCGACGCGCTGGAAACGGACTGGTCCGAGTTGCTGCCGCCCAGTGAATGCTCCTTCGTCTTCGGCAATCCGCCCTTTGTAGGTCAAAGCTATCAGATATCCAATCAGCGAAAACAGATGCGGCACCTCTTGGATCCGGCGGGGAAACGAGCAGGGTCGTTAGACTATGTGACCGCTTGGTTCATTAGGGCTGGTGAGTATGTGCGGGGCGGCCATGCCCCGATAGGCTTCGTCGCGACCAACTCAATTGCGCAGGGCGAGCAGGCTGCACAACTCTGGCCCCTCCTGTTCGAGCGCTGCAAACTGGAGATCGCCTTCGCGCACCGCACCTTCGCCTGGGGCTCGGACGCGCGCGGCAAGGCGCATGTGCATGTCATTATTCTGGGCCTTGACCGGCGCGATTCCCAGCGGGCAGAAAAACGATTGTTCAGCTATTCGAACATCAATGGAGAGCCGGAGGAAAGCCGCCATGCGGCGCTCTCGCCGTACTTATTCGATGCGGGCAGGCTGTCGGACCCGCACCTGACGGTGCAAGAAGAGAATCAGCCAATAAATGGGCTTACGAGGTCCCGGATGGGGACCAAACCAGTCGTAGGCCAGCACTATCTTTTCTCTCGCGCAGAAAAATCTGAGTTCATTGCGGCAGAACCCGGCGCGTCTGCGTACTTTCGACCATTTGTTGGCTCACGAGAATTTCTGCAGGGAAAAGACCGCTACATCCTGCACTTGACCAATATCCAGCCCAATGAGCTTGCCAAACTGCCAATGACGAGAGCACGCGTTGCAGCCGTTAAGAAAATGCGGTCGGCGAGCCGCAAAGCGGCAACACGCGCGCTTGCCGAATTCCCAACCCAATATGAGGTTCCGACCATTCCAACCTCACCTTTTCTGGTGATTCCAGAAGTAAGCTCTGAGCGCCGCGAATACGCGCCCATCGGCTGGCTGGAACCGCCGGTGATTCCCAGTAACCTCGTCCGTGTCGTGGAGCATGCCACGCTCGCCGATTTCGCCCTGCTGACCTCGGCGATGCACATGGCTTGGCTGCGCCTTGTCGGCGGACGATTGGAGAGCCGGTACCGCTATTCCATCGGCCTCGTTTACAACACCTTCCCGACGCCGACGGGCTTCGCCAGCGGAGATTTGGACGTATCGAAACTGGAGCCGCTGGCGCAAGCTGTGCTTGATGCCCGCTCTGCGCATCCGGACGCGACCTTGGCCAACCTCTACGATCCCGACCTCATGCCGCCGATCCTGCGCAAGGCTCACCGGGCGCTCGACCGCGCCGTGGACCGGCTCTACCGGCGAGGCGGCTTCACGTCAGAACGCGAGCGCGTCGAACGCCTCTTCGCCCTCTACGAAAAAATGCGCGCACCGCTGCGCATCAACCCGCAGCAAACGTGCAAGCAACGCTCCAGAAGGAGTTCGTCGGTGATAAAGTCGCAAACTTAAGTTTGGGGCTTATTTCACAGTTCGGCATGAACGTTTCCCGCAGAATACATTCCCGAAACACAGGGTCGCTTGTGGAGGAAATCAAGGGCGGGGCGGAGGTCGAGGCCGTATGCCACAAGTAAATCCAAGGGTCCTGGCCTGGGCGAGGGAGACCGCTGGCCTTACACGGGAAAAGGCCGCCAAGAAGATTCAGCTGGGCCCCGCGCGTGGGATGGAACCCGCCGACCGAATTACGGCATTGGAGACAGGCACCGATAAACCCACTCGTTCGATGCTGGCAAGAATGGCCAAGGGCTACCGCAGACCCCTGATCGCCCTCTATCTCGAAGAGCCGCCACGTGCGAGCCAAGTCGGCACGGACTTCAGAACACTGACGGGCGCGCGCTCCGCAGAGCAGGACGCTCTGGTGCAGGCGCTGGTCCGGGACGTGATAGCCCGCCAAGGGATCGTGCGCAGCCAGCTTGAGGACGACGACGCGGAAGAAGCGCGGTTTATTGGAACGGTCACCATGAAGGACGGACGCCCGCGGGCATTGGAGGCGCTTCGACAGGTTGTCGGTGGAGAGCCGGGCACGGACGTTCCGCGCCGGGAGTTCGACGAATTGCGTAACGCGGTGGAGAGTGCCGGGGCCTACGTTCTGCTGCAAGGCGATCTCGGCAGCCACCACACTGCCCTTGAGACGGTCGCATTCCGAGGATTCGTGTTGGCCGACTCGCTGGCGCCATTCGTCGTAATTAACAGCAACGACGCTCGCCCCGCATGGTCGTTTACTTTGCTACACGAGGTAGTTCATCTTCTTTTGGGCCATACGGGGATCAGCGGCGCCGATGCGGAATCGGAAACGGAACACTTCTGCAACGACATAGCGAGCGAGTATCTGCTGCCCTCCACTGCCATCGAAGCACTCGACGTATCGGCGCTGGAAAATGACGAACTTGCTACAGTGCTTGGGCGGCTAGCGAACGAATGGAAGGTCAGTCGATCGCTCATTGCCTATCGTCTGCACCGGTCGGGAAAGATCAACGGCCCGACCTATCGCCGGCTCATAGAGATCTTCCGTCGGCAATGGAACGAGCGGCGGCAACAACGCAGCACGGGCGAAGGTGGGCCGAATCCCTATGTGGTGAAGCGTCACCGGATCGGCAACGCACTATTGAAATTGGTCGCACGCGGTCTGGGCGAGGGAACTTTGCCAACGACGAAGGCCGCCTTGGCCCTCGGTGTGAAGCCGACCCAGGTCGGTCGGATCCTCGGAATGCAGGCGTCGGCCTAGACTTGCTGCCGTGGCGTATTTACTAGATTCGAACGTACTCATCGACGCCGACCGAGACTACTATCCGCTCAAGCGGGTGCCGGAGTTCTGGGATTGGCTCATCCACCAATCGGAACGCGGGGTAATTTTGACTCCAACGGAAATGTACAACGAGGTCGTTGCGGGCAAGGGCGTTCTGGTCGATTGGCTCAAGGGACACAGGGATGCGCTGGTTCTGAAGGACGAAGCGGACCCGGGGCTTGTGCGGGATGTTGTATCGCAGGGATACGCCCCCGACCTGACGGAAGATGAGCTCGAGAAGATCGGCAACGATCCTTTCATCGTCGCCTACGCGTTAGCCTTCGAGCCCCATGCGACGGTCGTTAGCACGGAAGTCTCCAGACCGTCCGCGCAACGCGGCAACCGTCGGCTGCCTGATGTCTGCGAACAGTTCGGGTTGAATTGCATCAACACATTTAAGCTCGTGCAGGAATTGAATTTCAGGACCGGTTGGAGGGCTGGGCAGGAAGTTGCCGAAGTCGATCAGAAGGCCGACCTATTTTCAGCCTACGGTGCTGAATAATGTCGTCAGTTTGATGATGCCATCATGAAAGTGAGATTTTTGCGCCCGGCTCGCTGCTCAGAAGCTGGGTGTGGGCTGCCATGAGTGACATCCGCATCCGTTCGGCGCGCACCCATAACCTCAAGGGGATCGACCTGTCGCTGCCGCGCGATCGATTGATCGTGATTACCGGCCTTTCCGGGTCCGGCAAGTCCTCGCTGGCGTTCGACACCATCTACGCGGAGGGTCAGCGGCGCTACGTGGAATCCCTGTCGGCCTATGCCCGGCAGTTCCTGAGCGTCATGAGCAAGCCGGACGTGGACCACATCGAGGGACTTTCGCCGGCAATCGCCATTGAGCAGCGCTCGGCCTCCCACAACCCGCGCTCCACCGTGGCGACGGTCACCGAGATCTACGACTACATGCGCCTTTTGTTCGCGCGCGCCGGCGTGCCGCGCTGTCCGGTCCACAAGCGTGAGTTGGCCGCACAGACCATCAGCGAAATGGTCGACGAAGTGCTCAGGCTCCCCGAAGGCACGGCCATCAACCTGATGGCGCCGGTGGTGCGCAACCGCAAGGGAGAACACCGCAAGCTGTTTGCCGACCTCGTGGCGCGCGGATTCGTTCGCGCCCGCGTGGACGGCGCCGTGTGCGAAATGGACGATCCGCCGGAACTCGATCTCAGGCGCAACCACACGATCGAAGTGGTCGTGGACCGGTTGCGGGTGCGCGAGGAATTGCGTCAGCGGCTGGCCGAGTCCTTCGAGACCGCGCTCACGCTCACGGGCGGCATCGCCCTGGTCGGCTTCATCGATGAGAGCGACCGGGCGGATGTTCTCTTTTCGAGCCGCTTCGCCTGCCCGATGTGCGATTTCGCCATTCCGGAAATGGAGCCCAGGCTCTTTTCGTTCAACAACCCCGCCGGCGCTTGCGAGTCCTGCGCGGGCCTGGGCTCCAAGCGGTTCTTCGATCCGGAAAGGGTCGTGCGTCCCCACCTCAGCCTTGCCGGCGGCGCCGTGCGCAACTGGGATCGCCGCAACTCCTGGTACTACTCCATCCTGGAAAGCCTGGCGCGGCACTACGGGTTTGATCCGGAGATGCCTTTCGAATCGCTTCCCGCCAGGATCCGCCAGATCGTGCTCTACGGCAGCGGGCGGACCCGGATCAAGTTCACCTTCCGCTTCCAGACCGGCCGCCGCTTCACCCGCACGCGGCCATTCGAGGGCGTCCTTCCCAACATGGAGCGGCGCTACCGGGAGACGGAATCGGCGCGCGTGCGCGAGGAACTGTCACGCTATCTCGGTTCCACGCCCTGCCCGGATTGCGGCGGGGCGCGGTTGAACGAGGCGGCCCGCAACGTGCTGGTGTCGAAGCGCTCGATCGCCGAGCTGAGCGCGATGAGCGTCGAGGCGGCGCTCAAGTTCTTCACTACCTTGCGCCTGAAGGGCTGGCGGCAGGAAATCGCCAAGCGCATCGTTCGGGAACTGGCGGAGCGATTGCGTTTCATGGCCGATGTGGGCCTTGGCTACCTCAACCTGGACCGCCGCGCCGAGACCCTTTCCGGCGGCGAAGCGCAGCGCATACGGCTGGCGAGTCAGATCGGCTCCGGACTGGTGGGCGTGATGTACGTGCTGGACGAACCGAGCATCGGCCTGCACCAGCGCGACAACAAGCGCCTGCTGGCCACGCTGGGGAGGCTGCGCGATCTCGGCAACACGGTCCTGATGGTCGAACACGACGAGGAGGCCATCTGCAGCGCCGATCACGTCGTCGATCTGGGGCCGGGGGCCGGCGATCACGGAGGTCAGGTCGTCGCGGAAGGCCCGCCCGACGCGATCAAGCGGGAAACGGCGTCGCTGACCGGGCAATACCTGAGCGGCGTACGCAGTATTCCCGTTCCTTCCTTGCGCCAACCGCCCCAATCCGGCCGCGAACTCAGAATCGAGGGCGCCTGCGCGAACAACCTGAGGGAGCTGGACGTGACGCTGCCGCTGGGCCTGATGACCTGCGTTACGGGCGTCTCCGGTTCCGGCAAGTCCTCGCTGGTAAACGAAACGCTGTTGCCCGGCGTCACCGCGGCGATCGAACGAAAACCCTGTCCCGGAGCCAGGTTCAAGTCGATGCGCGGAACCGAACGGCTGGACCGGGTCATCGAGATCAGCCAGGACCCGATCGGGCGGACGCCACGCTCCAACCCTGCAACCTACACCGGCGTGTTCACGCCGATCCGCGAACTGTTCGCGCTGACGCCCGAGGCGCGGGCGCGCGGCTACAAGCCCGGCCGTTTCAGCTTTAACGTCAAGGGCGGACGCTGCGAGGCCTGCCAGGGCGGCGGGCTGATCAAGGTGGAAATGCACTTCCTCCCGGACGTCTACGTGCCCTGCGACGTTTGTGAAGGGCGGCGTTACGGACGCGAGGCGCTGGAGATCCGCTACCGCGGACTGAACATTCATGAAGTGCTGGAACTCAGCGTGGAACAGGCGGCCGACGTGTTCGCCAACGTGCCCAAGGTGGCGCAGAAGCTCTCGACCCTGCTGGACGTGGGACTGGGCTACATCCGGCTGGGCCAGAGCGCCACGACCCTGTCCGGCGGCGAAGCGCAGCGCGTGAAACTGTCCCGCGAACTGGCCAAGCGCTCGACCGGGCGCACCCTCTACGTGCTCGACGAGCCCACGACCGGATTGCATTTCCACGACGTTGCGCAGCTCCTGACCGTGCTGCACAGGCTGCGCGACGGCGGCAATACCGTCGTGGTGATCGAGCACAATCTGGACGTCATCAAGACCGCCGACTGGATCATCGACCTCGGGCCGGAGGGCGGAGAAGCGGGCGGCGATTTACTGGCGGCGGGTCCGCCGGAAGATGTGGCGCGGGTCAAGCGCTCTCACACCGGCCGCTACCTCGCCGGAATGCTGCGCCGCCACCCAAGACCGAGGGATTCAAGCCCTCGAAGAAGCGCGGCCTGATTTACGATTCCCCCAACTGCAGGCGCTAAATGTCCAGATTCTGACTCTCGTAATCGTAAGCTATATCGAGGTCAATGAGATCCGCAGTCGAGTCGAGAAATCTCAGACTTGTCACGAACCATTCCCTTCTTCCGCCTGCTTGCCTACTGCGTTTGTGGCCAGCTGCAATAAGGTGGTCATGTATCTTGTCTTCTACCGGCCTCAATTCCACTTCCACGCTGTCTCGCGGCCCATATATCCTTAACAAAATGGGGTCCTCTGGAACTGCGGTCGCCCTTGCTTGAGCGGCGACTCGATTATGGACATCGGTATCAGACATGCCTACTTTCAAACACGTTCTGTCATCAATATCGTCATCCTCGGAGGGTTCCACAGGATGCTTGAGATAATGCGGCAGTGTATACACGTAGATGCCACTCGTCCGGGATCTCTCGGCATCTCTCGTTTTCTCCCGGAGTTCTTGTTCTTCAGCGGCCTGCCTTTGCGGATCTCCTGCGATTCGGTCGCACTCATTTGCGCGATCCTGCATCCGCGAACGCGTATCGACTGACAGGATATCCTCGTGTCTCCTTGAGAATCCCCGTAGAGCTCTTCCGCACTGACGAGCTGGGGTAGGGGCGGAGGGCAATTCATCCCCTAGAATTGCGCTTATGTAACGCTTGTATGAATAAACCCAGTTGGGTTGCCCGCCCAGTTCATCTGCAATCTCTGCCGGTGTGCGTTCATCGTTGAGGCGTTTCCACACCTGACCAATTCTTCGCCCTTCGCTGTCGTCGCGTTCAAGACCCTGTCGAACTTCTTCCAGATACTTTGTGTCCATGCATTACCCTCGCGCAGCCATTAAATGAGCGTTATCTGCGTACCCGCTGGATTCTACAGCGGCCAGTCAAGCGGACAATTTCATAATGGCGGTGAGCGGGTCATCCGCATATACTCACCTATGCAGATCTGAGTCATCCTAGAGATACCCGAGCGGAAGCTACATGAGGAACAATCCGCTTCCAAGACTTGATGCATCCGCTGAGGTGCGCGGAGAACTCCTGCCGCATTGCCGACTGCAGCCTGGCGAAGTTTGGATTGACAGGGCTAGCGGGCATCGCGTCGGGTGCCTGGACGCCACGGATCCGCAATCCATAGCGAAGATCATGGATGACGAGCGGGCTCAACTCGCCATTCATGATCCGCCTTATAACACCGCCGCTCTGGAACGGCGCACCATCGCGGAGTTCGTTGCTTGGTGCTGTAAATGGGTGTCCCACACATATTCAAGCTTGGCGAACGACGCTTCGCTCTATGTCTGGATGGGCGCGGATCAGAACAACGGATTCCAACCGCTGCCAGACTTCCTGTTGATGATGCGCGATCACCCGTTCCAGACCCGGAGTTTCATCACCATGCGCAACCAGCGCGGCTACGGCACGCAGAAAAACTGGATGGCTGTTCGTCAGGAATTGCTCTACTACACCAAGGGCAAGCCAGCTTTCAATGTCGACGCGGAATACACGGATATCCCCAAGATTTTGCGTGGCTACTACAAGCGGGTCAATGGCAAGATGTCGGAAAACTTGGAAAGGAGCCGGTCGAACACGATCCGGGCAGGGAACGTGTGGGTCGATATCCAGCAGGTCTTCTATCGGATGGAGGAGAACATCTCCGGCTGCTATGCGCAAAAGCCGCTCAAGTGCATTGATCGAATCATTCGGGCCAGTTCCCTTCCGGGGGACTTGGTGATCGACTTTTTTTCACACTCGGGCACGACATTGCTGGCATCTGAGATGCAAAACAGAAAGTGTTTCACAATTGATATAGACCCAATCTACGCTGAGATCACCATAAGGCGGCTTGAGCACTTTCGCGCTACCGGACGCAAGGGATGGCAAAACGGACATCCGTTTGAAACCGATTTGGCCGGCACAAGACGCGACGAAGCACGCGTGCCACAGGAAACCGTTCAAGAGTCATTGCTTTAGGGCCATGGAACATCTAAGGAAAGAACTCGATTCACTAATTGCAAAATTGCCCGAACAGGATGAGATTCGGAGAAGGCTTGCCTCCCTCAAGTCCAGATATCCGTTTAATGAATACGAGTACCTCATTTCCACGCTACTCGCAATGGATGTTCTTACGCTGGACGGCTATCACGATCTGAGAGAAAGTTACGTCGCCAGGAATCGATACCTTCATATTTTCGAGCTAAGCTCCCAGAATTTCGGAGGGAAGTGGGCGGAAAATCGTCTTAAAAGGCTCGTCCCGGAACTGCAGAAACCGTCCCGAGAATCCGATCCGGACTACTCGGGACAATATGACCTTTATCTTGACGGCATTCGTATTGAGGTCAAGGCATCGCGCGCGGTTGATAAAAGACTGCGGAAAGCACCTCTCTATAAAAAAGCGCTTGCTTCGGACTCGAATAAGGAATTCTTGATGAACTTTCAGCAGCTGAAGACCGAATTTTGCGATGTCTTTGTGTGGGTGGCGGTCTGGCGCGACATCATTCGGTATTGGGTTCTTTCCTCGAACGAAGTCGCCACAAATCCCTACTACTCTCCACGGCAACATCGCGGCAACATTGGCGAGGGGCAACTCCACATGCGACATGACAACATCCGGGCTTTTGCAAAGTACAAAGTCAAGCCACAGAAACTGGAATACGCCATACGCATGGCGTACAAACGGCAAGCCGCGCTCAGGTAACGCGAGTATTCAGCGCTTATTGCTGGGCGACCACTGCGGGGGGGCAGGGGAATCACCGCCTCGGACGACGAAGGCCTCTGCGGGGTCAGCGCCGGGGTTTTGGATTGTGCGTTCGAGTCCGGTGGGGACGGTGAGTACGTCGCCGGGGGCGAGGTCCAGGGATTCGTAGCCCCAGGTGATCCGGAGGTGGCCTTCGTGGATCGTCCAGACTTCCTCTTCGGCGCGGGAATGCGCCGGCAAACGGGCACCCGGAGCGAACCTGAGGCGGCGCAGGTGGAAGCCGTGCTGCCAGGAGAGAGGGGCTTGCTGGACGCCCTCTTGTAGATTGGATTGGCCGATGATGGGTTGCTCGCTGACGCTGCCACCGGACGCGTTTCGGGTCAGGATTGAATCGGCGGCGCCGTTGGCAGCGCGATAGCGCGCCACGCATGATTGCAGGGCGGCGCTGTCCAGGCGCGTCAGTTCGGCAACCTGGCCGGCGGTCGTCGCGGGCATGACGGGTTCGTCGTCGGGGACGGCCTCGCCGGCCTCGGTGTCGATCAACCGGCCGCTTTCCAGCAGCACCAGGCCGTACCTGCGCGCGTCATCGAACACGTACGGGGCCCAGGTGACGCGACCCGGATCGTCGCCGCCCAACGCGGCGAATATGAATCCTTCGCCGCCGCCCACGTTCTCGAATCCGCGGAACACGTGAATCGGAATGGAGATGGTGTCGCCGCGCTCAAGGACGACCTCGCCGTGTTCGCCGTGTTCGCCGGTCATGAAGCGCCAGCGGCCCGAATGGATCCAGAAGACTTCGGCGGTCTCGTGGCTGTGCTGGGAGTTCACGCATCCGGGCGGCTGGCGCGCGGCGCCGATGTTGAAGCCGTGCGGCTCGCGAATGTGCACGTGCTGGTCCGGGTTCTCGGCGACGCCCGGGCCGATAATGGTGAAATTCTCCTTCGACTCGCTGCCCGGAGTGCGGGTGTCGATAAACGCGGTGCGGCAAGGGACCAATTCCCCGTAACGGACCAGTCGCGCCCGCATCTGTTCCCATGTGACCTGACTGGCTGCCGGCATTCCGCCTCCCCGAATTGAGCGCGGCCCATATACTAGCCGCAGCCGAAAACACCTGCACACAACAGCGGCGGCGCCCCGCACGGAACATGAGCCCTATGACCGACTATTCGAGTTCCGAGGAGATTGTCGACTACATCCTGCGCATAACGCGCGAAATCTGGGAAGACCGCAACCCGGATCTGGTGATGCGCTACTACGGGCCGGAAGCGCGCATCCACGCCCTGGGCGGGATCATGCAGGGTGCGGTGGCGGTCACCGAGAATACGCGCGCCATGCAGACCGCCTTCCCCGACCGGCTGGTGATCGGCGAGGACGTCGTGTGCAGTCCGCTGGAAGGCGGCGCGTGGCTGTCCTCGCACCGCATCCGCAGCCCGATGACCAGCAGGGGAGACAACGCCTACGGCCCGGCCACCGGGAGAAAAGTCACGACCCACGTGGTCGCCGACTGCGTGGTCAGGAACGGATTGATCGAGAAGGAATGGCTGGTGCGCGACAACCTGAGCCTGGTGCGGCAACTGGGCCTGGATCCGCAGGAGGTGGCGCGGCGCGAAGCCGCCCGCAGTCATCCGGACGAACACACGCGGTGGCTTGCCGACGAACGCGAGCGCGTTCTCGACGCCCCTCCGCTCCCTTCGGACCCGGCTTCACCACCGGATCCGCAGCAGGATCCGCTCGGCTTCGCCCGCGAGATTCTGCTCGGCCTCTGGCAACGCCCCTCTGAGTTTTGCGAAGCCGCGTACGCACCGTACGCGGTATTGAGCGATTCGGACCGGGAAGTGGCCGGAGCAAGCGACATCCTCAGCCACTACGCAAACATGCGGGAGAGCCTGAAGGTGCTCCGGCTCAGCGTCGATCATGCCGGGGTGCAAGCCCGCGGCGACGGCTGGACGCTAGCGGCGCGCTGGACCGCGGCGGCTGAGCACTGGCAAGAGTTCGAGGGACTGCCGGCGGCGCGCGCACCGCTGTTCCTGATGGGCATCAGCCACTGGTGGCTGACCGGCGGACGCGTGGCGCGCGAATGGACGGTATTCGACCGCCTGGCGCTGATGGAACAGATCCTGCGGCAGAGCAAGGCCCCCTGACATTCAAGGCCTGAACGACAAAGCTGCTATGGCCTAATCGCCGACGCGTCTTTTCTGCGTGCGATGCCCGGTCAGCAGGGCCAGTTTTCTTGCCGGGATCAGACCAAATGATCAGACCAAGTGCTTGACCAAGCTTGCCATCGCCGGTATTCTCGCGCGTAGTTCAAGCCATGAGCGAACTTGCGGCGGGGCTATCGGCGTCAAGTTCGCTCGGGGGAAATGAAATCATGACTCGACACGTCAAGATTGGCGAAGCAAAGACGCATCTCTCCGCTTTGCTTGCGGAGGTGGAGGCTGGCGAAGATCTGGTCATTTGCCGGGGTTCCGTGCCGGTGGCGCAGGTCACGCGGGTCCCCGCTGCTGAAGAACACCGTGAGTTATGCGAGACTCTTCGCCGGGAGCGTGCGAAGCAGCGCGCGGTTTCAACCGCTGAACTCCTGTCCTGGCGTCACGAAGGGCACAGCTACTGATGGCGTTCGTGCCCGACGCCTCGATCGCGGCGGCCTGGGTGCTTCCCGACGAGGACGCTCCGCTGGCTGATTCGGCACTGGACCGGCTGGGTGCGGAAACGGCGAAGGTTCCGAACGTGTTCTGGCACGAACTGAGGAATCTCCTGCTGACGGCGCAGCGGCGGGGCCGGATCGATGAACGTCATGCCGATGCCTCCATGGCGCGGCTGCGGCTGCTACCCATCGTGTGTCCGGGCGAGACTGACGACCTTCAGGTGATGTCTTTGGCGCGCAGCCATCAACTGACTGCGTACGACGCCAGCTATCTGGCTTTGGCGATTCGCGAAGGATGTGCGCTGGTCAGCCTGGACAGGCGCTTGACTGGGTCGGCGGCAGCCGAAGGAGTTCCGGCCTTTCGTTAGAGATTATCCTTTCCTGGAGCTCGGGGCTCCGGGATTTCTCGTCATGGGAACTATCGACATCGAATATGCGGTAAATCAGGGGCGGCTTCAGGCTCTGCTGGAGTCGGTGAACCGTCCAGGCAGTTTCTGCGTCCACGGCCGTGCGCACCTTCCGATGCCCGCCGTGGAGGTGGAAGGCGCCGGCATGCTCTCGCTTCCGGTTCCAGCCGCCCAGATTCGGGAACTTGTGAAGCTGGCGGAACGCGCGCCCTACGGCAAAGGCGGGGAGACACTCGTCGACGCCTCAGTGCGCGATTGTCGGCAGATTGGCGCGGAGAAGATTCACCTGGGCGGAGGCGCATGGCCGGACACCTTGTCGAGCATTCTGGATAAAGTATCCGCGGGCCTCGGCTGCCCGGGCGGACGGCTCGATGCGCGACTCTACAAACTGCTGATATACGAAACGGGCGGCTTCTTCGCCGAACATCGGGACACCGAGAAATCCGACGGGATGGTTGCAACGCTCGCGATCACGCTTCCCACCGCAGGCGCTGGCGGTGAACTCATAGTGCGCCACCGCGAGGAAGAGGTCCGCATCGACATGAACGCCAGCGAACCCTCCGAGCTGGCGTTCGCCGCCTTCTATGCGGATTGCGCGCACGAAACCCTGCCGCTCCGCGAAGGCAGCAGGCTGTCGCTGGTGTTCAACCTCGTTCTGCGTCCAGGCGATGCCGAGACGCCCCGCGAAGCACCCGACTATTCCCGGCAGGTCAGGGAAATCACGGAAGAAATCATCGTTTGGCGGGATGCCGGCCGCGGGCCTGACAAGCTGGTCTGGGTGCTGGAACACGACTACAGCGATGCCGGATTGTCCTTCGACGCATTGAAGAATGCCGACGACGCCGTGGCGGGGGTGCTAAAGGCGGCGGCCGAAGCAGCGGAATGCCAGCTCTACGCGACCATCCTCCACATTGAGGAGGAAGGCACAGTTCTTTACACGAATGACGGATATTTCAACGACTGGGGCTGGTCCGGCGGCGATGTGAACGATTTGGAGATGGACGAGCTGCTGGACGGGCGCTATTGGCTGGACGGCTGGGTCGAGGCAGACGGTGGGCGAACGCCCCTGGGCCAGATGTCGCTGAGAGACGGGGAAATCCTTCCCGCCGGGGTGCTCGACGAAGCCATGCCCGACCAGCAGCGGATCAACGAAGCCACCGGCAACGAGGACGTAACGCTCGAACGCGCTTATCGCCTCGCCGCTTTCGTGATCTGGCCCCGGCGCGACACCATAAGCCTGCTGGCCGCTGAAGACGTGGGCGGCGCCGTGGCCTGGGTCGAGCGGCAAATCGAACGGGACGAGGCGGCGGGTCGCGGGCTCATGGCCGGTCTTATCGATGTCTGGCCGGCGGCCTCCGAATTCCTGAATGGGCAGGACCGGGACGATCGAGGGCGCAAGGGAATGCTGCGCCTACTGGCGCGGCTGGGCGATGCGGCGCTGACACTGCGCTTCCTGAAGGAAGTCCTGCTCGAGCGCTACAACGGCAGCGAAAACCCCGTTCTGCCGGAAGCGCTGGCCACGGCCGGACCCGCCAAGGCGAAGGGGTTTCTGGACGATCTGATCGAGTCGCGCTTTTCCCTGTGGCCCGATGCCATACTCAAGCTGCTGCTCCGCACCGGAGAATTGCCGGGTTTCGATTGGCGCGGCACGCTGCGCGGCAGCGGTCTGGCCGCGCTCGCCGCGTTGCCGGACGCGCTCAAAGCCTCAAAGGACCGTCAGGAAACGCCAGAGGTAGTCTGTCGGACGCCCGCACCAAGCAAGAAAGTAAGCGCAAACGGGCTCCGCGATCTCTTCACGCTGACCTCGCGTTGCGGGCTGCCCAACGAAGCGGAGGCCGCTGCGGCAGCCATCGTTAGCCATCCCGGCGCGATCAAGCCGGAAAGAGCCGTACCAAAGACTTTGAAGGCTCTGTCCCGGAAGCGGGAAATCAGGGACGGAGCAGCTTACCTGACCTTGTGGCGCCATGCCGCGGACTCGCTGCTGGCCCGCAGCGCAACTCCACCGGAAGAACCGCAGGACTGGGTAATCAGCGCCGACGTATCCTGCGCCTGCGAACATTGCGCCCGCCTCAAGGCGTTCTGCAAAGATCCGGATGCGCGCGTAGGACGCTTTCCGCTTCGCAAGGCGTTGCGCAAACACCTGCATCGCCAGATTGACGGCCACCGGCTGGATATGTCTCACGTGACCGAGCGGCGCGGCAGGCCCTTTACGCTGGTCTGCACCAAGAACCGGGCAAGCCATGAGCGGCGGCTCAAGGAGTACGCCAAGGACATTGAATGGATGCGCTCATTGGCCGAACAAGCACCCGGCGGAGAAAAAACGAAAGCGTCAGCACAATTGCGGCGCCTGCAGGACGCGCTTGCCGCCGCTGACGGGTAGCCGCTTTTCGGGCCGGGCGCTGGACCAACAGCTCCCTGCTCTGCTGCCGAATAACACCATATGTTATGCGAGTGCCTTTCAAAAGGCCGAGAGCCTGATTCAGCCTTCACGCGCCATCGTGGTCATCGTCATTTGCGGCGAGTCGGCGCAGGCGGAATCCGTCGGAATCAGCGAAGATTTTTCTCCAGATACAGCATCAGTTCCAGCATCCGCTCCAGCAGTTGGGGCGGAGAAGCTCCGGGGAAATTCCGCAGCACCAGCTCCTTGACGAACAATCTGGCGATGTAACGAACCTGCGACGCTCTGCTCTTGGACGAAAAAACGAAGTCCCGATGTCCGTTGTTGATTACGATGAAGTTTTGCTCCAGGTCATATCGGGAGCGCCAGGTTTGCCCCGGCGCTTTCTCGTATGTGTAGCCGGGCAGCCCTTGGCGCGGCGCGGAGCTCCTGTGGTCGGGAATGAGCGAGTCGGTAACGGTGACAAGCGCCTCGGCTTCGCATACGACATCGTTCTGGGTGGCGGCAACCGTCAGGCGCACCAGCCCCGGCTCGCCAGGCGCCCGGTATTCAACGATTTCCGCGCCCGGAACGTCGAATTCCCCGCCGCCCTCGGCAACATTCCAGGCAAAAGCCAGTCCCTCGTCAACCGGCCGGCGCGACCGGTCGCGACACACGGCGCGAAAACTGCGGGTTTGTCCTACTTTGAGGACCGATGAAGCCGGGGAGATCGATACCATGTAAAGCGGCCCGGCGCGCTCGTAGAACACGACCTGCGAACTTTCTTTCGCCTCGGCATCCTCGACCGGACCGGCCAGCGCTGCCTGCTGGGGATTCGCGACCGGATCGATCGCGCCGGGACCGCCGCCGCCACCACTGGCGTTGCGCGCCGGTGAGCGTACCTCGAACCAGTCGTACTCTTCCGCGGGCAGCGCCAGCAGCGCCTCGCGGAAAGCACGTTGAATCGATCGCAATGTCTGTTG
The DNA here is from genome assembly GCA_026707445.1 of Gammaproteobacteria bacterium. Lineage (GTDB taxonomy): Bacteria > Pseudomonadota > Gammaproteobacteria > Steroidobacterales > Foliamicaceae > Foliamicus. The sequence continues at coordinate 66,505 of JAPOWV010000069.1, forward strand.
GCTGGCGCGCTCTTCCTCGGCCCGCTGCAATTCCACGATCAGCAGGTCGAGCCTTTCCGTTACCGGACCGAGCGCGCGCCGAAATTCGTCGTACACCGCGTCTCGAATCACGCCGGTTCGAGTGCCTGGCGTGAGGCTCACAAATGGCGCATCCACGATGCCGTCCACATAACCGCTGGTCCACGCCGTTTCCTGAAACTCGCCCAGAGCGCCAAGTTCCGCCACCCGCGTCCCGTTTCGATACAAGGCCGGGCGGCGTGTCGGAGAGGGCTCATCCAGGTACAGCTCCAGCTTGATCGGCCCGAGCCGCGTGGCGGGGTCATCCAATTCATGAATGAGGCGTCCGTCAAAAGCGCGTGGCTTGACCGTGTAGGACTTGCGGGCGGTACGGTCGATAATACGGACATTAACGCCGGTTTCGCGAATCCGGTCACGAAGCTCGGATGCCAGATACCAATGGAGCTTTTCCCCGCTGAACTGCCGAATCCCCTTCAGCAGCGGCCGCACCAGCACTTCGACGCCGCGCCCGGCGAATAGCGTTCGCCGCGAACTGCGCACCGCGTAGCCCTCGTCATTGCGCCGCATCGACATCTCATAAAGGGTTCCGTCGGCGCCGGGCGAAGTCATGGTAAGCGCTTCGCCAAGCGTCCAGAAGCTAAGCAGGCCAATGCCGAACTCGCCCTGTATGCCTTGCGCGCCGCGCCGCTTCAGCTCTTTCTTGATGGAATCGCAGATGTGAGTGGCGACGTACTTGAAGTCCGGCCGCCCGTCTTTGTCTTGGGGAAGGCCATCGCCATCGTCGGTGATCTTGAGGTATGGCTGGCCGCGCTCGCGCCCGCGCACGATTTCGATGGTGCGGGCGCGTGCGTCAATGCTGTTCTCCACGAATTCCGCAACCGCCTTGAGCGGGTTGTCCTGCGACAGGGCGATGATGCTGATCGCGGACCCATGATCGCCGACGCGTAGTCTGCCCCGCCTGTCCGTACGTTTGCGCGCCATCAGCAAACTGTAAACGCAAAGCGGCGCTACCGGCCAAAATCAAGGAGGCTGGTGTTGCGCACTCAGGAGCTGCCGCCAATCTTGCCCGAAAGGACCAAGCGGTGCGGGAACGAGCGAGCCAAACCCGGGGTGATCGGGGTCGTTTAAGGTGAACCTGAATTCGCACCCAATCCGGTCGATGTCCAGGCCGGAGAAAGCCGATCGCTTGGCCCGAGAACGAAGTGTGTCGCAGGTACTTCGAGCGCCGGCTCTATCTCGCAAGCCGCCGGAGCGGCATCCGCAACTAACCCTGCAAACGCGTAACTCAATGGAAGGGTTTACTTTACTCTGCGAGTCTCGGATCGTATCGGAAATCTGTGATGGGGCCTGCCTTTATGGCGGGAAAATTCGGGTGGTTGGGATTGACGATGAAATTGCTTTCTCCGAGGACCACGGCGCTCGGTACTTGCAGGACGGCCGATTGCCCCCGGGCCAGCCAGCGATCCCCGATCGCGCGCGTAACGGCTCGCGTGCCTGTTTCCCATTCCGGCGGCAACTCGGCGGCCTTGATATGCATGACCAGTTCTTCGGGAATGTACACGGGCATCTTGCGATAGGTTCGGAGGACAGCGGCGTTGCCGAGGTGGACGAGCAATTCCATGCCGGCCAGCGCGAGGCTGTCGGCGAGATACACCGCGGCCCGTCCGGGACTGTTCCAACGACCGCCGTAACGGCGGGCGCCCTCGCCGGATAGCATGCCGCCGGGCGCGCGGGCGAATTCGGGCGCCGCCAGACGCCAGGCAACCAGCACTAACTGAAGATGCCGTGACGGAGCTGGCCGATGAGCTGCTCCACTTCGCGCCCGCCCGTTTCCGTGGAAGCGCGGCGTAACGGCGATTCGTCGCCCAGCCGCCGGTGAGGCGTGGTCAGCCAGGTCCTGGCGGCGTCAGTGTCACCCGCCATCAGGTCGCTCGCCATGGCCGCCAGACGGGCAACGCGCACCACATGATCCGATTCCGTTGGCGTGAGGCGCCCGCTGCTACGCCGCCGGGTCAGGGTTGTGGCGGGTATCCCGACCACGCCCGCGATCTCCTTTTGCGGCGCCCCGATCGCGCTAATCAGGTTCTCCAGCGCCGTGAAAGGCAAGCCGTTGCGAACCTGATCCAGAATTCCGGGGTCCTCGAATTCCGCATTCGGATACTTTGCCGACGCGCCTGATGTCAGCAAGGCGGCTATGGCCTGATCCGCCGGCGCGGCGTCGGATTGATAGGCAGCCCTCCGGTCGCTGACGCCGCCGCGCTTCCGGGGCTGTTGCGGCTGCACGGGCAGAGGGCCCGCGTGTGGAAGGGGGAGTTTATTGACCATATGGGCAATTCTATATCACCAAATAGCTGCAACAGTCTTCTCCGTGTATGAGGAATCCGCTATCGCCGCACGGTTGCACGAGCCTGCGTTTGCTACTATTCTCCGTGCTCACGAATCCTGCAAGTGTTCGGTGGCGGATGCCAAGGGGACGGATAGGCAGGTATTCGGCAGTTGCTAAATCCTGATTGGGAGGACAAACATGCACCGACTTCATCGGATATTTTCGATTGGCCTGGCCGTGGCCGTGGGCGCCGTTTCCTGGGGCACGGCTCCGCAGGCGGGCGCGCAAGAGGCATCCGCACTGGAAGAGATCATCGTCACCGCGCGGAAACGCGAAGAAGCGCTGGCGGACATTCCGATAGCGATTACCGCGTTCTCGGCGGAGCAACTGATCCGCGGCGGATTCACCAGCCTGCAGGATCTTTCGTTCCAGACCGCCGGCTTCCATTTTCACAAGCAGGGCGGCCAGATTCCGGGCCGTTTCAGCAGCAGGGTGCGTTTTCGCGGGATGAACACCAACGCGAACCCCCCATCACAGCAAGTGGGTACGGTGTTCCTGGACGGCGTTTACGTATCCGATGGTATTACGAGCATCGATTTTTCCAATATCGAGCGCGTCGAAATCATCAAGGGGCCCCAGTCGGCCACATTCGGCCGGTCCACTTTCGCCGGCGCGGTCAACTACGTGACCAAGACGCCGGGCAATGAATACGCGGGCCGTGTGATCGCCGACGTTTCGGAGTGGGGCGGGCGCGACGTGACACTTTCGCACGAAGGGGCGCTGGTGGAAGACAAGCTGGCCTACCGCGTCTCGGCTCGACTGTACGGAACCGACGGCCAATATATGTCCAATGCCGACGGCGGAGCCCTGGGCGAGGAGAGCACGCAGACGATACAGGCCGTGCTCAACTGGACTCCCACCGAGAATTTCTCGGCCAAGTTCCGCTACCTGTGGTCGTACGACGACGATGGCCCTGCCGCCGGTATGTTGCTGGGCACAACCTTTTCCGCTCGCTTCAATTCCGTTGGCGTGTCTGCAAATGCGGGACCCAACTGCTTCAGCGACGGAATTACCAGTGCGGATGACCCCGACACGCCGTCCGATTACTTCTGCGGCGCGCTGCCGATGGTGGACGTGGATTCCTTCATCGCGCCGAACACGGCCGTCAGTCCTGCCGATCAGGCCGCCTTCCGCAGCCCGATCGTCTGCGACCCGCGCGACGGCATCTGTCGAGCCAAGCTGCCCGGCGCGCCGTTGCGGGACACGTCCGGTTTGACGCGCTACCAGCAAAGGGCCGCACTGCTGCTCAGCTATGACTTCGATAGCGGCATGCTGGACAGCCATAGCCTGGACTCCGTGGTCGGATGGAGCACGATGCGGGCCGGCTGGGTGCGTGATTTCGACCTTACCGCCGCACAGAATTTCATGTCGCAGGATCCCGTTGTTGCCGACGATCTGACGATTGAACTGAACCTGAGTTCGCCGCAAGACCGCAAGCTGCGCTATACGTTCGGGGTGAATTACTTTACGGCCGACAACGTCAATCATGGCAGCGGCGGAATGAACGTCTGGGGTGCCGACGGCGGAGTAACTCAGCGAGTGGTGGCGAACCCCGACGGAACCGCCCTGCCGGAGCCGGTAACCCTCCCGGGTCCGCACTACTTCATGAACACCATTCCACCCACAGAGAGCAACGACACCACCGGCGTATTCGGGTCCTTTGCATACGACTTCAGCGATGATCTGACCCTGGACGTGGAGTGGCGCTACCAGGAGGACGAAATCTCGCTGTCAGCCCCGAGTAACGAGGGCGTGCCGAATCCAGGCGGAAACATAGTGCCCGCGTCGTACGATGAGGAGTCATTCAGCAGTTTCCTGCCGCGGATCACGCTTTCCTACGATGTCGGCGAGCGAGGAACCAGTTGGGTGACGTATTCCGAAGGCACGCTGCCCGGCATCTTCAATACGGACTTTGGCGGACTGGACGAAGCGACAAGAGACCAGGTGAGGGCGGTTATCCCGGGCATTTCGCTGTTCAACGAGGAAGAGGAGCTTTCGAACATGGAAGTCGGCTTCAAGCAGGAGTTTGAGAACTTCTACTTCTCGGCGGCCTTCTACATGCTCGAATGGACCAATCTCAAGACCCGCCAGGGCGTTACCGTGGTGAACGCAGTGACGGGCGTGCAGCGCGTGCTCAATCTTCAACTCAACGCAGGGGACGCGGACCTGGAGGGACTGGAACTGGAAGGCGGCTTCTCGCTGGGAGAAAACTTCTCCGGCACGTTCATGCTGAACTACGCCGACGGCGAATACGGCACGCTCACCTGCGGCTTCTCGCCGTTCAAGCCGCCCATCACGCCCGGCGCCACTTTCGGCCCCCGCGACTGCTCCGGCAGCCGGCCGGCGCGTTATCCCGAATGGCAGGGCGCCGTCTCCGGCACCTGGACCGACACCCTGGCGAGCGGTAACTGGGACTACTACGTGCGCGTGGACGGCGAGTACTTCGGCGAGGCGTTCAACGAGGAAGCCAACTTCTCCTCGATGGGCGACTTCTGGCGTTTCAACCTGCGTGGCGGGTTTGAAAGGGACGACCTTCGCATCGAGGGATACGTCAAGAACCTGCTCGACGACGACAACTACCTCGCCGGCGCACGCTGGTCCGACTTCTCCGGCACCTTCCTGTTCGCGTTCCTGTACAGCCAGGGCGTGGCGGTCACCCCCGCCGAGAAGCGCACCATCGGCCTCAGGGTCGTTTACGACTTCTAGCATCATTCGAATAAGCTCCGGCCGATCTGTCGGCCGGAGCTTTTCTTCCGTGATAATCGGAAAAAGCCGCGCCGCGCTCGCTGGGCTACGGCAATTCGGATGTCCGTCCCAACGGGACGGGGTGGATGGTTGGTCAGACCATCGTCAGTTCTGCTCGATTCTTTCCTTCGCGGACGGGTCGGTCTCTTCCGCGACCGCGCTCTGCAGGATCAGCGCTTCGACCCGCGCCCGGAATACCGAATCTGATCGGCTGACTTCATTCATCATACGGTGGGGAAGCTCGGGAGTGGCGTACAATCTAATCGTTCAGCCGCAAGGAGTGCCGCTATGACCACTGTCATGTTTGATACACTTTCCGCCGCGAAGGCGCTTAAGGATGCTGGATTGGATGGCCAGCAAGCCGAAGCAATCGCCGCCCAACTTCGCGCTGCTGCCGAGTCCGATCGCACCGAGCTTGTCACACGCGGCGAGTTTTATCGTGCGCTCTGGATTCACGGTGGCGGCATCGTCGCCATTCTCGGCGTGTTGCAATTCCTGCCTGTCTAGGAATTTTGCATCCCCGCTGCCGGACGGGGCACCCAAGAATGCTTGGCCAAGGGCGGCGTACAATGCTCAGCCCTGAATTTCTCGGCGCTCTTGCTTGCAGGAAGTGAAAGCCTTGTCGAACTATCAGCGCGGCTACGTTAGCGGCCGCTTCGGACAGATTCACTACCACCGGGCCTGGCCGGAAGCCGAGGACAACGGCAAGACGCCGCTCGCGTTCTTTCACCAGAACCACAAGTCGGCATTCGAATACGACATGCTGCTCCGGGAAATGGGCCGCGATAGGGAGGCGCTGGCCTTCGATACGCCCGGCTACGGCAGTTCGGACGGCCCTCCTGACGTGCCGACCATGGCGGACTTTGCCGGCTCTATGGCCGATGCGCTGGACGGCCTGGGCTTTGGCGCCGGCGGCAAGGGCGCAGTTGACGTGTTCGGCCTGCACACGGGGGTGCTGATCGCCACCGAACTGGCGCTGACGCGTCCCGACCTGGTTCGCCGTATTGTGATGAGCGGCGTTCCCTACCGTTCGCCGGAACGGCGAAAGGAAATTCTCGAGTCGCTGCCCCGCGACCGGAAGCTGACCGAGGACGGCGCCTGGATCAAGGACCGCTGGAAGGTGCTCGTGGCCGACCGGTCGAAGGACGTGCCGCTGGAGCGTGCCGCGCGGGTCTTCGCGGAGGCGATTCGTCCACTGGACAAGCACTGGTATGCCTACGACGCCGTCTGGAATTATCCGCTGGAAGAGCGGCTGCCGCAGCTCCGTCACCCTGTCGCGATCCTGCAGACGCATGAACCTCTGCTCGACGAAACCCGTCTGGCGCATGCCGAGTTGCTGCCACGGGCGCATTACGTCGAGATTCCCGAAGTCCAAGTGAACATTCTGGACCTTGCCTGGAAGCAATTCGCGCGCGAGATGCGGCTGTGGCTGGATAAGCCAGCGCCCTGATCACTCCCCTGAACGCGCGCCCGCGATCCTGGCGACCTGCCATGCACGGTTTCCTGGTCGAACGATTCGGCGGCACGGAGGTCATGCAGTGGCGCGAATTGGGGCCGCTGGAGCCGGGGCCGCGCCAGGTACTCGTTGAAGTAAAGGCCTCCGGAGTCAACTTCGCCGAAACCCGCATGCGGGCCGGGACGTACACGGGGCAGGAGCTGCCATTCGTGATGGGCATGGAATGCGCCGGCGTGGTGGCCGAATGCGGCAAGGAAGTCTCTGAGTTCAAGCCCGGCGACCGCGTCTTCGGCCGGGCCCGAGGCTCGCATGCCGAGGCGGTCCTGTTCGACGCCGATCACCTGATGCCGCTCCCCGACTCAGTTTCGTTCATTGAGGGCGCCGCGATCCCGGTGAGCTGGCTGACCGCCTGGCATGCGCTGGATGCGGTGGCCGGATTCAGGCAAGGCCAGCGGATTCTGATCGAGGCGATCGCCTCGGGCGTTGGAAGCGCGGCTTTGCAGATCGCGAAGTGGCGCGGTTGCTGGGTGGCCGGAACCGCCAGCCGGGACCCGAAGCTGGAAATCGCGCGCCAATGGGGCTGCGACGCCATCTACAACTACAAGCGGGACGACGTGCCGGCACTGGTGGAACGCGACACGGACCGGCACGGTATCGACATCGGGCTCATGACCATAGGCGAGGAGACCGCCGAATCGCTGATCGCGTGCATGGGCATGGACGGCAGGATCGTGATGTACGGAAGCACCGGCGGGCGCCAGGTGTGCTTCAACCTCAATATCGGCGTACGCAACCTGTCGCTCATGAGCATGAGCATCTCAACGAGCGAGCGCTTCCTCAGTTACACGATGCCCCGCTTCCGCGAGGTGGCCCTGCCCCTGTTCGCCGACGGCGCCTTCAAGGCGCCCGTAGGCACTGTCCTACCGCTGTCGGAGGTTGTCAGAGCGCATCAACTCGTGGACGAGCGCAACCACTTCGGCAAGATCATCCTCACCGTGTAAGGGGGAGGCCTGGGAGGGCATGCTCCTCTCAGCGTCCCGCCTTCCCGGAGGGCAGGACGTTGTGAGCGCAGTGCCCTCCCAGCACAACGTCCTCGCTCCCCAGGCGGCTAATACGCTACCAGGCGGCCAGTAGAAGACGGCCGGTCACTATTCGGCGTGCCAGAAGCGTTACTCGCTGAGCGCCCTTGCAACCGCCTCGGGATCCCGATCAATGACGGTCAGCAGCACGCGCGCCGCGCGATCCGGAACTCGCCGTCCCTGTTCCCAATCCTGGAGCGCGCGGGCGTCGAGCCCAAAACGGTGAGCAAACTTGCGGCGACTCAGCTTGAGGCGCTTGCGCAGCGCAATGATGTTCTCCGCGGCGGGATCATCCACAATGCGGCAGGGAAGAACCGTTTCTCCGCGCACATGCCCCAGAACCTCTTCGAGGGCCGCTTCCAACTCGCGCCCCAATTCCGTTCTTTCCTCGCTCATCATTTCACCTCTTCTTCCCGAATTCTGGCCACCAGCCACGATAACGCCTTCCTATCCGCCGCGCTCAGGTCTTGACGATCCGACTTTGCATAGGCGGTCAGCAGATAGATCGCGCCATCTCGCGGCTGATAAAGATAAATTGTGCGGATTCCCCCTCTTTTCCCTCTGCCGGCTCGGCCCCAGCGAATTTTGCGAACTCCCCCGGTGGCGCGGATCATGGGCGCGCCCCCGGGATCGGCAGCAATTGCCGCTTCCATGGCACGCCTTTCCGCTTCCTGCAGGAGCTTGCTGATGGCGCGCTCATACGTCTTTGTAATGAAGACGCGCACAATGCGAAGAGTGCGGCATTGCCGCACTCTTGTCAAGTCAGCCTCTCTGACGTGCAGAAAGGCTGGGAAGCGAGGGCGGCGCGGGCGGGAGGGCGTCCCGCCCTCCCCTTAGGAGCGAAGGCGTCTCGTCTTTGAGGACGGCGGGGACATCGTCCTCCCCAGGTACGAGGACGGGACGTCCTCGGTGAATACTCCCAGGCGTTAGCGCCAGAGGCGCTTGCTGGCGATCGCAGCGCCCTCGGCCATGGCGGCCAGCTTGGTGTAGGTAATGTCCGGATCGACGGCGCCGAATCCGGCGAAGGTCGAGAACCCGCAGTCCGTCCCCGCGATCACCCGTTCGCGACCGACGATATCGGCAAAGCGGCAGATGCGTTCGGCCACCAGCCGCGGATGCTCGACGAAGTTGGTCGTGGAGTCGAGGACTCCTGGAATCAGGACCTTGTCGTCGGGCAGTTGCGCCCCGGCAAAGACGGTCCACTCGTGCGCGTGACGGGGATTCGAGGACTCGAACAGCAACGCCTGCGGCCTGGCCTTAAGCGCGATGGGCAGGACCATCTCCATCGGCGCATCGTGGATATGCGGCCCCTCGTAGTTCCCCCAGCAGACATGCAGACGCACCCGGTCCGCGGAGACGTTGCGCAAGGCGTGGTTCAGCGCCTCGACGTGCAGCTCCGCCTGACGCCGGTACTCGTCGTCGGGCTGTCCCTTGAACATCATGTGCCTGCCCAGTCCCAGGTCCGGCGAATCCAGTTGCAGCAGGAATCCGGCCGCGACGATGGCCTCGTACTCCGGACGCATGGCATCCGCCAGCGCGTAGAGGTAGGACTCGTGGTCCGGATAGTGCTGATTCGGCTGAAACAAGGCGATCACTCCCGGCGACGCCGCGTTCATGAACGCTTCCGCGGGTTTGTGCCGATCTACCGCCGCGCGAAAGTTTGTCAGATCCTCCTCGAGCGGAGCCGTGTCCTTGACCCGGATTTCGCCGACGCACTGCGGCCTGCGATAAGTGGGCGTGCCGCCGCTGGCGGCCTGGCGCTTGAGAAAGCCCGGATACTCCTCGAGGTCGGCCGGCGCGCGCCGCGGGCTGTCCCCTTCGAATCCCGTGATGCGGTCCTTGATGTAGGTGGCGTAACTGATCTTGCTCATTTCGCCGTCGCTGACCACGTCCACGCCGGCCTCGCATTGTTTCGCAACGACCGCATCCACGGCGTCGGCCAGCAGCGCATGTCGTGCCTCGGTCTCCATCCGCTCGCCTTTCTCCTCGGCGAACACCATTTCCGTTACGGCTTCCGAGCGGGGAAGGCTGCCGACGTGGGTGGTGAGGATCCGGTCGGTGGAATGCAGCATGATGAGGTCTCCGTTAAGCGGTGCTCAAACAGACTGGCGCGCTTGCTTTGGCGCATGGCCCTTCCGGGAGACGCATGAATCCATCCATGGAGCTTGGTTCCGCCATCCATGGCTCCAACACTCCCGGAAGGGCCATGCGCCAAAGCAAGCGAAGAGCGAGAGCTGTTCCATGCAAATCTCAGCCGGCGTATCGGCGCAGCCGGATGTCGGCCTGTTCCTTGTGCCCGGCAAAGCCCTCCAGGGCGCACAGCCGCGAACAATACTCGCCGATCTCCACCGATGCTTCTTCGGTAATGCGCTGGTAGGTGCAGGTCTTGATGAACTTGCCCACCCATAACCCGCCGGTATAACGCGCGGCCTTACGGGTTGGCAGGGTGTGGTTGGTGCCGATGACCTTGTCGCCGTACGACACATTGGTTTCCGGGCCCAGGAACAGCGCCCCGTAGTTGCGCATGTTGTCCAGGAAATACTGCGGATCGCGGGTCATGACCTGGACGTGTTCGGAGCCGATCTCGTCGGCCTTCTCCAGCATTTCGTCGTAGTCGTCGCAAACGATGACCTGGCCGTAGTCCCGCCACGCCTGCCCGGCAATGGCCGCCGTGGGCAGAACGGTAAGCTGGCGCTCCACCTCGGCCATAGTGGCCTGCGCCAGGTCGTCGGAGTTGGTGAGCAGGATGGCCGGGGAGTCGGGGCCGTGCTCGGCCTGACCGAGCAGGTCCGCCGCGCACAATTCGCCGTCCACCGAATCGTCGGCGATGACCAGGGTTTCGGTGGGGCCGGCCAGCAGGTCGATGCCCACCCGCCCGAATAGCTGCCGCTTGGCCTCGGCGACAAAAGCATTGCCGGGGCCGACGATCATGTCCACGGACGGAATCGTGCCGGTCCCCAGGGCCATCGCGCCGATCGCCTGGACCCCGCCCAGGCAGTAGATGTCGTCGGCGCCGGCCAGGTCCAGCGCCGTCACGACCGCCGGGTTGGGGGCGCCCTGAAACGGCGGAGAGGCGGCGATCACGCGCTCCACGCCCGCCACCCTGGCCGTAACCACGCTCATGTGCGCAGAGGCCACCAGCGGATACTTTCCGCCCGGAACGTAGCAGCCGACGCTGCCGACGGGGATGTTGCGGTGTCCAAGCACCACGCCGGGACGCGTTTCGACTTCCACGTCGTTCAGCGCTTCAAGCTGAATCCGCGCGAAGTTGCGGATCTGCTCCTGGGCGAAGCGGATGTCGTCGATGTCCCGCGGATCCAGGCGGCCGCGGCAGTCGTCGATCTCTTCGCGGCTCAGGCGGAACGAGTCCGGCGACCAGCCGTCGAACTGCTGCGAGTACCGGCGAACGGCCTCGTCGCCGTTCTCCGATATGTCGCTCAGGATGCCCTCGACCGCCGACTGGATGCGCGCATCGCGTTCATCCTGCTGTCCGGCGGCCATGCCCTTCTTCAGGTATCGAATCATGTTGTCGTTCTCTGTTCGTTGCCCGCAGGTGGGTTGCGCCCAGCTTCAGCTAATCGGACGAGGACTCTTCGTCGCTTTGAGCAGAATCCTCCGACGAAGCCCCAAGGAGTTGCATCATGACGTCGAGCTCGTTGAACAGCATCCATTCTTCGGTGATGCGCCCGTCCTCGATGCGATGCTGGGTGATGCCGCGTATCCGCGCCTCGCGTCCCGTGGGCGGGCCGAACACGCCGTTGCCGCGGTGCGCGCCGTAGGCGTTCCAGCGCGTGGAAACCAGGTAGCCTTCGTCGGGATTGCCCATCCAGTAGACCTCGTCCACGTCCAGCGCCAGGTCCGGGAACTGCGCGAGCAGCGACAGCACGAAGGCCTGGTAAGGGCCGAGGCCGCTGAAGGCGCGATCGGTGGGGCCGTTGAATACCAGGTTGTCGGCGTAACGGCCCTGCAGCGTGCCGAGCATCCGCCGGTTCCAGACGCACTGGTAGAGGCTGCGGATGAAGTCTTCCACGTCCAGTTCTCCCGAGGCATCGGGAACCGCGGGATAGGCGGGCTTGGCCTGGCCGCGCTGACGGGCCGGTTCGCCGGCGGTGTAGTCGTCGGGCAGCGCGGCTCCGCCCGCCTCGGCCATCTGCCGCGCCACTTCGGTGAGATCCAGACCCATCTGGCGCAGCATCGCCGAGGTGTTGTAGAGCACGTGCTCCAGGAAGATCTCGTTCTCGCGCGACACGCAGTTGGCGATGCACCAGAGCGAGACCCGCTTTCCGGTGGGCGGGCCGTAGCGGCTGTAGCCGGTGTTGTCGCCCTGAATGATCGTGCGATGCGACGTGTAGAAACCGACGTCCTCGTCGCCGGCCCAGATGATTTCGTCCGCGACCAGACGGATGTTCGGAAAGGCGTTGATGGTGTGGGTGGTGTCGGCCACGATCTTGTCGCGGCCGTACTGCAGTCCGTAGTCGTCGTACACCCGGCTGTTGTGCGCGTAGGTGTCGTAGATGTAGCCGATGTCCTTCTCTTCCCAGATCCGGTGCGTGATGCGAACGATATAGTCGATGATGTTGCGGTACTGGTCCTCGAAACCGTGCATGGACTGCGCCGGCATGTCATCGCGGCCTTCGGCGAGAAACCGGTCGGTGCCGCCCCGCGTGTATTGCGCCAGCGAAATGGAAAAGTCGGCCGGCATGTGCGCCCGGGTAAGTTGCGGCAGGCCGCTTTCCACGTCCTTCGTCATGCTGGTCCCCTCTCCTGGAAACAGTTGTCCCGAATACCGGCGGTTATTTTGCTTTAAGCAAGCGGCTAGGTATAGTACGCGCTTTCATTTCTTGGGAATCCTAGGGGACAGCTTATGAATCTCAAAGGTACGTTGACCCGTGCCGCGATGCCGCTTGTTGCGCTCGCCGTTCTGGGGGCAGCAGGCGGTGCACAGGCGCAGGGCGCGCTGGAAGAAATCGTGGTTACCGCGCAGAAGCGCGACCAGAGTCTGCAGGACGTTTCGGTGGCCGTAACCGCCGTGTCCGGCGATGAGTTAAAGGCTCTGGGTATCACTGACGCTTTCCGCTTGGAAATACTGGCACCTGGGTTGCAACTTGGCATGTCGGGAGCCGATACTCGGCCCGCGTTACGCGGCGCGAGGACGCAGCAGGTGGAGGCCAACGACGTTGCCATTTCCTTCTACACTGACGGTCTATACCGGCCGCGCCACGGTCAGGCCCTGGCCGGTTTCGTGGACGTGGATCGGGTCGAAGTGCTGCGCGGCCCGCAGGGAACGCTGTTCGGGCGCAATTCATTCGGCGGCCTGATTCACGTCATCAGCAACAAGCCCGATCCCTCCGCGACCGACTACGGTTTCGCGGTTTCCGGCGGCGACTATTCGCTGGCGGGCTTCGACGGCTTCTTCAACGCGCCCTTGAGCGATACGTCCGCCGTCCGGTTTGCGCTGAAGACCGAAACCCGCGATCCGTTCGTGGAGAACCTCACGCTCGGAGACGACGGCGGCCTGAAGGATTCCGACATGACCTACTTCCGTGGCCAGGTGCTGTTCGCACCCAGCGACACCCTGGATCTCACGCTTCGGGTGGAGAGCTGGAAGGACGATTCCAACGGCAACGGCCACTTCGGTTATTTTGTGGAAGGCATTCCGGTCAACCTGTCCTCGGGCCTGACCAACGGCGTTTCAGGAACCATGCGGCCACGCATCGGCCGGTCGGATGAGTGCGCCGGCACGTGCGGGCGGTATGGCGCCGGATTCGACTTCGCCGCGACGCCCGGCCCGGATACGGTAGCGCTGACCACCGGCGATCCCTACAAGATCGAGCAGGACACCGCCCCCGAGCGGGACCTGTCCGATCTGACCCTGGCCGGCGAACTCAACTTGTCGACGAATTTCGCCGACCTGAAAGCCACCGTGGCGTACATGGACTACGAAGAGTATCGCTGGGCCGACTGCGACATGTCCGCGTATCTGACGGCATCCTGCGGCAACGACATCACGTCGGAAACCAACATGCAGGAATTCCAGCTCACTTCCAATGCCGACGGTCCGCTTGAGTGGGTCGTCGGCGTGTTCCTGCTGCAGGAAGACCTGACCAATGCCTTCCTCTGGGAAGACCATGCATCGACCATGGACAACACGCCGGTCAGCCCGCCGGACATCAACATGCACGCCGGCTGGACGCTGCAGATTCGGGTCGACACGAGTTCAACGGCCGGCTACGGCCAGGCTTCGTACGCCCTGACGGATACCACGCGGGTGCTTGGTGGAGTGCGCTACACCAAGGATGACCGCGATTGGCAGATTTACGGGCAGGATCCGAGCAACCGCTCGACCTACTCGTTTACTGTTCTCTCTACGCCCGACGGCGAAGGAGACTGGAGCGAGGTGACCTGGAAGGTCGGCGGAGAACTCGACGTCGGCGAGGACACCATGCTCTACGCCACCGTATCAACGGGCTTTCTGGCGGGCAACCAGCAGGGCGCCTTCAACGGCACCAATTCCTACGACGAGCAGACGGTGACGGCCTTCGAGTTGGGCAGCAAGAGCCTGCTTGCGGACGGACGCGTGCGCCTTAACGCCTCGTTCTACGTCAACCAGTTTGAAGACCTGCTGGCCACCCGATTCGTTGACGCCGGCGCCACCACGCTGGCCTTTACCGACAATGCCGGCGAGATTGACGCGATAGGACTGGAAGTCGAACTGGACTGGGCGGTTACCGATCAATTGCAATTGGGCGCCCGAGCCAGCATGCAGCAGGCTGAGTACGGTGACTTTGCGCTGCCGAACGTGTTCCAGGAAGGTGGAGAAACAATCAGTGGAATCGCCAATCAGTTCCAGCTGGATGGGCTCCAGGTTCAGAACTCCCCCGATTTCACCGCTACGCTGCTCGGCAGCTACCTGGTGGACCTGGGCGGTTCGGGCACGCTGATCCCGTCGATCACGGTCTACTATTCCTCGGATTACCGCGTGGACGACTCCAACTGGTTCTTCGGCAACCAGGACGCCTATACCAAGACGGACCTGAGCGTCACCTGGGCGTCGGTCGACCAGGACTGGACGGCGCGCTTGTGGGTGACCAACCTGGAAGATGAGGCCACGCTGCTGAAGGCCACGCGTTTCGGCGGCGACGTGGCGGTAACGGACTACGCCAACCCGCGCATGTGGGGCCTGACCGTAGGCTACCGCTACTAGATCGCATCATTCTTGCGGAAGGGCCGGGTTCTGCGATGGCGGAGCCCGGCCTTTTTTATGGCGGATAGAGCATGACGGACTTTGGGGCGCTGAACTGGACGATCGTCGTCGCCTACCTGGCGGGCACGCTGGTTCTCGGCTATTTCCTGAGCAAGCGCGTCCGGACCGCGCAGCACTACTACCTGGGGCAGCGCACGACGCCCTGGTGGGTCATCGGCGTGTCGGTGGTGGCGACCTATTTCGGCGCGATCACGTTCCTGGGAGGACCCGCCTGGTCGTACAAGGACGGCTTCGCGGTCATCTTCATCCACATCAACTACCCGATCGTCATCTTCATCGTCAACGCGCTGTTCCTGCCGTTCTTCTACAACACCGGCGTCGCTTCGATCTTCGACTACCTGGAGCGCCGATTCGGGCTGGCCTCGCGCACGCTGATGTCGGCCGTGTTCCTGTTCGGAAACATCGCCTATTCCGGAATCATGCTCTACACGACCGCGCTGGTGCTGCAGCTCATCACCGGCATGGATGTCGTCAACGCCATCCTGATCATTGCCGTAGTCGCCGTGACCTACACGATGCTGGGCGGAATCTCCGCGGTGATCTGGACCGACCTGATCCAGAGCGCCATCCTGTTCATCGGCGCGGCGATCGTCGCCGTCATGCTGATCGCCGACCTGCCGGGCGGATTCCTGGGTTCGCTGCAGGACCTGAAGGAGATCGGCCGGGCCAATCCGTTCGAGTACAGCTTCGATCCGGCGATAGTCGCCACGGTGTGGACCGGCGTGATCGCGATGTCGGTCTATCACGTCGTCGTCTACGGCGTGAACCAGATGATGATTCAGCGCACGCTCGCTGCGAAGACGCTGGGCGACGCAAAAAAGGCCTACGCCTTCATGGGCTACGCCGCGTTTCTCGTATATGTCGTTTTCTTCCTGATCGGGATCCTGCTTTACAGCTACTACGGCGGTAAGGACTTCGACAACGACAACCGGATCGTGCTGGACTTCGTGGCCACGATCGGCCTGCCCGGGCTGATGGGCGTGATCACGGCGGCCATCGTCGCCGCGGCCATGTCCAGCCTGGATTCCAGCCTGAACTCGATGGCGACGGTCACGACGCTGGACTTCTACGAGAAGTTCTTCCGGAAAGGGCGCTCGCCGCAGCACTACCTGCGTGCGTCGCGCTGGTTCACGCTGATGTGGGGGGTCCTGACGGTCGTGCCTGCCATCATCGTTGCCCAGAGGGCGGACACCTCGGTGCTGGAAATACTCAGCAAGGTGGGCGTTTTCCTGGTCGGATCCAAGCTCGCGATGTTCGGCCTGGGCTTCTATTCCAAGCACACGACCCAGAGAGGCGTGCTTGCCGGCGTCGCGGCGGGCTTTGTCGCCCTTTGGTACGTCGAGACCTTTATGGACGTGGCATGGCCCTGGTACGCAGTCCTCGGAGGCGTCGTCAGCATCGGCGTGTCGCTTGTGGCCAGCTTCGTGTTCGACGGGCGCCAGAAACAATACTCGGTATGGACCGTGCAGGGGCAGAAGGAGGAATTCGCCCGCAAGGGGCTGCCCGAGAAGCGCGACGGCTGGTACGTGATTCCGGGAAAGATCGACCGTTCGAGTTGGTACCTGCTGGTCTATTTCGTATTGTGCGTCGTGGCGCTGGCGGTAGTCTACGACCTGATCTGACCTGGGAAAGAGGGCGCTTCGATCCCGCCGTACTGCGCCCCCCTTCATTCCAGAGTCGCCATCCTGGCTCGATTCTCGCTCTCCTGCTCCAACGCTCTGGAATGAAGGGGGGCGCAGTACGGCTACGAGCGAGGGTCAGGGGAGATTGAGGTCGATGCCGGCCTCGCGGAATACGTCGAAGTCGAGTTGCAGCAGCATATCGACGAGGTCGATAAGAACCCAGTTCTCGACCAGCACGTCTCCGCTCCGGCGCCATAAGTCGCACAGGCGTACGGTGAACATCTGCCCCTTGCCCTCGACCCCCAGCCAGGGACGGACCATGAAACCGCCGTGCGACGGCCAGCCACCGCAAGCGACGAAATTCCCGTCGGCGAATCGCGTGTAATGCCCCTTGACGCGATCGTCGAGACGCGTATCGCCGGACTTGCGGAAGGCGCTGGAAAAGCGGCCGGGCTCGAAGATTGCTTCGTAGGGTTGCTGAAACCGGCAGAACCCCTCCAGGCCGAAATAGCTGCCGTAACCCGACGGGCCGTACCAGCACATGCTGCGGTGCCAGTAGGGTCGCCAGCCCTCATCTTCGGTCCAGAGTTCGGCGAGCATGTCCTCGACCGTCTTGAGGCTCAGGCGTGACTGTTCCGGGTCCTGCGCGGAAAGCAGCATTCCATCGCCCGTAGCGGGCCCAGGAATGAAGCCCTCATGCCCGACGCTGGGCGGCAGAGGACATCTCCCCAACTGCCGCAGGAAATCGAGCATGTCGATGTAGAGATAGCACTCGACCGAACGGCCCGCCTCCATCCGGTGGAACTCCGCGTAGTGCAGCCAGATGGGCCGGCCATTCGCGGGAACACCCATCCAGTCGTTGACGAATTCGCCCATGTAGTGGCCGTGGCTTACCACCCATTCGGCGCCCTGATGTTCGCCGCCGAACAGCATGTCGCTGCGCCGATGCAGGTACCGGAAAGAATGCAGCAGCGGTTCAATGACCCGCTTGAGATACTGTTGCGCGCCGGCCACGCGGTTGATCGGATGGACGACATTCGCCGCCACGTCCGGGTGCAGGAACGCCTTCAGCTCTGAACGAATCCGGGCGGGATCGCAATCCGCGTACTCCGCGACAAGCCGGGCGTAACGCTGCTTGTTCCGCAGCGTGGTTTCGGTGGCGATGCGCATTCAGGTGCGGGTGATCGCGCGGCAGCGCTCGAGCAGGTCCACGCCCAGCGGCAGGAGATAGTGGAGCATGTCGATGAATACCCAGTTTTCGGACAGCTTGTCGCCCTCACGGCGGTACATATCGACCACGCGCATCTCGGTCGGACGCTCGGACGCCGGCAGGCCCATGAAACCGTCCCCCTGCTTGAGGCTCAGGTTGGCCCAGCCGAACCATCCGCCGTAGCAGCCTTCGGCATGCTCCAGCACGTGCCCGTTGAATACGATTTCGTCAAGGCCGGCGCGAAACGGCCCCTGGTGCTGAACCTGGTAGCGCTCGATCGTATAGGTCGAACCGATGCCGGCCGGCCCGAACCAGATCATGTCGTCGTGCCAGGTGTTTGCCAGAGAGGAGTTGGGAGACTGCCATCCATCCTTGACGACCAGGTCGTCGCACATGCGCAAGATCAGCTCCAGGGTCTTTTTCGATTCCTCTTCTTCCTGGGGTTCGAACAGCAGGCCGTCCTGGGTGCGCGGCGGCGGGTGGAGAATGCCTGAGCCTGTCTGGATCGGCAGCGGGTTCAGGCCCGCCTGCTGCATCACGCTCACGATGTCGCAGAACAGCGCGGTTTCGGCAATCCCGCCGTCCTCGACACGGAAGAACTCGCAGTAGGGAAGCATGGCGATCTTGCCGGTCGATGGAATGCCCAGCCAGTCGTTGTCGAACAGTCCGAAGAACTTCCCCATGCTGGACACCCACATCGTTCCGTCGATCCAGTTGGGCCCGGCCATGAAGATCTCCTGGCGCCGCTGCATGCGGGGGAACGCTTCCCGCAAGGGACGCCAGACCTTTTCGGCGATCCCGCCCGCGCCCTGAATCTCGTTGAAGGGATGCACGCCGCGGAAACGCAGGTCCTCGGTGCTGCGGCGAGCTATGACGGACTCGATGCCGTCCACACCGGCTTTCTCGAATTCGTCGAAATACCCCAGCACCAGGGCCTTGGCGTTTGCGATCTCGTTCATACGAGCTCCAGTAGAATTCAGTCCTTTACGCGGGACACGACACTAGAATTGGCGCGACCGATTATATTGAGTAATCGCTGGTGGCGTCCCTTTCGCGCGGCCGGGGACGCGCAGGTCGTACACGTGGATCTTTCGCCTCGGCCAGAGCGGGAGCGGCAGGCCTTCCGTTTGCTGAATGAAGAGGAACAAGCGCGCTGGAACGGCTTCCGCCGCGCCGCGCCGCGCCGCGAATTTGCCTTGTGCCGGGGCGCGCTTCGGGTGATCCTCTGCCAGCGGCTGGCTTGCTCAAACGAGGAATTGACGTTCGAGGACGGGGAACACGGGAAGCCGTCGGCCGTCGTGCGCGGGCAGCCGGCTTCCGTCAGTTTCAACATCAGTCACAGCGGACGCCACGGGCTGATCGCGCTGGCCGGGCGGGGAAGGCTGGGCGTGGACGTGGAACCGCGAAGCTCTCGCCGCAACCTTGATGTGCTGATCGGCGAGACGCTCACTCCCGCGGAACAGTCGCGGCTGGCCGGCGCCGGCGCGAACCGCAGGCGGCAGCTTTTCTTTCGCCTGTGGACGATGAAGGAGGCGCTGGTCAAGGCGCTGGGGACCGGCTTCCAGCTCCACATTTCCGAATTCGAGATCCCCGCGGCCATGTGCAACGGAAAGAAACTGTGCGAGTTTCGCTTTCCGCACCTGCCCGAGCTGCGCTGGCGGCTGGAGAATATCGGCAATCCGGAATTCGCCGCAGCCATCGCGCACGAAATTTCAGGCAAATGAAATCTCGTCGAGGAAGCCGCGCATGGAGGCCACACACTCGTCCGGCTTTTCGACCTGCAGGAAATGAGTGGCGTCCGGAACGAAGTCGTAGTCGACGCTCATGATGTGGCTCAGGTCCATACTCGGGAGGTAGGAATAGGGAAGCGTCGGATCCGCGCCGATCACCTTGATCGGACAATGGAATGAGTCGAAATTGATGGTCACCGCAAAGACCGAGGCATATTCGACGATCTGCGCCTCATAGTCACGCGGACAGCGCAACTCGTAGCCGTCGCCGTCAGTGCGCCGGCGCAGCGTCGTGTCGGCCAGCAGCCGGTGGACGCCGGGCAGCGCCTGCCGATATAAGGGAACGATCGCAAGCAACTCGACAAACTCGCGCAGCGTGGCGAAATGCTCGGTGCGCCGGCGGACCTGGGCGGCGTTTTTCGTCGCCGCGGCATCGAAATCGAAGTAGCTGCGGCCGGCTTTGCAAAGCGGCGGATCGAACAGCACCAGGCCCGCGTAGTCCCGGCCCTTGGCGGGCGACAGCAGAGCCGCCAGTGCCGCCAGGGAATGGAATATCCCTACCGCGGGTTTCTCTCCGTAGGTCGAATTGACCGCTTCCAGAATGCGGTCCTGATCGTCGGCCAGAGTGGGCATGTTGTGCCTTTCCGGCGCGCTGACCTCATTCCAGCCGTGGTTCCTGAGGTCATGGACGACGACGTCGAACTCATCGGTGAGCAGCGACCAGAAGGGATAGTAGAGGTCGATGGCAAGTCCGTTGCCGTGAGTCAATATGAGCCGGGCGCCATCGGGATTGCCGTGCCGCCTGAGGACGATGACCGTGTCATCGTCCACGCGTACCTCGTGTATGGAGCGCGGCTGGGGCAGCACCCAGCGCGACTTGAAAAGGCGCGTCAGTCCGTCGGCTTGCTCAGGCAAGGCCGCGCCGGCTCCGCGCGTGTTGCCGGCAGACCGGAAGAAATACGGCTGGTCCCGCCGGTCTTTCTCCGGGCGGCTACGCAGCCTTGCTGTCTACGAATGCAACAACCTTGGTGAGGTTGTCGAGTGCGGTGCAGTCATCCAGCGTAAAGGTGATGTTGAACTCGCTGGCTATCAGCTTGCCCAGCGCAACCAGGTCCATGGACGAAACGCCCGCAGCGGCGAGGCTGAAATTCATGTCGGCCGGAATATCCAGCGCCTGGCCGTCCACCTCGATGTTGTCGTCGATGAGCGCCCTGATTTTTTCCGCAGTTGAAGCCATAGTATTCGGTCCCCCGTTGTGAATTGTTTCGGATGCGGGCGCAATCATACTCGAATTCTCACGACCTGCATCCCATGCAGCAGCTCCTTGCAGTATATCGGCGCCGATCCGCGTCCGATCGGGGCTGCGTCTAACCGCCGGGCGCCTTCACTCGCACTGTGACGATGTCGATATCGTGAAACTGCTGGTGGCGAACGGACGACGACAAGCGCCGCAGCAGGCGCAACGAAACCTCCTGTTCAACGGAGGAGGAGTCCGTCTGGTCGCCGAGAAGCGCAAGCCGGTCCTGGATGTTCTCTCCTCTGGGAGTAACGATGAATTCCAGGATCGCGGCGCCCTCCTCCCTGGAGGCGCGGATCAGCAGGCGCCGCCGGTCCGATTCGCCGGCGCCGTCGTCCTCCCTGAGCAGGATCAGGACCGCCTCCTCGCTGACGGCTTCAAGTCGATCGACCATCTCGGCGCCCCAACCGCCGTGCGACGCGAACTCCCCGAGAAAACTCCTGATCTCCGCCAGGACCGATAAATCCAATACCGTGTCCAGGCGCCGCTTGCGCGGACGGGTCAATTCCACGAACAGGCTCAAGGCAATGGCGGTCACGCCGCCGGCGTTCATTCCGTTGGCGAACAGGCCTCCGGCAAATCCGGAGACCTGCCGGGGAAACACCAGTCCGTACTGGAAACTGACGCCGACCATAAGGGCAAGCCCGACAATGAGGGCCTTGCGATAGTCCATACCGTCCTGCAGCACCATCCTTACGCCAACCATGAACAGGGTCGCCATCAGGATGATCATGTAGGCCGCAATCACGGAATCGGGGATGGCCAGGATTGCCGCGAATGCTTTCGGAAACAACATAAGCGCCACGAACACGGCCCCGGCCACAACGCCGACCACGCGGGCCGCAACGCCGGTGAGTTCGGCCAGCGAGACGCTGACCGAATAGGTCGTATTCGGCACGGTGCCGGCGAGGCCGGACAAGAAGCTGGCCACGCCGTCCACGGCCACCGCGCCCTGCACGGCCCGAAAATCCAGCGCCCGGCTGCGGCGCCACGATACGCGCTGAATGGCGATTGCGCCGCTGATGGACCGCACCGAAGCGATCACGCCCGCCAGCAGGAACCCCGGAAGCAGCGTAAAGAACTCCGGTCCGAAGGCGAGGCCGGGCCATTGCGCCGACGGCAGATCGACCCACCCGGCCTGGACCACCCGCCCGAAATCGTACAAGCCGAAGAAAACGGCAAGGGCCGACCCTGCCCCCACGCCGATGACCGGCGCCCACAGGCGCAGGGATCCGGTGGCCGCGAGCGCGATTCCCACGGTCACGGTCACCGTCGCGGCCGCGCTCAGAACAACCGGCAAAGCCCGGCCTTCCACCGCCGAAACGGTAAGCATGTCGCCAACGATCGGAAGCACGCTGATCGGTATGAGCATGACCACGACGCCGCAGACGGAAGGGGTAAGGACCCGCTGGAACAGGGAAAGCCGCCAGGAAAGCGCCAGTGGAACCAGACAGGCAGCGACGACCAGCGTTGCGAGCATTGCGGGGCCGCTCTGGACCAGCGCAGCAACGCACACCGGGACGAAAGCCCCGGAAGATCCCATGAGCAGCATGTGCCTGGCTCCGATCCGCCCGAACCGGAACGCCTGCAGGATCGTGGTCAGTCCGCATATCGCCACCGACGCCCCGACGGCCCACGAAACGTAAGCCTCCGGCTGACCCGCGGCCCGCATGACCACGGTGGGTATCAGCATGATGGCGGCAAGATTGAGGGCGGCGAGCTGCGCTCCCAGGCCAATCGTGAGCAGCAGGGGCGGCCGTTCGTCGACCTGGTAGCGCAGGCCCGACGCTTCGGTATTCACGTTCTACGGCTCCAGGGGAGCGAAGGCGTCTGTTTGAAACGACACTAGGAATTGATCCAATAGCTTCGGCGCTGGAATGGATAGCCCGGCACCGAGATGCGGCGGCGCTCCTCTCCCGCAAAGAGACCATCGAAGGAAACGGACGCCCCTGCTTCGTACTCCTTCGCTACCGCCTCGACAAGCGAGCGCAGCTTCGCGGATTCCGGGCCGGCTGACGAAGACGCGCCGGTGGCGCGTTTCCCCTGCCCGCCGCCGCCGTTTGCGAGCGACTTGAGTTCCTGCCGCAGCGATTCGGCATCCTCGAATACCAGGCCGGCCCGGCAATCGAAATGAGTCCGTCCCACGGCCGCCGTCCATGCCATGTCGGCCAGAAGGGCCGCCATGTCCAATTCGGAGAGCGTTTCTTCCGAGCGCCGGTCGAGCCATTCGAGATACCGCTCCGCCAGCTGCCGAAGGGCGTCCTCGGACTTGCCCGAAAGCGGAAGCATCCTGACGCTCCGGTCGCGAGCATCCTCTCCGTTCGAGGGCTCCAGTTTCGCGAAACGCTCCGGCTCGGAAGCGGACACGCGCATAAGGGCGCCCGCGGGATCGGCCGCACCGCCGGGGCCGGTCCCGTTAGCGGCGTGCCCCTCCAGCACCACATGCGCGTTCGTTCCCGATATTCCGAATGCGCTCACGCCCGACCTGGGCGGCCGTTCGGAATCGCCGGGCCAGGGCGTCTTGTCCGAAACGACGCGTACCGGAAGCTCGTCCCAGTCGAGGTTCGGGTTCGGGTCATGGAAGTGCAACTGACCGGGAATCATCCCGCGCTTCATCGCCAGCACGGCCTTGATCAGGCCGGCAACGCCGGCAGCCGCTTCGAGATGGCCGATGTTGGCTTTCACCGAGCCGATCAGCAGAGGCCTGTCGGACTCGCGCCCCGTTCCATAGACCGCGGCCGCGGCCTGCACCTCGATCGGGTCTCCCAGGGCCGAGCCGGCTCCATGCGCTTCCAGGTAGTCCACCGCCGACGGCTGCATGTTCGCCCTGGAAAGCGCCGTCTCGATGACTCTTCGCTGGGCCAGGCCATTGGGCGTTGTGGGACCTGCACTGGCGCCGTTCTGGTTGACCGCCGATCCGCGGATCACTGCCCAGACGCGGTCGCCGTCCGCCTCGGCTTCATCGAGCCGTTTCAGCATCAGCATGCCGCAGCCCTCGCTTCTGACGAAACCGTCCGCGGAAGCATCGAAGGCCTTGCACTGGCCCTGGCGCGACAACATGCCCAACTCCGCCATCTCCCGGGTCACCGCGGGCGAAAGAAGCGTGTTCACGCCCCCCACCAGGGCCTGGTCCACTTCGCCGTAACGCAGGGCCATTACCGCCTGGTGCGCGGCAATCAGCGACGAGGCGCAATTCAGCTCCACCGGAACCGCCGGGCCCTCCAGGCCCAGATGATAGGCAACCCGGCCCACCGTCATGCTGGTGGCGGTGCCCAGGTAACTCACGCCCCTGTCGCCGGTCTTCATCAGGTCCCGGTACTCGCTGGAAGCCAGTCCGACGTAAATCCCGGTGCGGCTTCCGCGCAAGCGGTCCGAGTCCATTCCGGCATCTTCCAGGGCCTGCCAGCTCGTCTCCAGCAGCATTCGCTGCCGCGGGTCCAGCATGCGCGCCTCGATCGGCGCAATGCGGAAGAACCTCGCGTCGAACTTGTCGATCTCGTCCACGAACCCGCCCTTGCGGTAGGCGGCGAACTCTGGCGGCAAATCTCCCGCGCCATCGGACCAGGGCCCCGATCCCGCGCGGCCGTCGGTAATTCCGGTACCGCCGTCCTCGAGCTGGCGCCAGAACGCCGCAAGGTCCGGCGCCCCCGGGAAACGGCACGCCATGCCGACGATGGCAATGCCGTCTTCTTCACGCGGCGCCGCCGCACCGGGTTGCGGGCGAGGCTCTACGCGGGGCCCGGGTTGTGGGCGAGGTTCCGGCGTCGGCTCGGCCTGGGGCGCGGGTGCGGTCCCCAGGTCGCCGAGTTGCTCGGCCATATGGCCGGCAAGTTGCGTGATGTCCGGATAGTCGAAAACGGCGGTGTTGGACGCCACGTACTCCCCGGCAAACGCCCGGTTCACCCGGTTCCGGAGTTCCACGGCCATCAGCGAGTCCATCCCGAGATCGAAGAAGCCTACCGTTGGCGCCGGCGCCGACGGCAGTCTCAGGACCGCCTGCACTTCCTTCTGGAGGAAAGAAGCGAGCAGGTCTTCATGCGCCGCCGCGGGCGAACTCCTCAGCATGGACAGCAGATCGTCCGGTCCCGCCGCGGCATCGGCCGTTGCCTCGGAGGCGGCCGACAACAGGTCTTCCACCAGGATCGGCGGTTCTTCGACGGCCCCCTCGAAAACCGACCAGTCCATCGACATCACCACCGAATGGGTGGCGTCCTGACGTACCAGCCGATCGAACGCCCTGATCCCCTGTTGCGGAGTAAACCAGCGTCCGCCGAGCGCCGAGCGCTGGCGGTCTATGCGCTCGCGCTGTTCCGCCGCCTCGCCGATCTCCGACCAGGCGCCCCAGGCTATGGCCTGGCCCGCCAGACCCAGCGCCCGGCGATGCCCGGCGAGCTGATCCAGGAAGGCATTGGCCGCGGCGTGGTTGGCCTGGCCGGGATTGCCCATGACGCCCACCCGGCTCGAGAACAACACGAACATGTCCAGGTCGCGGCCCAGCGTCGCTCGATGCAAATGCCAGGCGCCCAGCACTTTCGGCCAGAGCACCTGCTCGAAACGCTCCCAGCTCTGGTTGGTGAGTGCGCCGTCCGACAGCACGCCCACGCTGTGAATCACGCCCGCGAGCGGCGGCAGTTCCTCATCCACGCGGGCCAGCATCCGATCGATCGCCGCCGTATCGGTCACGTCCGCCAGTTCCACTTCCACCCGAACGCCGCGTTCCCTGAGCGCGCCGATGGTCTTTTCGGCCGTATCGTCCGGAGCGCGCCGCCCGTTCAGCACAATGGTCCCGGCGCCGCGTTCCGCGAGCCATTCGGCCACCGCGCAACCGATTCCTCCCAGGCCGCCCGTCACCAGGTAGGTGCGGTCCTGGCGCAACCGGCCGTCCTTGACCGGCGGGTTGGTCACCACGATCTTTCCGAGGTGCCGGGCCGAGCGCATGAAGCTCAGCGCCGCGCCGGCTTCGGCCAGCGGCCATCTGCTGTGAATGATCGGCTGCAGTTCGCCCGCCGCAACCCGAGCCATCACGTTCCGCAGGACCTTGCCCACCCTGGCCGGTTCGGTCTTCTTCAGAACATCCAGCTCCAGGATGTGGTAGGGCACGTCGGGCCGCACGGCGGCCATTTCTTTCTCGCTCAGGATGTCCCGCCGGGCCATTTCCACGAACCGGCCGCCCTGCTTGAGGCAGGACAGGCTCGCATCGATGTAGCCCTCGCTCGTCAGGCTGTTCAACACTACATCGACGCCCTCGCCGCCGGTGGCCTCGAGAATCTCATCTCCGAACGCCGTCGTGCGGCTGTCGAAGACATGCTCCACGCCCAAAGAGCGGAGGTAGTCCCGCTTGGGCGCGCTGGCGGTAGCGAACACTTCCGCTCCCGCGGCCTGCACCCACTGGATGGCCGCCAGGCCCACGCCGCCCGCGCCGGCATGGATCAGCACCCGTTCGCCGGCCTCCAGCCCCGTGAACTCGAATGACAGCGCAGCCGAAACGAAGGCGCTGGGAATCGTGGCAAGTTCGCTCACCGAGAATCCGTCCGGCGCCGCGGCGACGAGTTCCCCGTGCGTGACCATCTCCCCTCCGAACGCGCCGAAACCCATTCCAACCACGTGGTCGCCGGCCGCCACGCGGGACACGCCGGAGCCCACGTCCAGGACGTGTCCGCACATTTCCCGGCCGAGCATGCCCTCCTCGATGAATCCGAGCGACCGGAAAACATCCCAGAAATTGAGCCCGGCAGCCTCCACCTGCACCCGGACCTCTTCCGGCTCAAGCGAACGCTCCGGCAGGGGCTGCACACAGGGCCTCTCGAACACGCCGTCCGGGTCGGGCGCCAGGACCCAGTCCGGGTCGTCCGGCAGCTCGAGCCGCTCGGCGCCGGCGCCGTCCCGAACCAGACGGGCTGCCAGCCGCCCACCGCGGCGATGGGCAATGTGATCCTCCGAATCCGGATACATCAGTTCATTGACGAGATCGGCTTCGGCGCCCTGTCCGGGATCGAGGTCGATCATCCTGGGCTGGAGATGTGGCGCCTCGCGGGCGACACCCTTGCCGAAACCCCAGAGCATCGAGCCGGACAGTTCGCCGCCGCGTTCGCGCTCAAGGACCTGCGCGCCACGAGTCACCAACCACAGGCCGCCGGACGGTATCGCATCCGAGTCAATCACGCCCTGAACCAGCGCCAGGGCGCTCGTTCCGGCCCGGCGCACGTCGGCCGCGATCTCCTCGGTGGAGGCCTGCTCCCCGTGGCCGTCGAGTCCGGCAAGGTGGACAATTCCACGCAGCGGCGCATCGCCGGAAAGTTTCTCGATCAGCGAGCGCCAGGAATCCCTGTCGTCCGGTTTCACGGCGATCTCGAACACTCCCGGACCGCCTCCGGGCTGCTTGCCGTTCGCCGGCGCATCGGCCCCGGCCAGCATTACCGTCTGGTTGCGCGCAGCCAGGTCGCTCGCCAGACCGGCCCCGAATCCCTGAGCGTCCGCAGCCAGAATCCATACGCCCGGAGGTTCGCTCACCTTCTCGGGTCCCTGGGCCACGATGACGCCCTTGTCCAGGGTCCGGTTCGGGTCCTTCTCGTCGACGCCCAGCACTTCCACTGCCTCGAAACCGGCGTCGCCCAGCGCCTGTCTCCAGATCTCGGGCGTGGCCAGGGCATGGTGCGGACGGTAGTCGTCGGCGAACCGCCACCAGCCGTCCAACTGCCCGAAGGTCAGGTCCATCCAGCCCAGCCCGGTGAGGTTTTCCAGCGCGACCAATTGACCCGACGGGGCAAGAAGTTCCCGGCAATGTGTCAGCGTTTCTTCCAGATATCTTGTCGCGTGAAGAACATTCGAGGCAATAATCAGGTCGTAACCGTGCGGGTCGAAGCCCTGCGCGGCCGGGTTCTTCTCGATATCCAGGGGCGCATAGCGGATACAACCACCGGCGTCCCCGAACCTCGCTTCCGCTTCGGCAAAGAATCCCGCGGAAATGTCCGTGTAGACGTAATCGAAGCGTCCCTCGGGCAGTTCCGGCAGGACCGAAGCGGTGGCGGATCCGGTGCCCGCCCCGACTTCGATCACCCGCAGGCGCCGATCGCCGGGCAAAGCAGCCACCAGGGCACGCACGGCCTCGGCCAGCAACCCGTTCGCCGCACGCGCCACCGGCGCCTTCAGGTACAGGTCGGCCGCGGTCGGCTCGCCGCTGCTGAACAGAAGGGTGAGGGCATCCTCCTTGCCGCGAAGTACCTCGCCCAGGGCTTTGCCCGACCGTTCGAACAGCCCGACTTCGGTGAGACCATGGGAATAGGTTCCCCTCATCCGTTCGGTCCACTCATCCAGGTCTCGCGGCATCTCCGCGGGCAGAGGAGCTTCGGGTCCCAGGAGCACGCGGAAGCCCGCATCGGTCTCTTCCAGCACCTCGGACTTCGCGAGCATTTCGAACATGCGGCGAAACAGGCGCGCGTGCTCGGGCAGAACGCCCATGTCCGGGCCCAGTTTTTCGGGATCGACGACGTCTCCCGTAGTCCGCTGCCATCCCATTTCCTCAAGCGTGGCAAGAGCGCGCGAACGCGACCACTGCTCAAGGTCTTCGAGCAGATCGTTCCGGCCCTGCGGATCGACACCCGCCTCGCGCAGGTAGTCGGCGAACAATTGCGAGCGGGCCGCTATGGCCGCAGGTTCCGGAAAGAACCCGGCGGAAACGATACCGGGAGCAAGCGGTTGCTCACGCCAGTCCACCTCGTACAGGAGTTCCTTTACGCCTTCAATGGCCGACAGCAGGGCCGCCCGCGTCGCCCGCTTGATGGAGTAACCGCTCAGGCGCCCCATCAGCAACCCGTCGGGGTCGTAGATCCGAAGCTCGCCGTTCAGGGTCTCCGGTGCTGCGTCAGAATCCGCATCCGCGTCGCGCGACGCGTCGCTCAGACGCACATGGCAGTACACGCGGTCCGGCAGTCGCCCCGCCAGCCACAGCCGCTCCCAGCCGAAGGGAAGATAGGCGGCGGCGCCCTCGGACTCCTCGAGCTGTCGGGCCGTGCCGAACACCTGGAAGCAACCATCCAGGACCAGCGGATGAACGTCCAGGCCGTGTCTTTCAAAGGCCTCCGGCAGCGAAACTTCGCCCAGGGCCTCGCCGGGGCCCGACCAGACCCGCTTCAGCGTGCGGAAGAACGGTCCGAGATTGACACCGGTGCCGGCCCTCTGGCGGTAGTAGGCGTCAACATCCGTCGGCTTCAGGTCGGCCCTGAGTTGTTCGAGATCGATCGACTCGCCGTCGTCGGCCCCCGACCGGGCATCCGCCAGGCGGCCTTCGACATGCAAGGTCCAGTCCCCTTCGACGCCCTTGCTGAATATCCGGACGACCCCGGGCGCCGCCGGTTCGGATTTGTCGATCGCGAGTTGCACCGTCCTCGCGGCTGTTGCCGGCTCTCCCTCGTCCTCCTCCTCGAAAACAAGCGGATTGTGCAGTTGCATGTCCTCGACGATGATCGATTCGCTCCCTTCGGCAAGCGCGGCCGATGCCGCCATGGCGCCGTAGACCGCGCCGGGCGCCACGATGCGCCCGAACACACGGTGGTCGCTCATCCAGGGCGGATCGGACGGGAACAGTTCGGTTTCAAAGGTGATTTCGCCGCCCGCCGAATCGCGGCGCACGCCAAGCAGGGGATGACCGGCGCTCCCGCGTCGTCTCGCCGGAGCCTCCAGCCAGTGCCGGCGTCGTTGAAACGGATAGCCCGGCAGGGAAATCCTGCGCCGGTTCTCGCCCGCGAATAGACCGGAGAATCGAATCGGCAGCCCGAGTTGGTAGGCGGCTGCGACCGCTTCCGTGAATTCCCCGCCGTCCGGTGTCCCCGACGCGCTGTCCGCCGGCGGTCGAAGGCTCGCCAGGACGGCCGGCGGAGAGCCCTGAGCCGCCTCCGGCCATGCCGACAAGGTCATCGACGACAGTACCGCCCGCGGCCCGATCTCGATGACCAGGTCCACTCCCAGGCCGTCCAGCGCGCGAACGCCGTCCACGAATGCGACCGCCTCGCGAGCGTGCCGCCTCCAGTAGGCGCCATCCAGCCGCTCGTCCGCTCCCAGCAACCGTCCGGTCAGGTTACTGACGAAATTCACGGCAGGCGTTTCGACCGACAAGCGGTCCGGCACCGCTTCCAGGTCATCCAGCGCCGGCTCCATCAGGGCGCTGTGGAAAGCCCTCGAAGTATTCAGGCGCCGCACGCGCACACCCTGGGACTCCAGACGCCCGGATATCTCTTCGATTTCCGCTATCGGGCCGCTGACCACCTGGTGAGTACCGTTGTAGGCGGAAATATTGACGCCGACGCCATGCGAAGAGGCGTTGGAGGAATCCACCTCGGCAGCCACCTCCCCGGCCGGAGCAAAGACGGCCGCCATAGCGCCCGGTTCGGTCGCCGACAGCAGCGAACCCCGGGCCTCGGCAAGGCGCATTCCATCCTCCAGACTGAAAACGCCCGCCGCCTGCGCGGCCGCCAGTTCGCCGACACTGTGTCCCAGCACAACGGCTGGCCGAATACCGATACTTGCCCAGAGCGCCGTGAGCGCGCATTCCAGCGCATAGAGCGCCGGCTGCTCCCATGCCGTGTCGGCAAGGTCCCCCTGCGCGCCATCGCGGCCGAACATCAGATCCAGAAGGGAAGCGCCCCGCTCCTCGACGAATACCGCCTCGCAACGGTCGAATACCGCCCTCGCAACCGGCTCGCTCTCGTAGAGCGCAAGCCCCATCCCGGTCCACTGGCTCCCCTGGCCCGTGTAGGCGAAGGCAATCGTGGCCGGTTCGCGCGCAGCCGGTCTCTCTTCACCCTGGGCCACCTCCTGCAGTCGCGAGCGCAGGGATTCCGCCTCGCGGAAAACGACGCCCTCGCGAACATCGAAGTGGCTTCGTCCCACGCCTGCGGTCCAGGCCATGTCCGCCAGCAAAGGATCCATTCCCGCACCGTCGGAGGAAGACCCGTTTTCCCGTTCCGCAAGCCAGTTCAGGTAGCGCCCCGCCAGTTCCCCGAGCGCCGCGTGGGACTTGCCCGAGAGCGGCAGGAGACGCAAGCGGCGTGAGGTGGACTCCCGTTCCGGGACCGGCAGGTGCGAAACGCCGTCCGGCATCGAAACCGCAACCGCCTGCGCGCGGCCGGCTACGGCGCCTGTCCCGTTTATCGCTGCGCTTTGCCCGTCCGGTCCCCGGTGCTCTTCAACGATCAGGTGAGCGTTGGTGCCGGAAATACCGAAGGAGTTCACGCCCGCCAGGCGCGGCCGGCTTCCTTCGCCCGGCCAGTCCAGCATTTCGGTCGTGATCTTCAGGGGCAGGCTGTCCCAGTCGACGCGCGGATTGGGGTCCCGCAAATGCAGGTGTTTCGGAATCACGCCCTGATTCACGACCAGCACCGCCTTGATCAGCCCCGCCACTCCGGCCGCCGACTCCAGGTGACCCACGTTGGTCTTTACCGAACCGATCAGCAGCGGATCGTCCGTCTTGCGCGCCCGGCCGTAGACTGCCGCCACGGCGTCGATTTCGATCGGGTCGCCGACGGTGGTCCCGGTCCCATGCGCTTCCAGGTAATCCACTTCCAGTGCCTGGACGCCCGCCTGTGACAGGGCCTCCTTGATCACCCTTTCCAGCGCCGGCGTGTTGGGGACCGTCAGGCCTACGCTGGCGCCCCCGTGGTTCACGGCGGAGCCCCGGATGACGGCCCAGATCCGGTCGCCGTCGGCCTCAGCTTCGCTCAGCCGCTTGAGAATAACCACGCCGCAACCTTCTCCGCGAACATAGCCGTCGGCCGACGCATCGAAGGTCTTGCATTGCCCCTCGGGGGACAACATCATCGCGTCGGCGCGCAATTCGTAAATGCGGCCGTTCAGGATCGCCTGCACCCCGCCCGCTATGGCCAGGTCCGCCTTTCCCTGCTGCAGGTCCGCCACCGCGTCATGTACCGACACGAGCGATGAGGCGCAGGCGGCGTCGACGGCCTTCGCCGGACCCATGAGGCCCAGCACGAAGGAAACCCGTCCGGCGGCGCCGTTCAGGTTGGTGCCGCTCAGGGCGTACAGGCAAGAGGCCGCCTCTGCGGGCTTGCTGGAGTCCACGACCAGCATTCGATACTCGTCGTTGCTGATCCCGGCGTAGACGCCGGTGCGGCTCTCCTTCAGCCCGTCGGGATCGATGCCGGCATCCTCCAGGGCCTGCCAACTCGTTTCCAGCATCATTCGCTGCTGCGGATCCAGCAGGGACGCCTCCACCGGAGATATGCGGAAGAACGAGTCGTCGAACTGGTCGATATCGTCAACGAATGCCCCGAAGCGGCAGCCTTCGCTACGCACCGCCTCGTCGGGAAAGAGCTGTCCGAAGCGTTCGTGTTCCGACCCGGGGACCCACTCGCTTATGGAGTTGCCGCCTTCCCTGAGCAATCGCCAGAAAGACCCGATGTCCGGCGCACCCGGAAAACGGCAGGCCATGCCCACCAGGGCGATCGGTTCGCCGCGCTGCTGCGATTTGCCCCCGCCACTCATCAAGCTCTCTCACAAATGGTCGTGTGCGCGATTACATCATAAAACCCGCCTCGGGCGCCGCTTCCGCGCTACTGCCGAGGGGCGTGCCTATCGAAACGGATCGACGACGCGGAGGTGATCGAATTTCTGGCCGTGCTGCAAGTCTTCCGTGAATAGCGTGGAGGCGTCCGATTCCATGGCGGTTTCAATAATGAGGGCGTCCCAATAGGACAACTGCGAGTCTCGGCTGCGCCGAATCGCGGACTTCACCAGGGTTGTATGCACCGGGCGCACCTCAAGTTCGCACAGCGACTCCACGGCATCCCGCGCCTTGATTGCGGGTAACGGCTTGCCAAGCTTCCGGGTAACGGCTACGTAGAACTCAGCGAGAACCTGCGTGCTCAGGACCGCGCTGTCCGCAACCTCTTCCAGCAACTCGCGCGAGCGCGCCTGTTTGCCGGGCGAATCGGCGTCAAACAGATAAACCAGCACATTGGTGTCAATAAAGCAGCGCTCAGCGCTCATGAAGATCTTCTCGCGTCCATGCATTTCCCGCGCGCGCCGAAACCGACTGCTCTGAAAGCCTGAGCAGTTTTCTGACGGCCTTGCGCCGCCCACTTCGCAAACCCGCGTAGGAAGCCAGGAATGCCCGCAGCACCGCGTTCACCGAAGTATTCTGCTCAATCGCCCGAATTCGGGCGCGCTTGAGCACCTCCTCATCAACCGTGATTGTCAGGTTCATAAACGCACGACCCTTGCAACCAACGGTGCATGATAACACGGGTTCCGTGTTACACGACAACCGTGAGCTGTAGCTTTTTCGGATCTCATGGAGTTACTATTTCGCTGAATGCGGCATGGCGGAAGTATTACATAACAGTCACGGAACAGAGGGGCCGCGCCAACTTGTAAGGCGCCCCTTCGGTTGATAGCAGCGCCTTGGTGGCCTACAGTATTGCCCATGCGCGGAACAGGTACAGGGGCGCCCGTGACCGGACCTTTCGAGCGTGCGATCCAGCGTCTTGAAGAAGGGCTGGCGCGGTATCGCGCAGACACCAGCGACATCCAGATCCGCGATGGCTTGATCCAGCGTTTTGAGTTCACCTACGAACTCGGACACAAGGTGTTGAAGCGCTACCTCGAATACGCCTCCGCGAGCCCGGAGCAGTTCGACGAAATGACATTTCAGGACATGATCCGCACGGCAAACGAGCAGGGATTGCTGCTGGGGGACTGGACGGACTGGCGCCGCTTCCGCGAGATGCGAGCGCGAACAAGCCATGCCTACGACGAGGAAGCCGCAATCCTGGTTGTGGATGCCATTCCGCGCTTTATCGACGAGGCGATCCATTTGCGCGACAAGTTGCGGCAGCGTCTCGCATGAGCGACTCGGCGGCGCTCCTTGATCTGCGGCCCGACCATTGGACGGTAGTGCGAGAGATCCTGCGTAAGCACGTGCCGGACCGCGAGGTCGTGGCTTTTGGATCTCGCGCAACCGGCGCCGCAAAAAAATATTCGGACCTGGATCTCGCCATTCTGGGCGACGAGCCTCTGTCGCTCGACACGATCGCCTCTATAGGCCAAGGCTTTGGAGAGTCGGACCTGCCGTTCAAGGTCGATGTGGTCGATTGGGCCAGGGCCGACGAAGCCTTCCGCGCAATTATTCGCCGTGACGCCGTGGAAGTGCTTACGGCATGAAACCCCACTCGGACAAAAGCGCGGATGCGCGAAATGTCTACCTGAACGAGTCTTACGAGGCTTTGAATAGCAGACGGAGCCCGCCCCTGCGCGAAACGAAAATGGGTCGCCCGCATTGAGCGGCGCGTATCAGATGAGCGCGCAGTTGTCGCGGCCGCCAATCGAGTAGCCGAGGCTGTTGTATCCGCGCAGGCGCTTCTCGGTCATACGCCTCAGCATAGGTACGGCGTCGTCGACGTAGTCATAGACGATCACTTCCCGTTTCTCGGGGTGAAGCCGGTGCAGGCGGCCCACATACTGCGCCAGCGTACCCTTCCAGGAAATCGGCATCGCCAGGAACAGCGTATCAAGGCGAGCGTCGTCGAAGCCCTCGCCGATGTAGCGTCCGGTCGCAATCAGCACCCGTTTCTCGTTTTCCGGGATGTTCTCGAGCTGCCGAAGAATTTCGCGGCGCCGCTTGACTCGCATACCGCCGCGCAGGAGCAGTACATTCCCCTCAAGGCGACCGAGCTTTTCAGCGAAAAGGTCGGCATGGTCCTTGCGCTCGGTCAGGATGATGGGCGAACGGTCTGCTGCGAGCGCCGTCGTCACGTCTTCGATAATGAGCTCGTTGCGGGCATTATCTTGAGCTAACGCTGCATAGACTTGCTGAATTGGAGGATGCTCGGCGTCTATGCCTTCGGGCAGTTCAAAGCTCGTGCGCTTGAGGATGGCGCGGTGACCGAATGGCCGTTTGCGGGCCTGCGCCTTCGCGCCTGCACGGTACCGTATCCCGCCGCATTGCATGAAAATAATCGGATGGTGTCCGTCCCGCCGCGTGACGGTCGCGGACAGTCCCAAAACGAACTTCGCCTTCGACCGCCTTGCCACGGCCTCAAAGCTGACTGCGGAAATATGATGGCACTCATCGATCACCAGGTGTCCGTAGTCGCCAACAATGTCGTCCACCCTGCCCTTCCGCACCAGGCTCTGGATCATGCCGACATCCACGATGCCGCCGGGCTTGCGCTTGCCGCCGCCGATCCGGCCGATGGAGGATTCGGGCAGATCCAGAAACGCATTGAGCCGGGCGATCCACTGCTCCATTAGTTGCCGACGGTGAACCAGAACCAGCACATTGGTTTTTCGGGCGGCAATGATTGAGGCGGCAACCACCGTTTTGCCGAATGCCGTGGTTGCCGCCAGCACCCCGGTTTCTTCAGCCAGCAGCGCCTCGGCTGCCTCCTCCTGTTGTGCGGTCAGTTCCCCGAGAAAAGTCGTCTGCATCGCGCGCCCGGCGTTTCGCTCGTCGCGAACATGCATGCCCACTCCGTGTTCCCCAAGCAGTTCTTTCGTCGCTTCCCGGCAGCCGCGCGGCAGGGCAATGTGCTGCGAGAGCAGTTCCGCGCACGCAATGATGCGGGGAATTCCGAACGTGGAGCGGCGCATCGCCTGGGCACTGTAGAAGGCCGGGTTCTGGAATGCGGCAAGCCGGATAAGCCGATTGACCAGGGCTGGAGGCAACCCCTCGCGGGCGATGTAGATTTGATCGCTCAACACCACCTGCACGCTCTTGGGCAGCGCATCGCTGATCGCGGGCAGTCTCCTGATCCGGGAAGGCGGCGCTGTCCAGGGTTCGGGGTCGTCGTCATCCAACGGTAGCCGCACGCCCATTATTCGGCCTTGCCGATCAGCCTTGTCGGTAATCGCCTCCAGTTCCGCCGAGGACATGCGAGCAAGCGAGGACAAATAGGCCCATTGATCGGGGTAAGGCTCAAAGTCCGCATCCAGGAACAAAGTGTTGCCGCTGTCCCGGGGTGCGCGCTGCAGAGGTAATGCGATCAGATTGCCGAAACCGCCTTTGGTCATGGTGTCCTGGCCCGGAAACAAGCGGTCGTAGGACTCAAAGCCCAGATCGGGGTTGCGCTCCATGGTTTCGGTGAGAAGATGCGCGCCGAGGCGCCGCGCCTGGACTGCCGGCACGGGATCCGTGAAAAATATCCAGACATGGCATCCATCGCCGGAGCGGGATCGTTCAACCGCAGCCGGCACGCTCTTCGCGTGGCAGGTCGCCAGGAAAGCCTGAGCGTCGCGCCGCCATGTCTCCTTGTCGAAGTCGACAGCCAGAAAACGGCATGTGTCGTCCGGGCCGATGGGGTAAATCCCGACCGTGTACCGGCCCCGCAGATGCCCCTCTATGACTTCGTCGGTGAGGGGGAGGAATGCCTGATTGGGGCAGGCGCCGCATTTGATGGCCGGTTTGCCGCACACGCCTGGCTTCCACTCGTTGGCGCAAGCAGGCGCGTAACCCGCCTTCCTTGCGCTGGCGTTCTCCCAGCGCTTCGCAAAAACATCCTCACGTCCGCAGAAAAGGGAACGGAACAGGGCGATCTTTGCGTTCGCCTTCGATTGGCCTGTTATGTTCCCTGCGGCCTGATGCTTGTTCTGCGAGACGCGCCGGGAAGCCAGCAAATTGGCCAACCGGGTTTCAAGCACCGCCCTTTCATCTTCGATTTGCGCCAGTCGCTCGCGCACAAGCGCAATTTCGTCGTTCGATGGCTTTGACTGGGGCAATCTGGCGTTGTTGCTCTGAACGGTGGCTGGCCGGGTTGGGCCGATAGCAATAGTCTATTGGAATAAGAGGTTAACCTGCGGCCGAAATGCATATGGATAATCTGGAAGTGCTGAAGCTCCATCAGAAGAGCAATGTCGGCAAGGTACGGCTTTTCTGCATGCTGGCGGCAAATTGAACAAAACGAGTCGAGAAACAGCACCGGACCAGCGGGATCTATTCGCCGAGCGCGGAGCGGTAGCTCGCAAAC
This sequence comes from Gammaproteobacteria bacterium, assembly GCA_026707445.1. Taxonomy (GTDB): domain Bacteria; phylum Pseudomonadota; class Gammaproteobacteria; order Steroidobacterales; family Foliamicaceae; genus Foliamicus. The sequence goes on from JAPOWV010000069.1 coordinate 103,286, forward strand.
CCGCTCCGGCGGCGGCGCCTCCGCCGACCGAGCGACCGCCGAAGTTGATGACAGATGAAGAATTGCTTAAGCGTATTCCGAGAGCGGGACCTTCCAACGTTGACGCGCTCTGCTCGGAACTCGTTGAGCGCTCGCTGGAGGCATCGGTGCCGGCGCTTAAGGCGCTGTGGCGGCGCTTCGCGGGTTTCGGTATCGAGAAGCCGCTACGCGAACAGCTCGCGGTTGTTGACACCCTCGCGCGGCTCAAGGGAACCGCTGCAAACTCCGCGCTGCGCCGGATTGCGGCGTCGAGGACCCTGCCGGCATCGTTGGCGCCAGCCGTGCTGCGGGCGAGCGTCCTTGCTGGGCTGGTCCTGCCCGCCCATTTCGTGGGTTCATTCCTGGATAACGAGGACGACTCGGTGCGCGAGGCAGCCTTCGCGCTCGCGGCTCGTTGCAACGTTGCCGCCGAGCGGCTCCGCGCGGGCCTGAACGACCGCTCGCCCAAAAATCGCCGTCTGGCTGCGATTGCGCTCGGTTTGAGCGGCGATGTTGCAGCCCGGCAGCCGCTCTACCAGGAACTTGCGCGCTTGCCTTCGGCTGAAATCATCGAGGCCATTATCGAGGTCTGCGACGACGATGCGATCGTTCATCTCGGGCGCTGCGCGCGCAGCCATCCTCGGTTCACGCGCCCCATACTCAATGCTCTGCGAGAAATCGGCAGTCCGCGAGCTCAAGCTGTAGCGCGGAATCTCGAATCCGACACCGACGGATTGATGTCCTCAAGCGAGTGACTCGTCGAAGACATGGGCCGCGCGTTATTGCTTGCCTGCCATTGCAGCGGTACGCAGCCCCGAACCAGGTTCGGGGCTTTGCAGTGCGTATCGTGTTGAGTTCTTTTAGAAGCTGTAGCTGATGTTCACGCCGAAGTGGCGCCCGCGGTTCAGGTTGACCAGCTGAGCATACGGGAAGGTGTATGAACCCGTGGTCTGATCGAAACGCGCGAAGCGGCGCAGGTCGCGGAAGCGGAACGACCCGGCGAGTGTGCGGTCATCGAGGATGTTATTGACGTATGCAGTCAGCCTCCAGTTCTCCCGCTCGAAGCCCGCGCGCAGATTCCACTTGTATTCCCAACCGATGTACGACAGGTTGTAGATTTCCGACCAGCGCTCGCCGATCATGTTCAGATCGGTCCGGGCGAAGAAATCCCAGTCGTTGAACGCGGCGGGTGAGTTGTAGTCCGCCGAAAGCTGGATCTGCCAGTCGGGATACCGGTACGGCTCGTTGCCGGCGAGATCGGGATCGACGCCCAGTTGCGGCGCGAAGGTTTCCTCCACGAAGAACTTGTACTCGGGGTCCGCAAAGGCCACGGACCCGGAGAGGACCAGTCTCTCCGTCAGGACGAAGCTGGACTCCAGTTCGAACCCGGACACCTCGGTCTCACCCGCATTGGTGGTGATCTGCGAGTCCTGTCCCTGGGCGTCCAGGAACGTCTGGCGGATCTGCTGGTTCGACCAGTCCAAAAAGTAGACGGCCGCGTTGAGCAGCAGGCGGCCGTCCATCAACAGACTCTTGACCCCCGCCTCGTAGTTCCAGATGGTCTCTTCCTTCACGGTGGGGTCCACGCCAAGGCGGACCGCGACGGCGCGGTTGTTGAAGAACCCGGGCTTGTTCCCCTGCGATACGACGCCGTACAAGGTGACGTCCTCGTTGGGCTTGTAGTCGACGATGAAACGCGGCAGGGTCCGCTTGAAGCTCGCGGTGTCGAACTCGAATGCCGCTATGCCTTCGTTCGAGCCCAGACTCGGCACTTCCGCCAGCGTCTGCGGTTCGAACTCGGCGGTGGACTCACGCACGTCGTCTTTCTGCCAGCGAACATCAAGACCGAGTGCAAGCTTTTCCGTCAGGCTATAGGTGACGCTGCCGAAGACGGAGACGTTCTCGATGTGCCGGGAGCTGCCGACCTGGCCGTAGGGACGCGAACGCGTTATCCGCAAGTTGCGGCCCAGGATGTCGTGCTCATACGTCGAGGCGCCCACAAAAGCAGACAGCCTGTCGGACCCCGGAGCCGTCACCTTGACTTGCAGGCTCCTGTCCTGGAAACCCTGGTAGGCCTTGTTCGCTTCCACAAGACCGACGGAACCGAATACCAACCCGTCAAATCCTCTGAGGCCATTGGGAACGCCAAAGCTGTCGTCCCAACTGGCATCGTGTATCTCGTCGAAGACCTGCTGATTGGTGCCGGCTCGCGCTTCGAATTCCCAGCCGTTGTCGGTCACATAATCCAGTTCGGCCGTGTAGCGGCGGGTAATCTGGAACTGTCCGACATCCTCGCCGAACCGCTCCGCAACCCGCTTGTTGTTCTGCTCGATCGTATCCAGATCGTCCGGCAGTTCCCCGCAAATGTAGCCGAGGGGGATAGTGGTGTTGTAGAACAGGCAATTGTCCAGTGTTTCCGGCAGGCTGGTGGTCGGCGGCGGGCCGTCGTCATCTTCCGCATACGATGCGGACAGAGTCAGGGCCAGGTTTTCCGACGGTTCCCAAACCAGCTTGCCGGAGATGGCCCTGGTTTTCTCGTCGCCGATCGTGGCGTTGTCCTCATGCGTCGCCACATTCTTCCATTCGCCGCCGAAACTGTAGGAACGCAAGCTCAACATGCCTTTCACCCCGTCCAGACCAAACAGCGGGCCGGAAACGGTCAGGGCAATATCGGAGCGGCTGTGCTCGCCCAGATCGAAGTCGGCATCGATTTCGAGTTCATCACCGGGCGTCTTGGTGATGTAGTTGACGGCGCCGCCGAAAGTCGCGCGGCCGAACAGCGCCGATTGAGGCCCCTTGAGAACTTCCACGCGTTCAATATTGTTGAAGCCGAACGTAGCGGCCGTGCCCAGTACAAAGAAACCGTCCACGAACACGGAAGAATTCTGGCGGTCAACCACCGATGTGTTGACGACAAGGCCCCGGAAATAAGGGTTCGAGTCCCGGCGACCGACCGTTTCGGTGTAGAACCCGGGCGTATAGTCCGAAAGATCCAGAATGCTGGTGACACCGCGTTCGTAAATGTCTTCATTGGTCAGCGCCGTCACCGTCAACGGAAGGTCCTGCAGATTCTCTTCCCGTTTACGGGCGGTGACGATGATCTCCTCAAGCGCGAGTTCCTGGCCGAAAGCCGGTACGGAATCGTAGGAAATCGCAATCAATGCCGCGCCCATCACGGACGCGAGCAGCGTGGTCTTTCTTGTCATGAAGGCAAGTCCCCTGTGACTTCTATGGAAAAAGCGCCCTACCCCCGCGGCGCCAGTCGGCGGAATTATAGCTGCACTCAGGATATCGGCCGGCCGGCGCCGGAATCACGGTCGTGGCGCGCCCTGCTCCTTTTCCCGGCACAACGCGTAGATCCATCCCAGGTTGATGCCGAACCGGTCGGCGTCGTCCACCGCCCAGGCATAGGCAATCGGCACGTGGTTTCCCTTTTCGTGGACGCGGAACAGGGGGTAGACGCGGTCCGACGGTGAGGCGAATTCGCGTGTGTGCAACTGAAACTCCAGAGTGCGTCCGTCGGGCCAGTCGATGTCCGCCGACCCGCCCTGATCGTGCAGTTCGATTTCCGTCAAAAACTCCGTATTCAACATGTCGCCGTCGAGGTTGTAGTTGACCGTGCAGATAAACCACCGGACTTTCGTAGCCTGAATCCAGTCGTACCGGTCGCCCCCAGTCTCGTTCCAGGTCACCTCGCCTGTCTCCCGGCTGATTTGCCGGTCGCGGGTCCAATAGTGGTTTGGGCCCAGCACCACCTGGTACTCGAACCAGGCCTCGTCGCCGCAGGATTCGCGTTTCATGCCGCCCGAGAACTGGGCGCCATCGAAGCGGAGATAAACATCGCAGGGGTCCGAGAACGGGCGCAACTCATCCGCTTCGATGGCCGCCAGCCGTTCCGGGTCAAGCCGGGCGCCGATCATGCGGTCATGGCCATCCCTGAATGCGTGGAGTTTTATCCTGACCGCCTGTTCCTCCTCATCGACGGAAAGCGCATAGACCCGGATGCGCGAGATGTTGGAGGGGTCGTTGTTCCGGTACTCCTCGACATAGAGAACGTTTTCGCCCAGTTCCGGCAAATCCAGACGAACGTAATGGGAATGAAGACGGAAAACGGGTTCGTAAACAGGGACCGAAAGGCCTCCGCCGGACTGACGGACGATCTGTTCGTGATTGTCGTATTCGCCGGGCCACCACTCCATGATCAGCGCAAGATGGATATCCAGTTCCGCCTCGCCGAAGGTCTGCGCCTGAATGGGCAGTGCAAGGGCAAAAAACAGGGCGGCGGCAATGGGAATACGCATGATCGGCTTGGGCGGCGGGCAATGCGCGCTGCTGCGCGAGGGCGCCGGGCCCTCGCTGCAGTCAGCTTCAAATAGATGCCTGGCGGTGACCTACTCTCGCGCGGGGAGACCCCGAACTACCATCGGCGCTGGACGTTTTCACTTCCGAGTTCGGAATGGAATCGGGTGGGACCCGTCCGCTATTGCCACCAGGCGAAAAAGGTGGCGCGTCCCGTCATCGGGGACGCGCCCAGGATTGTTCCATGCAATGTTGGGGGTGGGAATGCTTCGGTGTGACGCGGTTTAAGCCGCACGGGCAATTAGTACTGGTTAGCTTCACGCGTTGCCGCGCTTCCACACCCAGCCTATCAACCTTGTAGTCTTCAAGGGCCCTTCAGGGATCCGAAGATCCGGGAAACCTAATCTTGGGGTGGGCTTCCCGCTTAGATGCTTTCAGCGGTTATCCCTTCCGTACATAGCTACCCGGCAATGCCACTGGCGTGACAACCGGAACACCAGAGGTACGTCCAC
>JAPOWV010000073.1 GCA_026707445.1 Gammaproteobacteria bacterium
TTTCATCTACGGCCTGGTCCTGCTGGTCTTCAAGGAGGTCAGCAACATACCCATGAGCACGACCTGGGTGTTCCTGGGGCTCCTCGCCGGCCGCGAATTCGCGCTTTCCATGTATCTCGCCGACACCGGCTTCAAACGCACGCTGCGGAACGTCTCGATGGATGCGCTGAAGGCACTGTCCGGCCTGATCGTGAGCGTCATCCTCGCACTCGGACTGCCGTACCTCAATCGCCTGCTGTTCGGGGGATAGCATTGCGCCGGGCAAGACCCGCGCCCGCGCCCGGCAATCGGGTTGGCGCGGCCTGCCGCGAGCGGCTACAATTCCGCCTCTTGTGTAGGGGCCATAGCTCAGCCGGGAGAGCGCTTGCATGGCATGCAAGAGGTCGGCGGTTCGATCCCGCCTGGCTCCACCAGAATTCTTCACGGAACTTCGGAGTCCCCATCGTCTAGTGGTTAGGACACCGGCCTTTCACGCCGGCAACAGGGGTTCGAATCCCCTTGGGGACGCCACTTTACTTACGGATAGATGACTTGGTGATGGTTTCCGAGCTGCTGGATGCATCCGAGCCGGCCCCGTACGAGGTGCACAGGGCCGGTTCCAAAGCGCCTCAACTGGTGGTTTGCGATCACGCGGCCCGTCGAATCCCTCGGGCCCTGAATCACCTCGGCCTGTCCACGGAACATCGCGCAAGCCACATCGCCCAGGATCTCGGGGCGGGCCAACTGGCGCTGGCATTGAGCGAACGCCTGAACGCCACCGCCGTGCTCTGCAACTACTCTCGCCTGGTCGTGGACTGCAACCGGGCACTTACCGACGCGTCTGCCTTTCTCGACCTGAGCGACGGGGTCGAAGTGCCCGGTAACCTGGAGTTGAGCGAAGAAGACAAGGAACTTCGGGCTGCAGCCATTTACCGGCCCTATCGCGGCGCAATCGACCGCGAACTGGATCGTCTTTGCTCGATCGTGGAAGCGCCCGTGCTGATCGCAATACACAGCTTTACGCGGTTCCTCGACGGTGAGGAGCGGCGCTGGGATTGCGGCGTGCTGTGGGACCTGGACGCGCGGATCGCCCGCCCGCTGCTCGACGGTCTGCGCAATGACGGAACGCTTCTGGTGGGCGACAACCAGCCGTATTCCGGGCGGCATCCCGAGGACTTCACCGTCGATCATCACGCCGAGGACCGCAACTTTCCGTACGCGGCGATGGAGGTCCGCCAGGATCTGCTGGACACGCCCGCGAAGCTGGAGAGCATGGCGGACCGGATCCACGCGGCGCTCGACCCCATCCTTTCCGATCCCGGCCTGTATACGCTGCGCAGCTAGTTGGCGTCCCGCCCGAAACCGCGTTATGATTTCTGTCCACAATAATGAGGACGGGAACGCGCGGTGCAAGCACCCGTCCAGGGAGGCTTAGGGAATGCTGATTCTTACCCGCCGGTCCGGAGAGGCCGTAATCGTTGGCGATAACGTGCGCATTGCGGTGCTGGACATACGGGGCAACCAGGTCCGGCTGGGAGTTGAGGCGCCGCGCGAGGTGACCGTGCATCGCGAAGAGGTTTACCAGCGGATTGTTGAAGAGCAAGGCGGTGTGACCGGAGAAGAAGAGGAGTCCTAGCGCGGACTCCGCACCAGCGGAGAGGTGGCTGAGCGGACGAAAGCGCTCCCCTGCTAAGGGAGTAAGGGTTGATAGCCCTTCGTGGGTTCGAATCCCACCCTCTCCGCCAAGATCCGGAACGAGGGAGGCCGCATGAAGTCCACGCCTGAAATCAAGCTGACTCGCCGGGTTTTTGTCGCGGCTGGAGGTTCGCTCGCGCTTGCCGTGTACCTGCCGAAAGGGCGGTCCAGCGAAGCGGAAGGATTTCGCCCCAGCGCCTGGATTTCGGTGGATGCCGACGGCGATGTCTCGTTTGTCTGCGACCGAACGGACATGGGGCAGGGCAGCCCCTGGGCGCTGGCCCGCATCGTCGCCGAAGAGCTGGAAGTTCCTTGGGAGCGCGTGTCCGTTGCGCCGATGCCCGACAACCCCGCCGGCTGGCCGCGAACCATGGGTACCGGCGGCAGCACGGCCGTCAGCGGCTCCTTTGACCTGCTTCGCAAGGCGGCGGCCTCGGCCCGCGAGATGCTGCGGCTGGCCGCGGCGGTGGAGTGGGGCATCAGTCCGTCCGAATGCGTCTGCCGTGACGGCGTGGTGACCAATCGCGCCACGGGCGCCCGGCTGGGTTACGGTGCGCTGACCGCATTCGCCGCGCAACTGGACCCGCCCCAGGACCCTCCTCTCAAGGATGTGTCCGAATACCGTCTGGTCGGCAGGTCGTTTCCGCGGCCGGACGTCCCACCGAAGACGCTGGGCACCCAGCGCTATGCCAGCGACGTGCGCCTGCCCAGGCAGATGACCGCGCTGATCGATCGGTCGCCCTGGCCCGGCTCGGTGGGGCGGCGCGCCGTCTACGATGCGTCGGCGGCCCTGAATCTGCCGGGCGTGGCGGATGTCTTTGAAATTCCGGGTGACGAGCACCGGCCGCCGGGTGTGGTCGTGCTCGCCGACGATTTCTGGCAGGCGCACAAGGCGCGGACGGCGCTGGAAGTGAGGTGGGTTGCTCCGGAAGGCGGCCCGGCGTCGGGAACGATCGATCCTGAAACCGATTTTCGCCGCCGGTTGGTTACGGCCCTGTATGAACCGGCCCCCCTGGCGCGCAGCGAGGGCAATGTGCAGGAAGCGCTGCAAGGCCCCGGTGTGCGCCGGGTCACGGCACAGTACGAGGCTCCGTTTCTTCATCACGCCACGATGGAACCGATGAATTGCACTGCGGATGTCCAGGTGAATCGTTGCGAGGTGTGGGCGCCGACCCAGGCCCAGACCCGGGCCCAGCAAGTCGCGGCGAAGCTGACCGGCCTGCCCATTGAAGCCGTGCACATCTACACGCCCGCGCTGGGCGGAGGCTTCGGACGCCGCCTGGAAAACGATTACGTTGCCGAAGCCGTGCTTGCTTCCCAATACGCCGGCCGGCCCGTAAAGGTGATGTGGACGCGCGAGGACGATATGCAGCATGGCTATTTCCGCCCCGCGGCGATCAGCCTGATGCACGGTGCGCTGGACCAAGCGGGAGAATTGACAGTCTGGCGACAGCGCGTCGCCTCCCCGTCCGTGCTCCGGCAGCTGCGGGGGATGGATATCGAAGTGGATACCGCGGCCCTGCACGGCGTCGCGGACTTGCCATACCGCGTGTCGAACCTCGAAGTCAGCCATGGCGAGGCGAGGTCGCCGGTCAACGTGGGCTTCTGGCGGTCCGTGGGCCATTCATTCAACTGTTTTTTCGTCGAGACCTTTGTCGACGAACTCGCCAACGCCGCCGGCCGCGACCCGTACGCTTTCAGGCTGTCCCTGCTGCCCGAGCAGTCGCGCATGTCGGCCGTGCTTGCCCTGGCGGCGAAGGAGGGCGGCTGGGGCCGGCCGCCCGGACCGCAGAGCGGCCTCGGCATTGCCTGTTCGGCAAGTTTCGGCTCCTATGTGGCGCAGGTGGCCCGCGTATCGGTGGTGCGCGGCGAGCTGCGCATCGAGCGCATTGACTGCGCGGTGGATTGCGGACTGGCGGTGGATCCCGCCACGCTCGAAGCGCAGGTCAGCGGAGGAATCCTCTATGGCCTTACCGCGGCCCTGCACGGCAGGATCCACTTCGACGGGAATGGCGTAAAGGAACGGAATTTCGACAGCTACAGGATGCTGCTCATGAACGACACGCCCGAAATCCGGGTGCATGTCGTCAACAGCGGCGCCCCGATCGGGGGAATAGGCGAGGTGGGCGTGCCGCCGGCCGCGCCGGCCGTGGGCAATGCGATTTTCGCGGCGCTGGGCAAGCGCTTGCGCGCGCTGCCCTTTGAGGTTCCGGCGGCGCAGAACGCCCCGGTGGAGGAACAACTCTGATGAAACGATGTTTTCGCGTCGGCGCCATTGCGGTCGCCGTGGGAATGCTGCTTGGCGGGTGCCAGGCGGGCAACGACTCCGACCTGGCGAGCGTTCCGATACGGTTTACTGAGGAGGCCGCAGAGCGCGGGATCGAAGACATCGGGCTGGACGGCGCCGGTGTTGGGTTCAATGACTACGACGGCGACGGCGACGCCGACATCTACATCACCAACAACGACAGTGGAACACTCGGCCACGATTTCCGCAATCGATTGTGGGAAAACGACGGAAACGGCTATTTCACGGACGTGGCGGAAGCCCGCGGCGCAACCAACGAAGGGGGCCTGGGGCGCGGCATCACTTTCGGCGACTACGACCTCGACGGCGACGACGACCTGGTGGTGGCGAACATGCAATCGGGCGCCCGGGGCGGCTACGATCCCCCGGTGACCCTATACCGCAACCGGCTGACCGAGACGGGCGTGCCGGACTTCGAGAACGTCACCGCCGATAGCTGGCTGATGCGCGAGGGCGTGTACGAGGACGAATCCAACGGAGGCATCACCGCCACGTCCGGCGGCGTCGGCTTCGGGGATTACGACGGCGACGGCTGGCTCGACCTGCTGTGGCGTTCCGCCGACTACGACGTCGACCAGGCGCTGTTTCGCAATAGCCGCGGCGGCGAATTCGAGGACGTGACCGAGGCTGCCGGCGTATTGCTGCTCAAGAACATGAAGGAAGCCAACAGCCAGGGGTCGCCCGGCTGGTTCGATTTTGATTTCGACGGAGACCTCGACCTTCTTTCGCCCCAGGAAGGCGGACCCAACGCGCTCTATCTGAACCAGGGTGACGGCAAGTTCGCGGACATCACGCGCTCGAGGCAGCCGCCTGCCGGCTGGGCGTTCCTGAATCCCGGCAACGCGAACGGCGTCTGCCTGGGCGACGTGGACAACGACGGCGATATCGACGCCTATCTGCCGAACGCGGACCAGGCCAACCGCCTGATCCGCAACGACTACGCCGAGACAGGTGCGCCCGGCTTTACGGACATCACCCTGGCCTCAGGCGCTGGGGACCCGGGCGGCGCCCGCGGCTGCACGATGGGCGACTACGACAACGACGGCTGGCTGGACATCTATGTGAGCAATGGCGGACTGTCCAACGTGCTGATCAACGACATCATTGAGGACCTGCCGTACTTCGTTCAGTTCTACATCGCCTTCGAGTCCGGCAACAATGCGTTGCTGCGCAACAACGGTGATGGAACCTTCAGCGACGTGACCGCCGGTTCAGGCGCAGAGGGCTGGAGCATCGGCGCGGGAGTGGCCAGCGGCGACGTCAACGGCGACGGCTTTACCGACATCGTCGGCACGGCGCGGACCTTCTACAACCGTGGCGAGATGCTGTCGGAGCCGCAGCGCAATTTCCTCTGGCTGAACCAGGGCAACGACAACCACTGGATCAAGGTGCGCCTGGAAGGCCAGCGGCTCAACGCCCGGATACGGGTGGTTTCCGGCGATCTGGTTCAATGGCGCGAAATCTTCTCGTCCACCGGCTACAACTCCGTGGACGAACCGGCGCCGGTCTTCGGCCTGGGAGGCCGCGACGGCGTGGATCGCGTTGACGTTTGCTGGGCCGACGGCCGTTCGCAGACGGTACTTGATCCGCTCGTGAATCAGGAACTGGTCGTTGCCGCGGCTGCCTTGGAACCGCCCGGCGCCAGCAGCCAGACCAGCAGCCCCCAGACGAGCAGCACCGCCTGCGCGCCGGCCATGAGCAGGAACGGCGCCCAGGGCGTGGACGCGCTGAACAGCGCGCCTCCAACGCCTGCCGCCAGGATGATTCCTACGGAACCGAACACGCTCAGCAAGCCGATAACAGCGCCCCGCTCGCGCGGCGGCGCCTCCTGACCGACCAGCGCCATGCTGCTCATGATGGCGCCGGCCATCGCCGCGCCCAACAAGGCGAACAGAGGCAGCATGCGCAGATCGAGCGGCGACTCCACGAAGTAGAGCGCACCGTAGGCGACAACCGAAAGCGCGAGCGACAGGACCGCCCCCGCAACCCGGTTGATCCGGTCAAGTATGGATCCGAAGATGAACGACCAGCCCACCGCGAAGACCTGCATGACCGCAAAGGGAAGAAACACCTGGTATTGCGCGACCGCGGCTTCTCCGCCGGCCGCCTTGACGGCCATCGTGGCCCAGAGCGATACGAACAATCCGGCCACGACCATGTCGCCCCGTGACGTCATCGCGGTGGCGTAGGCCAGCAGGATGCGCGGGTTCCTGGCTTGGCGGAACCCGGCCGCCACGAGTTCGGCCCACCTCGGACGCTTGTGTGTGGACTCCGGCACTCCGCCCTTGAGGCCGAAGCGGAAAACAACAACGGAAATGAAGCACACCAGGGCTGCCGCTCCATAGGCGTAGCGGCCGGCGGCAACGGGATCCAGGCCGGCGTCCTGGAGCCATTTGGGCAAGGCCGAAACCAGACGCGTTGCGAAGACGATGCCCAGGGCGTTGAACGCCGAACTGAATCCGACCACGCGCCCGCGCGAGGATTCCACCGGATAGTCGTTCTGGATCGTGGCGGTCATGGATGCAACCGCCGCTACGCCCACGCCGAAGATGATCCGGAAGTACATCAGATGAATGACTTCCGTGGCCCAGGGATACAGGGCGTAGCTGAGTCCGATCAGGCCGATGCCCAGCATGATGACCGGTCGCCGGCCGATGCGGTCGGCCAGCATCCCGCAGGGCCAGATCAGCAAAAGGGCGATGATCTCCGTCATCCCGGTGAGTTGCCCGGTAATGGCCCCGGCAACGCCCTGGTCCGTGATCCCGAGATGCTCGGTGAGGATGTACGGCTGGGAAAAGTTCATGTTCGTCATCATCCCGATACAGATCAGGGATGCGTACATGTAGGTCCAGAAGTGCTGGACCGTCACGCCCGTTGCGAGCTGGATCTGCCCTATGCGCGCGCCGGCGCTGCGGTCAATGTCGATCATCGAATGGTCCCGTCGGTGCCGCCGCCATCATATACGCGGTATTCAGGGCGCTGCCGCGCCCTCGCCCGCCGACTGAAGCGCGGTGTTGCCCCCTTCCTGGCTGGAGCGTCGCGAAGTGGCTCCAGAAGGTAGGGGGCAACACCGCGCGAAGGACTGCTGCGAAACTGGTGCAGAATTGCCCGCGGTGGCGGCGGACGATTGACTGAATGCTGGGTGTAGACGACAGGCTGGTGACCCCGGCCACGATGAAGTGGGTCAGGGTGGGCCTGATTGCCGGCATCGCCACGATGCCGATGACCATCCTGCTCTACTACGTCCTCGGGCTCGCGGTCGATGCCGCCTGGCAGGGCAGCAACCTCGTGCGTCAGTGGTTCTGGCTCCTGGCCGTCCTGGTGCTTGCAAAGGCCGTCCTGGCCTGGGTGTTCCGGACAGGACAGTTCAGGGCGTCCAGCGAAGCCAAACTGAACGTGCGCGACCGCATACACAAAAAGGTCGTCGAGCTCGGCCCCGGCATTCTCGGCAAACGGCGAACCGGAGAGATCGCCAATATCGCGACCGAAGGCGTCGAGTACCTCGACTATTACTTCAGCGTCTATTTCGTCCAGATCTGGGTCGCCATCGCGATTCCCGTCATGCTCTGCGCGGCGATCTTCTGGATCGACTGGGTCGTGGGCCTGTGGATGCTGGCCGGCGTGCCGCTGACGCCCCTGTTCGTGGGGTCCTCGGCGCGCGGATTCCGGCGCATCAGCGCGCGGAACGAGGACGTGAAGAACCGCAACAGTTCCCAGTACCTGGATTCCATTCAGGGCATGACCACGCTCAAGATGTTCAATCAGGAGAAGGCACGCGGCAGGGAGATGGAGGCGGGGAACGAAGCGCAGCGCCGCACCACGATGAAGCTGCTGGCCGTTGCCCAGTCGCAGTTCATCTTCCTGGAACTCGGGTTTGCCCTTTTCTCGACCGCGGTGGCCATGGCCGTGGCCTTGTACCGGTACTCCGGCGGTCATGTCAGCCCGGGCGAAGTGCTCGCGGTCGTGCTCATCAGCCTGGAGTTCAGCCGCACGCTGCTGCTCATCGGCGAGTTCTTCTTCGCCGGCGCGTTGGGTCGCGAGGTGGCGCGCGAGGTGCGGGAGTTTCTGGATGAGAAGGTCCCGGTGCGTTTCTCGGCGGAAGAGGCATCGAAGGAGTTGCGCGGCACCCAGGTGAGCATTCGGATCAGGAATGTTTCGTATACCTATCCCGGAGCGGATGCGCCCGCGGTGCGGAATTTCTCAATGGACCTCAACCCCGGGGAGACCGTGGCGCTGGTCGGCCGCAGCGGCTCGGGCAAGACGACGGTGACAAATCTGCTGTTGCGGACGCTGGACCCGGATTCAGGCGAAATCCTGTTTGGCGGAGTCCCGGAACGTGAACTTTCTCTCGAGCGGATACGCAGGCAGATCGCCCTGGTTCCGCAGGATCCATTCCTGTTCTACGGGACCATTGCGGAGAACCTGCGGGTCGCTCGGGAAGAAGCATCGGACGAGGAACTTTTCGAGGCACTCAAGGGCGCCGAACTGTTCGATTTCGTAGAGGCCTGCCCCGACGGCCTGGACACGATGGTCGGCGATCAGGGCATGGCCCTGAGCGCGGGGCAGGCCCAGCGCCTGGCGATCGCCCGCGCCATTCTCAAGGACGCGCCCATCGTCGTTCTCGACGAGCCGACGTCGCAGATCGACGTGGAAACGGAAACCGCCCTGCATCAGGCGCTGCAGCGCCTTACCCGCGGCAAGACGGTCCTGTTGATCGCGCACCGCCTGAGCACGATCGAACGGGCCGACCGTATCGTCGTCATGGCGGACGGTGCGGTGTCCGAGAAAGGCACGCGCGACGAGTTGCTCGCTCACGGCGGCATTTACGCGGGCATGATCCGGACGAAGAAAGAGCTGGAAAGCCGTGCGGAGGCGGTGGCGTGATGCCCACAGTGAGCAACGTGCGCATCATCCGGCGGCTTTTGGGTCACATGAGGCCCTTCAGTTGGATCATGTGCATATCGCTGGTCGCCCGCGTCGTGAAGATCGTTGCGCAAGCCGCCGTGCTGGGCCTCGCGGCCGCCGGCGTGGGCATCTACGTGGCCGCCCACGAACCCGGCTCCGTCAACTGGGACGTGATCTTCACGCAGGTGAAGTGGATTGCGATAGCGGGGACGACCGTCGGCGTTGCGTCCTACATCGAGCAGTACACCGGCCACTACGTGGCGTTCCGGATCCTGGCGGCGTTCCGCAATATCTTCTACTACGCGATGCTTCCGCTGGCGCCGGCCCGCACGGCCAGGCTGCAGTCCGGTGACGCGGTCAGCCGGGTCATGTCGGACTGCGAACGGGTCGAGCCTTTCTACGCCCACACCATCGCCCCTGCGGTCGCCGCAATCTGCGTTCCCGCCGCAATTCTGGCGTGGTGTTACAGCGTGCATCCCTCCTTTCTTGCGGTGCTGGTCCCGTTCTACCTCGCCACAACGTTCGTGCTGCCCTGGCTGGTGGCGAAGCTGGGCGGCGATGGAGTGGCCTACCGCGAGCAGCTCGGACAGGTCAACGCCTACGTGGCCGACAGCATTCAGGGCGTTCGCGACACGGTCGCGTTCGGTTACGAGAAACGCCGTGGCGAGCAGCTCTGGCGCATCGGCGCCACCATGCAGGAAGGACAGGACAAACTCTACGGGGCCGACGCCACCCAGCGCGCGCTGGGAGAAATATTCGTTACCGCGGGCATTCTTGCCGCCGCCTGGTGGGGCATCGAGCTGACCCTGGACGGGCGGATATCGGCTTTGATCGATCTGCCCGCAATAATCGCCGTGTCGGTGATCGGTTTCTACACGTCGATCGGGCTTGCGAACAATTACACGGACTTCCGCGTTTCGATCATCGCGGCGCGACGCCTGTTCTCGATGATGGATGAACCGCCGGCGGTGCGGGAATCGGCCGGCGCGGCCGCCGATGGCGCGGAATCCGCCTCGCTGCACTTCCGCAACGTTACTTTCGAATACGATTCGAACGACTCCGAGTGGAGCCGTGGCGGCAGCGTGCTGGAGAATTTCTCGCTCGATATCGAGAGCGGCCGGCACGTGGCCCTGGTCGGTCCCAGCGGCACGGGGAAGTCGACGCTCATCAATCTGCTCCTGCGTCACTGGGACGCCGAAAGCGGCGAGATTACCCTCGGCAACCGGCCGGTCAGCGATTTCTCGCTGGAAGTCCTGCAGCAGCAGTTCGCGGTGGTGTCCCAACGCAGCTACATCTTCAACGAATCCATCGGCGAGAACATACTGTTCGGCCGTCCCGACGCGTCACGAGCGGAGGTGGAGGGGGCGGCGAAAGACGCGGGACTGAGCGAGTGGATCGCTTCATTGCCGGACGGTTACGAATCGCCGGCCGGCGAGCGCGGCAGCAAGCTGTCCGGCGGTCAGCGGCAGCGCATCGCCATTGCCCGGGCCATCCTCAAGGATGCGCCGATCGTGCTTCTGGACGAGCCCACCTCCAGCCTGGACGTGGAAACGGAGAAGGGCGTGATGGAAGCCCAGCGGCGCCTGTGCCGCAACAAGACCACGCTGACGATCGCGCATCGGCTATCGACCGTGGTCGACAGCGACGAAATCCTGGTCATGATCGAGGGAAAAATCGCCGAACGCGGTACCCATCAGGAACTGATGGCCGCCGGCGGCTGGTACGCGCAGATGTTCACGCTGCAGCTCGACGAAGTGGACGCCGCGCTGGTCGCCTGAGAACGACGCGGTTCCGGATCAGTGTCTGCCCATGGCGGCTCTGGGCCCCGGCTTCCAGTCGCCCGGCGCCACCACCCAGACAACGAGGGCCACTACGAGCACCACGGCCTGCGCGCCGGCTATCAGCAGGAACGGCGCCCAGGGCGTTGCTGCACTGAACAGTTCGCCGCCGTACGTGGCGGCAAGGATGATACCGGCCGAACCGAACAGGCTCAGCAGGCCTATGACGGCGCCGCGCTTGGCCGGCGGCGCTTCCTGCCCTACCAGCGCCGCGCTGCTCATCATGCCGCTGGCCATGGATGCGCCCAGCAGTGCAAACAGCGGCAGCATGCGCAGGTCCAGTGGCGTTTCCACGAAATACATCGATCCATAGGCGACGATCGACATCGCCATCGACAGAACCACCCCTGCAACCCGGCTGACGCGGTCCAGTATCCAGCCGAACACGAACGACCAGCCCACGGCGAAAATCTGGACTACGGCAAACGGCAGCCATACCTGGTATTGGGCCACGGCAACGTCGCCCCCAGCGGCCCGCACCGCCGTGCTGGCCCACAGCGACAGGAACAGGCCGGCCACCACCAGGGCGCCGCGCGCCGGTACCGTGTACAGGTAGGCCAGCAGGATGCGCGGGTTCCTCATCTGCTCGACGCCTGAGCGGATCAGGGACCACCAGCGGGGCCGCTGTCGTACCTCTTCGGGCACGCCACCCTTCAGGCCGAACCGGAATACCAGCAGCGACACGAAACACACCACGGCGGCCGCGCCATAGGCGTAGCGGCCCGCGGCCACCGGCTCCATGCCGGCGTCCTGCAGCCACTTGGGAAGCGCCGACACCAGGCGGGTTGCCAATACGATGCCGAGCGCGTTGAAGGCCGAACTGAACCCGATCACGCGACCCCGCGAGGACTCGGTGGGATAGTCGTTCTGGATCGTGGCCGTCATGGCCGCTGCGGCAGCTACGCCAATGCCGAAGATCACCCGCATCGCCATGAGCTGGGAGACTTCCGTGGCCCAGGGATACACGGCGTAGCTGAGTCCGATGGTGCCGATGCCCAGCATGATGACCGGGCGGCGCCCTATGCGATCGGCCAGAATGCCGAACGGCCAGATCAGCAGCAGGCTCATGATTTCCGTAATCAGCGTGAGCTGGCCGGTGATCCTGCCGGCTTCGCCCGGATTGGCAATTCCCAGGTGCTCGATAAGAATGTACGGCTGCGAGAAGTTCATGTTCGAAATCATCCCGATGCAGATCAGGGACGCGTACATGTAGGTCCAGAAGTGCGTTATCCGCACTCCCGTAGCCAGTTCGATATTTCCTATCCGCCCGGTCATGCCTTCTCCTCCCAAAGACCGCCAGCCATCATATCCCACGCAGGAACTTGCAAATGCTTGCAGCGTGGTCTAGGTTGGAAGCGGGCAAGCCGGCCAGGCAATCGCCGGTCGCTCCGGGTTTACCGGTGCGGCGGGAGGAAAGTCCGGGCTCCGGCGGACGGGACGCCAGGTAACGCCTGGGGGGCGCAAGCCTACGGAAAGTGCCACAGAAAAGATACCGCCCGGCGCCTTCGGGAATGCCGGGTAAGGGTGAAATGGTGCGGTAAGAGCGCACCGCGCGGCCGGCAACGGCCGTGGCAGGGTAAACCCCGTCCGGAGCAAGGCTGAATAGGGAAGCTATGCGTATGTCCGCACGCGCTTCCGGGTAAGCTGCTCGAGGCCGCCGGCGACGGCGGTCCTAGATGAATGATTGCCCCCGACAGAACCCGGCTTATCGGCCGGCTTGCCCCTTCTCGCGCAGGCGGCGGATCAGGCTGGACGTGTCCCAGCGCCCA
Source organism: Gammaproteobacteria bacterium (assembly GCA_026707445.1). Classification (GTDB taxonomy): domain Bacteria; phylum Pseudomonadota; class Gammaproteobacteria; order Steroidobacterales; family Foliamicaceae; genus Foliamicus. The sequence continues at coordinate 12,495 of JAPOWV010000073.1, forward strand.
CCGCCCATGGCCTGAATCTCCGCGTAGAAGCGGTCCACCAGTTCGGCTACGGGGAGTTCGGCGCCGTTGCGCTCCGCTTCGTCCATGGCGTAGCCGAGGTCCTTGCGCATCCAGTCCACGGCGAAGCCGAATTCGAACTCGTCGGCCAGCATCGTGGCGTGGCGGTTGTCGAGCTGCCAGGACTGGGCCGCTCCGGCGCCGATCAGGCGCGCGACCTGCCCGCCGTCGAGCCCGGAGCGCTGCGCGAAGTTCAGTCCTTCCGAAAGGGCCTGCACGAGTCCGGCGATGCAGATCTGGTTGACCATCTTGGTGAGCTGGCCCGCGCCGGCCGGCCCCATGAGGTCGATCCGCGCACCGTAGCATTCGAGAAGCGGAAGCACGCGGTCGTAGTGCTCCTTGCGCCCGCCCGCCATGATCGCGAGCTTGCCGTTTTCGGCCCCGGCCTGACCGCCGGATACGGGCGCGTCCAGAAAAGCAAGACCGCGCTCGCCCGCGCCGTCGTCCAGTTCGCGCGCCAGTTCGGCCGACGTGGTGGTGTGATCGACGAACACCGCCCCGCCGCGCATGCCGGCAAACGCGCCGTCGCGCGCCAGCGTCACAGCGCGGACGTCCTCGTCGCGCCCCACGCAGGTGAACACGAATTCCGCGTCCTCGCAGGCCTGCGCCGGGCTGGCCGCCGCCGCGCCGCCGTATTCCTTCACCCAGCGCCCGGCCCGTGATTGCGTGCGGTTGAAAACCGTTACCGCGTGCCCGGCGCGCGCCAGGTGCCCGGCCATCGGGTAGCCCATCACCCCCAGTCCTATGAACGCCACGCTGCTCATAACCCTGCCCGGCAGTCAGGTCAGGTCTTTGGCAGTGTCACGCCGGTCTGGCCCTGGTACTTGCCGCCGCGGTCCTTGTACGAGGTCTCGCATTCCTCGCCCGCCTGAAAGAAAATCATCTGCGCAACGCCCTCGTTGGCGTAAATCTTGGCCGGCAGCGGAGTGGTGTTCGAGAATTCCAGCGTCACGTAACCCTCCCACTCCGGCTCCAGCGGCGTGACGTTCACGATGATGCCGCAGCGCGCGTAGGTGGACTTGCCCAGGCAGATCGTCAGCACGTTTCTGGGAATGCGGAAGTATTCCACCGTGCGCGCCAGCGCAAACGAATTGGGCGGGATGACGCAATGATCGCCGCTCAGCGAAACGAAGCTCTTGCTCTCGAACTGCTTGGGGTCGACGACCGCCGAGTGGATATTGGTGAATACCTTGAACTCGCTGGCGCAGCGCACGTCGTAGCCGTAGCTGGAGACGCCGTACGAGATCACCGACTTGTCTCCGACGCGGCGGACCTGCTGCTCGGCGAACGGCTCGATCATGCGGTGTTCGACGGCCATCCGCCGAATCCAGCTGTCCGGGCCGATGCTCACGAGGCCCTATTTCAGCCAGTCGGCCCGCATCGCAAGCGCCGCATCCTCGCCCCAGGCGAATTCGTACGCCTCGATGATCACCGTGCGCCTGTCCTTGCGCCAGATCTCCCAGCGGGCCGGCAGCCATCCCAGTTCGCGCGCGTACCAGAGGTACTGGAAATTCTCGGACCCTTCGCGCTGGCGCCGGTACTTACGGGTCTGAAGCTGGCCGGCGCGAGTGTCAAGCGTTTCATTGCCGAGCCTCTCGCTGCTGAACAACTTGAGCTTTCCGCCTTCGAGCGTGGGCTCCACACCCAATGGACGGCCGTCGTCATCGAACTCTGTCCCCCCATCTATCTGGGTGGGCTCCACGCCCAATGGACGGCCGGTTGCTATGTCCAGCATGGTCTGGATTTCCCACGACTTGCGGTCCATCGCGCGCGTATCCAGTGCAACCTCCAGCAATTCTTCCTTTTCGCTGTAAACGGCCAGGTTTGCCGCCGGGTCATAGGCGATTTCCACCAGGCCGTCCCTGCGGCCGTCGCAGGAACGGCACATGTAACCCAGCGGACGAACCATGCCGTCCTGATCGAGAACGAACCGGGTGCTCTCCAATGCGTCCGACGCGATGACCAGGCGAGCCAGGCCCAGGCCCCGGGAGTAGGTCTCGTATACGAAGCCGTCGCCCTCCCGGCGAATCAGGCTCAGGCTCAGGGCGCGCTGTCCGAACGGCGCGTCGACGTCGTACAGCACGCCGATGCTCTTGATGCCCCGCGGCGCCCCGGCGGCATCCGCCGCCATCGCCGGTCCCGCAAGCGCCAGCAGACAGGCTGCAATCGCTGCCCGCGCCAGCGTCACAGGAGTTGTCCTTCTTCAAACACAATGGGTTCCGTCAATTCGCTGCCGTCCAGTATCGCGTGCCGCGCGCCCATTGCCAGTCGGCCCTGCGACATCCATTCCAGCACGCGAGGATACAGGACATGTTCGCAGGCTTGAACCCTGGCCCGCAGCGTGTCTTCGTCGTCGCCGCGGCCCACGGAGATGCGCGCCTGGGCGATCCGTGGGCCGGCGTCGAGGTCGTCCGTCACGAAATGCACGGTGGTCCCGTGCCAGCGGTCGCCTGCCGCCAGCACCCTTCGGTAGGTATCGAGGCCGGGGTATTTGGGGAGCAGCGCCGGATGAATGTTGACCACCCGTCCCCTGTATTCCCTGCACAGCCCGGGCGGGAGGATCCGCATGAAACCGGCCAGCACCAGCACGTCAGGCGAGAGCGCCCGCAAGCGCGCCGCGATTCCGTCCCACCATGAGCGCGCGTCCGGAAAATCGCCGCGGGACACGGCGATGGCCAGTATGCCCGCGCGTCGGGCGCGATCAAGCCCCGGCGCCCCGGGCCGGTCGCTGAGCGCACCGACCGGTTCGATATCCAGCGACCCCGAAGCCGCTCGGTCGAGGATGGCCTGAAAGTTCGTGCCCGTGCCGGAGAGCAGAACGACGGTTCTCAAGCTCACGGCCCCGGTGTCCCTCTTTCAGCCAAGCGTCACGCCGCCGCCGGTTTCCACCCGGCCGATTTCGTGGACCTCCTCGCCCGCTGCAACCAGGTCTTCCCGCGCCGCCGCCGCTTCTTCGGGAGCCACGGCCAGGACCAGGCCGATACCGCAATTGAAGGTGCGCAGCATCTCTTCGCGTTCAACCGGCCCCTCGCGGCCCAGCCAGTCGAAGACCCCCGGCCAGGCCCAGGCGCCGGTGTCGATCCTGGCCGCAAGGCCGTCCGGTACGATGCGCTCCACGTTTTCCGGCAGGCCTCCGCCGGTGATATGGGCGATCGCCTTGAGCCGTCCCGATTGCGCCAACGGCAATACGGACCGGATGTAGATCCGGGTCGGCTCGCACAGCGCGTCGATCAGGCTGCCGTCCAGGTTCTCCAGACCACCGACTCTTTCCACGATACGGCGTACGAGCGAGTATCCGTTGGAATGCGGCCCGGAAGAGGACAGCCCCAGCAGGAGGTCGCCCTCCGCGACACCGCTGCCGTCCAGCAGCCGGTCCTTCTCGGCCACGCCCACGCAGAATCCCACCAGTTCCAGGCCGTCATCGACGTAGGTATTGGGCAGTTCCGCGGTTTCGCCTCCCAGCAGCGCGGCGCCCGCTTCCCTGCAGCCGCGCACGATGCCCTTCAGCAACGGTTCCAGGCGGTCCGGGTCCAGGCGGTTGGCCGCGCAGTAGTCGAGGAAAAACAGGGGCTCCGCGCCCATGGCCAGAAGGTCGTTCACGCACATGGCCACCAGGTCCACGCCGGGCGCTTCCATGCGGCCCGCTTCGCCACACAACCTGAGCTTGGTGCCGACTCCGTCAGTGCCCGCAACCAGCACGGGCTCGCGGTATCCGCCGCAGGGGGCCTCGAACAGACCGCCGAAACCGCCGATTCCGCCCAGCACGCCGGGACGGTGGGTTTTTCGGGCCAGCGGCGCGATACGGCGGACGATTTCCGCGCCGCGCTCCAGGTCCACGCCGGCGCCGCTGTAGGTGATCGGTTTGCTCACTCAAACCCTCTCTTTCGGGAAGCCGCGCATCCTATAATGCCCTTTTCCATGCTCTCGCGTATCGTGCCTGAAGTGTCGTGACCCGCGTGTATCTTCGCATCAGAGTTTGCGTAGCGTGTCCCTGCAAGGCGCAGTCCGCAGGGAATACTGCCTGTATTTCCAAGGGCTGCAACGCCGC
>JAPOWV010000062.1 GCA_026707445.1 Gammaproteobacteria bacterium
CCTCGGTGAGTTCCATACCGTTGATTCTCCTTCACTTTTCCGGCCATAACGACCGACCGAAAGGATACCACAATAGACCTCATATGTGTTAACACGCCCTAGAAAACAAAGACCCCTCCACCCGCCATATTGGCTTGCTCACCATTGCGAAAAGCTACATTCAAGCCGCACTCCATTTAGGGCCGGAAGAGCTGTTCGACCCCAAGCTCACCAGGTTCCTTTACCCTCGCCTGCATCTGACTGCCCATGCCATAGAGCTGGGACTGAAAGCCATCGTCCGCCAAGAGTTGGCATCGTCGGGCACCGGCGAAGATGAGATCGAAGGCAAGCTCAAATCACTAGGCCACAACCTCGATCACTGCGAACGCTTTGCGAAGAAATGCGCCACGGCCAAAGTCATCCGCCGAACAGAGAAGGGCGGGAAATATGGGAAGGCGTGCGCCAGATAGCCGCCGACCTAAACGACGGCCACCGCCATCAGATTTACCGCTACCGCACGAACACCTTTATCCCCCATCACCCCACCACTTCCGAACCCTTCGACTTGGTAAGCGATTTCTTAAAGTGCATCGAACACGAGTTCCGCGCTGCACTTCGGAAAAAGAGAACCTCCCTGTCGAAGTAACCACCTTTTCCTCGACCGGCTCCGCCTTTACTACAAAATGCGCACCGGCTATTGAAATTAGTGGCTTCTTGAAGGAGAAATTATTCAAGCAACTCTGCTGGAATAGACTTCACTTCGCTTGGAGGCAGCAGGCCTAGGATAATGTGGCTGACAAAATCTTCCGCGTGCATATCAGGACGAGAAATCCAGTAAGGGACTTCACACAGCAATACTTGATCTCCTTTACGCAATGGTTCAGCCGCGTAAACATCCTCACTGTCGACGCCAGATCGACCAAGGCACTGCAAAGCTCGGTAGCTTACAGAATCGCCATCGACCGAAATAGTGGCCAAAACGTTGTTGTGCATTTCGACGATTCGCCCAATCATGATTGCCATATGTGACCTCCTACTCTGATTGCCGGTGCGAATTTACTACAAAATACGCACGGTGGTTATCGAGAAATAGCTTACGGATTATTCGGGCGACATGGTTTACACATTGGGTATTTAGATGTCCCGGAGAGAGCGTAAGCCGATGTATGAACGACTTCGATTCATCGCCCGCCTGTTGGAAGGCGAGAAGATGGCGGTCGCGTGCCGCCAGTTAGGGATTTCCCGTGTCACTCTTTCGTGGCCTCAAACTTCAGCCGCACATAGTCCGCCGTCCACTCGCCGTTGCTCCGGAGCAGCGGTTGGAGCCGGTCGCAAACCGCCGACAGGTATCCATTGCGCTGATCACAAGCAACATGCGCAGCAAAACTGCCACCAAACGTCGCAAGAAAACCCGGCATTCCTTCGGGCAGCGGCGTCGGGCGCGGGATTAGCTCGATATACGGCACACTGAATCCCGCTGCGGCCAGTCTGTCGCTGAACTCATCGGCCGTCGGGAAATGCCAGGGGCTGGCCTTCGAACCGTCAATGCCGCGCAGTTCCAGTTCATCTACGAGCGCCGTCACGATCGCAGCGCAGTTGCCGTAACCGCCGAACTCCCCGACGAAGCGCCCGCCGCGTCGCAGCGCGCGGTACACGTTCCCGATGACGATGTCGGTCTCGCTAATCCAGTGAAGCACGGCATTGCTGAACACCGCATCGAATTCATCCTCGAATTCCATTTCGCAGGCGTCCTGCTTGCGCACGTCCAGACCAAGCGTCCGCGCGGCGGCAATGAGTTCGCGGCTGGAATCGATACCGACGGGCTCACTGCCCCGCTCCCTCAGGACCCGTGTCAACTCGCCATCACCGCATCCCAGGTCCAGTATCCGTTCTCCGGGGCGTGGATTGAGGAGTTCCAGCGCCGGCATGCCGAGATCGCTCACATAGCGAGCGTTTCTCGCGTATTCATCGGGATTCCAGACAATATCAGCTACCACAGTAGAGCCGAATCCGTTTTCTGATTTCGTTTTTCGGCAACCGGCAGCGAGGATGTGACGCAATCGCCTGGATGGAGGAGCAAATCTGGTCGGCGGACGCGAGACCATGTTCGTACACTTGGTCAATCAGCCATAGAACTCCGTGACAGGTAACTCCTTCTGAGTGGGCCAGTTCACGCATTCCTCCATCACCTGATAACAGAATCCAGGAATTGACGCTCGCGAGGGCGAGAGCGAAGCTATCGGGCAGCGATAGCGATTGATTGCGGCGCCGGTAACCAAGCGCAAGGACCACGCCACTTCCATCCAACGCCTCGACCCTGAGCCCGCGCTGAATCAAGTCGGGGCCGCCGTGATCTTTCAGTTCCCGCTGGTATAGCAGGTCGGGCACGACGAAGTCGAACGGAAGGCCAAAGCAGGCATCAAATAGCGATCCGCGTTCGACATCGATCAGAACGGATGTATCCGACACCAGAACCTTCACGACGATCCGTATCAGGCTGCAGCCGGCTCGAAGAGAGGAGGTTCCTCTACGCGCTGGTTCAATTCGTGAACCGAAATGCCGAGAAGCTCAGCGGCCTTGGAGTCGGAGACTGCACCCTCCACCAGGGCGCGATAGCACAATCGCTTAAACCGTCTCGGCTTTTCGCCTTTCATTGCATACGGCTCCTCGTAAGGCGGACTGCGCCAGCCACGGCGATCAAACTCGTCGAAGAGTGACCGGAACAAGCTGTTGCTGAAGATACCGAGATCCTTACAGCGATAAGTAAGCGCCTGCACGCTCACACCGAATACCCGTTTCAACTCGAATAGCTCGCCCCAGCCCATAGACTTGCGGTGTTTGCCAATTTCCGCGCGTAGCGTTTCCGCGGGCATGAGGAAGGCGCCGGCAAAACGGTGCGCGGCCTTTTCGTTGTTCAGCTTGGGAGAAACATCCAGGACCATGTGACCGATCTCGTGCGCCACGGTAAACCTCTGGCGCTCACCCCAATCTCCCTGGTTCACGACAATTACGGAGGCAGCCGCGCCCTTCTGCCGCCGCACGCGAGCCGTCAGGCCGTCAACATCGGGAAGGTCCATTGCAAGCACTTTGATGCCGCGTTCTTCCAGTGGCTCCACGAGGTTCGAAATCGGATCGAGACCCAGGCCCCAGTGAATACGGAGCCCAAGCGCACCCTGCTCGGCCTCGGACAGATTGCGCACGACGGGCCAGGGCGCCTCCCTTGGCTTATCCCAGGCAACGCTTGGGAGACCGAGAATCTCCTCGACCGTGAGATAGCGTTCCAGCAGGTGTAGCACGTTGGCTTCGATGCGTGCCTCTTCCCGCCTTCCAATGTGTTTCTTCTTACGGAAGTCCACGGCTTCCAGGACCAGGTCTCCATCTCCAGCCAGGTAATCCACGGACACATCAAGCGCATCGGCGAGCGCGATGAGAACACCCGAACTCGGCATTGACTCGTTGCGTTCATACTTGCTGATCGCTTGAGCCGTAACGCGGTTGTCAATCTTGGCCATTAAATCACGAAGAGAAAGACCGGAAGCTCGTCGCGATATTCTAAGTCTTTGTCCAATCATGATTTTTCTCCTTTCCACCGTGCGGTTGACAATATATAGTTTCTGCAAGAAAATATCAACTTCATATTGAAGATTGAGTGAACAGGAGAATTCACATGATTGAAGATAAGCCCGAGGGGCACCCAGAGGACAAGGCCTTTTCGATAACGGTCAACGGGCGACCCAAGCGAGTAGAGAACGAAGAGCTCACCTTTGACGAACTGGTGGACTTGGCTTTCGACGATCCCGCTCGCGGGCCGCAGATCGTATTCACTATTACCTTCCGGGATGCTGGTGGCCGGATACAGGATGGTGAACTCGATGAGGGTCAGAGGCTAAAGGTTCGGGACGGGACGATTATCAATGTCACGCGAACTGATCAGTCGTAACGATGATCTGCGGCGATTAGTCGCAGATGGCTATGAGATAGAGATTCGCTCCGAGCATCTCATCTTGCATCGGGTGCCACACGTTACAAGCGAGCGTTTAGTTAAGCACGGTCAACTGATCTGCCCATTAGTGGTCAATGGGCCAGAAATCGGCCAACCTGCGGATCACACAATGCATTTTGCGGGGGAGTATCCATGCGATGACCAAGGTAATCCGATCGAAGCTCTGCGGAATAACAGCAATCGGCAAGAACTCGCCGAAGGGTTATGGGTCGATCACTACTTCTCAGCAAAGCCAATTGAAGGAAATTACAGAGACTACTATCACAAGATGACGCACTACGCGCAGGTGCTGGGTCGCTGTGCGAGGCGCATAGATCCCGGAGCGATTGGTCGATCGGGGAAGCTGGTCCTTTCGGAAGATCCCAACGATCCTTTCTTGTTTATGGAGACTGCTTCAAGCCGCTCGGGAATAACTCGACTGAGCGAAAAGCTGGCGGATGACAAGATTGGAATAGTTGGGATGGGAGGAACCGGATCTTTCATACTCGACTACGTTAGCAAGACGCGTGTTTCGGAGATCCACTTGTTTGATGGGGACCAGTTCCAGCAGCACAATGCCTTTCGTGCGCCTGGAGCAACGACCATTGAGGAGTTGAAGGAGCGACCGAGCAAGGCGCAGTTGTACAAGGATAGGTACTCAAGGATGAGGAGGGGAATCATTGCACATGATGCCCATGTGGCCCCGGACAACTTGGACAAAATTGCCAAGTTGGACTTCGTCTTCGTAGCAATTGACAACAGCAAGACGAGGCATTGGCTGCTTGCAGAATTAGACCGGCTTGGCGTGCCGTTTATTGACGTGGGAATGGGAATTGAAAGATCGGAAGACAAGCTGCTCGGGGTAGTGAGAACGAGTTTCCGGGAGACACCGAAAAGTTCAGCGGCACAGAGCGGCGAACAAGACTTCCGCGACGCTGGTGAGTACGAAAGAAATGTCCAGATTGTGGAATTGAACGCGCTTAACGCGGCATTGGCAGTTATCCGCTGGAAAAAACACAGGGCGTTCTACCTGGATCTCGGCCAAGAGGAACGAAGTAACTACACGATTGACGGTAACCACATGACCAACAGGACTGTCGTGAAGGCTGATTAAAACTCATGAGATTCCGTCATGAATTCGTGGATCACATACCAGATCAACTGGATGAAGGTGTTCTTTACGTTTCGATGCGGTTCGGCACGATAGTCCATCGATGTGCTTGTGGTTGTGGACAGGAGGTCGTAACGCCCCTCGGCCCGGCGGAGTGGCGACTCTCTTACGACGGCAAGAGCATCTCATTGGCACCGTCAATTGGAAACTGGGGTTTCCGCTGTAGGTCGCACTACTGGATCAAAGATAGCAATGTTCGGTGGGCGCGCGGTTTTTCGGACGACGAGGTGGCGCTCGTACGACAAAAAGCCAAGAAGCGACGGAAAGGCTATTACAAGCCCAGACGAGGTGTTGTGGCCAGGAAAGAGAAACAAAAGGGGGAGATTGAGGACTTAGGGGACGGCAGTCGGCAGTCTATCTGGGGAAGATTCCGTTCGTTCATGCGGGCCCCGAAACGGCTGTAAACGGAGTGCTAGGCGATCCGTTTTCCGCCGCTTGAATTGCACGCTCGCGCCCGCACATATCGAATCAGTTCTCGCCACAGTAGGACCCCGCCATGCACGCAATCCCCCTCGAAACCAAAGACGCCTCCACCCGCCACATCGGCTTGCTCACCATTGCGAAAAGCTACATTCAAGCCGCGCTCCATTTGGGGCCTGAAAAGCTGTTCGACTCCAAGCTCACCAAGTTCCTTTACCCTCGCCTGCATCTGACTGCCCACGCCATAGAGTTGGGACTAAAAGCCATCGTACGGCAAGAAATGGCATCGTCCGGCACCGGCGAGGATGAGATCGAAGGCAAGCTCAAATCGTTAGGCCACAACCTTGATCGTTGCGAACGCCTGGCGAAGGAATGCGCCACAGCCAAAGCCATCCGACGAACAGAGAAGGGCGAGAAAATATGGGAAGACGTGCGCCAGATAGCCGCCAACCTCAACGACGGCCACCGCCATCAGATTTACCGCTACCGCACAAACACCTTTATCCCAAATCACCCCACCACTTCCGAACCCTTCGGCTTGGTAAGCGATTTCTTAAAGTGCGTCGAACACGAGTTCCGCGCCGCCCTTCGGAGAGAGAGAACCTCCCTGTCGAAGTAACCACCATTTCCTCAACCGGCTCCGCATTTGGAACAAAGTTCGCACCGACAAAAAACGGAGAGGGTGGGATTCGAACCCACGGACGGCGTAAACCGTCAGAGGTTTTCAAGACCTCCGCATTCGACCACTCTGCCACCTCTCCGATGATCGAGGATCAGGCTGAGATTCTATCCGCGCCGCCCATCCAGGGGCGCAGGGCGTCGGGGACGACGATGCTGCCGTCGGGCTGCTGGTAGTTCTCGATCACGGCGATCAGGGCGCGGCCGGCGGCGACGCCGGAGCCGTTTAAGGTGTGCACGAAGCCCCGCGCGTCCCTGCCCTTCCAGCGGGCGCTCATGCGGCGGGCCTGAAAGTCCCGGCAGTTGCTGCAGGAGGAAATCTCGCGGTAGCGGTCCTGGCCGGGTAGCCAGACTTCCAGGTCGTAGGTGATGGCCGAGGAGAAGCCGGTGTCGCCGGACGACAGGACCACCCTGCGGTACGGCAGTTCCAGGCGCTCCAGCACGATTTCGGCGTGGTGGGTCAACTCTTCCAGAGCGTCGTCGGAATAATCGGGGTGCGTGATCTGCACCAGCTCGACCTTCTCGAACTGGTGCTGGCGGAGCATGCCGCGGGTGTCCTTGCCGTAGGCGCCGGCCTCGGAGCGGAAACAGGGCGTGTGCGCGGTGAACTTGAGCGGCAGTTCGGCCTCGTTGACGGTCTGGCCGGCGACCAGGTTGGTGAGCGGGACTTCGCCGGTGGGGACCAGGTAGCCGGAGCGTTCGCTTTCGATGCCGAAGAGGTCTTGCTCGAACTTGGGCAGCTGGCCGGTGCCGATCAGCGATTCGGGGTTGACGATGAAGGGGACGTAGGCTTCGGTGTAGCCGTGTTCGCGCACGTGAAGGTCCAGCATGAACTGGATCAGGGCGCGGTGCATGATCGCGAGCTCGCCGGTCAGGACGGTGTAGCGCGCACCGGCCAGGCGTGCGGCGGCGCCGAAGTCCATCTGGCCCAGCGCTTCGCCGAGGGCCACGTGGTCTTGCACGTCGTCGCCGGCGGGACGCGGTTCGCCCCAGCGCTTGAGTTCGCGATTGGCGCTTTCGTCCGTGCCGTCCGGAACGGCTTCGTCGAGCAGATTGGGTAGATCCAGCTCGATCTTACGGAGGCTGGACTGGACGGACTTGAGCTCACCGCCGGCGTCTGACAGACCGTACGTCGCCTTCTCGACCTGGCGCTTGAGCGCGTCCACGTCGCCGCCTTCGCGGGCGGCCACGCCGATTTCTTTTGAGAGTTTGTTGCGCTCCGCGCGCAGTTGTTCCACGCGCACCTGCCACTTCTTGCGGCGCGCTTCCAGCTCCGCGTAGGCGGCGGTGTCGAAGGCAGCGTCGCGGCGCGCGAGGTTGCGCGCCACGGCGTCGGGCTGCTCGCGCAGTAGTTTGGGATCGATCACGATTCGGCCGCCTCGAAAATGTCCACGCCGGGCGGAATTGTCGGGGCAAAAACATCGTCGTCAAGTTCGCTGTCGAGGTCCAGGCGGAACAGGAGCATTCGCACGCGGCTGCCGAGGTCGTCGGCGAACTCGAGCACCGCGGGCACGCTGCCCCTCAGGGCCAGGCGCAGGTCGCCCTCTTCCGCGTCGGCGCCGGTCAGGTCGAACCATTGCAGGCCGTCGTCGAATTCGGCCTCTCTGACTTCGTAGCTTTCCAGGACCGTTGCGTCGCCTGCCAGCAGGGCGGCGGCGGATTCGCGGAGTTGTTCGGTCTGCTTGTAGACGGTGACCTGCTCCAGTTCCTTGTCGAACATCGAGAGGTTCTCGCCGTCGGCCCAGATCATCAGTTCGTCGGGTTCCAGGTAGTCGAGGCGGAAGCGGCCGGGACGGGAGAGGTAGAGGCGGCCGGTGCTTTCCTTCTGGAAGACGCCGTCGCCGTCGTATTCGAGTTGGGTGAAGTCGGCCTGGAGGTGTTGGGTGGTTTGGAAGAAGCGATTGAGAGCGCCATCGTCGCCGGTTTCCTGCGCCAGTGCGGGGACCGCCGGCAATACCACCGCCAGCACAATCCATCTCCTTGTTCGCATTATTCGGGGCCGCCTGTTACGCGGCGTTCGCCGCGGCCGTCGGGGGCGGAGACTACGCCGGCGCGTTCTAGTTCTTCGATCAGGCGGGCGGCGCGGTTGTAGCCTACGCGGAGGCGGCGCTGGACGTAGGAGATGGAGGCGCGGCCGGTCTCGGTGACGATTTCCTTTGCCTGTGGGTAGAGTTCGTCCACTTCACCGCCGTCGGCGCCGGTCGCATCGGCTTCTTCCGACTCCACCGGACCCTGCGTGACCTGCTCGTCGTAGCTGGGGCCGCCGGTGCGCTTCAGTTCCGCGACCACCTTCAGCACTTCGGCGTCTTCGACGAATGCGCCGTGCACGCGCAGCAGGTCGCCGGAGCCGGACGGGAGGTAGAGCATGTCGCCCTTGCCCAGCAGCGTCTCGGCGCCCACCTGGTCGAGGATGGTGCGCGAATCGACCTGGGACGCCACGCGGAACCCGATGCGCGCCGGGATGTTGGCCTTGATCAGGCCGGTAATGACGTCCACCGACGGGCGCTGCGTGGCTACGATCAGGTGCAGGCCGGCGGCGCGGGCCTTCTGCGTCAGGCGCGCGATCAGCGTCTCGAGTTTCTTGCCGACCACCATCATCAGGTCGGCCAGCTCGTCGATCACGACCACGATGCGCGGCAGCGGCTCCAGTTCGGGGCCGGGCCCGGGCTCTTCCTCGCCGCCCTCCGGCGGCCCGCGCAACGGCTCGCCGGAATCGCGGGCGACCGCAAGACGGTTGTTGAAGCCCTCCACGCTACGCGTCTTCACCCAGGACATCAGCCGGTAGCGGCGGTCCATCTCGGCCACGCACCAGCGAAGCGCGTTGGCGGCCTCGCTGACGTCGGTGACCACCGGGCACAGCAGGTGCGGGATGCCCTCGTAAACCGACAGCTCCAGCATCTTGGGGTCGATCATGATCATCCGCACCTCTTCAGGCGAGGACTTGTAGAGCAGGCTCAGGACCATGGCGTTGATCGCCACCGACTTGCCCGAGCCGGTGGCGCCGGCCACCAGCAGGTGCGGCATCTTCTGCAGGTCGTCCACCACCGGGTGGCCGGCGATGTCCTTGCCCAGCCCCAGCGTGAGCTTGGAATTTGCCCTGGCATAGGTTTGCGAGCGGAGGATTTCGCCCAGCGTGACCAGCATCCGTTCGTTGTTGGCGATCTCCAGGCCCACGGTGGACTTGCCGGGCATGGACTCGACCACGCGCACGCTGTGCGCCATCAGCGAGCGCGCCAGGTCGCTGGCGAGGCTGGTGATACGGCTGGCGCGGATGCCCGCGGCCGGCTGCACCTCGAACAGCGTAACGACCGGGCCGGGTGAAACGGCCACCACCGTGGCGCCCACGCCGAACTCCTGCAGCTTCTCTTCCAGGCGCCGGGCCTGGTCGCGCAACACGCTTTCGGACTGCAACGAAGTTTCCGGCGGCGGATCGGACAGCAGGCTGAGCGACGGCAGGTTTCCGCCGATTGCAGGCTTGACGGGCATGTCCGGCTCGATCTTTCTGGGTCGCTTGGGGGCGGCGGCAGCGGCGGCGCGCCGCTTGCGCACCGGACGGGCGATCTTCGCCCTGCCCCGTCCGCGGGTCGGCGATCGCTCGCGGCGGCCGACCAGCGAAAACAGGGCGACGAGGCCGGAATACACGCCGTCCCACAGCCAACCGAGACCGCGCAGCGTCAGGTGACCGGTGGCCTGCGTCAGGCCTACCCAGGAAAGGCCGGTCACCAGCGTGATGCCGGTCATCCACAGCGCCAGCAGGACCACCCAGGCGCCCATGTCGCCCAGCACCGGCGCCAGGATATCGTCGAGCCAGATGCCGATGTCGCCTCCGCCTAGCCCTCCGCGCGCGGAAATCTCAAGCAACCCGCAGCCGCAAACCACCACCAGCACGAGGCCGGCGGCGCGGACACCGGCGTCCGGCCAGGACCAGTCGTCGCGGGCCCTCGAAGGCGCGAGGTACCAGGCGCTGAAACCGATCACGGCGGCAGGAAACAGGTAGGAGGCGCTGCCGGCAAGTGCAAAAGCCAGGCCCGCGAAGGCCGCGCCGGCGATGCCGACCAGGTTGGAGCCGCCAAGGCCGGCTTCCGCGGCGTCCGGAACGTGGCTGATCAGGGCCGCGAACATCAGCAGTCCCAGACCCAGGCAGAGCCACAATCCGCCTTCGCGCAAAGCGCGCTCCAACCAGGTTCGTTCCTTCGCCTTCACTTGGCGGCTAATCTTATTCCGGTAGTGTCCCAATAGAAACCCGGATAAACTTGCCGCCGTGCCGAATTCCGTTGCCCGACTGCTCATTCTGGGATCCGGTCCCGCCGGCTATTCCGCGGCCGTTTACGGGGCCCGCGCCAACATGTCGCCGGTGCTGATCACGGGCAGCGAACCGGGCGGCCAGTTGATGACCACCACGGATGTCGATAACTGGCCCGGGGGCCGCGAGGGCCTGCTCGGGCCGCAGCTCATGGACGAGTTGCGCGAGCACGCCGAGCGGCTGGGTACCGAGGTGATTTACGACCATATCGAAGACGTGGATTTGTCGGAGCGGCCGTTCACGCTGAAAGGCGGCCTCGACGAATACCGCGCCGAGTCGCTGATCATCGCCACGGGCGCCACGGCCCGCTACCTGGGCCTGGAAAGCGAGCAGAGCTACCTGGGCAAGGGCGTGTCCGCCTGCGCCACCTGCGACGGGTTCTTTTTCCGGGACCGGCCGGTAGCCGTGGTCGGCGGCGGCAATACTGCCGTTGAAGAGGCGCTTTATCTTTCGAACATCTGCTCGCGCGTGACGCTGATCCATCGCCGCGACGCGCTGCGCGCCGAGAAGATGATGCAGCAGCAGCTGTTCGAGCGCGCCGGGCCGGACGGTCCGATCGACATCCGCTGGGACCGGGTGCTGGAGGAGGTCCTGGGCGACGGCGACCAGGTGACCGGGGCGAGGATCAGGAGCACGAAGGACGACGGCGTGACCGAGGAACTGGAGGTGAACGGCGTGTTCATCGCGATCGGTCACGATCCTGCGACGCAATTATTCGTGGACTCGCTTGAGCACAAGGACGGCTACCTGATTACGCGCGGCGGCATTTCGGGCGGCTTTACGGCCACCAGCGTGCCGGGCGTGTTCGCGGCCGGCGACGTGGCCGATTCGGTTTATCGCCAGGCGATCACTTCCGCCGGCACCGGCTGCATGGCCGCGCTCGACGCCGAGAAGTTCTGCGACGCGAATCCTTTGTAGAAAACAGGGCTGCTAACCTTTAGCCCGTGCGGATACGGGTGCTCGACAACATCAGCGAGGTCGCGGCGGGCGAATGGAATGCGCTCGCGGGCGGTTCGCATCCGTTTCTGCGCCACGAGTTTCTGAACGCGCTGGAAACGTCCGGATGTGTTTCCGCGGAAACGGGCTGGCAGCCCTGCCACCTAGTGCTGCTCGATGATCAGGAAACGACGGTCGGCGCGATGCCGCTTTATCTTAAGAGCCACTCGCGCGGCGAGTTCGTGTTCGACTGGGCCTGGGCGTCCGCCTATCAGCGCGCGGGTTACGACTATTACCCCAAGTTGCTCAACGCCGTCCCGTTCACGCCGGTGGCCGGGCCGCGTTTCCTGTGCGCGGGCGCGCAATCCGCCGCGGACGGTGCCGAGGCCCCTGCCCTCCTGCTGGCCGGCGCGGTGGAGCTGGCCCATCGCCTGGAAGCCAGTTCGCTGCACTGTCTTTTTCCCACTCCGGAAGACGCCGGGTGGATGAAAGAAAAAGGCATGATGCTGCGCACCGACTGCCAGTTCCATTGGCAGGACGACGGTTACGCCAATTTTTCCGACTATCTCAAGACCTTCAGTTCCGCCAAGCGCAAGAAGGTCAACCGCGAGCGGCGGCGCGTCAAGGAAGCCGGGATCCTCTTCGAGACGCTAAGCGGCGACGCGCTCACGCCGGAACTCTGGGAGAGGCTCTACCCGCTCTATGCCGCCAGCTACCTCAAGCGCGGTCAGTATCCGTACCTGAACCACCAGTTCTTCGAGCGGGTCACGCGCGAGATGCCCGAATCGCTGGTCGTGTTCCTGGCGCGGCTCGACGGCGAAGCGGTCGCGCTGGCCATCTGTTTTCGCAGCGACACCGCGCTTTACGGGCGCTACTGGGGCAGCCGCGGCTACTATCACAGCCTGCACTTCGAGACCTGCTACTACCAGGGGATCGAATACTGCATCCGCGAGGGGCTGAAGCTGTTCGATCCCGGCGTGCAGGGCGAACACAAGCTCGCTCGCGGGTTCATGCCCGTCACGTCATACTCGACGCACTGGGTGCGCCACGAAGGGTTTGCGGACGCGCTGAGCGGCTACCTGGCCAGCGAGCGCGAACAGGTCGCGCGCTACGTCGAAATCGCCGGCGAACACACGCCGTTCAAGAAGGCCTCCTGACCCTTCCCCAGCCGCTCGCCCGCAAAAGCAGTCTGGCCGAAGCGCTCTCGAATCAGGGCTTGGGGAAGGTGTTGATGTAGGCGGTTACGTTGCGGATCTGGTCCGGCGTGGGCAGGACCATCGCCATCGGGCGCATCTGCGTATCGAAGATGTTGCGCGGGTCGCTGCCGCGGACGCCCGAGATGTAATGCTCCATCTGCCGGATGGTGTACCAGTCATGCTGCCATGCGACGGCGGGCGCGTTGAGCGCCTGGTTGCCCTCGCCGGCCGGGCCGTGGCAGGCGATGCAAGTGGCGTAACCCACGGTGCCCGAAGCGAGATCACCCTGGATCGTGTCGGCGGGCTTCGGGGGCGATAGCGTGAGCAGGTATGCCGCCAGGTCCTCGACGGCCTGGTCGTCGGCCAGCGTCAGCGCGATCGCGCGCATCAACGGACCGTAAACGTCGTTCGACGCCTGGCTGCAGGCGCCGCCGGAGGGCACCCCGCCCTCGAAATGGGTCGCCAGTTCAGCCTCGATCTCCGCATAGTCGGGCGAGGAGGCCTTGGCCCGCTCCAGCGTCCCGGCCACGTCGGCCACGTCGCAGTTGTCCCTGGCGCGCAGGCCGGCGCGGAAGTTCTTCAGGCTGGTGATCACGTACCAGTCTTCCTGGCCGCCGATCTTCGGAGCGCCGTATTTCTCAAAGCCTTCGCCCTGCTCGCCGTGGCACACGGCGCAGACCTCGAATTCGGCCTCGCCGCGCGCGGCGTCGCCGGCGGCGAAAGCGGTTCCCGCCGCGACCATGGCGGCGGCGCTGATCATCAAACAGGCAAAGCGCTTCATACTGTTCCTCTGCTTCTCTGGCAAACCGGCGCGAAAGGTATCTGATTCCACGAACTGATACAAGACTCGCACGCTCTCAACCTGCATATTTTACGCTGAATGGTGGGTACACTGCACGCATGGAGTGCGCACTTTTCTTCTGCCACCGGGCCGGTTCGGACGACTCCGGGCAGCTCGAGATCCGGGGCATCTTCGACGAGCTTCGCGCGCCGTCGTTTCCCGCGCGCCAGCCGCGCATGCGCCTTGCAGGCCTGGTGAGCTGGAACGACGGCGAGCGCGGGCGCGTGCCGTTTCTGATCGAGCTGCTGGACCCGGGCGAGAAGGTCGTGTTCACGATCCAGGGCTTCAGCGAGGTCGTCAAATCGCCCGGCTCCGCCGCTCCGCCGCGCACGCAACTCAACCTGCCGCTGGAAGACGTGACCTTTCCGGAGCCGGGCCGCTACCGGGTCCGGATCGATGTTGACGGAACGCAGGTCTACGGACCTTCGCTTTACCTCGGCAAGGCGCCCGACGCGGACGCGGAATGACGGACATTCCGTTCTTCGATGCGGACACCGTGCAGCGCGTCCTGCGGATGGACGCGTGCATCGACCTGATGGCGGACACTCAGGCGGCGATCAGCCGGGGCGAAATCACGCCGCCGCTGCGGTCTTTCGTCCCCGTTGCCGGCGGTAACGCCGGAATGGGGATCATGCCGGGCGACACGCCTTCCGCTTTCGGCGCCAAGCTCGTGAGCGTCTATGCGGGCAACCCCTCCCGCGGACTACCCTTGATCCAGGGCTGCATCCTGCTGTTCGACCGCGAAAACGGCACGCCGGCGGCGCTGGTTGAAGGCGCCTCGGTAACCGGGATCCGCACCGCCGCGGCCAGCGGGGCCGCCACCCGCGCGCTGGCCCGCGAGGACGCTTCCGTGCTGGCGCTTCTGGGCTACGGCGTGCAGGCCGAAACGCACCTCGAAGCGATGCGCTCTGTGCGGCCGGTGCGCGAGGTTCGCGTCTGGGGGCCGAGCCTCGAGAAGGCCGAACGCTTTGCCGCCGCGCATACGGACGACGACGTGGCGGTGAACGCCGCCGAAACGGCGAGCGAAGCGGTGAGCGGCGCGGACCTCGTCTGCGGGGTGAGTGCCGCGAGCGAACCGGTCATCGAAGGCCGCCGGCTGGCGGACGGTTGTCACGTCAACCTGGTGGGATCGCACTCGCCCAGGACCCGGGAGGCCGACGGCGAGACCATGGGCCGCGCGCGCGTGTTCACGGAAATCACGGACTTCGCAATGAAGGAGGCCGGCGACATCCTCTTGGCGATCGAGGACGGATTTCTCGCCCAGGACGACCTCGCCGGCGAAATCGGCGCGGTCATCGACGGCGCCGTCGAGGGACGCCGAAGCGAAAATGAGATTACGCTCTACAAGAGCCTCGGCAACGTCGCCCAGGACCTCGCCGCCGCCCACTACATCGCTAGTCGGGCTGGTCGGTGTACTTGAACGTGGCGATGTAGGAGATCACGTCCTTGCGCTTCTGCTCGGTGTCGAGCACCTGCGCCATGTAGCGCATCTGCGTGCCGTAGATGTCGTCGCGCTGCTGGCCGCGGGCGCCGCTCAGGAAGTCGTCGAGCTGCCGCAGAAGGTACCAGTCGAACTGGTTGGAAATCCGCGGCGAGCCCAGCAGCGTCGAGCCCTCGCCGTTCGGTCCGTGGCAGGCGATGCAGGTCTCCTCGTAAATCTTGCGGCCTTCCTCCGGGTCGCCGTCCACGGTCACGGGCAGCGTCGGCGCCTCCAGCGAATGCATGAAAGCCGCCATGTCGATAATCGCCTGCTCGTCCGGCACCTGCGCGATCGCCATGTTCTTCATCTGGTTGCCGTAGATGTCTTCCAGCGGACCCCAGTAGCCGCGCAAATTGGCGCGGTAATTGACCATTTGCCGCTCCACGTACCAGGTGTCCTGCTTGCCGGCCGCGGGCGTGTTGAGCAGCGCGTTGCCCTCGCCCGCCTGGCCGTGGCAGGTGCCGCAGAAGAAATACAACTGCGCTCCGCGCTCGAGGTCCGGCTCGGCGGCGGATGACGCAAGCGGAACGGCAAAGACCAGCAGGCTCAGCAGGGCGATTCTTTTCATCGGCGGGACGCGATCTGACGGCGCTTCGGGCAACAGGCGCGAACTGTACCAAATGCCGCGCCCAATGCAAAGCGTTTGCGCCGGCGGAACATACAATTTCGAGAAGTGAATTCCGGCGATGGCGTTCCTTCCATAGAGCACATTCGGCGCGCGGCCGAACGCATCCGGCCGTATGTACGTCGAACGCCCGTGTTCACGAGCGACACGGTCAACGAAGTCTCGGGCGCCGAAGTCTTCTTCAAGTGCGAGAACCTGCAGATCGCCGGCGCGTTCAAGGTGCGCGGCGCCACCAACGCGGTTTTTTCCCTGTCCGAGAACGAGGCCCGGCGCGGCGTGGCCACGCAGTCTTCGGGCAACCATGGGGCCGCGCTGGCCAGGGCCGCCGGCTGGCGGGACATCGCCGTCACCGTCGTCATGCCCAACAATGCGCTGGCGATCAAGAAAGAGGCCGTTGCCGGCCATGGAGCCAGGATCGTCTATTGCGAGCCGACGCCGCAGGCGCGCGACGACGCACTGGCGCGTGTCGCGGAAAGGACGAAAGCCGTGATCATTCACCCGTTCGACGATGCCCGGGTCATCG
>JAPOWV010000009.1 GCA_026707445.1 Gammaproteobacteria bacterium
CACGTTCTGCCAGGGGGAGAGCGCGGCCTCGATGCAGATGGCGCCGGGACTCGCCTCGTGCACGTGTTCGATCATGACGACGCAATCCATCCCCTCGGGCATCGGGTCGCCCGTATCGAGGGGGAGGGCCTCCTCACCCAGCATAAACTCCTTGGGGCTTACGGGCGTCGCGCCCGAGGTTTCCGCCGAGGCGAGGGCGTACCCGTCCATGGCGGCGGCGTGAAAGTGCGGGCTGGAAATCCGCGCGTAGGCCGCGCGAGCGGTCACACGCCCGAGCGCTTCTGGAGTCGGGATTTCCTCTTCACCCAAGCGGAAGTCGCCCACCTTCTCCAGAAGACGCGAGAGCGCTTCTTCGCGCGGGATGTTTTCGAGATAGATTTTCCGGCCCCCCTGGGCCAGGGGCAAATCGTTCATTCGCCTTCACCTGATACGATGTAAAAAATCCGCGTGCTCAATAGAGATGCACGCGCACCTGCGCTCCCTCGCGCAGCCCCTCGGCTTCGAGCGGAATCACGATGTAGCCGTCCGCCTTCGTCATGGTGGATATCATCGCGGAGTTGCCCATGAGGGGATGGGCGAGCCGCCCGTTCTCGTCCTCTTCCAGCGCGACGCGGACCAAATCCTCGCGCCCGGGAGCGGAGGCCACGTTCCTCGACAGGGTGGCTGCAAGACCTTCCCTCTCCACATCGGTACGGGCGACCTCACCGCTCAACTGCCTGATGACGGGCCGTACGAAAGCGTGAAAGATCATGAGCGCTGATACCGGATGCCCCGGAATGCCGATGACGGCCTTATCTTCGCCATCTCTCTCAATCCGCCCGATGATGGTCGGCTTGCCGGGCTTGATCGATATCCCGTGCACCAGAACGCCCGGCTCGCCCAGTGAGTCGATGGCTTCGACCGTGTAGTCGCGAAGGCCCATGGAGCTTCCGCCGGAGATGAGCACGACGTCCGCGTGACGGATTGCCTGCTCCAGGCGTTCTTTAATGACCGCGAGATCATCAGGCAGAATATCTTCGGTCTCGGGCTCGCCGCCCGCCTCGAGCACCCCCGCCGCCAGGGAGAAGCGGTTGATGTCGCGCACCTGGCCCGCGCGGGGCGTCTCGCGCGGGTCGACCAATTCATCGCCCGTGGGCAGTATCGCCACCCTGGGGCGGCGGTGGACTTCCACCGACGTGACCCCCACGCCCGCGAGCGCGCCCACGTCCTGACTTCTCAAGCGCGCGCCCGCTCCAAGAATCAACTCGTCTTTCTTGAGGTCATCGCCAACGCCAAGGACGTTCTCGCCCACGGCGGCGGGTCGCCTGACCTCCAGAGTCTCCGGATCGGGAGCGGTAGTGAACTCCTCCATCACCACCGCGTCGGCCCCTTCGGGCACCATGCCGCCCGTCAGGATGCGCGCCGCCTCGCCACGACCCACCGAAAAGTCGGGCGCCGCTCCCATGGGCACCTGACCGACTACGTCGAGATATGCCGGAATGGCCTCACTCGCGCCAAAGGAATCCGCTGCTTTGAGCGCGTAGCCGTCCATCGTGGCACGCGGGAAATCGGGCAGGTCTACGGGCGAGTGAACATCTTCGGCCAGAACGCGGCCCGCGGCGCCAAAAGAAGAAAGACGCTCCGTCCCCAAAGCGCGGAAACCCCGAAGCGCCTCTTTCGCTTCTTCGGGGGATACGACCTTGAAGAATTCCATCGGACCTCTCCGCCTTCAAAATGAAAAAACCAACCGCTGCGCGCGCAGGGCTGGCCGCAAAATTCGGAGTCGTTCAGGGGTGTTCGCCCGGCATCCCCTGTAAGGCGATAGACCGCGCTGCCCCTCACGGCCTGTTTCCCGCAACGATGTAAATGCGCGGCTGCGTAATCGCCTTCCATGAGAAACGACCAGCCGCGACGAGGAGCGCCAAGCCTCGAAACTCAGGCGCGGACAGCGGCGATCCGGCTTTTAGCCCTTCTCGCCCTCTCCGGCGGCGGACGCCTCTTTCTTCTCGGGCAGTTCCGGCTCGTCGCTCATCCCCTTCTTGAAGCTCTTGATGCCGCGAGCGAGGCCCGAGCCGATCTCGGGCAAACGCTTCGCGCCGAAGACCAGCACGCATATCGCGAGGATGACCAAAAGCTCGGGAATGCCCATATTCATCGGAAACATCGAAAAACTCCTATGGACGAACGATCAGGAAGCCGCGTCCGCGTAAACCTGCGTTGCGGCTCCGACACCATCTCCAGACTTCTTAATATACCCCAATTTCGAG
>JAPOWV010000005.1 GCA_026707445.1 Gammaproteobacteria bacterium
GAACAGGGCCAGGGTCCCTGCGCTGAAATCCACGACAAGCAGGTATCCGATGCCTACCGTAGCGGCCGTCGAGAGAAAACACCCCGCAAGGAACAACAGTGGAGGGCGCTTGGCGTGGGTCGCGTAATTCTGGAACCGGGCCATCACGATTCCGGTCCGGCGACGGCGGGCAGGCGGGCAGACCCCGGAGCTGATGGAACGTGCCGCAGTCTGGGCTGAAGGGCCGTTTTGGCGGGTCCCCGGGGCATTTCGGAAATTCTACGGGTCGGAGAGTTGCCCAGAATCGACGCGCCGCTCAGTGAAAATCCCGGCTGGGGACCTCTGGTGGAGCCACCGTCTCGGCGATCTCCGGCCGGAAGAGCCCGTCCACCACGAGGTGGACGGTGCCCTGTTCCGCCTGAATCCTTCCGGCGGCCCCGAGGAATGACAGGGTCTGGGCCAGTTGACGGTGTGCTTCGAAGACGTCCGGCGAGAGAACGAGGTTCACGAAGCCGGTTTCGTCCTCGAGGGTCATGAACACCACTCCGGAGGCGGTTCCCGGCCGTTGCCGGCAGATCACGATCCCCGCGTATCGCGCGCGCGTTCCGTTTCGAAGCTTCGACACCTCGCGGGCGGTGGGAAGTCCCGCGGCAGCCAGCCGGCTGCGGAGGGGCAACAGCGGGTGTCCCCGGGTGCTGCTCCCGGTCGTCCGGTGATCCCAGGCGATCGTTTCCAGGCTGTCGAGCGGAACGAAGCCGGGAATGGCTTCTTCGAGGAGCGGGGGGTCCTTCGGCGTCTCGCCGAGCGTCTGCCAGATAGCCGCACGGCGGGTCTTCGGGCCCAGGTTCTGGAGCGCGTCCGCCTCGGCCAACGCCACCATCGCTTTTCTGTCGAGACCGGTACGGCGCGCGAGGGCGGCGACGGAGGCAAAGGGTGATTCCCGGCGAGCCGCCACGATCTTCTCTCCGTCGGCGGCGCCGAGTCCCTTCACGTAGCGCAGCCCGAGGCGGACGGCGGGTTTCCCCGCGCCCGACGAAGACGCGGATACCAGGGAACAGTCCCAGGCGCTCGCCGTCACATCGACCGGCCAAAAGCGCACGCCCCGCCGCTTGGCGTCCTCGATGATCGTTGCCGGGGAATAAAAGCCCATCGGCTGTGCATTCAACAGCGCACATGCGAACTCCGCCGGGTAGTGACGGAGCAGGAACGCGCCGGCATAGCTGATGAGTGCGAAGCTGGCGGCGTGGCTTTCGGGAAAGCCGTACTCCCCGAAACCCTGAATCTGCTCGAACACCCGTTTGGCGAACTCGGGGGCGATTCCCTTGGCGCACATGCGGGAAAGCAGACGGCTCCGATGCCGTTCCATCCGTCCCGTGCGCCGCCAGGCGGCCATGTCGCGGCGGAGCTGGTCGGCTTCGCCGGCGGTGTAGTCGGCGGCGACCACCGCGAGCCGCATGACCTGTTCCTGGAACAGCGGCACTCCCAGGGTCTTTTCCAGGACGGGGCGGAGCGAGGGGTGCGGGTATTCCACCGCTTCTTCACCCCGGCGGCGGCGAAGGTAGGGGTGCACCATGCCACCGGCGATGGGCCCGGGCCGAACGATGCTCACTTCGATCACCAGGTCGTAGTAGTTCTCGGGCTGGAGCCGCGGCAGCATGGCCATTTGGGCCCGGCTTTCGATCTGGAAGACCCCGACGGTTGCCGCCTTCCGGATCATTGCGAAGGTTTCGGGGTCGTCGGCGGGGATGGTGGACATGGACAAATCGACGTTTCGGGACTCCTTGAGCAGCCGGAAAGCGAGGTCCAGTTGGGTAAGGGCGCCGAGCCCCAGCAGATCCACCTTGAAAAGGCCCAGTTCCTCGATGTCGTCCTTGTTCCACTGAATGACCGTTCTTCCTTCCATCGCGGCGTTTTCCACCGGCACGATGTGAGAGACCGGTTCCTCTCCGAGGAGGAAGCCGCCGGGATGGATCGAGAGGTGCCGGGGAAATCCCTGGATCTCGTTCGCCAGACGGAGGAAGTGCCGGGCCGCCGGCCCCTCCGAAGTCCAGCCGGCAGCGGCGAGGCGGTCGCTCGAGAGCGGCTCGTAGTGGGAGAACGCGCGGGCCAGCCGGTCCACGGAGCGCTCCGAGAACCCGAGCGCCTTGCCCACGTCCCGGATCGCGGACCGCGTCCGGTAACAGACGGTATTCGCCACCATGGCGGCGCGTCCCTCGCCATACCTCTGATACACGAACTGGATGACCTCCTCCCGGCGCGAATGCA
>JAPOWV010000037.1:0-758 GCA_026707445.1 Gammaproteobacteria bacterium
CCTCCACTTTCATCATCCTCTTCATCCTCTTCGGATCCGCTCTTCAGAGTTCCGGCGCAGGAAGGCTGTTCATCGATACGTCCCTGGCCATCGCGGGCGGCGCGAGAGGCGGGCCGGCCAAGGTGGCGGTATTCGCCAGCAGCCTTTTCGGCACCATGTCCGGCAGTTCGGTGACGAACGTGGTGACGACCGGCACCTTCACCATCCCCCTGATGAAGAGCATCGGCTATCGACCCGCCTTCGCGGGCGCCGTGGAGACCGTCGCCTCCACCGGCGGGCAGCTCATGCCTCCCGTCATGGGCGTGACGGCGTTCGTGATGGCCGAGGTGACCGGCATCCCCTATCTCAAAATCGCCGCGGCGGGCCTCATACCGGCCATTCTGTTCTACGTGGCGGTCTATTTCATGATCGGCGTCGAAGCGAAAAACTTAGGATTAAGCGGTCTGCCCAGGAGTGAACTCCCCAACCTGTGGGACGTCCTGCGCCAGAACGGACACCGGCTCCTGCCCATTTTCGTCCTCATCTACTTCCTGGTCTACGTGCGGGTCTCGCCGATGAAATCGGCCTTTTACGCCATCGGGGCGGCGGTAGTCGCCAGCTGGTTCCGGCAGGAGACGCGCATGGGGGCGAAAAGGGTGGCCGAGGCGCTCTACCGGACGATGGAAGGCGCCATCCACGTCGCGACGCCCAGCGCCCTGGCGGGCGTGGTCGTGGGCGTCCTGTCGCTCACGGGGCTGGGGCTCAAAGTCACCGATCTG
>JAPOWV010000037.1:768-2211 GCA_026707445.1 Gammaproteobacteria bacterium
GCTCTCCTACGTGGGCGACAGCAAAATGCTGGGGCTTCTCGCCGTCATGCTGGTCTCCATCGTCCTGGGGATGGGCGTGCCAACGGTCGCCGCCTACCTCGTCGCCGCCGCAGCGGCGGGCCCCGCGCTCGTGAAGCTGGGGTTTCCGCTCCTGAGCGCCCACATGTTCATTTTCTACTACGCCGTCCTGGCCACCATGACCCCGCCCGTCGCGGCTTCCGCCTTCGCCGCGGGCGCGCTCGCAGGCGCCCATCCCATGCAGGTCGGCTTCATGGCGGTGCGGCTCGGAATCGCCGCCTACATCGTCCCGTTCCTGTTCGTCTACGGGGATTCTCTCCTGATGCAGGGCTCCTGGGGAGGGATCGGGTTGGCAGTGGCCACGGCCCTATTCGGCATGTATGCACTGGCGAGGTGCGTCATCGACCAGGGAATCTCCCTGTGGCGCAGGGGCGTGCTGGGGGTGGCTTCCTTGCTGCTGATCCTGACCGACGGTCTGACGGATGTAATCGGCCTCGTCGTTCTCGGCCTGGGGCTGGGGGGCGACCTTATCGCCTGGTACCAGAAAACCCGTAACGAGAAGCAAAAAGAGGATGCGCTAGAGGAGAGTTCATAAACCGAGACTTTCGCGTGAACACCGCAACATTCACATCTCATGCACAGGAGGAAAGACCATGAATTTCCCCGCAAAGCAGATGAAACCCCTGGTTTTTGCGATCATAGCCGCCTTCGCCTTAGGAGCTTTGTGCTCCGCTCCCGCCGAAGGGGCCAGAAAAGACTGGCCCAAGCGCATCACCATCGGTGGCGGGCCGCTCCAGGGAACCATCCAGTTCCAGGCGCTGGGCTGGTCCAGCGTGCTGAACAAGGTCTTGAAGCTTAACTCCTCGGTGGAATCCACCGCAGGCGCCACGGTGAACGCCAGGCTCATCAGCCAGGGCAGGCAGGACTTCGGCTTCGGCACGAGTTCGAGCATCTCGGACGCCGCTTATCACGGCAGAGGCTTCGCCAAGGGCAAGCGCTACAAGAACCTCCGCATCATGTCGCCGGTGGACAGCTCGGGCGTGCAGTTTTGGACGCCTGCGAAAAGCCCCATCATGAAGGCCGAGGACATCCAGGGAAGACGCTTGAACATCAGCCGTCCAGGCAGCGGCGTGGACCGCTTCGGGCGCAATCTCATGAAAGTGGTCGGCCTCAAGCCCAGCCAGGTGACCAACGTGGGCCACGGGCAGGCGAACCGGATGATGCAGGACGGCATTCTGGACGTCGCCGCCACGATAGGCGCGCCGCCTCATCCCGCCGTCGCCTCCATCACCTCCCAGCTTCCTTTCCGCGTGTTCGGGCTGGGGCACGGGAAGTGGGCGGAGATGATGCTTGCGAAATACCCCTTCTACGTGAAGACCGAGATCGTCGGCGGCATGTACAAGGGGAATCCGAAGCCCGTCAAGA
>JAPOWV010000072.1 GCA_026707445.1 Gammaproteobacteria bacterium
CTTAGTCGACTGTGACCGTCTTTACAAGCGTTTGCTCTACACCGGCGGCGGCGCGCTCATGTCCCTGCTCGGCCGCCTGCGAGAACCATTTGTGAGCGAGCGCCATATTCTTGCTGACCCCCTCGCCCTTGTAGTAGCGCATGGCGAGGCTGAACTGCGCTTCGGCGTCGCCCTGTTCGGCGGCCTGGCGGAAGTAGAAGGCGGCTAATTCGTGATCTACAGGCGTTCCGTGGCCGTCCCGATAAGCGACCCCCAAACGGTATTGCGCGCCGACATCGCCTCTGCGCGCCTTTCTATGAAGACGTTCAAGACCGGTAGCAGGCCGGACGACCTCAAGTTGCGTGGATTTGCGCGCCGGTTGCGTTTCTCCGCCGAACGCGTCGGCGAGCCTGTCCATCAGCAGAATTGCGCCGGCGCAGGCCGCAACTGTCATGGCCGCGGCCAGCAGCTTTCTCAAGATTGCCATCGTCTACCGTAGTCTCTGGACCAACACCGGGGTTTCCTGCTCGTCAAGAATCACCACCCTGGAAACCGGCTCGGAAGGAACCGGCACGCGGGCAGCCCAGGAGCGTTTCGCGCTATGCGTGATGGCCGAAAGGCGCAGGCGTTCGCGGTATATCTCGCGGCCTGAAGCGGCTTGCAGCGTAAGGAAGTACTTGCCCTCAACGGGTGGCTTGCGCGCAGGCATGGGGCTATCGTCCACGTAATCGAGTGTCCACATTCCCCACTCCACGCCGCCGCTAAGCGCCAGACTGGGCCCCTGTAACTCCTTCGCTTGCGCAAGGGCCGGCAGTGCGCTGCCTAGGGTTCTTCCGACGCGGTAGTCCAACGCCTTCTTGTAGTGGTAATCGGAAATGAAGCGAGGCGAGCAGTAGGCCATCACATCGAAGCGAGTCTCTTCCGAGCCGCCTGCCACAAACTCTTCCGCGCTCCCCAGCCAGCCGCGCCGCGGGCCGAGCCCGCCTTCTTCATAGGGGTAGTCGGGATCTGTGTTCTCAATGTCGAATTCGCCCCAGCAATCCCAGGGGGCGTGCAGCAGCGACAGGTTGTGTCCGATCTCGTGCGCGGACGTCTCATCGCTGCAATCCTCCAGTGGCAGTTGCACCGCGACATTACCGGGGCGAAACGAGCGTCCGCAGATTTCGTCGTTATAGGTTTCCAGGAAAATCCCATAGTAGTACTCGTCGCCGGATGCGTTGCGATTCCACTCTCTCTCAAGGAAATCGAGTACCGTTTCCGTATCCGCCGTCTGACTGAGGAAAGAAAGGGTTTCGCCAACCCGCACCTCGTACCTGCCGATCGGCAGCAGGTCGAGAATGCTCGTCATGTAATCCTCTGTCTGGATAGCGGGGGTGCCGGCGTCTGTGCGAATCGGCCAGAAAACGATCTTGAATGGAGGCAATTGCCGCCCGCCGCCGAACTGCACCGAATTCTGATTGTTGTCCTCCCGCGTCTCGTCCAGGTGTTCGGACTCGTCCACGAACAAGGTAATTCGGTGCGACGGCAGATAATGCTCGCTGACGTCATAGACATGCTCCGTCGTCCATTCCAGACTGCCGGTCTTTGAAGTGTGTTTGCTTGTCGGTCCCAAAGATTCCTGCAGGACTTCGCCGTCCGCATCCGTGGCGGTCGCCCGAATCTCGGGAACGGTGGCAGACTCGTGAGTCACGGCGGCGGCGAGGACAGTGTGCCTGCCGGCGACTCCATCGACATATTGTGTGTCGCCTCTGCGTACGTCCCATTGCCAGGTCATCACGCCCTGGAACAATTGCAGGCGTTCCACTCGCGCATCGCCTGCCTGACAACGCACATTCCAGGCCAGATCCGTCGGCGAGCCGTCAACCTCCAGCGTCAACACCGCCTCGAAGCGCTCCTGGTCGGGACACGGAGCCTGCAACTCCACACCCGTCGATTCATTCATCTCCACATTGCCGGAATCCGGGGTCGCAGTTACATCGCTGCGGTCGCTGCGGATTGAGTACGGCACGGCTTCCTGCCCGTCCCAAATCGACGTAGCGCGCCAGTTCAAGTGGGACTCGGCCGCTTCATGCGGGTTGCCCGTCGCCGCTGTCGGAGGATCATCGATTGTCACTGCTACGGGCGGACGCTCGCATTCGATGGAAACGCTTATTGTGCGGGGGCCAGCCGCTGCCCCGGTTACGGTGATGGCGCCCGTGCGGCTATCCGGCTCGGTGCAGCGGAGATCCACGGAGATTTCCAAGGCGGTGGCCTCGGCGGTTCCGCTGGCGGGCGACGCAGAGAGCAGGTCCGTGTCCGAAGCCACGCTGAAGTTCACAGCGCCGCCTGTGGCGCGGAGGCTGAATGTCTCCGCAACCGGGTCTCCGCCGGCATAGGCCGTGAGAGACAGACTGCTTGGCGAAACGGTGAGGGATGGCGGGGGTGGGGCGCTTTCTCCCCCACCACCACAACCGGACAAGAGCAAACAGGCGCTGACCAAACCACCGACGAGCAGTTGTTTCATGGCTTTCCCTGGTTATTGCAAGACACCCGGCCAAGGCGCCGGGCCGTGAAGTCATCGTGCAAGAAGTTGCAGGAAACCCTGCCTATTCGCCAGGCTGAGGGGAGCTACCCGCCAGCCAGATAACGGCTGTTGTATTCGGCAGGCAGCCCGACAGGGGCTCCTGCACAATGACTTCAAGGGAGAATTTTACACACCGCCGGAAGGGTGCGCTGTTAGCTTGCTGTGCGATCGCTATGAAAGCGCGGGACGGGTTTCATTATCAGGAACGGACGTATCCTGTAGAATACAATCCCCGATGGTCAGCATCGGCAAGACGGAAGCGTTTGAAAAGTGGATACGGAAACTTCGCGACGAGCGCGCCCGGTCTCGAATCAATATTCGGCTGCGCAGGCTGTCATTGGGCATCCTTGGGGATGCTCGCAACATGGGCGGAAATCTATGGGAGCTGCGGATCGATTACGGGCCGGGATACCGGGTGTATTACACGCGGACAGGCAAGAAATCACTTGTTCTTCTGTGTGGCGGGGACAAGCGGAGCCAGAAGCGGGATGTTGAAATGGCCCGAGAGTTGGCGCACAAGGTCGCCGGAAGGAGGCAAAATGACGGAGAAAAATAAAGGGGTAGCGGACGCCGTCAGGATCAGCGACTGGGATCCGGCGGATTACCTTGACAAGCCGGAGGAAATGATCGCCTATCTGGAGGCGGCGTTTGAGGATGGCGATGCGCGAGTAATTGCCGCGGCTTTGGGAGATGTGGCCAGGAGGAAGGGCATGACCCAAGTCGCGGCCGAAGCCGGCTTGGGCCGGGAAAGCCTCTATAAGGCGCTCTCGACAAACGGGAATCCCAGTTTCGCGACGATTCTGCGGGTCCTGCACGCTTTGGGGCTGGGACTCTACCCCGCGCCACGGTCCATTTCGGAGCCGTCGCTTCGCAGTTCCTGAAGAGCGGGGTTCACAGGACTTTGCAAAGGGGCCTTTCGGGTTTACGCTTTCTGCAAAAGTCGATAAAGGAGAGGTATATGCGAGTTTTTGCGGTAACCGTTGCGCTGGCCTTGCTGGCTTCGCCCGCGAGCGCCACCAACTCGAAGCCCGAACTCATGAAGGTCCTCGAGGACTTCATGGCCTGGATGCCGGGCGAGTACTCGTCCGTTCCCCAGGTTTTCCTCGAGCGCAACCTCGGTGCGCCGCCGGATGGCGAGCATGACCTCTTCTACCGGGTGTTCGCCCCGATCGAAGCGCCCCACCTGGCCGAACACGTGATCTACACGCAGATCAGGCTGGATGCCGACGACGGACCGGTGTTTCCCGGTCAGCAGGTGCTGTTCCTGATTTCAATCGACGAAGAACTGGGCGCGGTTTCCATCTCCGGCCGGCGCATCAAGGACCCGCATCTGTACGTCGATGCCCACCTTCGCCCGGAAGTCTGGCCCGAGTTGCAGCCCGATCCCAATTTCGGCGGCAACTGCAGCTTCAACTGGCGGCGGCACGGCAAACAGCTTCGGGGCCTGCTCGGCGAGTTCGGTGAATGCACGATGATTTCGAAGAACACCGGCCAGCAGATGACCTGGGACGCGGAATGGATACTCAATCCCGACGAGCTGTGGATTTACGACAACGGCTACCTGGAAGACGGTTCGCTCATTTCCGGCCGCCTGGACCGCACCCACCTGCGCATGTACAAGGCGCGGCGCTACGAGTGTTTCGCCGCATTGCGCTACGAGGACGGCAGCAACCAGGTCATCAATCCCTTTTTCATGCATGACCGGGGCGACGTCTTCACCATCACGACCGAGGAGCCCGAACCGCGCGACATCCACCTGGAATTCCTGACGTCGCTATGGCCGTCGAGTTCCGGACGCAACTTCGTCGACCTCGCGCGCCTCACGCTACACTCCGGCGAGCCGGGCGCATACGAGCAGGAAGACGTCATCGGCAATGGCTGGGCCACGCCGGAAAGCGGCCGGGTAGGCTTCGGCACCGAATGGGCGTCCGCCCGCTGCAAGCTCGCCGACCCCGACGACCCCCGCTTCATCGAAGCCATGCGCTACAAAGCCGCCGACTAACCCGCCAGCCGAATTTTGCGGAGGCGGGCCAGCCAGATCGCGTAGAACAGGAAGTAGGTCTGCATCAGCAGGGAGAAATCCCACTCGATGATGTCCTGGAAGGTGTCCTTGTTGTCCATGTAGTTCATGACCGGGATGCTGAAGAAGCCGAAGAACAGCATCGAGAAAAGGATCCACTTCATCGTTCGCGTCAGCCATGGCGGGGCAAACGTTTCCAGTCGCCGCAAGGCCATGAGCTGCGCCACCATCGTCAGTCCGAAGTAGAGCAGCGTGCCGAAGCGGCGCATCAGGAAATAGAAATCGCCTTCGCTGCCCAGAAAGGCCGTGTAGAGCACCAGGAAGGCCGCCCCGCCCATGCCGCACGCCGCAGCTACCGGCGCGCCCCGCCCGGTGGCCGCGCGAATGTGATCGGACATCTGCCGCCAGAACAGGACCAGCAGGACTGCCGCGGCCACCATGCCCACCTTGAACAGGTAGTAGCTGATGCCGTAGCGGCCGGCGGAACTGATCGACGTGCAGCCCTCGAAATAGGGGATGCAGGCGGGCACCAGGCCCTGCGTGCTGGAAATTACGTAACAGACGTTGACCGTAAGCGTGGGCACCACCGCGGTCAGGGTGGCGATCCACACTGTCTTGCGGTCCGCCTGGATCGCGGCGCTCGCATTCAGCGGCGCTGAACGGCCGCGCGGCGCGGGGCCATGCCGAATCACGAGTCGCGGGCGCTTAGGTACGAGCCTTCCGAAATGGCCTGCCAGCCGGCCACGCCTTCCTGGAATTCGCGGTACGAGCGCAGGATACGACCGGCCAGCGGATTGCCGGCGCCGAGTTCGTCCAGAGTTTCATTAGCGGCCTTGTGCAGGCCCTTCAGCACGTCTTCGGGGAAACGCCGCAACTGCACGCCGTGTTCCTCGACCAGCACCCGCAGCGCCTGCACGTTGCGGGCCATGAACTCCGAGAGCATCTGGTGGTTGACCGCTGTGCAGGCCGTCTGGATCAGTTTCTGCAGTTCTCCCGGCAGCGCCTCCAGCGCCTTGCGGTTGACGATGATCTCGATCGAGCCGGCCGGCTCGTGCCAGCCGGGGAAGTAGTAGTAGGGCGCCGCCTGGTACAGACCCAGCGGAAGGTCGTTGTAGGGGCTGGCCCATTCGGTGGCGTCGATCAGCCCCGACTGCAGCGCCGTGAACAGCTCGCCGCCCGGCAGGTTGACCACGGTCGCTCCCAGGCGGCGCAGCACGTCCCCGCCCAGTCCCGGCATCCGGATCTTGAGCCCCGAAAAGTCGTCGACCGAATGGATCTCGCGGCGGAACCAGCCGCCCATCTGGGCGCCGGTGTTCCCGCCGGGGAACGGCACCAGGCCGTACGGTTCATAGCATTCCCGCCACAGTTCCATGCCGCCGCCATAGGCCATCCAGGCATTGAACTCGGCCGGCAGCATCCCGAAGGGATAGCCCGTGAACAACTGGGTGGTCGGCGCCTGGCCCTTCCAGTACGCCGGCGCCGAATGGCCCATTTCCACGCTGCCGCGCGAGACCGCGTCGAAAACCTCGAAAGCGGGCACCAGTTCGCCTGCCGCATAGACCTGGAGGGTGAGCCGCCCGCCCGAAACCTCGCGCAGCGTGTCGGCCAGCGTCACCGCGGTGGTGCCGAAACCGGGCAGGCCCGGGGGCCAGGCGGTGACCAGCCGCCAGCGGTAGCGCTCGCCCGCGCCGCCGCCCTGTGCGCCCGGGGAAGCGGCGATTCCGCGGTCCGGGGTTTGCGCGCATCCGGCCGCCGCGACCCCTGCCGCGCTTGCGGCGAGCATCTTGAGGAATCGTCGGCGGTGCTCGGTCATCCTGTGCCTCTTTGTCCGATTCGCTAAAGAATAACGCACCCGTCTTCGCTATCATTGCCCGCCATGAACACTACGAACCCGCTGGCGCCCGGCGAAACAAAGGGCGATGCGCTGGTCGGCACGCTGGCCGCCGCAACGGTAGTTACCAGCGACATGGAGCGCTGCCGCGCCTTCTATTCCGAGTTGATGGGCCTGGAACCGGCGATTGACGATCTGGCCGACGATATTCGCGGCCCGCTGACCCAACTGTGGGGACTGGAGGAGGAGGGCGACTGGGAGCACGTCCTCTACCAGCAGCCGGGCAATACCGACATGCCGTACCTGCGCGTGATCGGCGTCGCCGGCGATCGACCGGAAGTGCGCCCGGGAATGAATGCACTGCTCGAAGGCGGCCTGGCGGTCGGCTTCGCCTGCGCCGACATGGAGAAGCTGATCGCCGAGAGCGATCGCATGGGCTTCGGGACCGTGGCTGGCGTTACCCGCATTCCGCTGCATCGTCCGGACGGCACGCCCTACGATGCCCTGGAAACGCACCTGCGCGCGCCCGATGGCGTCTACGTGCTCGGCATTGCGCGCCCGCCGGACCTGGCCCCGATCTGCCCGATTTCCGAAGGGACGCTGACCGGTGGCCCGGCGTATTCGAGCCAGGTCATCAACAACGGTCAGCGCAGCCTGGACTTCTACACCGAAGTGCTGGGCTACGAAGTGCGCCGCGACATCGATCTGCCCAGCGAAGGCCCGGCGGGCGGTCTGCTGGATGTGCCGCCGGGTTCGAACATGCGGTTCCTGCAGGTCTTTGCGCCGGGCTCGGAGAGCAAGTACCTGGTTTTCCTGGACTGGTACGGTACCGGCGCCGATGCGGTCGCGCCGTCCAGGCCGCCGAACCGCGGCATGGTGATGTGGTCGTTCATGACGACCGATCTCGACGCGGTGCTCGAACGCGCCCGGAGCTTCGGCGCGGATGTGCTCTGCGAACCGCTCATCGTCGATGCCCGCCCGGCGGCGATCGCCACGAGGCGCGCCGCGCTGGCGGCGCCGAACGGGTTCGCTATAGAACTCGTAGAGGAAATCGCCGACTAGACCGGCGTAACAAACGGTTCATATTCGTAACAAAACCGTAATTTTCCTGTAACGGGAGGTTTACACGCGGCGGATGAAATGCGAAGCCCAAGGAGGGTCTTGCGCATTCAATGAAGATCAGAAGCATTGCTTTGGCGACTTTGTCCGCGACCATGCTGACCGCCGCGCCGGTCTCCGCCCAGGAAGCAATCCCCGAAAGCCAGGGCAGCCGCGGCGACGCTTCGGCGTCCACGGGCGCGATGGAGGAAATCGTCGTG
This sequence comes from Gammaproteobacteria bacterium, assembly GCA_026707445.1. GTDB lineage: Bacteria > Pseudomonadota > Gammaproteobacteria > Steroidobacterales > Foliamicaceae > Foliamicus. The sequence goes on from JAPOWV010000072.1 coordinate 7,713, forward strand.
ACCGGCGCGTACCGTCCGAATGCGGTGACCCGCAGCCGGGATTCCGAATCGGTTGTGGACGTACTGTCGTCCGACGATTTCGCCATTACCGGCGACTCCAGCGTCGTGGATGCGCTGGCCCGGGTGCCGGGACTGACCGTGATCAACAGCAAGTACGTCTACGTGCGCGGGCTGGGCGAGCGCTACTCCAACACCCTGCTGAACGGAGCGCCGTTGCCCAGTCCGGACCCCACGCGGCGGGTCATTCCGATGGACATGTTCCCGACCGGAGCACTGGACAACGTGGATATTCAGAAGACCTATTCGCCTCGCCTGCCGGGAGATTTCTCGGGCGGCATGGTGGCGATGGAGACCCGCGGCGCGCCCGCGGAACGCGTAATGCAGATCAGCGTCGGCATCGGCGGCAATTCCCAGGCCACCGGCGGCACGGGACTCCACTACGCGGGCGGCGGACGGGACTGGCTGGGAATGGACGACGGCATGCGATCGCTTCCGACGGAGTTGAACAGAATCACCGAGAACGGCGCCAGGTCCCTGAATCTCGTTTCGGACGACGAGCGGGCGCTGGCCGGGCGTTCGCTCAACCGCGGCTACGCGACGGAACTCAGGGACATTGAACCCGGCGTGAGCATTTCCGGGCGCTGGGGCGGCGGGCGGCCGCTGGGCGGCGGCGATCTTGGCTTCATGCTCTCGGCGCGATATTCGAACGACTGGGCTTACAGGGACGAAGAACGGCGTACCTTCGGCTTGTCGGGTGTGGGCGACGAACTTTCCACTCTCGATGAAGGCACGCAGAGCCGGACCCAGAACACGATCGATCTTTCGCTGCTGGGTAACGTGGAGTGGGACGTCAGCGCAGGGTCGTTCCTGCGCAGCACGACCTTCGTTACGCGCCGAACCGACCGCACGTTCCTGCGTGAATTTGGCTTCTACTCGGAAAACGACATCCACGTTGCCGACACAACGCTCGAATTCGTGGAAAGGCAGCTGTTCAGCCAGCAATTCGCAGGGGAACACTACCTTGAAGCGGCAAGAGACCTCGTCGTCGACTGGACCGTGACCTGGTCGGTCGCGACCCGCGAGGAGCCCGACACGCTCTTCTATCGCTACGAACGCTTCGACGACGCCGGCGACCTTTACGCTTTTTCCGATACGGGGCAGTCAAACGAGCGGAGTTGGGAGGAGCTTGAAGACGAGGCGGTCAATTACGCGCTGAACCTGTCGCTGCCGATTCAGTTCAGCCCGGATTCGGACGGTGAGATTGCATTCGGCCTGGCCTGGCTCGACAAGGAGCGCGATTCGTACTTTCGCCGGTTTCGTTTCCTGACCGATTTTTCGCGCAACAACCTGCGGTCCCGACTGGGACAGAGCCCGGACCTCATATTCGCCGACGAGCTGATCGCGGAGGGTCTCTGGGAATTGCAGGAAACCACTCAACCCACCGACAACTACGCCGCCGGACACAACCTCGCGGCCGCCTACCTGATGGCCGATCTGAACCTCGGCATGAACTGGCGCTGGATGTTCGGCGCCCGCTACGAGGACTCGACCCAGGACGTCACTACGTTCGAACTCATCGACCCGACCCGGCGCAACGTGCGCGAATTGTCCGAATCGGCCTTGCTGCCCGCCATGACGGTCACCTGGCTGCCGGGCGGCGGGGAGTCTCAGCAGATTCGCCTAGGCTACAGCCGCACGCTCAACCGCCCCGATCTCAAGGAGCTGTCCGCGGCGCCGTACATCGATCCGGAAGAGCGCTACACGGTCGTGGGCAACCCGGACCTGATGGTGGCTTCCATCGACAACGTCGACCTGCGCTGGGAGTACTACTTCGACAACGTCAGCAACATCCAGCTGGCTTTCTTCCACAAGCGGTTCCAGGACCCGATCGAGCGCGTGATCCGCCTGGGCGCCGGCGGCATCCGCACCTTCGCCAACGCCGAATCCGCCACGCTCAAGGGAGTGGAGATGCAGCTGCGCACCGAACTGGGGCCGCTCGCCGACGCATTGCGGGATTTCGAATTGCGCCTGAATGCCGCGTTCGTGGACTCCACGGTCAATGTAGGCCAGGCCGGGGCGCAGCAGACCAGCACCGAGCGCCACCTGGAAGGCCAGTCGCCCTGGGTGGCCAATCTGCAGTTCAGCTACGACAACCACGACCGGGACCTGCAGGCCGCCCTCCTGTTCAACATGGCGGGCGAGCGCATCGTGGACGTCGGCACACAGGGACTGCCCGATTCCTACGAACGGCCCGTTGCCCGGCTGGACTTCAATTACCGCCATGCGGTCGAGTTCCGCGGCATGCCCCTGAGGTTGCAATTGAAGATCCGCAACCTGCTGGATGACGACTACGAAGTATTGCGCGGAGGACGAACCGAGCGCCTTTACACGAGAGGCCGCTCCATCAGTTTCTCCGTCGATCTTCAGTTCTGACTGAAGCGCGCGTCCGTTCGCCCGATCTGACGAAATGGCGCGGATCGGGACCTTCTCGATTGACTCACAGAACCCGCAGGAGGGGTTTGCCCAGATGTCCGCGAATTGTGTCCGTTGTCTCCTGGTCGTGTTCTTGTCCGCCCTGATTCTGGGTGGCTGCGGCGGCGGCAGCGCTGGCGAAGACCTGGTTATCAATACGGCCCCGCCCACCGATACCGGCGGCGGTTCGGAGACTCCCACGTCTGCAAATGATCCGTTTCCCGCATCGGATGCCTTTGCAGGCAACGGCAATCGGATCGGTCTCGATCCCATGCTGAACTCCAACGGCACGCCCGGCGAGGGTTCGCCGGACCTGCAGGGAGCGGAGTGGGCCTTCAGTTCCAGTTCGCCCGACCTGCAGGGCGATGCCTTCGCGATATCGCTCGGAGGGGATTTCGAGGACGTGAACTACGTGGGCGCATTCGCCCAGGACACGGCCGATACCTGGACGGAGGGCTGGACGGTGGGCGTGCACGGCAACAGCACCGTGTGGCAGCCCAGGGGCGAACCGGCTTCCAACAGCGACTGCCCGGCCGGAACCACCTTTGTCGAAGCCCGGACGCTGCCCGAGTCCGTGGGCGGCGGTTCGATGGACCTTTGCCAGCTGGCGCGCCGCTACGACACGGACGGGCAGACAATCACGCTCACCGGCGACAACATCTACCGCCTGGCCGCCGGCTTCCCCGGCACCTATATCGGCAATGGCGAAGCGGCGGACGGCAACGCGGGCAATGACGTTTCCGTAACGCTCGTGATCGAGTCCGGAGCCCTGATCCTGGGATCGCAGCAGGAGGCCCTGATCGTCACGCGGGGATCGCGCATCGAAGCCTCGGGCACCGCCGAGGCCCCCATCGTCATGACCTCGAAGGACCAGTTCGACGAATGGGTGGACGGCCGGGCGAGGGCGGACGGGCGCGGCGAGTGGGCCGGCCTGGCTCTGATGGGCTATGGCCGCTCCAACGAGTGCGGCGATCCCTGCGACGTCAACGCGGAAGGCAATATCGGCGCCTACGGCGGCACGGACGATTCCGACGACAGCGGGTTCATCCAATACCTGGTGATCCGCCACGCCGGCAACGACATCGACGGCAACGGCAACGAACTGAACGGCCTGACCCTGTTCGCGACCGGTTCGGCAACCCGGTCTTCCTACGTTCAGGTGCACTACGGGTTCGATGACGGCGTCGAGCACTTCGGCGCGACCGATCACATGGACCACATCGTGATCACGGGCGCCCGGGACGACTCCTTCGACTGGGGCCAGGGCTATCGCGGCAGCGCCCAGTTCGTGCTGATCATCCAGGCGCGGGACGACGGCGACCGGGGGATCGAGGCCGACAACGACGGGGACAACCCGCTGGCCGTGCCGGTCTCGCGGCCTACGCTGGCGAACTTCACGATCCTGGGCGCCGCGGACAGCGCGGAAACCTCATCCGACGGCATCCTGCTGCGCCGCGGCACGGGCGCGCGCATCTACAACTTCCTGGTGGCCGACTTCCAGGACGCCTGCCTGGACGTGGATGGAGCCGCCACGGAGGACCTGTTCGGCACCGATCTCACGATCGAGAACTCGCTGTTTTACTGCCCCGCAAAGGAGGTCTACGAGAGCGGTGACGACGACGTGTCCGGAACGGCGATCGCCAACTGGGTGGATAGGAATCCCGACAACCGGATCGCCAATCCCAACCTGCGCGCCGACTACCGGCCCAACGAGGTCGAGGCGGACGTGGCCAATTCTATGTTCGTGGCCACCGATTACGTGGGCGCCTTCGCGCAGGACACGGACGACGACTGGACCGAAGGCTGGACGGTTTCCCTGAACGGCAACACCACCGTCTGGGAGCCCGCGGTCGCCAATCCCGGCGCCGACGGGAGCTGTCCCTCCGGCACCTCGGCCGACGGCAGCCTGGACCTTCCCTCCGCCGTGGGCGGCGGCCGGATGGACTTGTGCCGCTTGCAGCGCCGCTACGACACCGTCGGCTCGACGCTGACCCTCTCCAACGACAATATCTACGCGCCGGCGTCCGGTTTCCCGGGCACCTATATCGGCAACGGCGAGGAAGCCGATGGCGACGCGTCCGATAACGTGTCCGTGACGCTGAAGATCGAACCGGGCACGCTGGTGCTCGCGTCGTCCGGCGAGGCCGTGATCATCACCCGTGGCTCGCGGATCGAAGCCGACGGCACCGCCGAAGACCCCATCGTGATGACCTCGCGGCGCCAGTTCGATGACTGGTCCGCCGGCGGCGACGGCGCCGCGGGCCGCGGCGAGTGGGCCGGCCTGGCGCTGATGGGCTACGCGCGCTCCAACGAGTGCGGCAGCCCCTGCGACGTTGCCGCCGAAGGCAACATCGGCGCTTACGGTGGCAACGACGATGCCGACGACAGCGGCTACATCCGCTACCTGGTGATCCGCCACGCCGGCAACGACGTCGACGGCAACGGCAACGAGCTGAACGGCCTGACGATGTTCGCCACCGGTTCCGGCACCCGCGTTTCCTACCTGCAGGTGCACAAGGGACTGGACGACGGCGTTGAGCACTTCGGCGCCAGCGACTTCATGGACCACGTGGTCATTACGGATGCCGCCGACGACTCCTTCGACTGGGGCCAGGGCTACCTGGGCGGCGCGCAGTTCGTCGTGATCCGCCAGTCTTCCGACGACGCGGATCGCGGCATCGAGGCGGACAATGACGGCGACGCTCCCAACGCCCAGCCGATTTCCGGCCCGACGCTGGCGAACTTCACGATGATCGGCACGGAAGACGGCGGCACCAACACGATAGGCGTGCTGCTGCGCCGTGGAACCGGCGCAACCATGTGGAACAGCGTGATCACCGGCTTCAACCGCTGCGTTGACTTCGATGACGAGGCCACCTTCGGCCGCTACGACACCGGCGCGATCGCGTTCCGCAACAACGTCGTGTCCTGCACCGCCAACTTCGACGAAGAATAGCTTGCGCCGTTACAGATGGCATAATTTCTTAGCGAAATGCGGCGCGACATACTGGTAGTCGAGGACGAGGGCGCGATTCGCGGAATGCTCGCCTTCAATCTGCGCCGCGCCGACTTCGACGTGCGCGAAGCCGAGGATGCAGGCGCCGCCCGCAAGGCCATCGCCGAACGCCTTCCCGACCTGGCCATCATCGACTGGATGCTGCCCGACAGCAGCGGCCTGGAACTGACGCGCTGGATCAAACGCACGCCCGAGACCCGCGACGTGGCCATCATCATGGTCACCGCCCGCTCCCAGGAGGAGGACAAAATCTCGGGATTGAGCAGCGGCGCCGACGACTACGTCACCAAGCCGTTCTCGAGCCGCGAGCTGCTGGCCCGCATCAACGCGGTGCTGCGCCGCTCCCAGAGCTCCCGGGAGGATCCCATAACCCGCGGGCGGCTGACATTGAACCCCGTCAGCCATCGCGTGCACACCGACAAGGGGGCCGTCGCCCTGGGTCCGACCGAATTTCGCCTGCTGCGGTTGTTCATGGAACGCCCCGAGCGCGTGTTCAGCCGCTCCCAGTTGCTGGATCGGGTATGGGGGCCGGCGGTTTTCGTGGAGGACCGCACCGTGGATGTGCATATCCGGCGTCTCAGGAAGGCGCTTGAGGCGCATGAGGTGGACCGCTATATCCAGACCGTGCGAGGCGCGGGCTACCGTTTCTCCCTGCAGTAGAGCCGAATCCTGGATCCCCTGGTTCGAAGACTGGTCATTCGCATTGCGCTTCGCGCCTGCGGTGCGGCGGCGGTGCTGGCCGTGGCCGGCTGGCTGCTTGCCGATATGCCCATTGCGGGCGCCCTGGCCGGCCTGGTCCTGGTTCTCGCATGGGAACTGTCGGTGCAGGTGCGTGCCGCGGGCGAACTGTCGCAACTGTTCGACCCGGATGCATGGTCCGGAGGCGCGTTCTCCTTCGCCGAACTGCCGCAGCAGTTGAGCGACCTGGAGAGCCGCACGGAGGAGGCCGAAGAACGGCTCAGGAAGGTGCTGAAGGCCTTGCGCAGCACGGCGCGGTCCTTCCCCGACGCGGCCCTGGTGCTGAACGACCAGGGGGAGGTTGTGGTCAGCAACCGCGAGGCCCGCCGGTTGCTGGGCGTGCGCAAACGGCTGGACAAGGGCAGGCCGGCGCTGAAACTGATCCGCGATGCCGAGTTCAGGACCTGGCTTGAGCGCGGCGGCAAGGACCTGGTGCGGTTCAAGTCTCCGGAGAAGCCCGACAGCTGGCTGGAGGCGCAGCGCGTTCCCTATGCGGAAAAGCAATTCCTGCTCCTGGTGCGCGACGTCACCGCCGCGGTGCTGGCGGACAAGACCCGCTCCGACTTCGTGGCCAACGCCTCGCACGAACTGCAGACGCCCCTGACGGTGCTGACCGGCTACCTGGAGTCGATGTCGGAAGACGAGGAGTTTCCCGATCGCTGGAGCGACCCTGTCCAGCACATGGCGTCGCAGTGCGACCGCATGACCAGGCTGGTGCGGGACCTTCTCGAGTTGTCTCGGCTGGAGACGTCCGAAACTCCGCCCGGCTTCACGCCCCTGAACATGATGGACGTTCTCGGGGACGCGGTGCAGGTCGCGACAGCACGTTCCAGCGGCCAGTTGGATATCCGCGCCGAAGTCAGGAGCGAACGGCCTTTGCTGGGCGACGAAGCCGAGATCCGGTCGGTCGCGACCAACCTGGCGATCAATTCAGCAGCGTTTACGCCGCCCGGCGGCGTAGTCGTATTGCGCTGGCAAGCGGGCCGCTCCGGCGGACAACTCTCCGCGACCGATACCGGCATCGGAATCCGGCGGGAACACCTTCCGCGCCTGACCGAACGGTTCTACCGGGTGCGGGGAGAGGGCAGTCCCGTGGTTCCGGGCACCGGTCTGGGACTGGCCATCGTCAAGCATGTGCTGACGCGTCACGACGGCAGCCTGGAAATAAAGAGCAAGCCCGGTTCGGGAAGCACGTTTACCTGTAACTTTCCGGCCAAGCGCGTCGGCGACA
>JAPOWV010000031.1 GCA_026707445.1 Gammaproteobacteria bacterium
AAATCGGCGTGGCGGAAAAACTGGAGTGCCACGTCGGAGACGGCCTCCTCCACCGCGCCTTTTCAGTTTTCGTCTACGGCCCCGACGGCCGGCTCCTGCTCCAGCAGCGAAGCGCAGCCAAGCCGCTGTGGCCAATGTACTGGTCGAATTCCTGTTGCGGCCATCCGCTGCCGGACGAGGACGTTCTCGCCGCCGCCGAGCGCCGCACGCAAGAAGAATTTGGCATCGCCTGCCAGGCCCGGTTCCTCTACAAGTTCCAATACCAGGCCCGTTATTCCGCCGGCTACTCGGAAAACGAGCTATGCCACGTGTTCGCAAGCGACTACGACGGCGAACTGGCTCCGGATCCCGCCGAAATTGCCGCCTGGCGCTGGATCGCGCCGGACGAACTAACGAAAGAAATCGAGCGCCACCCTGAGCGCTTCACCCCCTGGATGAAGCTCGAGTGGGCCCAGATCCGCCGCTATTCGGAGTGAATACCGCCCTTGGTCAGGGTGACCGGGTTCAGGATGGCCTTCAGCTGCTCTTCGGAAAGATCGGTCTCTTCGGCCGCCACTTCCAGAATCGGCCGTCCCTCCGCATAAGCCCGCTTGGCAATCGCCGCCGCCTTGTCGTAGCCGATCACCGGGTTCAGCGCCGTCACCAGGACCGGGTTGCGTTCCAGCAGCGCCGCCAGCCGTTCCCTGTTCACCGACAGTCCCGCTATTGCCTTGTCGGCCAGCATCCGGCAGGCCGCCGAAAGGATCTTGATGCTCTCCAGCGCGTTGCGCGCGATCATCGGCAGCATGACATTCAACTGGAAGTTGCCCGACTGGGCGCCCACCGTTATCGCCGTGTCGTTGCCGATGACCTGGGCCGCCACCTGCATGGCGGCTTCGCTGGCAACGGGATTGACCTTGCCCGGCATGATGCTGGAGCCCGGCTGCAACGCCGGCAGGGTGATCTCGCCCAGTCCACCCAGCGGCCCCGAGTTCATCAGGCGCAGGTCATTGGCGATCTTCATCAGCGCGACGGCCGCCACCTTGAGCTGGCCGGAAAGCTCCACCATCGTTTCCTGCCCGGCCAGCGCCGCAAACCGGTTGCCGGCGGGCGTCAGATCCAGGCCGGTCTTTTCGCTGATCCAGCGGCAGGCCAGTCCCGACATCACCGGATGGGCGTTGATTCCCGTACCGACCGCCGTTCCGCCCAGCGCCAGCTTGTTGAGCCGTGAGCCCAGCACCTCCTCCAGCCGTTCCTGGCAGTCGCGCAATTGCGCCGACCACCCACCGAATTCCTGGCTGAGCGCCAGGGGCATCGCGTCCATCAGGTGGGTGCGGCCCGTCTTGACCACGTCCTCGAATTCCGCGGCGCGCTTCTCGATGGAACTGGCAAGGTGATCTAGGGCCGGCAGCAATCTCTCGCTTACCTCCAGGGCCGCGGAAAGATGCAGCGCCGAGGGAATGACGTCATTGCTGCTCTGCCCCATATTGACGTGATCGTTGGGATGCACCTTGACCTTTTTGGTGCTGGCAGCGTTGGCGATCACCTCGTTTACGTTCATGTTGCTGCTGGTGCCCGATCCGGTCTGAAAGACGTCCACGGGGAAGTGCTCGTCATGGATGCTGTGGGCAACGTGATCGGCTGCCCTCATGATGGCATTGGCCCGGGCCGAGTCCAGCAGACCCAGGGTGCGGTTGGCTGAAGCGCACGCCCCCTTGATCAGGCCAAGGGCGCGAATGAACGCGCGCGGCATCCTCTTTCCGCTGATCTGAAAGTTTTCCACGGCACGCTGGGTGCTGGCGCCCCAAAGCGCGTCGGACGGGACCTTGAGCGTTCCCATGCTGTCGCGTTCGGTTCTGAATTTTGGCACGAACTACCCCTGTTGCAGTATGATGCGCGCCTCGGAGTATAGCCCCCCATCTCCATGTCCCGGTATTAGTGTGCTGACTCATGAATGCGTTGCCTTTCAGAGCGGGCCTGAAGCGTCAATGCAAGGCGCCGTCCGCGGGGAATACTGCCCGTATTGCCCAGGACGGCAACGCCGCAGTGGCGCTTCAGGCCCGCTCCCGAAGGGCGTGTCCCCCATGGCCCGTGGCCGCGTTGCGCCCCTTGGCAATGGGAGACACCATTCCCGGCGGGACGCGCCTTGCCACACGCCA
>JAPOWV010000067.1 GCA_026707445.1 Gammaproteobacteria bacterium
ACCCGGCGACCCGGCGACCCGGCGACCCGGCGACCCGGCGACCCGGCGACCCGGCCGAATAAGTTGATTTTAATCAAGGAAAGCGCGCACAACAAGCCATACGAAATCGCCTCCACCATCATACCCCCTCAGCACAGGCAAATCCTCGTCCGGCCCCAATAGCCGGGGCAAAACCGTTCCGCAAGAGCAAATCGACGAACGGGCGCCGGGCGGCGCCTCATGCAACCGACGGGGGCCTCCTGCCCCGGCATACGGCCACAAGCCGGCGGAGCCGGAAACTGCGCGCGCCGGCAAAGCCCGGTCAATTGCAAGAACATCAGGTATTTTTTGCACCGGAGGACGCCTGAAACCCGTCTTCCGGCCCGTCAGAACAGGCGGACGAATTGCAGTTCGCCGCTGGTGCGCTCGTAATCATGCAACTGCGCGTTGCTTTCGCGGCTCTCGCGCACCAGCGAGATGCGCGGGCTGAAGCCCCAGAGCGTCAGGCCGCGATTGTGCGCAGACAGGCGCCATGTCGTCGTTTCGTCCTCGCGCTTCTCGCCGGCCTGCGTGAAGGGGCGCTGCGGGCCGTCATAGGCCGTCCTGCGCAGCGTTGCGGTCCCGGAGACGGTGAAGCCCCGGCCGAGCGCCCAGGACGCGCCCAGCGACGCCCAGCGGCCTTCGTTGCGCTTGTTGCGGGCCTTGTCCGGGCGCTCCCGCGACAGGCCGGCGGAAAGGTCCAGGCGCAGCGCAGGCGCGGCGATCCACGAAACCCCGCCGTGAAAGCCCGTCACGGGGCCGTCATGGGCCGGCGAGCGGTCATAGCGCCGTTCATGCCGCGACGCGCCCGCAAAGGCCGTCACGCGCCTTGTCAGCCGCCTTTGCACCTCCAGGCGCGGGCCGGTCTCCCGGTATTGCCCCTTGCCGCCGCTCCAGTGCCTGCGCGCGTCCAGAAGCAGGCTGGCTTCGGTGCGCGCGTCGATCAGCCAGCGCGGACCGGCATGGCCGGAGAGCGTCATGCGGTCGAACGCGCCGCCGCGATACTCCCGCCGCGACAGATCCCCGCCGGCTCGCAAGCGCCAGGACGGGGAGAGCGGATACTGGTATTCGCCGCCCGTCCATACCGACAGGCCGACGCCGGATTCCTTCTCGTTCGGATCGTTCAGCGTGAAGGGCAGGCGGCCGAACGCGGTATCGATCTTGAGGGTGCGCTCGCCCGAAGACGCGCCGATATTGCTGTCCGGCGCGATCCCCGCTCCGAAGCGGACATGCCAGCGCTTGCGGGCGCGGAGCGCATTGAGGAAGCCGCGCACATTGGCGGCGACCGGCTCCGGGATATTGCCAGCCAGCACGGTCTCGAAATGCGCCCGCGCCAGGCTGTCCTCGCCCATGAGGAAAAAGGTGCGCGCGAGCTCCAGCCGCACGCGCACAAGCTCCGGGCGCTCGACAAGGATGCCGTGGAACGCCGCAACGGCCGCTTTCAGCCGCGCCGCGCGGTCCTCGCCCTCCGGCAGCCGCATGGCCTCGCCGACCGCCGCCAGGCCGCTTTGAAAGCGCGCGCCCATGTCTCGCTCCTGCCCATGGGCGATGCTGCCGGAGACAAGCAGCAGCGCGCCGGCGGTCAACAGGGCGTAAAGGACGCAGACCGCGGTAGGGAAACGCCGGCTTGCTTCCATTTCCTCGCCTTACAAGTGCAGCCAGGCAGGCCCGCCGCCGCCTCGCCCCCCTGTCGCGGCGGGCGGCGGCTTTCAGATAGCGGCTGGCGGGTCCTCCGGGGCTTCCCGGCGGCGGCTACTGCCTCTCCGCCGAAAACGCGCCGCTGACCTTGGAGTCGTAAGTGGTTGCCCTGCCGTTGCCGGGATCGGCGGGCTGCTCGACGATAGAGTTGGCGAAGGCACCCAGAATCGTCTCGCCGTCGTCGACAAACATGTACCGGGCGGTTTCGCCACTAATGTCATTTTCCAGAACGGCATTTTGGTTTAGGAAAATGGCACCAACGAGGGTTACGTCTTTCCTCAGGTGGGCGATGTCGCCCCGCCAGTTTTCGGTCGGCGCCGAACTGCCCGGATTGCGCCACCTGGCCTGTCCCAGCTTCAAGGTCGGTGGATGGATGAAATCCCCTATATTGCCGGTTGTC
>JAPOWV010000057.1 GCA_026707445.1 Gammaproteobacteria bacterium
GCGCCCCGCCGACGGCCTGGACTTAGGCCTCTGGAAAGGGCCGAAAACACACCAGCTCATCATCCCGCTCGACACCCACATCGCGCGCATCGGGCGTCTCCTGGGACTCACCGACAGGAAGACGCCCGACCTCAAGATGGCGCTCGAGATCACCAGAAACCTGAAGCGCATCGACCCGGTCGACCCGGTGCGCTACGATTTCGCCATCTCGCGGATGGGCATCCTCAAGCATTGCCCGAGCAGGCGAAACGTAAAACTCTGCGCGGGCTGCCCGCTTCAGGACGCCTGCCGCTACTGGCGGCGTCTGCCGCGAAGAAGAAAAGACGCCGCGATGCAGGCGCGCGGATGAACGGAGGGCGCGGTTGCCGGGGCGCAGACCCTGGGATACCTTGCCACCGAGGCTGATTCGGGAGATTCAACACGTGGCGACGAACATAGAACGCATCGCACTGACCGCATGGGCGGAGGCGCAAAAAAACCCGCTCGATTTCGCCAATCTCACCGCATGGCTGAAAGAAAGGGGCTTCGAGGTCCATCTCGATCTGGACACGGCCCGGATGGCGGGAGAGGAAACGGGCGCAGCGCGCGAGGAGGTCGTCAAGCGCGCCGATCTGGTCATCGTCTTCGGCGGCGACGGCTCCATGCTACGCACCGCGCACAACATCGGCGAGGAATCCCCGCTCCTTTTGGGCATCAACACCGGGCACCTGGGCTTTCTGGCCGACATTCCCCAGGCCGAACTCTACCCGGCGCTCGAGCGGATACTGATCAAGAAGGAGTTTTCCATCGAATCGCGTATGCGGCTCGGCGCGGAGGTTCAGATAAACGGGGGCGCGCCGCCCGCGCTCTCCGATACGCTGAACGACATCGTGCTCACCACCGGGCCCCTGGCGCGCATGGTCGAATTCGAGGTCCAGATGGAAGGCAGGCATCTGGGCTATTTCCGGGCGGACGGCCTCATCGTCGCCACGCCCACGGGCTCCACGGCCTATTCGCTCTCCGCGGGCGGGCCGCTCGTGCTGCCCGACTTGAACGTGATGCTCATCAACCCGATATGCCCGCACACGCTCAGCAACCGGCCCATCGTCGTGCCTGCGGAGACGGAACTGGAAATCACCATCTTCCCGGATACCGAAGCGGAGGGGCGCGAGGTTCTCCTCACGCTCGACGGCTTCCCAGGGTGCGAACTCGAGGCGGGCGATTCGGTGAAAATCAGGAAAAGCCGCACTCCCGTGCGTATCATCCGGCCCAAGGGTGCGGATTTCTTTCAGACCTTAAGAGAAAAACTCTTGTGGGAGACCCACCCGCGCGGCGGCCGGAAGACCTGAGAACCCCATGCTCCGCCTGCTCAAGATCGCGAACTTCGCCATCATCGATGACCTGGAAATCGCCTTCGGCTCCGGCCTGAACGTCTTGACAGGCGAGACGGGCGCCGGCAAATCCATCATCTTTGACGCTCTGAACCTCACCCTGGGCGCGCGCGCGGGAGGCGACATCGTTCGCGGTGGGGCGAAAGAGGCGATTGTCGAATCCCTCTTCGATATTCCCGATACCGCGGGCGGCAGTGCTACCCGCTCCCTGCTCGAAGAAGCGGGCGTGGAGGTCGAAGAAGGCGGCGAACTCATCGTGCGCCGCCGGGTGGCGGAAGCAGGCAGAAGCCGCATCTATCTGAACGGCGTTCTCGGCACGGCGTCTTTGCTCTCCCGGGTGGGCGAGCGTCTCGTGAACATCCACGGCCAGCACGCGCACCAAAGCCTCCTGCGTCCTGCAAGCCACCTGGGGCTTCTGGATGATTTCGCGGGAACGAGCGGGGCGCGAGCCGCACTGGGCGAGGCGGTGCGCGAACTGAAATCCGCCGAGGAAAAACTGACCTCACACCGAGAGGGCGTGCGCGAGCGCGCCCAGAGGGCGGACCTCCTCCGCTTTCAGGTGGAAGAACTCAAAAAAGCCGCATTGCGCGGGGGCGAACTGGCGGAAATCGAGGCCGAACTGCCGAGGCTCAGAAATGCGGGCCGTTTGATAGAAGGCGCCGCCACTCTCTATGAGCGGCTATACGAGGCAGAAGGGGCGGTGGTCGAGAAAACGGGTGAAATCCAGCGCGAACTTGAAGGCAT
>JAPOWV010000028.1 GCA_026707445.1 Gammaproteobacteria bacterium
CAACGCGCCGGTGCGCTGGGGCGCGAACGGGCGTCTCTGCAGTCCGTTACTCAAACGCTGGATCGCCTTGCGGCGGACGCGGGCGAACTGGAGGAACTGCTTGAACTCGCCCTTGAGGAGCAGGACCAGGCCACGCTGGAAGACGTGGGCGAAGGAGTCCAATCGCTCGCCGAAGAAGTGGAGAAACTGGAGTTCCGCCGCATGTTCGGCGGCGCCAGGGACGGCTCCAACGCGTTTCTCGAGGTCACGGCCGGATCGGGCGGGCACGACGCCCAGGATTTCGCCGAAATGCTGCTGCGCATGTACCTCAAGTTCTGCGAGGCCAACAAGTTCGACGCGCAACTGATCGAGGCATCCGACGGCGAAGTCGCGGGAGTCAAGAGCGCCACGGTGCATGTGCGCGGCGATCACGCCTACGGCTGGCTGCGCACCGAAACCGGCGTGCACCGCCTGGTGCGAAAGTCGCCGTTCGATTCCGGCGCGCGGCGGCACACTTCGTTCGCCAGCGTTTTCGTCTCACCGGAGATCGAGGAAGAAGCGGAGGTGGAAGTGGATCCCGGCGATCTCCGTATTGACGTTTACCGCGCCAGCGGCGCCGGCGGACAGCATGTCAACCGCACCGAGTCCGCGGTCCGCATCACCCATCTGCCCTCGGGCATCGTAGTGCAATGCCAGAACGAGCGCTCGCAGCACAAGAACCGGGCCACGGCCATGAAGCAGCTACGCGCCAAGCTTTTCGAACTGGCCGAGCGCGAGCGGCGGGCGGAGCAGCAGGCCCTGGAGGACAGCAAGGCGGACATCGGCTGGGGGAACCAGATCCGCTCGTACGTCCTCGACCAGTCGCGGGTCAAGGACCTGCGCACCGGCATCGAGTCCGGCAACCCGACGGCGGTGCTGAACGGCGCCCTGGGTCCGTTTATCGAGGCGGGTCTCAAGCAGGGCGTTTAGTCCCCCTTGAGGGAAGGCGTCTCGCCTTCGCTCCACTGGCTACCAGACGTAGTTCGCCCGGAGGTACCAGGAACCGCCTTCGAAGTTGGCTGCCGTGCGGCGCGGGTAGAGCAGGCCCACGTTCTGCCGGTTGGCGTTGGGCGGGCCCACCACGTCGATATATTCGTCGAAAGCGTTGGAGGCGCCCAGGGTCAGGCGCCAGCACTCGTCGAGCCGGTAGCTGAATTCCAGGTCCACGAAGACCGTCGAACCCACTTTCTGCGTAGGAGGTCCGCCGTCCACGCCGCCGATCCGCCCGCGTTCGTCGTAGTGCGCGCCGAAGTAGTTGATCCGCGCGAGAAAGGCCCAGTTGGCGCCGGCCGACGTGGTGGCGGTCACGGTCAGGCGGTCCTGCGGATAACTTTCCTCGATGTCCTCCACGCCTGCTTCGGACACGGGCAATACGCCGTTGATCGCTGTCTGATTGTCCACCTTCACTTCGTTGTGGTTGTAGGCTGCCGTCACGGTCGTGCGGAGGCCGCCGTAACCCCAGTCAAACGCGGCCGTCAGCACGAGGTCCAGGCCGGTCACGCTGAGGTCCAGCGCGTTGGTGAAGAACTGGACGTTGGAACCGACGCCCGTGACCGGGTCGATCGTGGGCAGGTTCTGCGTCTTGAAGATTCGGTCCTGGACCTCGATGCGATAGAGATCCGCCGTGAGCGTCGTGGCTTCGCCAAAGTCCGTGACGAAACCCACGCTCAGATTGATGGACTTCTCCTCGGTCAACGGCGAGCCTCCGGCCGCCAGGGCCAGGGGATGACTGGGAGGAACCGTGCCTGACTCCACCTGAAGTCCGAGATCATTATCAAAGGTGGTCGTGATCTTCTGAATGTTCGCCTGTCCCGGCGTGGGGGCATGGAAGCCGGTGGACAAGGCCGCGCGCAGGGCAAACCGGTCGCTTACGTTGTAGCGGGCGGCGACCTTGCCGTTGATCGTGCCGCCGAAATCGGAGAAGTCCTCGTAACGCAGGGCGTACTGCGCCAGGATGGCGTCCGTGACGTCCTGTTCGACTTCCGCGTAGAGGGCGTAGTTGTCGCGTGCGAACTCGCCGGCGTTCTGCGGCTCGAAACCCTTGAAGCCGCTGCTGCCCGCGCCGAACCAGGAGGAAGGCTCGCCGGCAATCACGATGAAGGTCTCTTCGCGCCACTCCGCTCCGAAGGCGAGGTGAACCGTGTCCGTGAACTGCCGGGAGAAATCGGCGTTCAGGGTGACCTCCTCCTGCTCCAGGTCGCCCACGTCGAAGTCGCGCTGCGCGGGGTTGCCGTCGGCGCCCAGGCCCAGGCTTTGATTGATCGTGTTGTTGAGAACGAAATCGATCCGATTGTGGCCGTAGCCCAAGCTCAGGTCGAACAGCAGCCCGCCGGCCAGCTCGCCCCGCAGCCCCCCTGCAATGCTGGAGTCGCTTTGGTCACCGTCGAAGAATGGCGTGAAGCCTCCCGGCAGACCGGTAAATCCGAATTCATCCCGGAGCGTGCGCAGGGTAATGTGATCGGGTCCGCGGTAGAAGAACCGGTAGCGATTGAAGGTGTCCGAGTAGTTGCCCTGCGCGTAGAGCGTCGCATTGGCGCCCGCTTCGATCCCGGCATTGAAGAAGAGGCGCAGGTTTTCCCCATAGGCCCGTCCCCAGGTGTGAACGAGGGGGGCGTCGTCAAACGGGGAGTCCGCCCCAACGCCGGGAACTCCCGCATCGATCAGCGCCTGCGCGCTGGCTCGCTGAATTCCCCGGGACAGTGCGTCGTTTTCCGTATATTCGGCACTCAGGTTCAGGAATCCGGCCGCGCCGATGCTCAGGCCGACGTTGCCCGCCACGGCGTAGGATTGTTCGCCTTCGTAGAACTGTCCGTACTGGACGCGCAATTCTCCTCCCTCGGAAGCGTCCCGCGTAACGAAATTGATCACGCCCGCGATCGCGTCCGAGCCGTATTGCGCCGAAGCGCCGTCGCGCAGGATCTCCACCCGCTTGAACGCGATTCCCGGCAGCATCCCGATGTTCGGTCCGTGCGCGCCTTTCCCTGCCGAGGGCACGAATTCCGCGATCAGTGCGGCCCGATGGCGGCGCTTGCCGTTGACCATCACCAGCGTCTGGTCCGGCGCCAGCCCGCGCAGCGATGTGGGCCGCACGAAAGTGTCGCCGTCTCCGGAAGCGATGCTGGCGTTGTAGGAGGGAACGTTGACGCGCAGGTTTTCGGTAATGTCCGCCGTATTGCCGACAAGACCGAATGTTTCCCCGGAAATCACGTCGATGGGTGCGGTGGACTCGGCTGCCGAACGGCCGCGTTTTCGCGAACCGATCACGACGATTTCCTCGATCACCGCTGCCTCCGCCACCGCGTCTTGCGCCTGCGCCGCGGCCGGCGACAGGTGCGAAGCCGAAAGCAGGGCTAGACAGGCCAGCAGCAGGTTTCTGCCGAAAGCGGGAGAATTCAGGCGTACGGCCACGTGGATGCCGAACTAATGGGCGTTACGGCGGGTGAGCCAGACGAGGACACCGGCAGCGCCCCAGCCCAGCACGATGCCCCATTCCTGCGGCCAGACCAGGCTTGACGGGCTGAAGGGCATGAACAGGCACAAAAGGCCCAGGGCCAGCACGATGGCCGACATGCCGACCAAACGGGGGTAGCGCAACCTGTAGGGCCGGGGCAGGTCGGGTTGGCTTCGGCGAAGGGCCAGGAACGCGATCGGCACGAACAGGTAGGCGGCCACCACGGCAAAACTGCCGCAGTTGATGAGCCACACCAGGATCGTCCGACCGAACAGCGGGGAAATGCAGCTCAACAGTCCGATCGCGAGCACGGCGACATAGGGCGTCTTGTAGCGTGGATGAAGCCGCCCGAACACCGCGGGCAGGCTGCCGGATTCGGCCAGGGCGAAGACCACGCGGCTGCCGCCGATAATGAAGGCATTCCAGCTCGTGAGCACGCCGCCGATACCGCCGACCGTGAGCGCCACGCCGGCCCAGGATCCGCCCGCGGCCACGGACCAGAGCTTCTTCGCCGCATCTGCCGTAATCAGTCCGTCGCCGGCCAGTTCCTCCGGCGTGAGCGCCACGGCGACCGACCAGGCTATCGCGCCGTACCAGACCACGGCCATGACCAGGGAGACGATCAGCAATCGCCCGATGCGCTTCGGCGGGAGGTCGATTTCCTCCGCCGATTGCGGAAGCACGTCGAATCCGACCAGCAGGGCGGGGACCATGATCAGTACGGTGAGAATACCGGTGGCGGGAACGGCGATTTTCGGTTCCGCCAGTTCGGGCAGGCCGTAACCGGCCGCCCCGGTGAACAGCACCACGCCGGAGACGAAGATGGCGACGGTGACGATGCCCTGGACGATCGCCGCCGTTCGGATGCCGACGACGTTGATCCAGGTCATCACGACGGCGCCTGCCAGGCCCACGAGGATGAACCCCAAATCGACCGGGGCGCCGGCGACGTGCCAGAGGGCGCCCATACGGATCGCGGGTATCAGGTATTCCACCGCGGTGGGCAGCGCCACAGACTCGAACACGCACACGGTCACGTAGGCCATCAGCAGCGCCCAGGTGCAGACGAACGACCAGCCGGCCCCCAGCCCGGCGTGGGTGTAGACGTGCTCGCCGCCGGCCCGCGGCATCGCGGAGGCCAGTTCGGCATAGGTCAGCGCAATGAACCCGATCACAAGGCCGCCGGCGGCGAACGCGATCAATGTTCCGAGACTTCCGGCGTTGCCGACCCAGTAGCCGGTCATCAATATCCAGCTCCAGCCGATCATCGCCCCGAAAGAGAGCATCAGCACGTCGCGCGTCTTCAGGACGCGCGCAAAGCGAGTCGGGGCAGCTTGCATGTGGACGGGGTTCAGGCTTCGGCGCCGGGGTCCCCGGGAGGCTTGTCGAGCGCGCGCGACAGAATGGCCTGGATAAACGCGTCGCGGTCGCGCAGGATTTCTTCCTGCTGGCCTTCGTCGGGCTTCCAGCTGTCCAGCTCTTCGCGATTCAGCGCGCCGCGGCTTTCGAGCACGCGCTCCATCACCTGCAGGCGGTCGCGCGTGACGTACAACTCCTCGGCCAGCCCCATGATGACGTTCATCATGCGGTCCAGCATCTCGTCGCCCAGCCAGTCGTTTCTTCTCGCCATGGCGCTGCAGTTGCTCAGCAGGGCAGGTGTATCAGTTCACGCGGCATGTCGCACAGGTATTCGGGGCCGTTACGCCCGATCAGCAGCGTGTTCTCATAGTAAATGCCGCCGAAACCGATCTCGCACACCTCCATGTCCATGTTCACGACCATGCCTTCCTCCAGGTCGAAGCCGCTCAGGCCCGGCGAAGCGCTGGGCAGTTCCAGGTGCTCCAGTCCCAGCCCGTGCATGAAGGCATGGCGGAAACCCTTGATCCCGCCCCGCGTGCCCACTTCCAGCGCCAACTTGCGCAGGTCCACCGTGTTCACGCCCGGCCGCATGGCCTCGAAGACGGCTTCCGCGGCGGCGTAGGCGGCATTCCAGTAGCGCTGCAGCTTGGCGCTGGGCGCGCCCATCACGCAGGTCCGCTGCATGTCGCCGAAGTAGCGTTGCCAGGTGAGCATGGAGTCGAAGCACAACTGGTCGCCTTTACGAATCGGGTAATCATGGTCGTGCCAGAGGCCCATGCTCTTGTGGCCGGCGCCGACGTAGATGCACCAGGGCATGCAGTCCTGTTCGGCCACCGAGAGATGCCAGGCCCGGCGGATGTCCGACCACTTCACGCCCACGCCCGCCGCGTCGATCGCGACACTGAGCGCCTGCTGGTTGCGGCGGCCCGCCTCGCGCATGAGTTCCAGCTCGGCGGGCGTCTTGACCGCCCGGATCATCGTCATCAGCTCGGGGCGGTCGAAGCACTGAACGTTAGCCAGGCGTTCAGCGCACAATGAGGCGAGGCGCGCGTCGTCGAAGCCGAGCCTGCGGTAGCCGCCATCGGCCAGCGCCTTGAGGATCGCCTCCACCACGCCTATGGAGGCCGTTGCCCGCGTGGCTTCCATCAGCGCCAGCGTCTTGCGGTCCGAGTCCTCCAGTTCGGCCTCCTCGTCCACCGTGTAGTGGCAGAAGATGTCGTCGCCCACCTGGGTCTCATAGACCCGCAGTTCCGGCATCCAGCTCGGGTGCTCGGCCAGGTTGGTCAGTTCGACGTCGTGCACGATGAGCGTCGCGGGCCGGTCCTCGGACAGCGGCAGGATCGCGCAGCCCGCCCATTGATAGTCGAACAGCCAGTCGGACTCGTAGCCGCTGGCGTAGTAGACGTTGATGGGCTGCACGCACACCATGGCGTCGAGCCCCGCTTCCTCCATTTTGGCCCGCGCGCGTTCGAGATTGACTATCACGTCCAGGGGTGGTTTCGGAGGTGATTGCGGATGAGGTCCATGGACCGCGGGTTCTCGCTGTAGTCGATGCCGAGCAGGCCGTGGGTGAAGCAGAGGTTGACGTTGCCGTTCTTGCTGGCCAGCGGGCCGTGAATGACGCCGGCGGGCCGGCACATGTAGCTGCCCACGACCATCGTGTAGCCCGTTTCATCGCCCACTTCCCCGATCAGCACGTCGCCCTGCAGGCAGTAGTTTTCCTCGTAAACGGGGTGCGTTTCCATGCCTTCCGCGTACCAGCCGGGCATCAGGCCCGCCAGGTGCATGCTGGCCCTGGTCTCCGGGTCTACGTGCAGAACCTTGACGAAGATGCCGGCCCGAAAATCCTCGGACGGGTCGCTGGCGTCCAGCGGGTTGTGCCAGTCCATGGCAAATGAATCCAGCGCCGGTATGGCATCGGGGGCGGGGGAACCCTGATCGGGGCGAAACTCCGGATCCTGCAGGAAAACGACGAATGCGCGTGCGCCCTCTGGCGATCGCCAGCGGCCTTGTCCGGAGCTGGCCGGGTGGTAGCAGAAACCGCCGGGTCCGAGACGATGTTCGCCCATTTGCAATTCGCCGTCGATGACGAACAGGCGCATCTCCACCGCGCAGCTCAGGCCGGATCCACTGTCGAAGCCGGCCGGCAGGTCCACGAGGCCGGTGAAGCCGCCACTGGCGGGGTCCCGGGCAAGTGGACGCAGCTGCGCGCCTGGCGCGAGGCCCGGCGGGTCCCAGGCAATCGGCGCGACATCGAGCGCGGCCAGGTTTTCTACGTGTTCCTTGGTCATCGGCTTGTTTGGCTAAGGAATTCCCGCGTCATTTCCCCGTCCCACCTTTCTGCAGAGACGCCATCCCTGGCTCGGTTCCGCCGTCCCTGGCTCCAACGCTCTCCAGAAAGGTGGGACGGGGAAATGACTCCATTCCGTGGGCTAAACGTCGAACTTCAGGCGAACGCCGTGCTGCTTGATCAGGTCCTGCTTCTGGATGTCGGGACCGCGCACCTCGCCCGTGGAGGGATCGGTATCCAGCAGGCTCTGGGTGGCCTCGCGCCGCAGAATCACCACGATGTCGGCCTCGTCCTCGACCGCGAACGGGAACTCGTGCCAGGTGCCCAGCTTCATCGTGAAGCCGGCGGAGCCGTCGAAGCGATAGGCCCGCACCTTCTCCAGATCCGGCAGATCCCCGTCGGTGGGGGGCGCCAGCACCGCGACGAACGGCGCACCGTTCAGGGGGATGAAGGTCTGCGTGTGCTTGAAGTGGCGTTCGATCCAGTGCACTTCGAAGGGGCGCCGCCGCACGTGAGCCAGGCTGAGTTCGGTCTGTTCGTCCGAAAGAAAATCCACCGGGCGGTAGGTTTGCACCGAGCCCTTGTAAAACTGGATCGGCAAGGGCTCGGCGCCCGGGTGGCGGCCCAGCAGTTCCCCGCAGTCCGCCAGGGCCGCGGGCGTGGCTTCCACCAGTGGTACGACGCGGGTTTCCATTAGCCTGCTCCGGTCCGGTTGCAGCGTAAGCGAAACGCTAGAACTCGATCGCGGCGCGCAATCCGAAGGTGCGCTTGTCCTGCGGCACCAGCGTCAGGCCGAGCCGATTGAAGTTGAAACCGACACTCAGCACGCGCGAGAAGTCGGTGTATTCCTGACCGGTGCGCCAGTAATCCTCGTCCAGCGCGTTCTTCACGTAGGCCTCCAGCCTCACGTTGTTCCGTTCGACCGCGAATCGGAGATTCAACAGCGAGTAGCTCTCCAGCGTAGACAGGTTGGTCAGGCCGGGGAAGGTCTCGCCCATGTAGGTGAGATCGCCGCGAAGCGACCAGTCCCAGCCGTTCTGGAAGGTTCCGCCGTAGGTGGAGGAGACGTTGCCCGACCACTTCGGAAAGCGGCTGGAGCGGTGCCCCTTGACGTTGCGGGTGCCCAGTGCGTATTCGGCGGACGCCAGAGGGATGAGGAACTCGGTGAACTCGTTGTCGTTGAACGACCAGTTGAAGCTCATGTCCCAGTCTTCGGTGATCAGGAAATCCACTTCGAGTTCCACGCCGGAGTACTCCGAACTGCCCGGCGTGCTGACCGGGAAGAAGTTGGGGTTGGTGTTGGGGACCCCGTCACCGTCATCGTCGCGGTAAACGGTCACGAAGGTCGGGAAGGGCGCATTGCCCCATTCCTGCCAGTAGGCGGCCACGTTGGCGACCAGCCGTCCGTCCATCCAGGTGGACTTGACGCCGATCTCATAGGAGTCCAGTTCCTGCACCGGCGTCACGTCCACCGCGTCGGGGCCCAGCGCATCGACGTATTGCTGGCACATCGAAGAGGTGCTCGGCTGACCGGTGCGCGGATCGATGAACGGGGCAGTGAAGGTCGCGGGGTTGCAGTTGATGATGTTGGAGTTGATGACGCCGGGAAGAATGCCGCGCGAAACCGTAACGTAGGCCGTCATGTCTTCGGTGATTCGATACCTGAGCGAGATCCGGGGCAGGAAATCCTTGAAATTGATCTCGAAATCGCCGATGCCGTCGCTGCGCGTGTCATCCTGCCAGCGCGCTTCCAGGTCCACGGTGAACTGCTCTGTAATGTCGTAGGACACTGACCCGTAGAAGGCCCGCACATCCACGAAATCGCCGCCGTCCACGCCCACCGGAATGCGGGCGGGGCTGGCGCACTGCGCGGGCGTGCCGAAGGCTCCGAGGTTGCCGCAGGCCACCACGAACACGCCGCCGTTCGAGCTTGTCAGGAACTCCTGCGTGTAATAGTTGAATCCGCCCAGCCAGCGCAGTCTCGCATCCGGCGCCGAGGAAATGCGTATATCGATGCTTTCGTCCTCGCCGGCCTGGGGATTGGACACGTACCAGGCCTCGTCCGGCGTCATGTCCCAGTCGCGCAGGTTGGCCGCATTGTTTTCGTTGTAGGCGCCGGTGGCGACCAGCGACATGCCGTTGGCGAACTCGTAGTCCAGCACCAGGCTGATGCGGGTAATCTCGCGCTCGATGCCGAAGTGGTCGATGTACGGCACGCCTTCGACCTGCGAGGGCGCGTCGATCAGCGAGTCGCGGATGAAGTTTTCGGATCCGGCGGGGAAACTGGCGGGACTCAGGGACACGCTGGGGTTGGGGAAACCGATCTGTCCGCCCGGCCCCGGAATGGTGCCGCAAAGGTACTCCCTGGGCATCAGCGTGGTGGGCTGGCCGTCTGTGGTGAGGCCCGGCATCGTCTTGCCCGTGCAACTGTCGTCCAGCCGCGCCTTGTAGAAGGTCACGCCCGCTGGACCGTCGCTGTCGTCCTGCTGGTAGTAGCGCAGCTTGATGCTGATGTTGTCGGCCGCCTGCACGAACAGGGTCGCAAATGCCGATTCGGAGCGCTGCTCGCCCACACCGACGCCCGCGTAGTTTTGATACATGTCGCCCTTGTTGAAGTAGCGCCCTCCGACCCGCAGCGCCAGGACACCGGGCGCGATGGGAATGTCCGCGGTAATGTCCAGTTCATGCTGGTCGTACTGCCCGGCGTCCACCTTGATCCTGCCCGAGAATTCTTCCATGTCCGGCGCGCGCGTGATGTAATTGATCGCGCCGGCGAAAGAGTTTCTTCCGAACGCGGCCGATTGCGGGCCCTTGATGACCTCGACGCGTTCGAGGTCACTCAGCGCCAGGGTCTGCGCGCCCTGCAGCGCAAAGATGCCGTCGACGAAAAGAGAAGCGGTCTGCAGCGTGGAATACTCGCTGCCCTCTACTCCGCGAAAGCGGATGTTGCTGAACAGCCGCCCCGGACGCGTGCCGGCCAGCTCGTTGTTGAACTGCATGCCCGTGGTCTGGAAGGAGATGTCCTCCAGATCGACATAGCCTCCGCGCTCCAGCTCCTCGCCGGTAAACGCCGTGATGGAAAGCGGCACGTCCTGGATACTCTCCTCGCGCTTTCGGGCCGTCACGACGATTTCCTCGAGTGCGGCCATCTGGGCCAAGGCCGTCGGCGCCAGGAAGGTGGCGGCCGGGATGAGCAGAATCGACGCGATGGCGCCGCAAGTGGTAGAGCGAATCAGGTTCATAAAGTCCCCCCAATGGTGTCGTCCTTGCCCAAAAAAACGGCGCGGCCCCAACGCGCCAATCGAGCGAGCGTGCGAAACACGCCTCCCTATAATATAGTCCAATTCGCTTGGGAGCCTCGATGACAGCGACTCTGGAAATTGAGCGCAGCCGCGCGGAGCAGGCGCGGCTGGATTTTGTGGGGGGCCTGATGGCCTTCAATTCGACCGGCTTCGGACCCGCGATGGGCGCCTGGTACCGCGAGAACGAGAACAGGCTTCAGAACCCCTCGGACATACGCGAAGTGGGCGGGCTGATGGAGCAGGGCAATGCCTATCGCTTCGGCGCGTTTTTCGAGCGCCACAACCACGCGCAGATGTTCCGGGCCATCCTGGACATACTCGAACGCCAGGGCGACGAAGTGCGGGCCTGGCTGGATGACTGCAACGGTGCGGGCGCATTGGGAAGCCTTGAGTTGGACCCGGAACTGGAAACGCCCCGCTACTACCGCAAGATCGAAATCCACACGCAGCCGGGCAACTACCACGCCGAGTTCGCCGGCATCCTCTATCACTGGATGATCAGCCCTTTCCTGGTGGGCCGCGACGACGGCGACGAGATGGGATGGAACCTGGCCCGCGCGGTGCCCGAGGGCGATTACCGGCGCATTCTGGATCTGGGTTGCGGAGTCGGCAAGAGCACCTTCCCGTATTGCGAGCTTTACCCCGATGCGGAGGTCGTGGGCCTGGACTACGCGGCTTCCATGCTCAAGTACGGCCACAAGCTGGCCGAGTTGCGCGGGCACAAGGTCCATTTCACCCAGCGGCTGGCCGAGGAAACCGGCTACCCTGACGGGAGTTTCGACGTGGTCAGCGCGGTATGGCTGTTTCACGAACTGCCGGGCAAGGTTCGGGCGCAGGTGGTGCGTGAGGCCCATCGGCTGCTGCGCCCCGGCGGGATCTTCGCGATCATGGAATCGCCGCCGTTCAAGGTGCTGCAGGAGGAATACAGTCCGCTATCGGCGTTTCTGCTGGACTCAACCGGGCGGCGCATGGAAGACCCGTTCCTGCCGGGATTCCTTGCCGAAGACCGGGTGCGCATGTTCGAGGAAGGCGGTTTCGGCGAGGTCCGCGACGTGCCGTTGCCCAACGAGCTGACCGGCTGGGGATTCGGCGGGGAGTACTTTTTCGGCGCCTATCCCTGGTGGGCCACGATCGGAGTGCGGCCGTGAGCAATGATCTCGAAAGCCGGTTCCGTGCGATTACCCACAAGTTGTGGGGCGACGAACAGGGCGAGGAAATCTATCAGTGGATCGTTACCAGCCGCCCCCCGGCGTTTCATGCCAAGTTGCGCGAGGTCATGGTGCCGATCTGGGAGATGGACCGGGTGGACCTGCGCACCAAGATCCTTTGCAGCATCGCCATGTTCACGGCCACGCACAAACAGGAAGTGGAATTCTTCATGAAGATGGCGGCCCATCACGAAATTCCCCGGGAAGAAGTAGAGGAAATCCTGTTGCTGGCGGGTCTGGAGTTCGGTTTTCCTGCTGCAGAGATGGCCATCGACATCCTGACCCGCGTGTATTCCGAGCACGAAGCCCGTTCCGCCGCGGGTTGACCGGCGGCCCGTCCGATCAGGCATCGATGTCGCGCCCGCGGGTTGAGTTTCTGCGTCTGGACGGCGTGACGCTGACGCCGTCGGCGGCGCCTGCATTCGGGCATGGATTGCGGGCGGCCGTTCTCAGCGCCCAGCGCGGCGATTCGGGAGCCAACAGCCTGCTGGTGCGGGCCGAGCCGTACTGGTGCTCGCACGACAGCGGCGTGCTGGAAAGCGATCTCGAGATTCTCCTCCTTGAAGGCGACCTCAGGCTGGGGGAATGCGAATTTGCGCGCGGCAGTTACGCATTCCTCCCCCGGGGGCTTGCCGTGGCCGGCGCCGAAACCCGCAGCGGCTTCGCGGCGCTGTGGATGGGCGAAGGCCGTGCCGGTCTGTCGCAGGTCTCCGAACCTTTAGCGGCTTATCGGGAAGAACGAAGGACCGGGCCGCTGGACGTCAACGCCATGGCGTGGCAGCCTGTGCCGGATTTTCCCGGCCGAACGAGCGAAGAGGCGGGCTCGGGTCTGAAGGTGCGCAGGCTGCGCAGCGATCCGGACACCGGCGCCTACACGCTGATGACGCATCAGGCGCCGGGGTGGTGCGATCCGAGGCTTGAGGCGCACGAAACCTGGGAGGAACTGGTGCTGTTGCAGGGCGATTACCTGATGGGAGAGACCGGCATGATCACTTCGGGGTCCTATATCTTCCGTCCGGGCGAGAAACCGCACGGGCCGCAGGCCACGCGCGGCGGCTGCGTGTGGTTCTGCCGCGGCGAGAAGGAAATCGACTTCCGGTTCACCGAGCCGGAGTGGAGCGCACCGCGCTGCCACGAGTACCTGGCGCAGCCCGCACCCCAACAGCAGCCGCAACTCTGGGGAAACTGGGTTTAGCGGTGGCCGGATACACGCGTCCCTTCACCCCGAACGGCGAGGCGTCCATGCTGGAGCCGCTGCCGTGGCGCTTTGCCGGCAACCTTCTCCTGTTTCATTTTCGGACCGATCCCGACGCCATCGCCGCTTACCTGCCGGCGCCGCTTACGCCTTCGGATCCGCCCGACGAGGCCTATGTGTGGAGCCCGCACCTGAAGTGCTATCCAGAGGGCGTGGCGCCCGAGGACTGGCCGGCGGCGCGCAGCCACTACGACGTTGCGGTGATCGGACTGCCCTGCAGACTGCACGGCGAGCGCACGATGTTCTCCACTTTCCAGTGGTGCAACCGCGACTGGCTGGTGCTGCTGAGCTGGTTTTTGGGCGCCTGCTCCAAGCAGGCGGAGATCGAATCCAGCGGCGTGCACCCCCTGCTGCCCGGCATGACGCAGGACGGCGGCGTGGGCACGCGGCTGAAGCGCGTCGTCAGCCGTCATGGTGAGGCGGTAATGCGCATGGAGTTCTCGCCGCAGCGCGTAATCGATCTGTCGGAACTGGAGTTCTATACGCGCAACCTGCCTCTCACCTGCATGCGCCACGTCCCCGACTGCCACGTTCCGCCGCTGGGCAAGCCCCTGGTGCACGACCTCACGCAAATGGTGATGAGCGGACTTCAACAGGGCGAGACGCTGGCCGGCGAAGGGTCGCTGGAATTCTGCCGGGCCGACAACGAGGAACTGATGCCGCTGGCGCCGAAGGAAGTGCTGGGCGCATACTGGATGCCGATGGGGTTCATGCTGGACGGGGTGCGGATCGTGCACCAGTACGACGCGGCGATCTCTTCGCAATAGGGAGGAAGGCATGCCGAAGGTACGCGTGGACGGCGCCAATCTGTGGTACGAGGTCAGCGGCGAGGGCAATCCGCCGCTCACGCTGATCGGCGGTTTTGCGTTGGTGGACAAGCAGTTCGAGTTCTGCGAGCCGTACCTCACTCCGCGTCACCGGATCCTGCAATGGCACTACCGCGGGGTGGGTAAGTCCGACTGGACCCAGTCGGAGCCGTACTCGGTGGAGCGCTGGGTGGACGACCTGGCGGCGATCCTGGACGCCGCCGGGATCGAACGCACGGCGCTGTGGTGCACCTCCACGGGATCGTCGATCGGGCTGCGCTTTGCGGCCAAGTACCCCGAGCGCATGCACGCGCTGATCGCCTATCCGTTCATCCGCGTGGACGACACCTGGCGCAACATCTACGAGGCCTCCTGGTGGGTGGGCAGGGTGTTCGGCATCGAGCAGCTTTCGCGCCTGTATGCCGGCGTCGTGCTCCCGCCCGACGTGCTGTATTCCGAAGAAGGCATCAAGTACGAGCGCTGGGCCAAGAAGCAGTACGCCGCGAACGTGAACATGGCCACCCTGAAGGCCGTGCTTGACGCCTACGCCAACGTGGACCTGACCGCCGACATCCGCAACATCGAATGTCCGACGTTGCTGCTGATGGGCGACGACAGCGCGCTCAACGAGAACGAGCGCATGGACTCGGCCAGCCACGAAACGCTGATGCGCGAGTTTCTCGCCATCAAGTCGGATGTGGACAAGGCGGAGATCGCCGGCGCCGGCTCGACCTA
>JAPOWV010000061.1 GCA_026707445.1 Gammaproteobacteria bacterium
AGTTCTTCGCGGCTTCCTTGCCGCCCGGCCAGCGGCGCACGAGGTCCGTTTCCAGGCCGAACAGGTCCATCAGCCTGCCGACCGTGTGGTTGACGATGTCCTCCACGCTGGCAGGCTTCGCATAGAAACCCGGGACCGGTGGCGCAACGACCGCGCCCATCAGCGCCGCTTCATGCATCAGGCGCAGATGGCCGGCGTGCAGCGGCGTTTCGCGGGGCGCCAGCACCAGCTTCCGGCCCTCCTTCAGCGTGACATCCGCCGCGCGCACCAGGAGGTTGGCCGCATATGAATTCACGATGGCGCCCAGCGTCTTCATCGAACAGGGCGCCACGATCATTCCACCGGTCCGAAACGAACCGCTGGCGATCGTGGCCGCCACGTCGCTGTCGGAATACACGACGTCCGCCAGCGCCTCCACGTCCCGGACCTTCCAGTCCGTCTCCAGCGCAATATTGACCTTGCCCCCGTTGCTGATAATCAGATGCGTTTCCAAGTCCGGCGACTCGCGCAGCGCTTCCAGCAAGCGAATGCCGTAGATCACGCCGCTGGCGCCCGATATTCCAATGATGAGCCGCATACGATTCAGTTCATGAAGTGCTCGGCGTAGAAGATCTTCAGGCGCAGGCCGGTCAAACTGCCCACATCTCCGGCTGCAATGTCCGCCACGTGAACCGTCCAGTTTCCGCCGGGGTTCTCGCCGTAAAAGGCGTTACTCAGCAGCCGCCAGTTCTGCATTCCCGGAAATTCGTTCAGCACAGCGTTCAACGGCGGGTTGACCACATTCTCCATCCCACCGGGCGAGCGCAGCGACACGCCCAGATCGAAAGCGTTCGTGTGCTCAATCGTGATTTCCAGCACCACAGCCTCGATGCGGGCGGCCTCCGGCAAGTCGGACACTTCGATGACCGCACTTGCGCCGGCGCCGTCGGCGTCCGGAATGACCAGCGGCAGAACCGCATCATCCGCCAATTCGAACCACTCCGATTCCGCCAGGTCCCCGAGGCTGCCGGCGACATGGACGGCGGCCATCGAAACGGCGGCATCCACGTCCACCGCGCCGAATCCGTACCAGTTATGGAACTCGTAGCCTGCCGCATTACTTCGCCAGCCGTGCTGGGCGACGTAGGGGGCGCCGTTGAAGGCGGCCCGCACTTCAGCAATGCCGGGATCGATCTTGCGCGCCGTCGCCGCCAGGATGTGCTTGACGTCGCGCCAGGTCAGATCGGGGTTAACCCCCAGCACAACCGCGGTCGCGCCGGCCACGGCGGGCGCAGCCGAAGAAGTACCGCCGAAGGCACTGACGTAATCGCCGTCGCGGTTCAGCGAATGCGCGCTGGTAAGCCGGTTTTGGGGGTACTGGCTGTAACCCGCCTCTGCGCCGGCCTGGTCGGTGGTGATCATCGCCGGCGCGTCAAGGCCGTCCTCGCCGGCCGGGCCGACAACCCAAAGATTGGCGCCGGCGGCGGAAAAGGAAGACTTGACGTCGTCGGCATTGAAACCCCCGACGTTGATCAGCCACGGCAGGTTCTGATCCGGATCCGTATTGCCGTTGACGCAGCCCAGCTCGCGCTGAAGAGGATGTGCCGGCTCGCATTCGTCAAAACCGTTGCCGGCCGCCTTCACATACAGCGCCCCCCGGCCTCCGCGCAGCCGTGTCGTGCCCATTTGCAGCAGACGCACGAATTCCTCCGCAGGGTTTTCCGACTGCGCTACTGAGCCAAAGCTCATGTTGAAGATGTCCACGCTGGCCGAATCCGGCGCGCCATCCCCGCCCTCGCCGGCGCCCAGACTCTGCAGGAAAGCGGTCGGCAATGCGAGATCCGGATCCTGTTCCTCGTCGAGGATTCCCGACGTGGGGTTGAATCCCACCAGGGAGACTTCGGGCGCAACGCCCCGCCCGCCTCTTCCGTTGTTGGCTGCGGCGGCGGCAATGCCGGCCACGCTGGTGCCGTGGTCGCCGAGCAGGCTGAAGTTGAAGGGATCATGGCTGGCGGCGCCCGGCGCGCGCGCAAAGCCGAAGTTGAACGATCCGCCCGCACCGGCGTTGGCGGCCAGGTCCGGATGACAAATCTCAAGGCCTGTGTCAACCACCGCCAGTTTCACCCCGGCCCCATGCCGGCCCAGAGCGATGGCGTCCGTCATGCTCAGGTCGGCCCCGGCCAGGCCGCCGCGGTCGGCAAACGCGGTTTGCCCGGTGTTGCCCAGATGCCATTGGTAAACAAACAAGGGGTCGCCGCCGCCCGCGGATGGCCCCCGCTCGCGCGTTTCGCAGCGCACGACCACGCGGCCCTCGGCGTTGGTGGCGAATCCATCATAGAACTGGTTCTCCGATTCCATGCCTGGGCCGGTGGACGGCGGCTCGCTGCCCAGGTAGGCCCGTATGAAGTAATGCTCGCCGGGCGCCAGTTCGCTCACCGGCAGCCGAAACTCCCGAATGTTACCGAACAATTGTTCAAAAGGATCGTCCGCCGGCATGATCTCATAGGTCGCGATGGTATGCACATCGTTTGCGAATCCGCTGTCGGTTGACCACTGACCCACCAGCAACTGGGGCTCAGCCAGTCCGCTGGGCAACTGCGGCAACACGATCACCACAAGCGCGTATTCCGGATCATCGGCTATGCCGTAAGCCAGCAGAATCAATTCCGGCCCGGCCTCCGGCTCATCGCCGCCATTCGCCGATCCCTTTTCGAACATCGCCGCCTCGCCATCGAGGAGCTGCAGCGTCACCGATGACGTCTCGCCGGCCTTGGCATTACCTGTAAGGCTTCCCAGGCTGACCTCGATGGTTTCATCGCCTTCCTGGACGAAATCCCGGTAGACGTCGATTACCACGCTGCCGGAACTGCCGCCAGGAGGAACTTCGATCGTGTCGCCACTGACAGCGTAATCGCTGCCGCGCGCGGCCGAGCCGCCGAAATTCAATCCCACGGTAACGGCGTCATAGGCATGCGGGTCGAGTTCCGCCGTCAACCGGACCCGCGGGTTGTCCGACTCCTGAAGAGTCGATGATTCCGGTGCGGCCAGCGTTACTGTTGCCTCGGGCGGCGGCGGCAGAGGGGTCGGTGAAACCGGTTCACCTCCGCAGGCCGCCAGCGAACACAGCGCGCCGGCGGCAAGGACGCCGCTCACGGCCTCTCGAAAACCCTTGAGCAACGGAACTGGCCATGCCGTCCTCATCTCCATTCAATCCGGGGGCGGCGCAGCCGCATCGCCGCGCGCGGCGCGCCGTTCAGGTTGCGCACACGATCGACCGCATCGGCCGGATGCAGGCCGTTGGGCAGATCAACGTAGGCGAACCCCAGCGAATCAAACACCGTAATGTCCACCGCGTCGAGCGTTTCCGCAATTGCCTTCAGGTCCACGCCGCCGACCAGTTCTACCCGGATGCTCGGCAGCAGGGACGCGAACCTTCGCCGCGCGGGATCGAACACGACCAGCGACCAGGGTCCTTCCAGCGGGGTGGATGCGCTGTAGGTCCGGCCCTTAAAGGAAACAATATGTTTCCTCCGCGTAGCGGTTTCATACGACTGAACGGCGATTGTTCCGGAGGGGTAGGCCGCGCTCTCCGGCGAGCCTGTTCCCGAAGCGAGCACGATGACTTGCCGGCCCTCCACAGAATGAACTCCAAAGCCGTCCGCGGCATAAGTCGGGCTCCAGGAATCCTCACTTGAACCATGCGCTGCAAGTATCAGAAGTACTGCGCCAACTGCGTACTTGCGGGTACAGCGGAAACTCCACTTCATCGCAAATGATTCTACGTCAACCCCGGTGCGTCTTTGCTGGTGGGCTGCGAGCGCATTGCACGGTATCGCGATGATAGGATGCGGGGTTTTCAGGTGAGGGTCATGGTCGGCGAGAAGATCCGATGCGCATGATACCGGCGATTTCGGTCATCGCCGTTCTTCTGGCGGCGGGCTCTGTGGCCAGGGCGGCGGACGAGGCGTCGGCGCGGTCCGGTTGGTATCTGGGCGCCGGCCTGGGCGCGGGGCGGACCTCCGACCTCAATCAGGAAGGCTGGAACCGCGACCGGTTCTGCACCCCGGACGCGGCCTGTTTCGACGAGGCGCCGATCCCCACCGTTCCCGGATACCGCTGGCGCTACGACATCGAGCTGGACAGCGGCGCCGCGTTCGAACTGTCCGTGGGCCGATTCTTCGGACGAACCCGGCTTGAGCTGGCGATCGGGCAGCAGACGAACGACACGCGCCAGGTATTCACCGGCATCTCCTACCTCAACGGCGCGGCGATACGGCCTCGGGCCGGCGGTCCGGTCGCCTCCAACGCAAGCGGCGCAATCGACCATCGGCGCGTGCGTTCCGTGACCCTGGACGCCTTCTACGACTTCCCGAACGCTTGGGGCGCGATCACGCCGTATCTCGGCGCCGGGCTGGAGCAGGCGTCCGTGGAAATGGCGGGCGTGCGGTTCTCCACCGACTACCGCAACGTTTCCGCCGCGGCCAGGCTCTACGAACCGCCGCTCTCGTTCTACAACAGCGTGCAGGAAGAGGACCTGAACGACACGGCGTTTGTCTGGCGCCTGCACGCCGGGGCGAACTACGCGCTGGGCCGCAGGACCTCGTTGGGGTTGCGGCTGACCTGGTCGGCGGCCGGGGATTTCGAGGACACGGGCGCCTACGAGACCCACCCGATGCATGGCGTGGACCCCGCCTTCACGAACACCAACAAGTTCAGCGGTGGGCGAAACTGGACGTTGATGCTTTCGTTCAGGCGCGGGGTCGCCGACTGAACGCGGTTTGCAACGGTGGTTCCGCGGCCGGATCGGGGACCGCCGATTGACAGCGCGAACCATCCGCAGACGCGCATGCTGACGTTCACCGAAGAGATTCTGCTGCTGCTCGGCGACGACGAGGGCGCATTCCTGCCGATCCGGGAACACGCCTTCGAGTGCGTGCTGGCCGGCGCGGTTCTGCTGGCGCCCCGACCTCAAGGTGGGCGACGTGATGGGGGGTGTGGTCCTCCGCATTCCCATAGACTGACATGGGGCCAAGGCTGCCGCGTAACGCGGCAGCGCAATGCGGTATGGTGCCGGAAGTCAGATTCGAACTGACGACCTACGCATTACGAATGCGTTGCTCTACCAGCTGAGCTATTCCGGCCGGGTGGTCCGGCGCTAACCGCTCCAGCGAAATCCTTTATGCGCAAGCGCCTTTCGCTGCGCCAGAAAGGCCGGATTGTATCGCAAACACCGTTTGCTGGATTTGTCGGCGAACGCGCGCAATTGGGGTCTTCAGCGGCCGCGGTCATGCGCGTATTTTTCCTTCTGCGCCCGCGGGATCGGCGCTTGCAAGGGATCGCATGATGCGTGGCTTTTCGCTTTTGGAACTTCTGATCGCACTGACTGTCAGCTCCATCGCAGTCCTCCTCGCCCAGCCCGTTATCGCTACCGGAATGCTCAATCTGCAGCGGAGCACGACGATCAATGGATTGATCCGCAGTCTGCACTTCGCACGCCGCACGGCCGCCGAGAAGGGCCGGGACACGATTCTGTGTTCCAGCCCGGACGGATCGAGGTGCGGCGCCGCGGAGGATTGGGGCGCCGGTTGGATTGTCCACGACGGCCCAACGGGTTCGACGCCGTATGCGCCGCCGCCGGGTTCGATCCTTTACCGATCACGAGGCCAGGCCGGTCTGTCCATTCGCTCGAACCGCACCCAGTTCGTGTTCAGGCCGTTCCGCGGGCGCTCCACCAACGGCACCCTGGTCATTTGCGACCGGCGCGGAAGTAGCGCGGCTCGGGCAATCGTCATCAACAATATCGGCAGGCCGCGGCTTGCCGATACCGCCAGCGATGGCGACCCGCTTTCCTGCCCGCCCGGCTGAGCCGGAAAGCGGCTTCAGTCTCGCCGAATGCCTGCTCGCGGTAGCCGTGTTCAGCCTGGGCCTGCTCGGGGCCGGTGCGCTGATCACCGAGCGGTTGAAGGAAAGCCGCGCTGCGCACAGTTACTTTCTCGCCGAGATGCTGGCGCAGGACCTGGTCGCCCGTATCGGCGCCAACCCTTCGGCGGCCGGCGGGGAGGAGTTGCAGTCGTGGCAGCGGCAGGCCGCAGCCGCCTTGCCGGGCCTGCAATGCGAGGTGACGGCGCTGGGCGGCGCGCCGCCGGCATATCGGGTCGAGATGCGCTGGCCCGCGGGCGCGGAAGACGCCGGCCGGCGGGTGCTTTGGGTCGGCCGATAGACCCCGGCCGGGAGGGCCAGCGGGGCGGCAGCCTGGCCGAGTTGCTTGTATCGCTCGCCGTCTCGAGCCTGTTGTTGCTGGGGGTCTTCGGTTCCGCGCAGTCCATGCGCCAATCCGCCCGGGCGGCGGACAATCTGCACAGTCTTGAGGAGCAAGCGCGTTTCGCGCTGGAGCTGCTGCGCGCCGACATCCGTTTAGCCGGATTCTGGGGGCTCAATTCCGATGCCGCGGCGCTGCGCGTGGCAACGGGGGCGTCAGTCCGCTGCGGTGGCACGGACGCGAGCGACTGGGCCTTTCGGGTCGAGGAATACGTGGCCGCCGCCAATGCATGGCCCTTGCCCTGCTCCCCTTACCGGAACCGCCGGCAGCCGGGAACCGACGTGCTGGAGATTCGCCGTGCGGGCCAGGCGACTACCGGCGTGGATTCGCGGAGATTGCAGGTTCATTCGTCGCGCCGCGAAGGATTCGTATTCTCCGCCGACGCGCCGCCGTCCCTGGAAGGCGAAACCGAGATTCGCGATCTGGTCGTGCACGCCTGGTACGTTTCCGCCCGGTCCAGTCACGACTCCGGGGAGCCGTCGCTGCGGCGCAAGACACTGGTCAGAGGCGGACTGTTGCGCGACGAGGAAATCCTGTCGGGCGTGGAGGACTTTCAGGTTCGCCTGGCGCTCGACACCGACCGCGACGGGTTGGCGGACCGGGTGATCGATCCTTCGGCGTACGGGCCGTCCGGCGCGCGTGTCGTGGCGGTCCGGTTCTGGCTGCTCTTGCGTCACGACAGCCCCGAGACCGGGCATGTGGACGGCAGGTCCTATGCCTACGCGGACCGCGCGGCGCGCAGTTTCGACGATGCAAGGCGCCGCCTGCTGGTGACCGCGAGCGAAGTGGTGGCGAATGCCCGGCAGGAATGAGAGTTCCGAGCGCGGGGTTGTGCTGGCCGTTGTGCTCATGGTGCTAGCGGCCCTTTCGCTGCTGGCCGTGGCCGGCAAGGGCGACGTTGCGCTGCAGTGGCTGCAAGTCCGAAACGCAAGGGAATACGCCGAGGCAGTCCGGCTGGCGGAAACCGGCGTCGGCATGGCGCTTTCCGCAGAGCGTTTCCGGCTGGATGCGCCGCAGAGCGGCCGCTATTGCCGGATCGCTTCCCGTTGCGTGGAGTGGACCGTGCGCCACGTGGAAACGACCAAGCCTCCGGCCGGATTTGAAGAGACGGACGCGCCGAAACGAGCGCTGCACTTCGAGGTCGGCGCATTGGGGACCGCCGGGCCGCGGGCCCGCGCGCCTGTCGTGGTGGGCTTCATGCTGATGGCGCGCGGCGAACCGGACGCCGAACTGCCCGAAGAGATCGAAGTCTGCCGGAAGGAAGACGACTG
Source organism: Gammaproteobacteria bacterium (assembly GCA_026707445.1). Lineage (GTDB taxonomy): Bacteria > Pseudomonadota > Gammaproteobacteria > Steroidobacterales > Foliamicaceae > Foliamicus. Next base: position 7,570 of record JAPOWV010000061.1, read on the forward strand.
CCCGGAAGATTCCGCGGAACCGCCCGTTCGGCGCTACCGGCGCGAGGACATTGGATGAGCGTCGCCGGGATGCTTCTGCAGCGCGTGATGGGAGGGCGGGGACGCCCTCCCTCCCAGGGTGCCTGCGGGTTCAGTTTGACGGAGTTGCTGGTGACGCTGGCCATCCTCGCGTTGCTGGCGGCGGCGGCCACGCCCCTGTGGATCAAACAGCTCGAGCGCGCGCGGCGGCTGGACGCCACCGACGCACTGGTGCGCGTCGCGGTCCTGCAGGAGCGCTTCTATTTCGAAAACGGACGCTATGCCCGCGCGGGCGAACTGGCGGTCCCTCCGCCCGCGGGACTCGGCGTCGCCGGCACCGAGCGCGGCTACTACGAACTTCGCCTGCGGGCGGCCGAGGGCGGATCGTCCGACGGGTTCGCGGTAGAGGCCGTCGCCGACGCGCAGGGGCCCCAGGCCGGCGACAAGCAATGTCGCGTAATGTCCGTCGATTCCACCGGCCTGCGCGCATCCGAAAACGCCGATGGCGAAGACAGCACGGACGCCTGCTGGCCCTAATGGGAGGGCGGGACGCCCTCCCTCCTAGGTGGTGCGGGTTTGTTGGATGAGGTGCAGGATTACCAGGGATACGCCGATCGTGATGGCCGAATCGGCGACATTGAAGGCCGGGAAGTACCAGCCGCTGTAGTGCACCGAGATGAAATCGAGCACGTAGCCGCGCGAAACGCGGTCGATCAGATTGCCCACCGCGCCGCCGGTCATCAACGCCAGACCCAGCCCCCAGAGCGCGTCTCCGGATTTCGAGGCGCCGCGCATCATCGAACCCAGGAACGCCACCAGCACCAGCCCCAGGACCAGGAACAGCCAGTTCTGCCAACCCGACGCGCTGGACAGCAGGCCGAAGGCAGCGCCGGTGTTGTGCCAGCGCACCAGGTCGAAGAACGGCAGCACCACGATGCGCTGCAACTCGTCCAGGCGCGCGGCGACCATCCACTTCACGATCTGGTCCGCGACCGCCACTCCGGCGGAAACCGAAAGCAACACGCCGAAACGCGGCGCTTTCATGCCCAAACCCGCGCCTCGCCCTCGCCTTCGACGTTCACGACGCAGCGATTGCACAGACCCGCATGTTCTTCGCCCTCAGCGCGCACCGGCACGCGGTGCCAGCAGCGTTCGCACTTCGGATGCTCGCTTGCGCGGCACAGGGGCGCCTGCCCGGCCTCGCCCGGCTCGAGTTTCACCGCGGCGGAAATGAATACGAAGCGCAATTCGTCGCCCAGTTGCCGCAACCCGGGCAAGGTGGCGCCATCGGCCGGTACGACAAGCTCCGCCTCCAGCGACGAGCCCACCTCGCCGGCCTTGCGCGCTTCCTCCATCACGCCCAGCACCTGCGTGCGCGTTTCGCGCAGCGTGTCCCAGTCCGCCCGGCATTCGGGCAGATCCGGCAGTTTGTGCGGCGCGCACATGAAAACCGATTCGGGGCGGTCGCCGGGGAATTCCTTCCAGAACTCCTCGATGGTGAAGCTGAGCACCGGGGCCAGCCAGCGCGCCAGGCATTCGCCGATGTGCCACAGCGTAGTCTGCGCCGAACGCCTGCCGTGGCTGTCCGCCGGCATGGTGTAGAGACGGTCCTTGATTACATCCAGGTAGAAATTGCCCATGTCGACGACGCAGAAGTTGTGCACCTGCTGGAATATCGGGTGGAACTCGTAGTTGCGGTAGTGCTTCCACACCGCATCGTTGAGCTCGCTGGTTCGCCGCAACGCCCACAGGTCCAGGTCCACGGCGTCTTCGGGCGCCACCGCATGCCGGCCGGGATCGAAATCGCTCAGGTTGCCGAGCAGGAACCGGGCCGTGTTGCGCAGGCGCCGGTAAGCGTCGGATACGCGCGTGAGGATGTCCGGGGATATGCCCATTTCGCGCCGGTAGTCGGTGGTCATGACCCACAGCCTGAGCACGTCCGCGCCCAGCTTGTCGACCACTTCGCGAGGGTCCACGACGTTGCCGCGCGACTTGGACTGCTTGCGTCCTTTCTCGTCCACCGCGAAACCGTGCGTCAGGACCGCGCGATACGGCGCCCGGCCGTCGATGGCCACGGAGGTCAGCAGGGACGACTGGAACCAGCCGCGGTGCTGGTCGGAGCCTTCCACGTAGAGGTCGGCGGGGTCATCGATCTCCGGGTGCTCCGCGCCCACGCAGCGGTGCACCAGCCCGGAATCCATCCACACGTCCATCACGTCCGTCACCTTGCGATAGCGGCCGGCCTCGTCCCCAAGCAGTTCGGCCGGGTCCAGCGCAAACCACGCCTCGATGCCCTCCTCGTCCATCCGTTCGGCGATCCGCGCCATCAACCGCGCCGAGTCCGGGTGCGGCTCGCCGGTTTCCCGATCCACCATAATCGGCAGCGGCACGCCCCAGGCGCGGCTGCGCGAAATGCACCAGTCCGGGCGGGTCTCGACCATTCCCGCGATGCGCTGCTCGGCCCATCCCGGATACCAGTCCACTTCCCCGATGGCCCCGGCGGCCTGGTCGCGCAAACCCTCCCGGTCAAGCCCGACGAACCACTGCGGCGTCGCGGTAAACAACAGCGGTCGATGGTGCCGCCAGCAGTGCGGATAGCTGTGCCGGTAGCTTTCGCGGCAAAGCAGCATGCCGCGTTCCGCCAGCAGATCGGGAATCCGCTTGTCGGCCTCTTCGACGTGCAGTCCGCCCACCAGGCCGGTGTCTTTCAGAAAGTGGCCGTCGATGCCCAGCGGGTTGTCCGCCGGCAGACCCGCCTTGCGGCAGGTCGCAAAGTCGTCCAGTCCGTGGGCGGGAGCGGTGTGCACCGCGCCGGTGCCGGCTTCCAGCGTGACGTAGTCGGCGGTCAGCACGGGCGCCAGGCGTTCGTAGAACGGATGCCGCAGGTTCACGCCGGCGAGTTGCGCGCCCTTGAGCGCGGCCAGTTCGCGCGCGCCGGTGGCGCCGTAGCGTGCCAGGGCGTCGCCGGCGAGCTCGCGCGCCAGCACCAGGCGCTCGGTCCGACCGTCGATCTCCGCTTCCATGAGCACGTAGTCGAAAGTATCGCTGAGCACCACGGCGCGGTTGGCCGGCAGGGTCCACGGCGTCGTGGTCCAGATCGGGATGCCCAGCGCCGTATCGCTTGCCTCCACGCCCGGCACGCGGGAAACGAAATCGGCGGGATCGTCGGCGAGGAAACGCACGTCGACGGCAATCGAGGTCTTGTCTTCGTATTCGACTTCCGCCTCAGCCAGCGCGGACCCGCAATCCAGGCACCAGTGGACCGGCTTCTGGCCGCGGTAGACGTGCCCGCCGGCGTAGATCTCCGCGAACGCCCGGATCTGGTTGGCCTCGTAACGGGCCGCCATGGTCAGGTACGGGCGCTCCCACTCGCCCAGTACGCCGAGCCGCCGGAAGTCGTCGCGCTGGCCTTCGACCTGGCTGGCCGCGTAGCGACGGCAGGCTTCGCGAAAGGCCGCGCCGTCCAGCGCCGCGGCCTCGTGGCCCAGTTCCCGCTCCACCCGCACCTCGATCGGCAGGCCATGGCAATCCCAGCCCGGAACATACGGAGCGTCGTAGCCGTCGAGGATCTTCGACTTCACGATGAGGTCCTTGAGCACCTTGTTGTAGGCGTGGCCGATGTGGATCGACCCGTTCGCGTAGGGCGGGCCGTCCAGCAGCGTGAACTTCTTCCGGCCGGCCATGTGCTCGCGGATGCGCCCGTAGCGGCCGCTGCTCTCCCACTCGCGCAGCATTTCCGGCTCGCGGCGCGCCAGGTTGGCGCGCATCGGAAAAGCCGTACGCGGCAGGTTCAGGGTGTCGCGGTAGTCGGGCATGGCAAGGGGTTGGTGTCCAGAGCGGAAGTGTGACCAAGGACTACGCGGCGCGCAAGAGTTCGCGGGCCTGGTCGGCGTCGCGATCCATCTGCACGCGTAATTCCTCAAGGTTCTTGAAGTGCACTTCGTCGCGCAGCTTCGCCACCGGCTCGATGTCCAGGAAACGTCCGTACAGATCGCCACTGAAATCGAAGATATGCGCTTCCAGGATCTTCTCCGTGCCTCCCACGGTCGGGCGATAGCCGATGCTGGCCACGCCCGCCAGCGGCTCGTCCTCCACGCCATGCACGCGCACGGCGAAGATTCCGTCAATGGGACTGACGCGGCCTTTCAGGGCAATGTTGGCCGTGGGATAACCCAGCTTTGCGGCGCCGATCTTCAAGCCGTGAATGACGCGCCCGCCCATGCAGTAGCGGCGCCCCAGGAGCCTCGCGGCCTGCGCCAGGTCCGAGGCCGCCAGCGTCCGCCGCACGCCGGTGCTCGAGACGCGCTCGCCGTCGACGCTCACGGGCGGCGCCTGCTCGACGCTGAAGCCGAGCCGCCGTCCCCCCGCCGCGAGTTCATCCATGCCGCCGCTGCGCCTGTAGCCGAACCGGAAATCCGGGCCCTGGATCACGTGCCGCGCGTTGAGCAGTCCGGCCAGCAACTTGCGCATGAAGTCGTCGGGCGAAAGCGTGCGGATCGAGTCGTTGAATGGAGGGCAGTAAAAGGCGTCCACGCCGGCGGCGTTCAGCGCGGCGCACTTCTCGCGCAGCGTCATCAGGCGGGGCGGCGGCGTTCCCCGCGCCATGAATTCCTTGGCAGACGGCTCGAAACTGAACACGATCGACGCCAGCTTGCGTTCGCGGGCCGCCTTGAGGACCCGGTCCAGGACCTCCTGGTGACCGATGTGCATCCCATCGAAGCCGCCTATGGTCACGGCGCATCCGTGGTCGATGGAGGCCGGCAAGCGGGAAATTCGGCGTAGGAGAAGCATCGCTTGCGAGGCGGAAAAGCTATGGTGTGTGAAATTATAGGTAGGAAGTGTCGCGCCAGCGATGGCCGGTCAGGAACAGACAGAGGAAATAGGCCGCCGCGGCGCCGCCCACGCAAGCCAGTATCCACAGCACCCGGACCATTCGCGAAACCTCCGGCCAGAGCGCAGACGCCGGCGCGAATTCGATCAGCAGCATCGATAACAGGCCCACCGCGACCACGATCCTGAGCAGCGGCTTGAACATCGCGCCCCGCGTGCCCTCGGGGTCCTGGCCCCTGAACAGCAGCCACAGGACCGCCGCATTGATGGTCGCGCCGAGCGCCGTGCCGCCCGCCAGCACCGCGTGCGGCGCGTGCAGCTCCTGCGCCACCCAGAACCACAGTAACGGCAGCGTGACCGCGAACTTGCAGGCCAGCGCCGCCACCGCCACCTTGACCGGCGTCTTCATGTCCTGGCGGGCGAAGAACGAAGGCACCAGCGTCTTGATCCCGATCAGTCCGGGCAGTCCCACGGCATAGGCCTGGAGGCTCACGGCCGCCATTTCGACATCCTGAAGGTTGAACTTTCCGCCGAGGAACAGGGTCGCCATGATCGGCTCCGCGAGGATGAACAGCCCGGCGGCGCAGGGCAGCGAAATGGCGAGGCCCGAACGGATCGCCCAACCGGTGGACGCCAGGTACTCGGCGCGTTCCCCGGCGGCGTGCAGGCGCGACAGCTTGGGCAGCGCCACCGTCGCCAGGGCCACGCCGAACACGCCCAGCGGAAATTCCATCAGGCGCTGGGAAAAGTTGAGCCAGCTGATGCTCCCGGATACGAGGAAGCTGGCCAGAATCGTGTCCAGGACCACGCCCACCTGGGCCGCCGACGAACCGATGATGACCGGCACCATCAAGGTCAGGATTCGTCGCACGTTCGAATCGCGCCAGCCCCACTGCGGCCGGAACGGGCCGCAGGTGGACCGGGCAAAGAACAGCAGGAACACCATTTGCGCCAGCCCCGCGACGAATACGCCCCAGCCCAGCACGGCGCCCTGCGCTTCCGATTGCATTGCATAGAGGCTGGCCGCCGCAATCAGGCAGACGTTCATCATGACGGGCGTGAAGGCCGCGGCGGCAAACTTGCGGTGGGCGTTCAGCACCGCGGCCAGCATGGCCGTGATCGAGATGAAGAACAGGTACGGGAAGGTGCGGCGCAGCATCGTGACGGCCTGTTCGTACGACTCGCCGCCCTGCACCGCAAACCCCGGAGCGCACAGCCACACGAAGATCGGCGCGAATATCACCCCGACCAGCGACACCAGGGCCACGACCGCGCCCAGCGTGCCCATGACCCGCCCCAGCAGATCTCCTAACTCTTCCTTGTCGTCTCCCGCCTCCATGCGCTCCGAGTAAACCGGCACGAAGCTCTGCGACAGCGCCCCCTCGGCGAAGAAATGCCGGAACAGGCTCGGAATCCGGAAGGCGACGATGAACGCATCCATGACCACGCCGGCGCCGATAAACCATGCGAACGCGATCTCGCGCGCCAGACCCAGCACGCGGGACACGGTCGTAAGCCCCGCCACCAGCGACCAGGACCCCAGCAGCCCCTTTTTCCTGTTGTCGTCCATCCCAGCCGGCAGTTTACCGACGCACGGCCCCGACCCAAAAGGGTTATTTGACTGGGAACTCGCGAGCAGGCCGGTAGGCCGGTAATTCGATCAATGGCCAGGGATGGAACAAGCGTATGAGCAGCACGGCGTCCGCGGTATGCGTTGTCGACACAAACGCAGTTCTCAGTTTTCTGCGGTCCTAACCTACCGTAATTCCTGACTTTTTCTTACCCATCGGTTTTGCCGTAAGCGATTCGGAAGCGGATTGCATCCGATCGCCGCGCATGCCCGCGCGGCCCTGTCTCACCACCTCGCCGCGATCTCGATGGCGATGCCGTGGTCCGGGGGCTCGGTTGGGCTTTCGCGGCGGGTGAGCTTGACGCCCAGCCGCAGGTCCGGTGCGCCGGGGGCGGCCGGTTCGAGGAACCAGCCGGCGCTGT
>JAPOWV010000079.1 GCA_026707445.1 Gammaproteobacteria bacterium
CCCTGCTGCGCGCGACCGGACAGGACCTCGCCGCCGTACTGCTCGAACAGCGATCTGAGCAGTTCGCGGTCGATCTTCTCGGGGTTCAATTGCTGGATTCCCGTGGCGCCGCGTTTCTCCCACCGCTCCTTGAGGTCGCAGATGAGGCTGGCGCCCCAGGCCACGCCGCATTCCAGGAAGGCAAAGTTGAGCTCCGGGAATCGCTGCGTCACGCCGCCGAAGAACAGCGACTTGGCAAAGGCGTGACCGGCGTCGGCGAAGTGCCCGATCTGGTTGTACATGTAATTGCTGATGGAACGGCGCATGTGCATGCCCTGTCCGACCGCGTGGGCGGTGACGGGGACCTTCAGTTCCATGCATCGCTGCCAGAGCGGGTCGTAGTCGTAGATGCTGTCGTAGGCCAGCGTGTCGATCCAGAAGGCGTAGCGCGACATTTCCGGCGCCTGCTCTTCGACCGCCTCGATCGGGCGCCGCACCAGGTTGATGAACATCGGCACCTTGAAGTTCAGTTCGCCGATGGCGTAGTCGAGTTCCTCGATGGCTTCCCCGGGCGTCTGGCAAGGGATCACCGCCGCCGGCGTCAGGCGGTCCTCGAAGCCGCGGTACATGTCCGCCATCATCAGGTTGTGGGCCCGGCAGGCCGCCCGGCGGGCGTCGGCGCTCTTGATGTCGGGTAGCGCGAAGCCGATGGTGGGATAGACGACCGCGTAGTCGATTCCCATCTCGGGAAGCCGCTCGTGCATCAGCTTCGGCAGCATGGCGGTCGCCAGGTCGAGCGTGTTCTCCGCCGGCGCCGCCCAGTGCGCGGGCCGTATCAGGTTGTGGCGCCGGTGCCCGTCGCGGTCCATTTCGTACCATTTCAGCCCGTCGCGCAGACGCAGGTCCGTGAAGGCTTCCTCGGTCATCTCCGGACCGCCGACCTGCTTGAAGTAATCGAAGATCACGGGCGACAGTTCCAGCATGTGCCCGTCCGTGTCGATGACGGGGTGGTCCAGGCGGGCGCGAAGCTCGCTGGATTTCGAAGGTCTCGCTTGGCTCATGGTTCGCCTCCCGGCTGAATTGTAAGCTGTGCTCGCGGGGCCGTACGCCGGGTTGCGCTGAAACGCAAAGCGATGGAAAAATGGACCGCGTCGGGGCAGCACGAGGACGGGAACATGAAGCGAGCGCAGGGCATGTTTTGCGCCGTTTCCGCGGCGCTTCTTCTCCTGCCGGCCGTATCGGCCGAGGAGCAATCGATTGCGGAGGCCGGTCCGGCGGTGGGCGAAGCCTTCTCCGATCCGTTGTCTTCCGGGGGCCTGGGTCCGGAAATGGTCGTGATTCCGGCGGGCGGGTTTTCGATGGGCTGCGTCTCCGGGCTTGACTGCTACGACGACGAAAAGCCGGTGCACCAGGTGACTGTTTCGCAGCCTTTCGCGGTGTCGAAATACGAGATTACGTTCGAGGACTACGACCGGTTTTCCGGTCCCGGCGTGGCCGACGACCAGGGCTGGGGGCGCGGGCGGCTCCCGGTGATGAAGGTCAGCTGGAACGACGCGAAGGAATACGTGGCGTGGCTTTCCGCGCAGACCGGCCGGCCGTACCGGCTGTTGTCGGAAGCCGAATGGGAGTATGCGGCTCGGGCCGGCTCGGCGACGAAGTATGGCTGGGGAAACTCGATCGAAAGCAACCGCGCCAATTGCTACGGTTGCGGCAGCCGGTGGGACTACGAGCAGACGGCGCCGGTCGGCTCCTTCGAGCCCAATGCGTTCGGTCTTCACGATGTGCACGGCAATGTTTACGAATGGGTTGAGGACTGCTGGAACGGCAGCTACGAAGGCGCTCCGGCGGACGGCAGCGCGTGGCTGAGCGGCGACTGCAGGAGCCGCGTGGTGCGTGGCGGGGCCTGGGACGACTTTCCGGATGACCTGCGCATCGCGCTTCGCGTCAGCGCCGCACCCGACCGGCGCGACAGCTATTACGGCTTCCGCGTCGCCCGGCCGCTTGGCCCCTGAATCCTGATAGGCTTCGCCCCATGAGCTATCTGGTCCTGGCGCGCAAGTGGCGGCCGCGCAAGTTTTCGGAGGTCAGGGGCCAGCCGCATGCGGTGCGCGCGCTGACCAACGCCATCAGCACCGAACGGGTGCATCACGCCTGGCTGTTTGCGGGCACCCGGGGGGTGGGCAAGACGACGCTGGCGCGTATTCTCGCGGCGGCCCTGAATTGCCGGAAAGGCGCCGCGCCGGAACCCTGCGGCGAGTGCGAGAGTTGCACGAGCATCGAGGAGGGCAGTTTCGTTGACCTTATGGAGGTGGACGCGGCCTCGCGCACCAAGGTCGAGCAGACCCGCGAGCTGCTGGAAAACGTGCAGTACGCCCCGGCCTTGGGCAGCTACAAGATCTACCTGATCGACGAGGCGCACATGCTGAGCGCTTCGTCGTTCAATGCGCTTTTGAAGACGCTGGAGGAGCCGCCGCCGCACGTCAAGTTCCTGCTCGCCACAACCGAGCCGCAGCGGCTGCCGGTGACGGTGCTGTCGCGCTGCCTGCAGATCAACCTGCGGTCCATGGACAGCGAGACGATCGGCGATCAGCTCACCGCCATATGCAAGGGCGAGGGAGTGGAAGCCGAGCCGGGGGCGCTTGCCCGGCTGGCGCGGGCCGCCAACGGCAGCATGCGCGACGCATTGAGTCTGCTGGACCAGGCGATCGCCTACGGGGCCGACGCGGTGCGCGAGACCGACGTGGCCGACATGCTGGGCGGCGCCGACCAGCCCAGTATCGTGCACCTGCTCAACGCGCTGGCCGGCGGCGACGGGGAGGCGCTGCTGAACGGCGCCAGGGAGTTGCGCGAGCGCCTCGCCGATCCGGCCAACATCCTGGCGGAAATGGCGGCGGCCCTGCAGCGGCTGGCGCTGTTGCAGACCGTGGGAGAAGGCGTGCTGGACGAGGATGACGACGCCGAGATGCTTGCGCCGCTGGCGGACGCGCTTCCCGCCGACCAGGTTCAGTTGTTTTACGAGATTGCGATACAGGGACGAAGCAAACTGGCGCTCGCGCCGGATCCGGGCCTTGGGCTGGAAATGACCCTGCTGCGCATGCTGGCCTTTCGGCCGGTATCGGCGGCAAAGGCGAAGCGGGGCAGCGCGCCTGCCAGGCCCGCACCGGCGCCCGAAGCGCCTGCCAGGCCCGCGCCCGAAGCGCCCGAAGCGCAAGCGCGGACCGTATTCGAAGCGCCAGCACCCGAAGCGGCTGAAGCGCCAGCGCCGGAAGCACCTGAAACGCCAGCGCCAGAAGCGTCTGAAGAGGACGGGACGCGGGAGGAGGCCAGCGCGCCGGTCGCCGACGAGGCCTTGAGTCCGGGCAGGTGGCCGGAGACGGTGGCCGGGCTGGGCCTGGAGGGACTGTCCAGAGACATTGCGGCGCACAGCGAACTGGTGGACGGTAGCGATGGACGCCTGCGGCTTCGCCTGGACGGCGCGCACGAGAACCTGCTGACCGAGGAGGCCCGGCAGGAACTGGAATCTGCGCTCCTCGCCGCATTGCCGGCATTTCAGACGGTGGAGATTGAAATTGCCGGCGCCGGTAAAGGGGATACTCTGGCCGCCCGAAACCGGGCAGCAGAGCGCCGGCGCCAGCAGCGAGCCGAGGAAGAGTTCAAGGCCGATCCCTTCGTTCAGGCGTCGCTTGAGATATTCGACGCGAAGATCGAGGTTGGATCCATTCACCCGGTCGATCGGGCCCAGGCCAAGCCGTGACGGCGAGCGTCTTTCCGCCGCGCCTGGCGGAACTGCTGGAAGCGCTGAAATTCCTCCCGGGGGTAGGGCCGCGATCGGCGGAGCGCATGGTCCTGCACATGTTCGCCCGCCAGCCTGACGGGGCCCGGAGGCTGGCGCGCAGTCTGGCGGAAGCGCTGACCTCGGTCCGGCCCTGTTCGCGTTGCGGCATGCTCGCCGACGGCGACCTGTGCCTGATCTGCCAGTCTTCGGGCCGCGATCCCAGCCAGTTGTGCGTGGTGGAATCGCCTTCGGACCTGGCCGCGGTCGAGTCGTCCGGCGCCTACAGGGGACTGTTCTTCGTGCTGTCGGGCCGGCTCTCGCCGCTGGAAGGCATCGGACCGGAAGAACTGGGTCTCGAAAAGCTCGAGAAACGGCTGGACGAGGGCGTCATCACGGAACTGATCCTCGCCACCAGCGCCACGGTCGAGGGCGAGGCCACCGCGGCCTACCTGGGCCAAATGGCGCACCGACGGGAAATCAAGGCCACCCGCATCGCGCAGGGGGTGCCTCTGGGGGGCGAGTTGAGCTATGTGGATTCGGGGACCCTGTCGTCGGCGCTGGCCCAGCGGCGGCAGGTGGACTAGGATGCTGCCGTTCCGGGGAGGTGAAGTATGACTGAGGAGTATGTATCGACGATGCAGCCGTTCGCGTCGGGAGATATTTTTCTCGGCTGCACGTTGCTGAACGATCCCCACGACGATCACGCGGGGATCGGGCGGATTCTCCAGTACGACGCGGACTGCAAGCCCAAGGGAATTCTCTATACTGAGGGCACTCGCCACCTGGTCGGCGGGCTGGCGGTCGATCGCGACGGGGTGCTTTGGGCCTTCGACGACCACATCGTTATTCACGTGGACCCGGCCACGGGACGCCAGCTGCCGAAGAAGGATTTTCTGCCGCGGGTGTATCGCAGCGCCAGTTTCGCCGCCGACGGCAGCGTCTACCTGGGCGAGCACCTGTGCGCTGAAGCGCCGCCGCCCGGCATCGAGAACCTGACGACCGTGGAGTTTCCGAGGATTCCGGACAGCGGCGTGCTGGGCTACGGCAACATCTACCGCTATGACGCCGACTGGGAATTGGATTGCGTGTTCGAAGTCGAGAACGCACCGGAGCCGACCCGCTTCAAGGGCGTGACCCATTCCACGCTGCATCCGGACGAGCGGTCCATCACCTATACCACGGAACTGGGCAAGCGCGTCATGCGCTACGACGTGGTGAATGACCGGCAGATGGACGACCTGGTGACCTATCCGGGCGAGGACATCAGCGACGGCCTGTTTGCGATCGCCGTGCGCTACCTGCCCGACGGGCGGCTGCTGCTGACCCGCGGCCGCACGATGGAGATGCTGGACGAGGACGGCAGGGTGATGCGCGAGTACGAGCTGCCGGAATACGGCTGGTCCGACGTCTCGTCCTGCGGCGACCCGCGTTACGCGCTGCTGAGCAACATCTTCACCGGGATCATGCTCAAGATCGATCTGGAGACCGGGGAGTTCGTCGGCCGCATCGACACAGGTCAGGCCAAGCCCTTACGGGCGCTGGCCGGCGTCGCCGAGTTTCCCGGCTAGCCGGGCCAGGGTTAGACGGAAGCGGCGAGTTCCTCGAACTCGCGCAGCAGCGCGAGATAGCCGGCGTGCCGTCCGGCCGGCAGCCGTCCGGCGGCAACCGCTTCCAGCACCGAACAGCCCGGCTCGTTGCGGTGCCGGCAGTTGGCGAACCGGCAGTCCTGGGCGGGGCCGGAGAACTCCGGGAAGCCGGCCTGCAGCTCGCCGTAATCGGTCAGGACGGGCATCAGAGAGCGCACGCCGGGAAGATCCATCACGCGCCCGCCGCCGGGCAGGGAGTACATGGCGGCCGACGCCGTCGTGTGGCGGCCCCGGCGCGCCCTTTCCGAAAGCTCGCCGGCTGCGGCGGCTTCTCGCCCGAGCAGGGCGTTCACCAGCGTCGATTTGCCTCCTCCGGACTGTCCCGCCAGCACGCTCGTGTGCGCCTTGAGGCGGCGCCTGAGCCGCCTGATTCGCGCGCCCGTCAGCGCGCTCACCGTAAGGACGGTGAAACCGGCAGCCTCGTATTCGCGCAGGCGCACAGGCCTTCCGCGTCCCAGATCGCTCTTGTTCCAGACAATCAGGCCTTCGGCGCCCGATCCGGCCGCCGCGCACAACAGCCGGTCGACGAGTTCGTAGTCGGGCGCGGGCTCCGGCGCCGCAACGATCGCCAGCAGCGAATAGTTGGCTGCCACCACCTCGGTGCGGCCTCTCGCGGCGGTGCGCTCAAGCTCGTTGCGTCGCGGGAGAACGGCACGCAACAGGGCGGGCGAGTCGTCGGCACGCAGTTCAAACCTCACCTGATCGCCGCACACGGGCTTGTGGCGTCGGCTTGCCGCAAGATATTGCAATTCTTCGCCGGATTCGGCCTGCATGCGGCCGCGGCGTCCGTAACAGGCGGTAACCAGCGCCTGGTTTCCGGATTTTTGCGAAATGGCTGCCGGTTTCGGCATATTGCGGCTAGAATCCGCGCCCGAACGACTCGGGAGGTTTACTTGGGCAAGAAAGACTCACGACTGGTATGGATCGACCTGGAGATGACCGGGCTGGACCCGTTGCGCGACCAGATCATCGAGATCGCGACCGTCGTTACCAATGGGAACCTCGAGACCGTGGCCGAGGGGCCGAACATCGTCATCCATCAGCCGCGTTCGGTGATGTACGAAATGGACGACTGGAACACGCGCACTCACACGTCTTCGGGTTTGTTCGCCGAGGTCCTGGCCAGCCGGATCAGCACCGAGGAAGCGGAACGCACGACGCTGGAGTTCCTGAAGGAGCATTGCCTGCCGAAGAGCTCACCGATGTGCGGCGCGAGCATCTGCCAGGACCGCCGGTTCCTGTCCCGCGCCATGCCTGATCTCGCGGCCTTCTTCCACTACCGCAACCTGGACGTGAGCAGCATCAAGATTCTTGCGGGGCATTGGAGCCCCGAGGTGCTCGACGGGGTCGAGAAGGACGACCGGCACCGCGCAAAGAGCGATATCCTCGCTTCGATCTCCGAACTGAAGCACTACCGCGAAACGATGTTCCGTTCAGGCTGAGGCGGCCGCCACAAACAGCCCGACTACCGCGACCATCCCGCCAAACCAGGCTATTGAGCGGGACGTGGAGCGATCCAGGATATAGAACACGCCGTGCAGCGTGCGCGACACGATGAACAGCGCTGCAAGCCAGTTCGCGATCACCTGGTCCGCGCCCACAAAATGTGCCGTAAGGACGGCGGCGGCGAATGGAGCAAACGCTTCCCAGGCGTTCTGTTGCGCCCAAACGGCCCGCTGCCTCCAGCCCTCCTGAGATGCCAGCCAGTCGCGGGGACGGGAATTGTCGTAGTTCGGGAAGCCCCATTTCGACGTAATCGACCAGAGCAGCGGCAGCCACAGGCCGAGAAACACGCACCACAGCGCAAACGTCATGGGCGGAAACTCATGTCGCTACTGCGGTTTGCGGCCCCGACGCGGCCCTGTGCCGGGCAACGAACCATGCCAGCCCGCCGAGGAACGCCAGCAGGATGATCACGTTGGTGAAGGGGAACCGGAACGGGTAGATCCAGGGTTCTGTATACAGTTGCCAGGCGGATCCGGCTTCCACGCAGAACCACAGGACGTTGGCGCAGGGCACCGCGTAGCGCACCGCGGCGGCCGGCCGCCGGAAGGGCAGCATGCGGAAGAACAGCAGCCACAGGCCCCAGAGCAGCACGGCGCACACCACCGCAATGGTGGCGGGGTGAAACGGCCCGAGCACGCGCGGGTCGAACAGCCACAGGATCAGCACGTAGAAGAACCAGTTGATCATGATCACTTCCAGCGCCACGATCCGCGAGAACTGGCGCTTGTAGCCCGGCGTGCGGCGCGCGGGCGTGAGCTTGAAGTTGCGGTGGAACCACATGAACATCCGGCAGTGCGTGTCCTTGTTCGATCCGAGCCAGATCAGCAGTGCGACCAGCACCACGCCGGTGGCCTGCAGCAGGAGCAGGTTGGCCGTAAACAGTTCCACGTCCATGAACATCAGCTTGGGCGGATTCAGCCAGTGCCCCATGAACTCGAACGAGCCTTCCATCCAGCCCAGCCAGATCAGCCCGCCTCCCATGAAGCCCAGGATCGTGGCCGGGAGGTCGTCGGCCTTGAACCCCTTCCAGACCATAATCCAGCCGGCCAGGCCGACGATGAAGCTCACGAGATAGGCCGGAACGTCCGCCATCTGGCCGTACTGCAGCACCATCAGCGTGTGCGCCAGCGGCGTCCACAGCAATACCGTAGCGAAGGCAAGAAGACCCAAAAACGGCGGGCGCGTCAGTGCTCCATTGGTGAACTTCAGCAGTGCGGCCATCCCGTACCTCCCGATCGACAGAAACCGTGCGCCGAGATTACTCGCGGGGGCCGTGCGGCGCAAGCAGTTTCGATTCTGCTATATTCCGGGTTCTCATGCTTGCGCTCACCAGAGTCTCACGGCAACTCGCCCCGGCCATGCTTCTCGGCAACAGGCCGCTGGGACTGGGCGCGCTGATCGACGTGTACGAACGCAACTACGCCGGCCTTCGGCGGCTGTTCGGACATGCGCTGCGCCAGCCGGGCTGGCACGTTTCGCACAGCCCGGTCAACGGCGAACTGCATATCGAAGTGGAGCGCAGGTCGGACTTCACCACGGTATTACGCATGACCTACCTGTTTCCCGACGAGGGCGACAGCGAAGCGGAGCCGGATCTGATCGTCAACCTGTACGACGACGCGCGGGTCGCCGAGGTCGTGCACTGGTCGCAGCGCTACGGGACCTGCTGCGAAGCGCCGGGCGGTTTTGCCGATTGCTGGCGGCGTAACTGCGTGCTGGGCAAGTGGCTGCAATTCCTGACCGATTCGCATCACGGCCCGGTGCAGGCGCGCACGGCCGGCCGGCCGCCGTTTCAGTGCAGGGAGCTGCGGGCGGTCGTCCGGGAAGAGGCCGCCTGAAGCCGCAGGAGGTCGACGACGACCTCCGAGGCCTGCTCCAGGGCCACGTCCGGCAGGTCCATCCCTCTCAATTCCTCCAGACTTTCGATCGGCGGCAGTTCGTTCTCCGCCAGCCATTCGTTGGTCATGACCAGTCTTTGCGCCCGGCGAACTTCCTGATCCGCCCGCCGTTGTTCAAGATGGATGGGCTCCGATTTGCGGTCGGTCAGCTCCTGCATGGCCTGTATTCGGCCTTTCAGCAGCCTCAGGTCCGGGTCCTCCGATTCCCGCCTCTGGTGATTGGCGACCAGCATGCTCAGGGTGGCTCCGTCGACGCTCCCTCCGCGGTACTCGGTTTCCGGGATCGTGTCCCATGGCAGGGCGTTTTCGCTGGCGCTCTCGCCGATGTCTTCCCCGATCACCTGGTTCGGGAACACCAGGGGTAATTCCGCCGCCGCCGCCGATAGCGTGATATCCGGCGCGACGCCGCGGTGCTGCGTGCTCTCGCCGGTTACCCGGTAGTACTTGCCCATGGTCAGCGTCAGGCGCCCGGGCATTTCGTCGCCGCGCCGGCGTATCTGGTAGATGTTCTGCACCGTGCCCTTGCCGAAGGTGCGCTGTCCGACCACCACGCCGCGACCGTAGTCCTGGATGGCGGCGGCCAGTATTTCCGAGGCGGAGGCGCTGAGCCGGTCCACCAGCACCACCAGCGGGCCGTCCCACACCGTTTGCTGGCGCCGGTTCTGCAGCACCTGCGTGCGCAACTCCGAGTCGCGCACCTGGACCACCGGTCCCCGGCCGACAAAAAGGCCGGCCAGCGAGATCGCTTCGTTGAGGTGCCCTCCGCCGTTGCGCCGCAGGTCCAGGATCAGGCCGGCCGCGCCCTCGGACCTCAGTTCGGCGATCAGGCGCTTCACGTCGCGGGTCGAGCTGGGATAGTCCTCCAGCCCCGCCTGGCGGCCCTCCATGTCGAAGTAGAAGTTGGGGATCCGCACCACTCCGACGCTGAATTTGGACCCGTCGCGCTCGATGTTGAGCAACTCCTTTTCCGCCCCCATCAGGCGAACGCGTCCGCGCGTCAGGTCCAGCATGAACGAATCGCTCCCGGCGGCTTCGCCCCCGGGCACGATGCGCAGAACGACCGGCGTGTCCGAAGGCCCGCGGATCAACTCCACGACGTCCTCGAGCCGCCATCCCACGACGTCGGTCACTTCGCCCGAACCGGTGCTGTCCACGCCGGTTATGCGGTCGCCGGCCCGCAACCGCCCGTCCTTGTCGGCGGGCCCGCCGGGCAGCACTTCGCGCACCAGAACGTAGTCGTCCTCCGCTCCCAGGGAAGCGCCTATGCCGTGGTAGGCGCGACTCATCTGGATGCGGTACTCCTCGTAGTTGTGCGGTGAGAAGTAGGTGGAATGCGGGTCCAGGGTGTGCGTGAAGGCGTTCATGAAGACGGAGAACACGTCGTCGGCGTCCTGCGCATACAGGGTCTTGCGCTGCCGCTCATAGCGCTTGCGCAGCGCCTCGGCGGCTTCCTCGAAACTGCGCTCGTCCAGAACGAGATTGATGAGTTCGTGGCGGACCCGGTCGCGCCAGACTTCGTGCATCTGGTCCTGACTGGCCGGCCGCGGCCTGTCGTCGCCGCGGCGGATCCAGGCCCGGTCCGTGTTCAGTTCCGGTTCGGTTTCGAGGTATTCCAGCGCAAAGTCGAAATAGCTGGTCATGCGCGCCCGGAAAAGCCGGTAGATTTCGAGAACGGGATCCAGCTCGCCGCGCTGCATCGCGTCGTCCAGCCGGGCGCCGTAGCGGTCGAGGAAATAGTCCTCCTGGTGCTTGAGGAAATACAGCTTCTGGCCGTCCAGCAGGTCGATGTAGTTGCGCAGCGTTTCTCTCGACAGGCTGTCGTCCACCGCGATGTTCTGGTAATGGGCCCGCTCGGCATAGGACACGACGCGCTGGACCGTTTCCCGGTGGCCGTCGGTGATACGCAGAGTCTCGGGGCGTTCGCCCGTGGCGGCGTAAGCCTGCGCCTGGACGCCGAACGCCAGCAGCATTGCAAGGGCCGCGGGAGTCGCCTTTTTCGCCGGGCCCCGTGTGCGCGCAGTTATGATTCGCATGCAGAGCAGTCGTTTTTGTTCCCGGCGGATCATACCAGCAGCATGCGTCCCTTCGGTATTCTTCTCGGCGTATTTCTCGGCAGTTGCGTGGCCATATTCGCCGGGCTTGCCATCGTCTGTTTTACGTTCTGGGTGATCATGGACGACTACCCGCGCCTCGAGGCGGAATTGCCCCTTCTCATCGTGGCGACGGCCATGTTCGGCGGCTGTTCGGCATTGGGCGGAATGGCCATGTGGGGGCACTTGAGCCGGGCGGCCTGGCGGTGGGCGCCGCTCTGTCTGTTCTGGGCGTCGCTGGCCGGCGTCGGCGCCTATTTCTGGCCGTAGTCGATAGCGTGTAGCGTCTTCGCCATTGCCTGCCGGGATACGCCGGCAAGCACATCCCTGTGGGCTCGGCTTCGGCATCCCTGCCTCAGACGCTCCCGGCAGGCAATGGCGAAGACGCTACACGGTGTTTCTAGCGAACGAATTTGCGCCAGACCAGGAGTGCCGCCCAGCCGATCTGGAACATCAGCAGCGGTCCGAGCAGAAAGATCAGCCCCGCGCCCCCGAAACCGAACGCGTCGCCGTAGATGCTGGTCCAGAAAACCAGCAGGCCCCCCGGGTCGGCGTATTCGCCGGCGATCTTGCCGCCCAGCCAGTAGGCCACGATCGGGCCCGCCAGCAGTCCCAGCAGCAGCGCGCCGGCCGAGCCCGCCATCCACGGCAGCGAAAATCGCCTGAGCATTCCCACGGCATCCGATTGTGCGCAACAAGCCTTAGAATGCAACTTCGTTTCGAATTGCGTGGGAGGAGTAACCATGACGAAGGGAACAGGCATCGACCGCAGGAGCCTGCTGCGGGGAGCCGCCCTGACGGGCCTGACGGCGGCGGCCGGCGGTATCGCGGCGCGCAGGGCGACAGGCGCGGAGCACGGCGGCGGCGAAGACGTATCCGTTCACGCCGACGGCACCTACGCTACCGTGCCGCTGGCCAGGGACAACGTGCGCCTGTGCGTGGTGCAGTCGGTGGTTCGGCCGGTCGACGAGACGAACCCGGCGCCCGGCAAACGCCGCAACCTGAACCACATGCTGGATCTGATCGACATGGCACAGGCTTCAGGTTTACCTAAGAACATCCTGTTTTTCCACGAGTTTCCTATTACCGGTTTCCGGTTCCACTGGAACCGGGACGACGTGCAGCGCATCGCCATCGAAGTGCCGGGCGAGGAGACCGAGGAGATTTCGAAGAAGGCTAGGGAATACGGCTGCTTCATCGTGTTCGGCAGCTACGTGAAGGACAGCGACTGGCCCGGGCACAACCTGTCCATCACCACGATCATCGGCGACGACGGCGAGGTGCTGGCGCGGCACTGGAAGGCGCGCAACATCAAGGGCGTGTTCCAGGCTGGTGCGCGCACCATCGAACTGATGACCACGACCATCTACAACGTCCTCGACGAATACGTGGAGATGTACGGCGAGGACGAGGTGATCCCGGTCACGCGCACCAAGTTCGGCAATATCTGCACCACCGCGGTGCAGCGCGAGCCGGAACTGATCCGCGCATTCGCCCTGAAAGGCTGCGAATTGATGCTGCGCACCGCCACGGGAGGCTTCAACCACCTCGACGTGCGGTCCGGCGCGATGCACAACGGTATCTACACGGCCCTGGTCAACAACGCTCATTCGCCCGGCACGCGGGGCGTGTTCGGCGACACGGGGGGCGGCGGGTCCGGCATCTGGGGGCCGGGTGGCGAAACGCTGGCGGAAGCCAGGAGCGGCTTCGAGCAGCCGATCAGCGCGACGATTCCGCTGGCCGCCTACCGGGCGCGCAACAGGATTCCGGACGTGCACTGGGACCTCTACCGTCCGGTCTATGATCGCTATGTGCCCAAGTTCGGGCCGAACCTGTTCTCGGAGTACCTGCCGACCGACCTGGACGACGCAGGCGTCTACCTGTCCGACAAGTCCCGCTGGAAATAGTTTCCCGAAACGACGGTCGCCTTAGCCCTTTCGCGCCTCCTTCTTGCGGGAGTGTTGAAGCAGGGATAGCGAAACCAAGCCATGGATGGCGCCTCCCGAAAGAAGGAGGCGCGAAAGGGCGGGGTCGATCAGTCGAGTTCGAGGTAGTCGCGCAACTGGCTCGCGAGGCTGTCGCAGGCTTTCTCGCGGGTGCGCGCAATGATCGGAACGGGGATGACCAGCGCGGGTATGACGGACGTGCCGCGCACGTTCGCCTTCATCGCGCCCATGTCGCTGAGTTCGTCCATGTCCCATACCGACGCGGTGTACTCGGAGTTGTTCTGCCACCAGGCCACCCCGAAGCAGCCCGCGCCGCCGGGACCCGCCGCGCAGGACAGGCTGCCGCCGCTGCCCTCGCGCAGGGTCTGCCCGCTCAGCCAGACCATGTAGCGCACGCCCTTTCGGCGGATCGCCTCGCCGACGCCCGGCCGTCCCATGAATTCGCTCAGGTCGGCGCTTTCGCGCGGCATCGTGCGCGGCTCCAGCCACGGATAAAGTTCATCGACGAATTCACGCTCGGGATGGACATTCGGACGTTTCCCGCCCGAGCGGAGCTTCTTCGAGACGCAACTGACGAACGCTTCCTCGGTACGGTTTCCCGCCAGGTAACTCGTACGGAGCAGTACCAGCGACTCCGCTTCCTCTTCGGCCGGCGCCAGGGATGGCGCCACCCCCGCCGCCAGGCCCAGCAGCACCGCCGGGGCGATCGATCGCATCCAACGCACGGCTTTATCCACGCAAATCATGATCGGCTCCCGATAAGCGCAAGGATAGCAGCGTCCTGGCCCAGTTCCTGCGTCAGCGTCGCTCCCGCGTCGCGCAGCGCGTATTCGGCCGCTTCGCTGAGGTTTCTGCCCAACCCTCCGCCCCCGTGCGAACTCTCGCCGTAACCGGGAATCTTCAGACGGGTCAGGGGGGCGCCGTCGGCGCCCATGATGCGGATGTCGAATTCCACCCAGGCGGCGGGAATGTCCACCTTGGAAGCCCCCGGCACGCTCAACTCGAAGCGGATGATCTCCGGTTCGATGATCAGGTCGGGGCCAGATCCGGCGCCGCCCGCCGGGAGGAGCGTCAGGCAGGATCCGAGGACGCTGTCGAGCATGCGCATGCTGGGGCCGCCGAGCGCGATGGTCCAGCGGGTGGTGTCGAGCGCTTCTTCCATGTGCGAGAACTCGCGAAGGCTTTCCGGGTATTGAACCTGCGCCGTGAGCGGCAGGCGCTTGGTCATGGGCGCCGGAAAGTTGGCGCTCAGGTTGACGGTTCCGCCGCATCCGGCAAGGGCTACGGCCACTGCGCCCAATGCCGTCACGGACCGCATTCGTAGCCTCGGGAAGCCTTTTTCCGCCACGCGCTTGAGTATACTCCCCG
>JAPOWV010000056.1 GCA_026707445.1 Gammaproteobacteria bacterium
GACGCCGCCGCGCAGCGAGACGACCGGGCCGACCGTCTCGCTCGACACCGTGCTTCAGGAGATGCTGCCCAAGTGCATCGAGAGCGATGCCCCGCTGCGGGTGGTGGACGATGCGGGCGCCGTGGTCGGCGCCGTCTCCCGGAAAACCCTCCTGCGCGGACTGGCGGACCGTACCGGGAAAAAGTAGGGGCTGGTTCGCAATCCCACTACCCTTTGTCCAGATGGACCCTTGGCGACAGGCCTCCGTGCCTGTCCGACCCCAAAGCCTCTCCTGGATTGCCGGAGTTGACCCTCAAGAGAGAAGCAACCCCTTGCAATCGAGCCGCAAATCCGCTTCATTACGGGCGGAAGCTGCGCGCGATCAGGCGTGCATCCTCAAGCGATGGAGACGATGAGGCGGATGAGAGATCTTGAGAGGGAGACCATCGTCGCGCTGTCCACGCCGCCCGGGCGCGGGGCCATCGCGGTCGTCCGCCTGAGCGGGGCGAAATCGCTCCCCATCCTCGAGGGAATCTTCAAGCCCAGAAAAGAGCGGAGCGCGTTTCCGAGGGGGCGGCCCGTGCTGGGGCGCTTCGTGGATGGGTCCCAGGCGTTCGACGAGGGACTCGCGCTCTATCATCAGGCGCCCGATTCGGTCACCGGCGAGGACGTGGTCGAGATGCACTGCCACGGCGGCCCGGCCATCGTGGGGACCATCCTGCGAATCGCTTGCGAGATGGGCGCCAGGCCGGCCGCAGAAGGCGAGTTCACCCGGCGCGCCTTCCTGGAGGGGAAGATCGATCTGCTCCAGGCCGAAGCGGTGGCTGATCTCGTAAGCGCGCAAACCGAAAAGGCGGCGAAAGCAGCCCTTCATCACCTGGAAGGACGCCTTTCCAGAGCCCTGGAAGAGGTTTGGGAGAAAATCGTGGAGGCGGGCGCGCACATCGAGGCGGCGATTGATTTCCCGGATGAGTTCGAGCCGGGCGCGGGGCCTTCTGTTTCGGGCGCGCCGATGGGAAGCGCGGAGCTCGCAAGCCTGTTCGCGGAGACAGAAACCGCGCTCGGGAGGCTCATCGAGAGCTACCGCTCCGGCAGAATCCTGAGAGAGGGCGCGCGCGCCGCCATACTCGGCAGGCCCAACGCGGGGAAATCCACGCTTTTGAACGCGCTTCTGGGGGCGGACCGCGCCATCACGAGCGAGATTCCCGGCACCACGCGCGACACGGTGGAAGAGATCTGCGACTTCGGCGGCGCGCCGGTGCGTCTCATCGATACGGCGGGCCTGCGAGACACGGGCGACCCGGTGGAGCTCGAAGGCACCGAACGCGCCCGCAAGGCGGCGGGTGAAGCGGATATCAGCCTGATGGTCCTGGACGTCACGGCGGGCGACCCCGAATTGGCGTGGGCGGTTCGGGAGGCGAGTGCGCTGAACTGCCAAAACATGTTTGTTATCAATAAGATAGATAAATCCACCCTTGAAATGCAAAAGCACGCCCGCGCGGCTTTGAAAGAATCCGCGCCTCAAGCCTGTGAGCCGCTCTTCATCTCGGCGCTCACGGGCGAGGGGCTGCCTGAGTTGCGCGAGGAGGTGGCGCGTGTTTTGATGGATGAAGACGGGCTTTCGGGCGCGGATTCCGTTCTCACGCGGGAGCGCCATCACGGCCAGATCGCGAAATGCCTGGAAGCCGTGAAAAGCGCCAGGGCGGGGGCCGAGGGGGAGCTTTCCCCCGAACTGGTGGCGGTTCATCTGAACGAAGCGCAGACCGCGCTCGCAGAACTCCTGGGCAGGGATTACGGAGAAGCGCTTCTGGACAGGATTTTTTCCACGTTTTGCATCGGAAAATGAAAATAATATAACAACGACAGAAAAAAGACAATAAATTTAGATATATAGCAGAGAATTATTTGGGATTATATGAATTTCTGGAGGTTTTCAGTTGACTATCTCGTATGACGTCATCGTCGTGGGTGGCGGACACGCCGGATGCGAGGCGGCCCTGGCCGCGGCGCGCATGGGCGCGCGCACCATGATGCTCACCATGAACCTGGACACCGTGGGCCTCATGTCGTGC
>JAPOWV010000051.1 GCA_026707445.1 Gammaproteobacteria bacterium
GATCGCTGTTCGAGCAGTACGGCGGCGAGGTCCTGTCCGGTCGCGCGCAGCAGGGCGCTTTCCTGAGAAAGGTGTCGGAGCACGACGGCGAAGACGATTTCGCGGCTGCCCACGTCAACAGCGTCAACGATCTGCTCGAACGGCTGGTGCCGAACTTCTACTACGGCTGCGAGGCGGACGACCGGATGAACGCGATCGCGTTCGATACCCGGCTCATTCCGGGCGGAAGCAAACTCAACGCGATGTTCTCGTCGGACTTCGGCCACTGGGACGTCACCGACATGACCGGGATCCTGAGCGAAGCGCACGAACTCGTCGAAGACGGCCTGATCAGCGACGACGATTTCGCCGACTTCGTGTTCCGCCATCCCGCACGACTTTTCACGGGCATGAACCCGGAGTTCTTCGCCGGCACGGCCGTGGAGGACGACGTCGCGCAAATGCTGGCAAGCGACGTGCAAGCCGCAGCCTGAGTCGCCAGCCGGAGCAATACGGTCATGGGTAAAGCGAAGTCATCACCGTCAAGCGAGCTTCGCAAGCGTCTGAACCACCCCGTCATCGACACGGACGGGCACATGGTGGAATTGTTCCCGGTGATCTTCGATTACATCAAGCAGGTGGGCGGCCCGGAAATGTCCGAGAAGATGTTCACGAGCCTGCGCCGCCAGAACAATCGCAGCTGGTACGAAATGGACCACGCCCAGCGGCGCCACCACAACCTCATCCGTCCCGCCTTCTGGGCCGCGCCCGCCGAGAACACCACCGACCTGGCCACCGCCATGCTGCCGAAGCTCATGCACGAGCGGCTTCCGGAGATGGGCATCGACTACGCCGTGGTCTATCCGACGATCGGTTTCCTGCTGCCCGAGATCGCCGACGACGAGGTGCGCCGCGCGGCCTGCCGGGCCCACAACCTGATGATGGCGGACATCTACCGGGGTTTCGAGGACCGCCTGACGCCCGCGGCGGTCATTCCCTGCCACACGCCCGACGAAGCCATCGAGGAGCTGGATTACGCGCTCGGAGAACTGAATTTCAAGGTGCCGATGTTCATCAACCTCGTGAAACGGCCGATCGGCGCGGTCCACGAGCGGGACCCGGAATTGAGGCCCTACGCGTTCTGGGTGGATACGCTGGCGATCGACAGCATCTACGACTACGACCCGCTGTGGCAGCGCTGCGTGGACCTCAAGGTGCCGGTGACCGCCCACGCGGTCGGCCAGGGCATGCACATGCGCCGGTCCATCAGCAACTACATGTTCAACCAGACCGGGCACTTCGCCGATGCCGGCCACGCCTTCGCCAAAGCGCTGTTCTTCGGCGGCGTGACCCACCGCTTCCCGGACCTCAATTTCGCGTTCCTGGAGTGCGGCGTGGCCTGGGGCGCCAGCCTGGTCTGCGATCTGAAGGAGCGCTGGGAGAAGCGCAGCGCCGAAGCCATCGAACAGTTCAACCCGGCGAAGATCGACCGGGAGCTCATGGGAGCGCTGTTCGAGCAGTACGGCGGCGAGGTGCTGTCCGGACGCCTGCCCAAGGGCGCCATCCTGCGCAACGTGGTCGAGCGCGACGGCGTCGATGATTTCGCCGCCGCCAACGTCAACAGCATCGACGACCTGCTCGACCGGCTGGTGCCGAACTTCTACTACGGTTGCGAGGCGGACGACCGGATGAACGTGACCGCGTTCGACACGCGGGTCCTGCCGGGCGGGCGCAAGCTCAATGCGATGTTTTCGTCGGACTTCGGCCACTGGGACGTCACCGACATGGCCGGCGTGCTCGTGGAAGCGCATGAACTCGTCGAAGACGGATTGCTGAGCGACGAGGATTTCGCCGATTTCGTGTTCCACAACCCCGCGCGGCTGTTCGCAAGCATGGACCCGGAGTTCTTCGCCGGCACCGCCGTGGAGGACGACGTTGCGACGATGCTGGCGAACGGCGGGCCGACTGCCGCCACATGATCCGGCCGATGATCGCCTTCCGTAGCGCGGCGATTGCATGCACGGCGCTGCTGCTGGTCAACGTCGTGGCGGCCGACACGCTGCGCCGCGGCGCCGTGGCCGAACCGAACAGTCTCGATCCGCAGGTCGTATCCGGCGCCTCGTCAACGATCATGCGCGATCTCTTCACCGGGCTGACCTCTTACGACTCGGCCGGCCGGCTGATGCCCGGCGCCGCCGAAGCCTGGGAGATCAGCGAGGACGGCCTGACCTACCGTTTCCATCTGCGCGAGAACCTCAAGTGGTCCGACGGCTCGCCGATCGCCGCAAAGGACTTCGTCTACACCATGCGCCGGCTCCTGACGCCCGGGAACCGCACGCGGTTCGGGTCCTTCTTCTATTCGATCCGGAACGGCAGACGCATCATGAGCGGCGAACTCGATCCGACCGAACTCGGCGTGCGCGCCGAGGACGAGCGCACTTTCGTCATCGAGCTGCAACGGCCCGACCCGACGCTGCTGGAGAAGCTCAGCAACTACGCGGCTGCGGCGATGCCACAGGCCGTCATCGAAGAGCACGGCCGCCGCTGGTCGCGCCCCGGCCGGCTGGTCACCACCGGACCGTACCGCCTCGCCGAATGGGTTCCGCAGTCGTACCTGAAGCTGGAGAAGAACCCGCACTTCTACGCCGCCGACCAAATCGAAATCGAGACCGTGCAGTACTTCCCGACCAACAACGCGGAGACGGCCATGCGCCGGTTCCTGGCGGGCGATCTCGACTTTCTGCTCACGTTCCCGGCCGACCGGATGGAGTGGATCGAGGAAAACCTGCCCGGCCAGCTCAAGATCTGGCCCGCGCTCGGCATCAGCTACATCACCTTCAACAACCGCAAGCCGCCGTTCGACGACGTGCGGGTGCGCCGGGCGCTGACGATCGCCGTCGACCGGCAGCAGATCGCGGAGCGGATCATGGTGGTCGGCGTCCCGGTCGCCTACACGATGACGCCTTCCGTCGTCAGCAACTACGACCACCCGGTGCCCGACTACGCCCGCCAGCCGATGCCCGACCGGCTGGCCGAGGCGCGTTCGCTGCTCGAAGCCGCGGGCTACGGGCCGGACCGGCCGCTGACGTTCGAACTGCGCTACGAACCGCCGGAAGAAAACCGCCGCCTTGCGATCGCGCTGCAGGCGATCTGGCGTGATATCGGCGTCAACACGGAACTCCTGTTCACCGACTTCGGCACGCTCTATCGCTCGGTGCGAACGGGCGACTACACCGCGGCGCGGTTCACCTGGTTCTCCCCCACCGACAGCCCCGAAACGTTTCTCTTCATTCTCGAATCCGGCAGCACGACCAATTATTCCGGTTATCACAATGCCGAGTTCAATCGGCTGATCACCGTGGCGGAGGCGCTGCTTGACCGGGACGCCCGCCTGGCGACGTATCGCAAGGCCGAAGCGATGGCGCTGGCGGATTATCCCGTGATGCCGTTGTACTTCATGGTGCACCGCAACCTGGTGGCCCCCGACATCCGCGGCTACACGCCCAACTCCCGCGGCATGACCGCCACCCGCTACCTCCACCGCGTAAAACAGTAGCCAACCGCCGGCCTAAGCCGTTCTTCGCCGGGCTGGCTGCTATGCTCGCGCGATGCTCGCATTCACGCTGAGGCGGCTCGCCGTCGCAATCCCGACACTGCTCGCGATCGCGACCGCGTCGTTCTTCCTGATGCGCGCGGCGCCCGGCGGGCCCTTCGACACGGAAGCGGACCTCGATCCCGAAGTGCTGGAGAACCTCTACCGCGCCTACGGCCTCGACCAGCCCCTTTTGGAGCAATACCGGATCTATCTCGCCAACGTGCTGCAGGGCGATTTCGGGCCCTCGCTGGTCTACGAGGACTTCAACGTAACCGAGCTCATCGCGATCGGGCTACCGGTCAGCGCCAGGCTCGGCGTCACCGCGATGCTTGTTGCCTTGCTGCTGGGCGCAACCTGCGGGATCGTCGCCGCGCTGCGGCACAACCGGCTTTTCGATCACGCCACGATGACGATGGCGATGACCGGCATCGCCATCCCCTCTTTCGTCACGGCGCCGATCCTCGCGCTGTTCTTCGGGCTCTACCTGAAACTTCTGCCGGTCGCCGGCTGGAACGACGGCGCGGCCGCCAACATGGTGCTGCCGGTCATCGCGCTGGCGCTGCCGCAGCTCGCGATCATCGCCCGGCTGATGCGCGGCGGAATGCTTGAGGTCCTGCGAGCGAACTTCGTGCGCACGGCCCGCGCCAAGGGCCTGCCGGAACGCCAGGTGGTGATCAACCACGTGCTGCAGTCGGCGGCGGTCCCGCTGGTCGGCTACCTGGGTCCGGCGCTGGCCGGCATCATGACCGGTTCGCTGGTCATCGAGCTGATCTTCGACCTGCCGGGCGTGGGACGCTATTTCATCCAGGGCGCGCTGAACCGCGATTATCCGCTGGTCATGGGAATCGTCATCGTCTACGGCACGCTGATCATCCTGCTGAACCTGATGTCGGACCTCGCCTACGCGGCGCTGGACCCGCGGGTGCGGAGGACCTACCGGTGAACGCCGGCGGGCTGTTGCGGTCGCGGACCCTGCGCCGGGCGGCGGGCGGCGAGCTGTCCGGCTCGCTCTGGCGCCAGGCCGGGCGGCGTTTCCGGCGCAACCGCGCCGCGATGGTCAGCATCGGCGTGCTGCTGGCCATCGCACTCGCTTCCGTATTGATCCCGGCATTCTGGCCGCATGCGGTCGAAGAAGCGTCCTGGGAGAACATCCTGCTGCCCCCGAGCCTCGAGAACTGGCACTGGTTCGGTACCGACGCCAACGGCCGCGACCAGTTCGTGCGGGTGTTCTACGGCGGGCGCATTTCGCTGACTATCGGCCTGATGACGACGCTGGTCGCGCTCGGCATCGGGGTCGGCTACGGCGCCGTCGCCGGGTTCACGGGCGGGCGCACCGACGGTTTCATGATGCGCATCGTCGACATACTGTATTCGCTGCCGCTGTTGTTCTTCATCATCATCCTGGTGACCGTTTTCGGGCGCAACATCTTCCTGATATTCGTCGCCATCGGCGCGGTCGAGTGGCTGACGCTCTCGCGCATCGTGCGCGGACAGACATTGAGCGTGAAGGCCAAGGAATATGTCGAGTCGGCCGTCGCAATCGGGCTTTCGAAACCGGCGATTCTGCGCCGCTACATCATTCCGAACGTGGTCGGCCCGGTCGTCGTCTACGTGACGCTGCTGATCCCCACCAACATCCTGATAGAGAGCTACCTGAGCTTCATCGGGCTGGGCGTGCAGGAGCCGCTGACGAGCTGGGGGCTGCTGATCTCGCAGGCGGTGGGTCAGCTCGATACCGCGCCCTGGCTGATCCTGTTTCCAGCGACGCTGCTGGCGATCACGATGTTCTGCTTCAACTTCATCGGCGACGGGCTGCGCGACGCGCTCGACCCCTCGCACCGCTAGCGCCCGGCCATGACTCCACTGCTGGAAATTCGCGACCTGACTGTGCGCTTCGACGTTGGAGACGCCGAGTTGACCGCCGTCCGCGAGCTTTCCCTGGTAGTGGCCGAAGGCGAATGCCTGGGAGTGGTCGGCGAATCGGGCGCCGGCAAGAGCCAGACCTTTCTCGCCGCGCTGGGGCTGCTCGCCGAAAACGCGCGCGTCGAGGGCTCGGTGCGGTACCGGGGCCGCGAAATCCTGAACGCGCCGCGGCGCGAACTCGACACGTTGCGCGGCAGGCGCATCGCCATGGTGTTCCAGGACCCGCTGTCCGGGCTCACATCCACGCTGCGCATCGGCCGCCAGCTTGAAGAATCGGCGCGCCGGCATCTCGGCATGAACGCCCGTCAGGCGCGCGAAAAGGCCCTGGAAATGCTCCAAACCGTGCGTTTGCCCGATCCGAAGCACTGCCTCGACCTGTATCCGTTCGAACTGTCGGGCGGCATGCGCCAGCGCGTGATGATCGCGCTGGGGATGATCTGCCGGCCCGATCTTCTGATCGCCGACGAACCGACCACCGCGCTAGACGTGACGATCCAGGCACAGATCCTCGGACTGCTCGCCGAACTAAGGCGCCTCGCAAACACCTCGGTCGTGTTGATCACGCACGACCTGGCCGTCGCCGCAGGGCTTTGCGATCGCATCCTGATCATGTACAGCGGTCGGCCGGTCGAATCGGGAACGACGCGCGAAGTGTTCAATGCGCCGAAGCACCCGTACACGGCGGGTCTGCTCGCCTCGCTGCCCAGCCTCGCTACCGACCCCGCGACCGATCTTCCGGCAATCCCCGGGCAGCCGCCCGACGCGCTCGTAACGCCGCGCGGCTGCGCGTTCGCCGAGCGGTGCGAACACGTGATGGACCGCTGTTTCGCCGAGCGTCCGCTGCTGGGCGGCACGCGAGGGCGACATGCGGCCGCCTGCCACCTCGTTTCGCCGTGACCCCGCCGCTGCTCAGCGTCCGGTCCCTTTGCGTTGACTACGAGCAACGCCGCGCCGGCGTATTCGGTTCGCGCGCGCGGACGCTGCGCGCGGTCAATGACATCAGTTTCGAGCTTGCCGAAGGCGAAACGCTGGGAATCGTGGGCGAGACGGGCTGCGGAAAGACCTCGCTCGGCAAGGCGGTCCTGCAACTGGTCACTCCCTCGGCCGGACGCGTTCTCTGGCGCGGCATGGACCTGGCCCGGGCGGATGCAGCCACGATGACGAAACTGCGAAGCGAATTGCAGATCGTGTTTCAGGACCCGCTGTCCGCCCTGAACCCGCGCATGCCGGTCGGCGAGATCGTCGCCGAGCCGCTGCGCGTGCATGGCGCGGACATGTCCGCGCAGGAACGCCGGGCTGCGGTGGCAGACATGTTCGAACGGGTGGGCCTGCGGGCCGAAATGACCGGCCGCTATCCCAACGAGTTCAGCTCAGGCCAATGTCAGCGCATCAGCATCGCGCGCGCCATGATCACCGGGCCGAAGCTGCTGGTCTGCGACGAACCGGTCAGCGCGCTCGACGTTTCCATACAGGCTCAGATCTGCAACCTGCTTCGCCGGCTGCAGCGCGAAACCGGCATCGCGATCCTGTTCATCAGCCACGACCTGTCGGTGCTGCGCTACATGTCGCATCGCGTGATGGTGCTGTATCTCGGCCGGCTGATGGAAATCGCCCCGCGCGACGAGCTGTTCGAAAACCCCCGGCACCCCTACAGCCGGGCCTTGATCGAAGCGATCCCCGAGGCCGATCCCGAGCGCGGACCGCTGGACATTGCCGACGCTCTGCGCGGCGAAATCCCGTCGGCGCTGGATCCGCCGTCGGGTTGCGTTTTCCGCACCCGCTGTCCGATCGCCACACCCGAATGCGCGCGCACCCGGCCGCCCGGCGAGGGCGTCTCGGCGTCGCATCGCGTTGCCTGCCATCACTGGCGGGAAGCGCGTTCCCAGCCGCTTTAGTTGCGGATAAGATGGCGCGCCATGAGCACTCTGGAGAAGCTCGCCCGGCAGATCTTCGACTCCCAGCCCTTCAGCGGGCACCTGGGAGCTTCGCTGGAATCGGTAGGGACCGACAGCGCCGAGATCGCCCTGACGATCACCGATGAGCTGACGCAGCAGCACGGGTTTGCCCACGGCGGGGTCCTCAGCTACCTGGCCGACAACTCGATGGCCTTCGCGGGCGGCCTTGCGCTCGGCGGCGATGTTCTGATGTCGGAATTCAAGATCAACTTCGTCCGGCCCGCCGTGGGCGGCCGGGTCGTCGCACGCGCGCGCACCACGGCCGTAAGCCGGCGCCAGGCCGTTTGCCAGAGCAAGGTCTTCGCGGTTTCCGACGACGGCGGGGAAACGCTTTGCGCGGTTGCCCAGGGCACCGTCGTCGCGGCATCAACGGAAAAATAGGTCGAACAAGCGGGCGGGGGGATGCCGAGAAGGATTGCCATCCAGGGCAAGCGGCGAAGCTGGCACTGCGGCGCGCACACGCTGATCAACAGCCAGGAAACCTGTTTCGTGACCGGCCTGATCGCGGCCAGGCAACTCGGCGCCGACTACCCCTTCGAAGACCCCGAAGCGAAAAAGTGGTTCAACTTCTACGGGCGCATGCTGTACGGCTGGCGGTTCAGGAAGGCCTGAACCGGCCTCAGAAGGACGCCCTCACGCGCACCCCGTATTCCCGCCTCAGGTAACCGGCCGTGAAAGCCTTGCGACTGCCGCCGGGACCGCTGGTCGTGCCGTTGGTGTTGGGCAGGACCTTGTTGTCGGTCAGATTGGTGCCGAAAACCTCTACTGTGCTGTTTTCGGTCAGATCGAATCCCACGCGGGCGTTGATCTTGAACATTGACTTGGTCCGGTTGAATTCCGAGTAGTCCGCCCACTTCGGGCTCTCGTAGAAGAAATCGGTGCGGAAGAAGAATTCACGTCCGACGAATTCACCGAGAAAGGTCGGGCTCAATGACGCCGTCCATTTCGGCGTGTTGCGCGCCTCGTTGCCGTCGTTGACGACGGACAGCGCACCCGATCCGAGCACCACAAACTCGTTCGACCCGCGCGAAGAGAACGACTCCATGATCGCGTCCACGTAGGTGAGCGTGCCGCGAATGTTGAACCAGTCCGTCAGGTTGCCCTGCGCTTCCAGGTCGATGCCCTTGTACTTGGAATTGCCCGGGCCCCGGAAGGATGTCGTCCCACCCGTGGGAAGCAGAATCACGGACGCGAAGGGCTGGTATTTCCAGTCGATGTAAAAGACCGCAGCGGTAAAGCCCCAGTTTTGCGTCTGCTGTTTCCAGCCGAACTCGTATTGCGTGTTTTCCTGGGGCGGCGTGTACAGGCCCAGCACGGCCAACTGATCGGCCGGGATGATTTCCGGCGCGACGCTGTTGACCAACCCGGCCTGCGTGGCCACGCCAAGCAGGGAACTGTA
Organism: Gammaproteobacteria bacterium; assembly: GCA_026707445.1. GTDB lineage: Bacteria > Pseudomonadota > Gammaproteobacteria > Steroidobacterales > Foliamicaceae > Foliamicus. Next base: position 8,852 of record JAPOWV010000051.1, read on the forward strand.
CGAATAGCTGAAGTAGGTAGTTGCCCCTTCAAACGCCTGGTAGCTGAAAATCACACGGGGGATGAAATCGGTGTATTCGTTCCGCTCATTACACACGGTCGTGAATGAACAGGGGGCATTGGAGTTATTGCCCAGCAGGACCGCTATCGCTTCTTCATCGGTGTACCGGGCTTCCACCGACACCGTCAGATCCTCGGTGAGGTCGTAGTCCACCGATGCGAACAGTGCCGTGGTCCCGTTGTCCTGGAAGTCCACCCTCGCGCCGACAGGCGAGTCCGGATCCAGCTGCGACCGGGTCGCAAGCCAGCCGGCCCGATAGCGCTGGTCATAATCGCTGACGCCAACGAGATACCGGAGCCTTTGATCCTGCGGCGAGGCGATCCGGGCCTCGTAATAGTTTTCCTTCGTGGCAATCTGAGTCCCAAGAGCAAAAGACGTGCCGGGGATTGATGGAACGCCATACCAGAAGTCCACGTTGTTAATGGTTCCCGTGTCCGCCAGCGAAGCCTGGAACGAAAGTGTGTGACCGGCAACATCGTATTCGCCGCTCAATTGAACGCGGTAGGTCCGGTTGAATCCACCCAATTCGTCCGGCGGATTCTTCAGGATGTCGTATTCCCTGAGCAGTGGGTGAAGTTCGTCAAGAACACGACCGCCAAATTTCTGGCCGAAAGGGAAATTGCCCTCAGGATTCCGTGTTATTCCGAACACGAGGTGCTCGCCGTCGGGGTATCTGCCGCACCATAAGTGGGACCCGCCGAATTCGGTGGCGATAGTACGGGTAAAGGGAGTCCGTGCGCCGGTGGCCGGATTCAGATACTCGCCCGTGTAGACGATTCCGCAATCGCCGGCCGCGGTGCCGTGAAACCTTGAATCGACACCGCCGTTAACACCGCCATCCTCGGCGTCCACGTAGTATCCGGTGAGTTTCAGGCGGAAGTCTTCGGTGACGTCAATGGTCAGCGTGCCGTTGAAGGTGAGGTCCTGCTGAATGCCGAAGGGCGAGCCGTCCTGAAAATTGAAATCGCCGGCGTTCTGCTCGTAACCGGCATAAAGGCGCAGGCCCACCCGGTCCGAGATCGGGCCGCCTATGCCGATGCCAACAATGTATTCATCGTGCTGTGACGGCGAATACTGAAGCGTCAGGTCCGCTTCCCACTCGTCTCCGGGAAGCCGGGGAATGTAGTTGACGGCGCCCGAAAACGTGTTGCGCCCGAAGTACGCGGTTTGGGGTCCCTTGATGACTTCGACGCGCTCCACGTCCGTGATCGGCAGGAAGCCGCCACCGGCCGCGATGTACGACCCGTCCCAGAACAGGGCGCCCACCTGGGTCGAGGGGGTGATGATCTGCTGATTCATTCCGCGAAACCGGATCTGCGGATTCACGCGCCCGGCCGTGGCCGTGACGCCGTGATAGTCCAGACCGGGAACCAGCTTGGACAGCTCATGGAAATCGCCGATGCCGGCCTGGTCCAGCTGATCCTGCGAAAACGCCGACACCGAGATCGGGATCTCGTAGATGTTCTCTTCGCGCTTCCGCGCGGTAACGACGATCTCCTCAAGCGACAGTTCCTGCGCCGAGACGCTTTGCACGACGGGCACCGCCATCAAGGCCATGACTGACGCGGCAACGAGATTTCGCAAATTCATAGGTGTCCCCCAAAAAGACATGAAAAGAACCGGATAGACCCCCTCACCCGGCTACGCGCAACGAATAATACACGGCGCTCAGGCCTTTGTCAGAAAGCCCACCACCGCGTCGGCCCATTCCTCGGGCATCTGATCGACGATGTCGATGCCGCCGCCTTCAAGTTCCACGTAGGCGAAGTCGGGGCGCATCTCCGCAGCCAGCTTCGCGTTTTCGTAAATCTGGTCGCCCGTGTTGGTCAGGATCATCGTGGGTACCAAGAGCTCCATGAGAGCTGCATTGTGGTCGTAGATGAACGCAGCGTGGTGGCCCGTCCAGAACGGCGCGTATCCCTGGAAGCGCTCCACCGTGTAGCGGGTGATGAGCTTCGGATCGGGCGTTCCTCCGCCGTCCACGTACATGCGGTAGCGGCCGGCGAAGGCGTCCTGCATATGGCTGCCGTCGGCCTGGTGGACAAAGTTGATCTCGCCTTCCTCGACGAACTTGAGGAAGTTGCTTCGTTCTTCCTCGCCCATCGGCAAGGGCCCGTTGATGATGAGCTTGTTCACTCTTTCCGGAAAGAGGATGGCCACTTCCGTCGCCACCATGCCCCCGGTGTGGTGACCGAGCACGTCGGCCTTTTCGATGCCGAGCAGGTCGAGCACGGCGGGCACCGCCTCGGCCCAGTCACTGACCGTGGGCACGAAGGGCGTGGGGTCCGATTCCCCGAAGCCGGGCGAATCGACGCCGATGGCCCGAATCCCGCGGCGCGCCAGAGGTTCGTACACGTTCTCGAACTGGCGCGAGGTCTGGGGCGCCTGTGGACACAGGATCAGGGGTCTGCCTTCGCCAGTGTCGCGGAAGTGAACCTGCCCGAACGGTCCGTCCGCGTAGCCGCGCCTCGGCACATAGGGCACTTCCATGGGCCCGGATCTCACCGCATAGGGGTTGCCCTCCGCCCGCGTTTCGGCGGCGCCGGCACGGGCTGCGGACATCACTGCAATCGCGGCCCCCGTGTACTTCAGTGTGTCTCTGCGCGTGGTTGTCATGGCGTGCTCCTCCGGTGGGGGAACGGATCATATCAGCCGGCTTACAGAGACCTTCTGACCAGGAGCCCGACGGTGCGCGGCCGATTGACCCGGAAGCCCAGCCGCGCGCGGCCGCCCCGTTCGCGATCGAACGAGAGCGCCGCCTTCTCGTCGGTCACGTTGTCGACGTAAAGAGCGGCCTCCCAGTCGCCCCTGACGATCCCGAAACGCAGCGCGATCAGCGTGTAGGCGTCGAGCTCCAGATCCAGTTCCGTTACTTCCATGCCGGTCGCGCCACCGTAGGCCAGTCCGGAAACGAACCGACCGGCGCCGGCCACCTGGTCGCCGGGTTGCGTGATGCGGTCGCCGACGTGCTGCACGCTCGCGAAAACGGACAGCTCGCTGCCGCCCAACAGGTCCACCGGCACCGTGTAGCTCATCGTCGCCGCGAACTGGATCTCCGGCACGGAAGCCAGCCGGTTACCATCGGCGACGCCGCCGAGCACTCCACCCTCTTCCGCCAGGACCGTGGAGTCGAACTCGGACCGGACCAGGCTACCGGCGAAACCGATATCCAGACCCCGGACAGGCGTAAGGGCCAATTCGATTTCCATCCCCGTGGCGTGGGCCTGCTCGACGTTGAGGGAGATTCGCGAGGAACAGGAGCCGGCATCCAGAGTCGCCTGCAGGTTGTCGATTTCCGCATGAAATACCGCGGCGTTCAGCCGCACGCCGTTGCCCCACTCGGACTTGAGTCCCGTCTCGTAGTTCCAGATGGTCTCGTCGTCATAGACCTGGAAACCGCCGAAGTTCGCCAGGTCCGACCCGGTGCACAGGCTTGCGTTCAGGGGATCGTTGACGCCGCCCGGACGAAATCCGCGCGCGGCCTGCGCGTTCCACGTCACCTGTTCGTTGAACCGGAAACTGGCCAGCAGCCGGGGGCTGAAGCCGCTGGCCTCGGTGCTGTCCGTCTGCAGGTCGCTGTTGGAGAAAAGCCCGCCGGAGTAGAACCTGCGCTCCTCCCGCCAGTCGTACCAGCGCCCTCCGAGCGTCAAATCGAAGCGCTCGGTCAATGCATAAGTCGCCTCGCCGAACACGGCAACCTGCGAGATGTCGTACGGGAGGTCGGAGTTGTAGGGACTGTCGTCAAGCGGGTAGCCGTTCATGGAGCCGGCGGAGGCGCCCGCCCCGAGCGCGGCATCCACCACGGCGTCATATCCGGGCGTCGGGAGCCGCTGCGCGTAGTCTCGCTGGAGGTCCGAGTAGAACACCCCGATCAGCCATTGCAACCGCGACTCGTTTGCCGAAGCCAGGTGAATCTCCTGCGTGAACTGGTCGAGTTCCGTCGTGTCCCGGAGGTTGGACGGTATCGCCACATGTTCATGAGGGAACCCGAGAGACACCGTGACGCTGCCAACGAGGGCCGACGCATCGCGGCTTGCGAGCAACTTGCGGCGCAGGAGGCTCGAGACGGAGGTCAGATCGAAACTGTCCAAGCCCGCACTAAGCTTGAAGTCGAACAGAGTGGTTTCGTCTTCGAACTCTTCGCCGAGCAGCAGATATTGCTCCCGGTCGCCGAGCCGGATGGCCGGCCGGGTCGTCGTGTAGGGGTTGGCGAACAGGTTGAAGACCTCCTCCCGGTTGAAACCATCGGCCTCGACTCGCTGGTGGATAAGTCTGGGCAAGACCGAGACGCGGTCGGTCACATCCCACAGCAGCGATAGACGAACGCCAGTCCGGCTACCCGTATTGACATCGTCGTTCCGCGACCCGCTTTCCGACAGTGCGTCAATGTAGCCACCGTACTCCGTTGTGTATCCCACCAGCCGCAGTGCGCTGGAATCGGATATCGCCAGATTGGCCATGCCCTTGAGGTGCCACCCCGAATCGCCGCCGGCGACCGAGTTGAGTTCGGCTTCCACGAGTCCGTAGTCCCGCTCCAGCTCCGGCCGGTTGGTGATGTAGCGGACCGTGCCTCCCACCGATCCGGCGCCATAGAGCGTTCCCTGCGGACCCCTCAATACCTCGACCCGGTTCAGGTCGAACAGGTCGAAGTCGGGCGTGAACAAAGAAAGCGAAACCACCGAGTCATCCATGTAGATGCCGACCTGCTCCTTGACCCCCGGCTGGTCGCGAACGATCTGCCCGGCGGACACGCCGCGCATGGCCACCTGGCTCTGGCCCGGCCCCAGGTTCTGAACGCTCATTCCAGCGAAGCCGAGCGCGAGATCTTCGATGCCCCTGGCGCCCGCGCGTGCGATCTCTTCCCCCGTCTTTGCCGCCACCGAAAAGGGCACGTCCTGAATCCGGGCGTTGCGCTTCGTGGCCGTAACCACGATCTCTTCGATTACGCCCTCCTCAGGACCCCCAGATTGCGCCTAGGAAAACACATACGCGAGCGAGAGAGCCGCGAAAGTGAGTATTCGGAAGGAGTTGAACTTGCCGTGGTTCATTGCCGTGAACACATTCAGGATAGGTCCAACGATCATCTTAAGCGTTGACGCAAGCGACTCGCCGCTTCCCGCATCATTATTTAGACTAGTGTCGTGTCCCATAAATAAGTTGTATACTTATGGTCCTGTTCATTGACCGG
>JAPOWV010000002.1 GCA_026707445.1 Gammaproteobacteria bacterium
CCTAGATCGGGTTGAATCAGCATGAGAGCCAGAATGATTCCCGCGAACCCGACCGGCGGGAGAAAACCGTAAAGCCAATGATTCAAGCGCTCGCCCTTGAGCGCCAGGAAATGCGCGAGAAAAATCACCAATCCCACCTTTGCGGCTTCGGCCGGCTGAAAGGAGACGGGGCCCAGCATCAGCCACCTGCGCGCGCCGCCCGCTTCTTTTCCGATGCCCGGCGCAAACACCATCAAAAGCGCGAAGACGGAAGCGAACATCAATGGATATGCCATTTTGCGGAGGAGGCGGGGGTCCGTTTGGGAAATGACCAACATGCAGGCGAACCCGAGAATCGCCCATAAAACATGGCGTTTCACGAAGTAGAACGCATCGCCGTACCTGTCCAGCGCCAGGATGTGGCTCGCGCTGAACACCATGACGACGCCGAAAGCCACCAGCCCCAGCGAGACGAAAAAGATGACGGGGTCGATACGTTTGTGGATCATGTTTCCTCCCTCCCCGTCAATCCCTGCGCCATCTCGCGAAACTCATCGCCCCGGTGGGCGTAATCGCGAAACTGATCGAAGCTCGAACAAGCGGGCGAGAGAAGAACCGTATCGCCCTCCCGCGCTTCCTCGTGCGCGATGCGAACGGCTTCGTCCAGCGTATTCGCGTAGACGATCGGCGCACATCCATCGAAAAAACGGCCAAAGCGCTCCGCCGCCTCGCCGATCAGAATCATGCGCCGGACCTTCTTCTCCACCCAGGCGCGCAAGGGCGCCAGGTCGCTCCCCTTGTCCACGCCACCGGCGATGAGGAGCACATCTCCCGCCACACTCTCCAGGCTCATCGCCGTGGCGCCCACGTTCGTCCCCTTCGAATCGTTCACCCAGCGGACGCCACCCCTCTCGCCGACAACCTCCATGCGGTGAGGCAGCCCCTCGAAGCTGCGCGCCACGCGCGCCATCGCCGCGGCACCCGCACCCAGAAAATGCGCCGCCGCGCATGCGGCCAGAAAATTCTCCAGGTTGTGGAGGCCGGGGATCAGGAGCTCGTCCGCGCTGCAAACGCGGGCGGATCCGGCCTCTTCGGCCAAAAACACATCGCCGCTCTCGAGATAGGCGCCCCGGCGCACCCGCCCTTTCCGGCTGAACGCCAGGACGCTCTGCGGGCCGGGGGTCATGTAGCGCGCCGTCAGCGGATCGTCGGCGTTCAGGATTTTCGCGTCCCCCTCCCCCTGGTTGGCGAACAGCCTCGCCTTGATGTCCGCGTACTCATCGATATCGGGATGCCTGTCCAGATGGTCGGGCGTCACGTTGGTCATCACGCCCGCTTTCGGCTTGATCGTGGGCGCCCATTCGAGTTGAAAGCTGCTCACCTCGCCGACGATGAAATCGGCTTCATCGCCCTCCGCCTCCACCACCTCGACGAGCGCTCTTCCGATGTTTCCGCCCACTGGCGCGCGAAAACCGCTTTCTTCCAGAATCCGACCAAGCATCGTAGTGACCGTCGTCTTCCCGTTCGTTCCGGTGACGGCGGCGATGGGCGCGGAACAAAGCCGGCAGGCGAGTTCCACCTCGCCGATCACTTCGGCGCCCGACGCCCTCGCCAGCGCGATGTAGCGATTCGTCGCCGGAATCCCGGGACTCACCACCAGCAGGTCGCATTCCTCGAAACGCGCCTCCCGGTGGCCGCCGAGTTCGAGCACCACGCCCGGGGGCAGGCGCTCACCCAGACCCGGGACCTCTTCCAGATCCGTGGCCACCACTTTCGCGCCCAGGCGCGCCAGCGCCCCCGCGGCGGCAATCCCGCTCCTCGCCATTCCCATGACGAGCGCCCGCCGCTCAGGCAGCGCTTCTATCCACGCCGTAGCCTTGTTGTCCAAAGCAAGAGTCCTCATCTCAGCTTCAACGTCGCCAAACTCATCAGGGCCAGCACGACCGCCACTATCCAGAATCGGACCGTCACCTTCGGTTCGGACCAACCCTCCTCCTCGAAGTGGTGATGCAGCGGCGCCATTCGGAACACGCGCTGACCGGTAAGCT
>JAPOWV010000068.1 GCA_026707445.1 Gammaproteobacteria bacterium
CCCAGGCCCTGCGCAAAGGACCGGCTCGCGCCCCACCCGCGTAGATCGTCCGCCAGCCCTCAATGCTGCTACCGGCCCCCGCCGGAGGGATGCCCTTGCCCCGCCGACGACGCAGACCGCTCGACGGGACAATCTCGCCCGCCCCGAGCACCAAAATCCGCCTATCCAGGCCTTCGCTGCGCGTTCTTCCGCACCGAAACCACGCTCGATCAAACAAACGCACCCAACAGCCCCCAAAAATCCTAGTCAGAAAAGGCTGGTGAGATATGCGGGCTAGTCGGCTTTAGCCGAAGAGGGCGTTGTACATGATGATCAGGATGGCGGCGGGGGCGACGACGCGCAGCAGCCATAGCCAGACGGTGAACAGCGTGCCGGTTTGCCAGCCCAGTTCGCCGAGCAGGAGTGCGCGGTTCATGCGCCAGCCGGCGAACAGCGCCATCAGCGCGCCGCCCAGCGGCATCATGATCGTGGCCGTGAGGTAGTCGATCAATTCGAAGGGGTTTTTGCCGGCGATCACGTTCCATTCCGCGCCTTCACCGAACGACAGGACCGTCAGCCAGCCGAGGCCCCAGAGCGTGACGCCCACCGATAGGGTCGCCGCCCAGCGGCCGAGCTGCAGGCGCTCCTGTATCAGCGTCACCGCGGCTTCCATCAGCGCGATGGCCGACGTCAGCGCCGCGAACCCCAGCAGCAGGAAGAAGATCGAGCCGAAGAAGCTCCCTCCGGGCATGCCGCCGAAGGCGATGGGCAGCGTAAGGAACACCAGCGAGGGGCCGGAGCCGGGCTCCAGCCCGTTGGCGAACACCAGCGGGAAGATCGCGATGCCGGCCAGCACCGCCACGCCGGTGTCGGCGATGGTGATCCCCACGCAAGTCTGCGGAAGCGAGATCTCGCGCGGTGCAAAGGCCCCGTACATCATCATCAGCCCCATGGCCACGCCGATCGAGAAGAAGGCGTGGCTGATGGCCTCCAGCGCGGAAGCGGCCGTGAGTTGCTCGAAGCGGAAGTCGAACATGAAGTTGAGGCCGGCGGCGGCGTCCCCTTCGATCAGCGCGTAGGCGATCACGGCCAGCAGAAGGAGGAAAAGCAACGGCATCAGGAGCCGCACCGCCGCCTCGATGCCGCGGCGAACGTTCCGGCCCACGATCACGCAGCTCGCAACCATGAACAGCGTGTGCCAGGCGCCCAGGCGCAGCGGATTGTCGTTGAGTCCGGCGTTCAGCGCTTCGGCGGATTCCCGGGTCAGCCCCTTGAAGGCACCGCCCGCCGCCAGGAACAGGTAGTCGACGGTGCTGCCGGCGATCACGCTGTAGAAGCTCATGATCAGGTAGCCGGTCAGAAGGCCCATGCCGCCCACCAGCCCCCAGGCGGCCCAGCGGCCGCTCTCGGTGGAAACGTTGGCCATGGCGGTGAAAGGACTGGCGCGCCCGTGGCGGCCGATCGCGACTTCGACCGACAGGATGGGCACCGCCACCAGGAAGGCGGCGACCAGGTAAACGAACACGAAGGCGCCGCCGCCGTTCTCTCCCATGATGTAGGGGAAACGCCAGATATTCCCCAGCCCGATCGCGCCGCCGATCGACGCAAGCAGGAAAGTGCGCCCCGAACTCCATCGCCGGGCGGAAGTGTTCTCTGGCATGGCCTACCCGCTCCTTCTGAAAGCTGCGCGCATCATGCCACACGGCCCGCGGCAGAGAGCTAAACCCAGTTGGCTACTCGCAGACCGTCGATTCGTTCAAATTCCCGCTGGTTGTTGGTGACCAGCGTAAGCCCTTCACTGCGGGCATGGGCGGCAATGTGCAGATCGTTTACGCCGATTGGTTTGCCCTTTCGTTCGAGTTCGGCACGTATGTCTCCATAGTGAGCCGCGGCCTTGGCACCGTAATCCAGTGTTTGCAGGCGTGAAACGAAGTCCTCAACACGCTCGAGGTTGCGCCCGCGCTGCTGACTCTTACGTACTCCGTGCAAGAGTTCCGCGAAGGTAATGCTGCTGATACACATATGCCCGGAGTGCCGATTGAATGTGTCGAGAAGGTCGGCGGGCCTGCGCTTGATGACATAGATTGCGATGTTGGTATCCAACATGAAGTTGAGCATAAGGGCCTCCTTTCCCATCGCGATGCGTTAGAGCGACTCTCGGTCCGGCTGTTGCTGGTCGGGACGGTCTGCCATGAAATCTTCGCTAACGCCTGAACCTTCCAGAAAGAAACTGTCCCACGCGTGTCCGGCAGGCGACAGAATACGCTCCGTTCCCTTAACGCGAACATGGACTCTCTTTACGTTGGCCGGGAAGCGTGTTTCGGCAGGCAAACGGACGGCCTGGGTGCGGTTGTTCTCAAATACGGATCCAACGGGCACGGTGTGTCTCCTGTGCTAGATACATAGTATATATAGCACAATCAAGTTGTGCTGGGAAGTCATACGCAGCACGACCTGTGTGGCTGTGAAGACACGGTTTTTCGGCACGAATCGAACAAGAAATAGTAGTGTAATACCTTGATTCTGTTCGTTATTCGTGCTATAGTTCGGATACTTCAACGGATTGAAACGGAGCCTCGAAATGGACCTTCATCGCACTCCCTCCCACGCTCCTGTTCGCGACGCCGAACCTCTTCCGCCGGGCGCTGTGTACCCTTCTACGGACGCCAATGTGCGTATGGCCGGGCGGCGGCACGAAGACGAAGCGCTCAATGCGCTGGAAGCGCAGATCACACACCTGTGGGGACACATCAACGCGGCCACCGCGCATTTCTTGTCCCTCGTCGCGGAGTTCGACCGCAGGGAGGGCTGGGCCCAGCACGGCATGGCGAGTTGCGCCCAATGGCTGAACTGGCAATGCGGCATCGGCGCGGTAGCGGCGAGAGAAAAGGTGCGCACGGCCCGGGCCCTGGAATCGCTGCCGAAGATCTCCGCGGCCTTTGGCGAAGGCCGGCTGTCCTATTCGAAGGTGCGTGCGCTCACGCGCGTTGCGACGGTCGAGACGGAAGAGACCTTGCTGCACATTGCCTTGAACGGCACCGCGGCGCATGTCGAGCGCACGGTGCGGGGTTTCCGGAGAGTTACGCGTTACCTTGAGCGTGACGAGGCCGAGGCGATGCACGAGCGGCGCTACCTGGACTGGCGTCAGGAAGGCGACGGCAGTGTACGGATCGAGGCCCGTTTGACGCCGGAGGTGGGCGAGTTGCTGCGCAAGGCGCTGGAAGCGGCCCACGCGCAACTCGAGGAACGGGGTGGAGACGCGGAGAGCGCCGGGGCCGCGGATGATGTTTCCGCGGAAACACCCCGGACGCGACCCGCGCTGCCCCCGTGCTGGGATGCGGCGCCTGAAAATGTTTCCGCGGAAACACCTCCTCGCAGCGCCGGTCAGCGTCGCGTGGACGCGCTGGAGCACATCGTCCAGCGGTTTCTGGCCGGGGGCGGTTCACGTTCCAGCGCTGGCGCTCATGAGGTTGTGGTGCATATCGCTCACGATGCCTTGTGTGACGTGCCGGAGAGCAGTGGTGCGGAATTTGACAACGGCCGTCCCGTGGCGGTGGAGACGGCAAGGCGGCTGGGCTGCGATGGCGCCCTGGTAGGCGTGGTGGAAGGGGCCAAGGGCGAGCCGCTGGCGATCGGGCGAAGGACGCGCGCCGTGCCGCCTGCCATCCGGCGTGCATTGCGCGTTCGCGACGGCGGCTGTCGCTTTCCCGGCTGCGATCGTTCCCGCTATGTGCACGCCCATCACATTAAGCATTGGGCCGATGGTGGAGAAACTGCCCTGGGCAACCTGGTGACCTTGTGTTCTTTTCATCACCGGCTGGTGCACGAGGGAGGTTATGGCGTTCGCGTGCGCGGCGACGAGATCGAATTCACGCGCCCGGATGGCGGGGTGATCGCGCCGGCGGGAAAGGCACATGAGAAGTGTTTCCGCGGAAACACTTGTGCAAAGCACGGAAACACTTGCACAGCTCCCGGAAGCACTTGCGCAGCTCCCGGAAGCACTTGCGCAGCCGGCGGCGCGGAGCAGCTTGAGGCGTTCAATCGGGCGCGCGGGCATACCATCGACGCCCGAACCGCGCGTTGCCGATGGCGCGGCGAGCGCATGGACTACGACATTGCCATCGATGCCCTGTGCCGGGAGGCGGGCTACGGATGAGGGGCCGCCGCGAGGGTCATGCCGCGAGGGTCATGCCCTCGCTCCCGGGGATTATTCGGCGGGTTCGGTGCGCTCGACGAGGCGGACGACGGCCATGGGGGCGGCGTCGCCGGGGCGGTGGCCTTTTTTGAGGATGCTCAGGTAGCCGCCGGGGCGTTCCTTGAAGCGGGGGCCCAGGTCGTCGAAGAGCTTGCCGACGGCCTTCTTGTTGCGCAGGCGGTTGAATGCGAGGCGGCGGCGGGCAACGCCATCTTCGCCGGCCAGCGTGATCAGGGGTTCCACCACGCGGCGCAACTCCCTGGCCTTGGGCACGGTGGTGGTGATGCTCTCGTGCTCGATCAGCGACGCCGCCATGTTGCGGAACATGGCGCGCCGGTGGTCGCTGGTGCGTCCCAGGCTGCGGCCGGATTTGCGATGACGCATGAGGAGTCTCCCGGACGGGCGAAAGCGAACGCGAACCGCGCCTAGGCGGCTGTCTTGAGCCCGGCCGGCGGCCACTCGGGCAGCTCGGAGCCCAGCTCCAGGCCGCGCTCGCCGAGCTTCTCCTGGATTTCCGTGAGCGAGCGCTTGCCGAGGTTGGGCGTGCGCAGCAGCTCGGCGTCGGTTTTCTGCACCAGGTCGCCCACGAAGTGGATGTTCTCGGCCTTCAGGCAGTTCACCGAGCGGGCGTTGAGCTGCAGGTCCTCGATCGGCGACATGTAGAGCTGGCGCAGTTGCGGGTCGATGCCCATCAGGCCGACGTTCTCGCTCGGCGCCAGGTCCACGAACACGGTGAGCTGGTCGCGCAGGATTTCGCCGGCACGGCGCACCGCGTCGCCCGGATCGATGGCGCCGTTGGTCTCCAGCTCCACGATCAGGCGGTCGAGGTCGGTGCGGCGCTCCACGCGGGCGGCCTCCACGTCATAGCTGACGCGCCGGACCGGGCTGAACGAAGCGTCGAGCTGCAGCCGCCCCATCGTGACGCTGCCCTCGGTGACGTCGGCCATGCGCGTGGCCGGGCGGTAACCGCGGCCGGTGGCCACGGTCAGCCGCATGCTCAACTCCACGCCGGAAGTCAACGTGGCGATGTGCTGGTCCGGGTTGACCACCTCGACGTCATGGTCGGTGGCGATGTCGCCGGCAGTCACCTGGCCGGGCCCCTTCTTCACCAGCATCAGTTCGGCGCTGGCGCGCGCGTGCATGCGCACAGCGACGTCCTTGAGGTTCAGCAGGATCTCGACCACGTCTTCCTTGACCCCCTCGATGGAGCTGTACTCATGCAGCACCTCGTTCTGGATCTCGGCCTCGATGATGGCGGCGCCCGGCATGCTCGACAGCAGCAGGCGGCGCAGCGCGTTGCCCAGCGTGTGGCCGAAGCCACGCTCCAGCGGCTCGATGGTGATGCGGGCGCGGTTCGGGTGGCCGCGCTCCTCTACGCGAACGATGCGCGGCTTCAGGAAGGTATGTACTGATTGGTCCATGGCGCTTGCACTCCTGCTACTTGGAATAAAACTCTACAACCAGGCTTTCGTTGATGTCGGGCAGGATTTCCTCGCGCTCGGGCAGGCTCTTGACCGTGCCCGACAGCGCTTTCTGGTCCACCTCCAGCCACTCGGGGAAGCCGAGCTGGCGGGCGATCTCCAGGGCGTTCTGAATCCTGAGCTGCTCCTTCGCCCGCGGATGCACGGCAACGACATCGCCCGCCTTGACCTGGTAGGACGGGATGTTGACCGCGCGGCCGTTGACCTGTATTCCGCGGTGCGTAACGAGCTGCCTGGCCTCGGGCCGGGTGGCGCCGAAACCCAGGCGATAGACGATATTGTCCAGGCGCCCCTCCAGGAGCCTCAGCAGGTTGTCGCCGGTGGAGCCCTTCTGGCGCGCGGCGCGCTTGTAGTAGTTGCGGAACTGCCGCTCCAGCACGCCGTACATGCGCCTTAACTTCTGCTTCTCGCGAAGCTGAAGTCCGTAATCGGAGATGCGCCCGGGGCGCTGGGTGCTGCGCGCGCCGGGCACGCGGTCGTGACGGCACTTGTCCTCAAGCGAGCGCACCCGGCTCTTGAGCAGCAGGTCGGTACCCTCGCGCCGCGAGAGCTTGCATACGGGTCCGGTGTAACGGGCCATGCCTTCAGCCTCCCTATACGCGGCGCCGCTTGGGGGCGCGGCAGCCGTTGTGCGGGATGGGGGTGACATCCTCGATGTGGGTGATGCGGAAACCGGCGGCGTTGAGCGCCCGGACCGCGGACTCGCGCCCGGGGCCGGGGCCGCGAACCCGGACCTGCAGGTTGGCCATGCCCATTTCGCGGGCCCGGTTGGCGGCCCGCTCGGCCGCCACCTGGGCGGCGAACGGCGTGGACTTGCGCGAACCGCGGAAGCCCGAGCCGCCGGACGTGGCCCAGGACAGCGCGTTGCCCTGAGGGTCGGTGATCGTGATAATGGTGTTGTTGAACGACGCGTGGATGTGCGCGATGCCGTCCACGACGTGGCGCCTGGTCGCTTTCTTTCGGGGTTTGGGTTTTGCCATTTCGTCAGACCCCTTACTTGCGGATGGGCCGGCGCGGACCCTTGCGGGTTCGGGCGTTGGTGCGGCTGCGCTGGCCGCGCACCGGCAGCCCGCGCCGGTGGCGCAGTCCGCGGTAGCAGCCCAGGTCCATCAGCCGCTTGACGTTCATCGAGTTCTCGCGCCGCAGGTCGCCTTCGAGCTGGAAGCGGGCCACGCTGGAGCGGATGCGCTCGATCGCGGGCTCGTCCAGGTCCTTGACCTGCACGTCGGGCTGGACGTTCGAGAGCTGGCAGATCTCGAGCGCGCGGGCGGGGCCGATGCCGAAGATGTGCGTGAGCGCCACCCGCACGTGCTTGTACACGGGCACGTTGATGCCGGCTATGCGCGCCATGCTCAGCCCTGCCTTTGCTTGTGCCGCGGGTCCGTACACAGGACCCGGAGCACGCCCTTGCGCCGCACGATCTTGCAGTTGCGGCAGATCTTCTTTACCGATGCGCGTACTTTCATGCTGGCATCTCCTTCAAGCCTTCAGGCCGGCCCTCAGCGCAGGCCCCTGCGCCCGTACGAGCCGAGATTGGCTTTCTTCATCAGGCCCTCGTACTGGTGCGACATCATGTGCGCCTGCAGCTGGGCCAGGAAATCCATGGTGACCACCACCATGATGAGCAGCGAGGTGCCGCCGAAATAGAACGGCACCTGCCACTGCATGATCAGTAACTCGGGCATCAGGCACACGCCGGTGATGTAGATGCCGCCCCACAGCGTAATCCGGGTCAGCACCCGGTCGATGTAGTTGGCGGTCTGCTGGCCCGGGCGGATGCCGGGAATGAACGCCCCCGAGCGCTGCAGGTTCTCGGCGGTGTCGCGCGCGTTGAACACCAGCGCGGTGTAGAAGAACGCGAAGAACATGATCAGCGCGCCGTACATCATCACGTAGATGGGCTGGCCCGGCGACAGGCGCGCGCCCAGGGTCTGGAGCCAGCTGAAGCCCTCGGCCTGGCCGAACCAGGAGGCCAGCGTGGCCGGGAACAGGATGATGCTGCTGGCGAAGATCGGCGGTATCACGCCCGACATGTTCAGCTTGAACGGCAGGTGGCTGGACTGGCCGGCATACATGCGCCGGCCCTGCATGCGCTTGGCGTAGTTGACCGGGATGCGCCGCTGGGCGCGCTCCACGAACACGACGAAGGCGATCACGGCCAGGATCAGCAGCATCAGGATCAGCGCGAAGGCGCCGTTCAGCTCGCCGGTGCTGACCAGTTGCAGGGTGCCGCCGAAGGCCGACGGCAGCCCGGCCAGGATGCTGGCCAGGATGATTATGGAAATGCCGTTGCCGATGCCGCGCTCGGTGATCTGCTCGCCCAGCCACATCAGGAACACGGTGCCGGTGGTGAGCGTGATCGCGGCGGTCATCACGAAGGCGGGACCGGGGTTGATGACCACGCCCTGGCCCTGCAGCGCCACCGACATGGCCATCGACTGGAAGGCGGCCAGGATCACGGTGAAATAGCGGGTGTACTTGACGATCTGGCGGCGGCCGGACTCGCCTTCCTTGCGGAGCTGGGCGAGCGTGGGCACGACCACTCCGGCAAGCTGCATGATGATCGACGCCGAGATGTAGGGCATGATGCCGAGCGCGAAGATGGACATCCGCTCCAGCGCACCGCCGGAGAACATGTTCATCATGCTCAGGATGGTGCCTTCCTGCTGCTGGAAGAACTGGGCGAGCGCGTTCGGGTCGATGCCGGGCAGCGGGATGAATGCGCCGATGCGGTACACGATCAGCGCGCCCGCCAGGAACAGCAGGCGCTTGCGCAACTCGCTGAAGCGCGTGGCCTCGCCGAGCGCCGCGGCGGGGTTGAACGTGCCGGCCTGTCCGCGCCGCGCCATCAGTTGTGCTCCCTGGGCTGGCGCGCAGGTGCTCTTGCCCCCTCCTTCCCGGGGACGCATGAACCCATCCATGGGGCTTGGTTCCGCCATCCATGGCTCACATACCCCTGGAAGGAGGGGGCAAGAGCACCTGCGAACGTCATGAGGTGTGCTCCTCGACGGACCCGCCGGCGGCTTCGATCGCCTTGCGCGCGCCGGCCGTCGCGGTGATGCCCACGAGCTTCACGGGCTTTTTGACTTCTCCGCTCAGGAACACCTTCGCGGCGCGCGCATCGAAGCGCGCCAGGCCGCGGTCCTTGAGCAGCGCCAGGTCAACGGTCTTCTCGCCCAGGGCGGCGATCTCGCTGGTGCGCACGCGGGCCGTGTAACGCGCGGTGCGCGACGCGAAGCCCACCTTGGGCAGGCGACGCTGCAGCGGCATCTGGCCGCCCTCGAATCCGCGCATGACGCCGGAGCCCGAGCGCGAGCCCTGGCCCTTGTGGCCGCGGCCGCAGGTCTTGCCGCCGCCGGCGGAGGCGCCGCGCCCCACGCGCTTGCGGTGCCTGCGCCCGCCGGGTTGCGAAAGCGAGTTCAACATCAGTCGAGCTCCTCGACGTCGAGCATGTACGAGACCTTGCGCGCCATGCCGAGGTTCTCGGGCGTGGCGGGCACGGTCACGGTCTGGCGGATGCGCCTCAGGCCCAGGCCGCGCACGCAGGCCTGGTGCTTGCGCAGGCGCCCGTGCAGGCTGCGCTTGAGCGTAATGCGCACTTGCTTTTCCGCCTTGGCCATCACGCGACGATCTCCTTGACGGACTTGCCGCGGATCCGGGCGACCTGGCCCGGGGAGCGGGCGTCGTGCAGCGCACGGACGGTGGCGCGCACCACGTTGATGGGGTTGCGCGAACCGTACGACTTGGCCAGCACGTTGCGCACGCCGCAACACTCGAACACGGCGCGCATGGCGCCGCCGGCGATGATGCCGGTGCCTTCGGCGGCCGGCTGCATGTACACCTTGGTGGCGCCGTGGCGCCCGGTCATCGCGTAGTGCAGCGTGCCGCGCTTCAGCTTTACGGGCTTCATCTCGACGCGCGCCTGGGCCAGCGACTTCTGGATCGCCAGCGGCACTTCGCGGGCCTTGCTGTGGCCGAAGCCCACCTGTCCGGCGCCGTCGCCGACCACGGTCAGCGCGGTGAAGCCGAACTGCCGGCCGCCCTTGACCACCTTGGCCACGCGGTTGACGTGCACCAGCTTCTCGAGCAGGTCTTCGCGGGTTTCGTTGTTGTTCGCCATAACTCGCGCTTCTCGCTAAAACTGGAGCCCGGCCTCGCGCGCGGCGTCGGCCAGGGCCTTGATCCGCCCGTGATAACGGAACCCCGAGCGGTCGAAGGCGACGGTCTTCACGCCGGCCTCCACGGCCTTCTCCGCGAGCCGCTTGCCCACGGCCTTGGCGGCCTCGACATTGCCGGTGTTCTTCACGTCCCCGCGCAGCTTGAGCGTCGAAGCCGACGCCAGCACCTTGCCGCCGCCGGGCTCGATGAGCTGGGCGTAGATGTGCCGGGGCGTGCGGTGCACGCTGAGCCTCGGCGATCCCAGCCGCGCGATCCGCGCGCGCGTCTTGCGGGCGCGACGGGCGCGGGCGGTCCTCTTGTCGATGGCCATGACGCTACACCCCGCCTACTTCTTCTTGGCTTCCTTGAGCCGCAGCTGCTCGCCCCTGTAGCGCACGCCCTTGCCCTTGTAGGGTTCCGGCGGGCGCAGGGCGCGGATTTCCGCGGCGGTCTGGCCCACGAGCTGGCGGTTGATCGATTCCAGCACGATTTCGGTCTGCGAGGGCGTCTTCACCGACACCTTGTCCGCCACCTTGTATTCGATCGGGTGCGAGAAGCCCAGTTGCAGGGCCAGCGTGCTGCCTTTGGCCTCGGCGCGATAACCGGTGCCGACGAGTTGCAGGCGCCGCTCGAAGCCCTGGCTGACGCCGGTAAACAGGTTGCGCACCAGCGCGCAGGTGGTGCCGGTCATGCTGCGCGCCAGGCGCGAACCGGAACGCGGCGCCACGACGACCGCGCCGTCGTCGAGCTTCATCTCGATCTCGCTGTGCACGTCCATCGAGTCCTCGCCTTTGGAACTCTTCGCGGTCAGCGTGCCGTTGGCCAGGCTGGCGGTAACGCCATCCGGAACGGGAATCGGTCGTTTGGCGAGGCGGGACATGACTCAGCTCACGACGCAGAGCACTTCGCCGCCCTGCCCGGCCGCGCGCGACTCGCGGTCGCTCATCACGCCCTTGGAAGTGGAAATCACGGCCACGCCCAGGCCGCCCATCACCCGCGGCAGATCGTCGGCGCGGCGATAGACCCTCAGGCCCGGCCTCGAGGCGCGCTCGAGCCGGCGGATGACGGGTTCGCCCTGCACGTACTTGAGCTCGATGCGCAGCGTGCGCTCGGGCCCGGGCTCGCCGGTGGCCTCGTAGCCCTCGATATAGCCCTCGGACTGAAGCACGCGCGCGATGGCTTCCTTGATCGTCGAGCCGGGCATGGACACGTTGTCGTGCAGCGCGGCCTGCGCGTTGCGGATGCGCGTCAGCATGTCGGAGATCGGGTCTTGCATGCTCATGCGGGCGTTCCTACCACGAGGCCTTGCTCACGCCGGGGATGTTGCCGAACATGGTCTCTTCGCGCAGCTTGTTGCGGCTGAGGCCGAACTTCTTGAAATAGCCGCGCGGGCGGCCTGTAATGGCGCAGCGGTTGCGCAGGCGCACCGGGCTGGAGTCGCGCGGCAGCTTCTGCAGGGCCTGAAGCGCGTCGGCCAAGTCGTCCGGGCTCGTGGAGCGGTCGGCGATGATGCGCTTAAGCTCGGCACGGCGCTCCCGGTAGCGCTCCACCATGCGCCGGCGCTTCTTCTCGCGTTCCACCATGCTCTTCTTGGCCATGCGCTTACCTCTTGAAGGGAAAGTTGAACTCATCGAGCAGGGCGCGGCCCTGTTCGTCGTTCACCGCCGTCGTGGTGATGGCGATGTCGAGACCGCGGATGACGTCGATGTTGTCGTAGTTGATTTCGGGGAAGATGATCTGCTCGGTCACGCCGATGCTGTAGTTGCCGCGGCCGTCGAAGGAGCGGGGGTTCAGGCCCCGGAAGTCGCGGATGCGGGGGATGGCCACGTTCACCAGGCGCTCGACGAAGTCGTACATCCGCGAGCGGCGCAGCGTGACCTTGCAGCCCAGGGGGAAGCCTTCGCGCACCTTGAACGCGGCGACCGAACGGCGCGCGTAGGTGATCACGGCGCGCTGTCCGGCGATCAGGGTCAGGTCCTCGGCGGCCTTCTTCACCGCGCCGCGGTCGGAAGTCCCCTCGCCCACGCCCATGTTGAGCGTGATCTTGGAGAGCCTGGGCGCCTGCATGGGATTGCCCAGGTTCAGCCGTTCCACCAGGCGCGGCGCCATCTCGGTGCGGTAGGTCTGTTCGAGCGCGTTCATACGGTATCGATGACCTCGCCGTCGCTCTTGAAATAGCGCACGCGCTGACCGTCGGCCAGCGTCTTGACGCCGATGCGGTCGCCCTGCTCGGTGGCGGGGTTGTAGAGCGCCACGTTGGAGACGTGCAGCGGACGCTCTTCCTCGACGATGCCGCCGGGCTGGTTCTGCTGCGGGTTGGGCTTGCGGTGCTTGCGCACCAGGTTCACGTTCTCGATCAGCACGCGGTCCTCGCCGACGAGGCGCGTGACGACGCCCCGCGCGCCGCGGTTGCGGCCCGTCGTGACGATCACTTCGTCGCCTGTCTTCAAGCGTTTCATGACGCTACAGGACCTCCGGGGCGAGCGAGACGATCTTCATGAAGCGCGCGGAGCGCAGCTCGCGGGTGACGGGGCCGAAGATGCGCGTGCCCACGGGTTCCAGGCGCGGGTTCAGAAGCACCGCGGCGTTGCCGTCGAAGCGGATCAGCGAGCCGTCGGGGCGCCGCACGCCGCTTCGGGTGCGCACCACGACGGCGTGGTACAACTCGCCCTTGCGCACGCGCCCGCGCGGTACCGAGTCCTTCACGGTCACGCGGATCACGTCGCCGATGCGCGCATAGCGCCGGCGCGAGCCGCCCAGCACCTTGATGCACTGCAACTTTCTCGCGCCGGAGTTGTCGGCCGCGCTCAATACGGTTTGGGCTTGAATCATGACCGCGAACTCCCACTATCAGTCAGTGCTCCCGTCCGCGCGCCGAAGCACGCGCACCAGCCTCCAGGACTTGCGGCGCGACACGGGACGGCCCTCGGCGATGGCGATCAGGTCGCCTTCGCGCGAAGTGTTGTCCTCGTCGTGAATCAGCATGCGCGTGGTGCGCCGCACGTATTTGCCGTACATGGGGTGCTTCACGAGGCGCTCCACGGCCACCCGCCGGGTCTTGTCGGACCCGCCGGGAAGGACCCGCGCCGTGCGTTCCGAGGCGCTCATGACGCGGCCTCGCGCATGACGGTTTTCACCCGGGCGATGTCACGGCGCAACTGGCTGTGGCGATGCACGCGCGCCTCCTGCCCCGTGGCCTGGCTCAGGCGCATCTGCAACTGCTCGCGCCGCAGTTCGACCAGCCGCTGCCTGAGCCCGGCGGCGTCCAGTTCCCTGAGTTCGGAAGCCTTCATTGCAGTTGCCTGTGTACGAACGCGGTATTGACCGGCAGCTTCGACGACGCCAGCCGGAAGGCCTCGCGGGCCAGCGGCTCGGGCACGCCCTCGATTTCGTAGAGCATGCGGCCGGGCTGGACCAGCGAGACCCAGTATTCGACGTTGCCCTTGCCCTTGCCCTGGCGCACTTCCAGCGGCTTCTGGGTGATGGGCTTGTCCGGAAAGATGCGGATCCAGACCTTGCCGCCACGGCGCACATGGCGGGTCAGCGCGCGCCGCGCCGCCTCGATCTGGCGGGCGGTGATGCGACCGCGGGTGGTGGCCTTGAGGCCAAACTCGCCGAAGGCCACGAAATTGCCGCGCTGCGCCAGGCCGCGGTTGCGGCCCTTGTGCATCTTGCGGTACTTGGTGCGCTTGGGCTGCATCATGTCGGCGTTACCGGTGTGGCGGGTGTTGCAGGCGCCGCCGAGGCCGCGGGCGTCGCAGGGGTGGCCGGCGTCGCAGGGGCCGCGGGCGTCGCAGGGGTGGCCGGCGTCGCAGG
>JAPOWV010000066.1 GCA_026707445.1 Gammaproteobacteria bacterium
CTTGTCACAACAACATCTTATATAGTGTCAATCCAACTTTGTTGGGACAGCAGTGATTGCGGAAATTCTGTCCAAAGTAATGTCAAACGACAAAAAAATAATGAATCAGACATCTCCTGGTTCCTGGAACTACTCTTGTTGGCGCAGTCTCGGTAGACTGATGGACCCGATGCGACCAGATCGCCACATGCCGCAGCATTCCATGCGCGCCGGAAGTACACACATGCGGTGGGCTCAGTAATGAGCGCGCCAGTAAACCGGACGTCAGTTAATGGTCCAGCTTCTTGAAGATATTGTGGATCTGGGCGAATACCCGATAGAAGACGCCGACTTTCGTGGCGAGTAGAGGCGAAACTCAATGCATCGAGTTACGCCCACGGTCGGTCAACGTACTCGAATGGTTGTTGTACTTGCATACAACACGGAGCCGGGCATTTCCCTGTCGGAGTCCGCTCGAATGACATTTTATGGACGTGTTGGCTAGGAACGGATGTGGAGTGAACCATGGCTTTTCCGAATCTTTATATTTCTCAGGACCCAGGCGCACTGCTCTCGGGCAGTGATAACGACGCCGTGATCCTGGTAAGCAGTCAAAAGGATTGTGCAGTCAGCAAGGACGTGGAGTCCGTACTGCATTCGGTCGCCGCCGTGGATAAGCGACTGGGAACGGATGCGATGTTGATCCATGCACCCGAAATTGCCGGTAATCGCCTCATCCATGCCCCGACAGGACCATTGAGTCACGATTACGACGACGTACGCAATTTTTCCGACGCGGCTGCGAAGGGAATCGTCCTGGCGAAGGAGTCCGGCGCCATTAATCCCGTACTCCTGGTACAGGGAATCCCGGAGGAAGTTGCGTTTGAGAATGCCATTGAAGTGTCTTTCCTGGGCGCCTGCCAGGCCTTGTGGCAACCGCTGGAAGCCAGGGAAAGCCTGGGCGAGGAAACGGTTGAACCGGTGCAATCGATCACCATTCTGGATATGAGTGACCGGATCGACGCGGACTATTTGTCAGGACTGGAGGCCGGTCGTCGTCTCACCCGAGACCTGGCCGGGACTGAACCGGAACGGATGTCGCCTCCAAACTTCGCCGATTACTGTCTTGACGCAATGGCCGGTAGCCCGGTTTCGGTAGAGGTCATCGACGACCAGGCGAAAATCGCCCAGGACTTTCCTCTTCTGGCGACAGTTGGCCGTGCCTCACAGACCGTGCCTCGTCATCAGCCTCGCGTAGTCAAGCTGTGCTACGAAGGGGATGGGCCCATTGAGCAGACGCTGTTTATCGTGGGCAAGGCGGTGACCTTCGATACAGGCGGTGTTGATATCAAGACAGGCGGCCATATGGCGGGTATGAGCCGTGACAAAGGCGGTGCTGCCGCAGTGGCAGGCTTTATGAAAGCTGTCGCGAAACTACGGCCAACAGGACTGAAAGTGGTAGCGTTTTTGGCTGCCGAGCGTAACAGTGTCGGCGCCGACGCCTTCGTCTCCGATGAAATCGTTACCAGTCATGCGGGCGTACGTGTGCGCATTGCAAATACCGATGCGGAAGGCCGACTGGCCATGACTGATTCACTTTCTCACTGCAGGTTGATGGCGCTCGAAGCAGAAATCCGGAGCTGATGACGATCGCGACGCTTACCGGGCATGCGGCTATTTCCGTAGGACCATACACGGCCTTGGTGGAAAACGGCACAGCCAGACATCGCCGCGTTTCACAGTATCTGGCTGACGCAGGCGATTCCTGGGGGGACTGCATGGAGATCAACCGTTCCCGTCGTGAAGACTGGCATACGAATCGCGCCCGGAGCCAGGCCGACGATGTTCTCTCCGCCAATAATGGCCCTTCTGTCGGCGTTCCGCGCGGCCACCAATTCCCGATGGCGTTCATGTCGAAGGCCTCCGGTCTGGATGAGCATGGAGTCAGGTCAGAGCATCCGCTCCCCTACCTGCATATCGATATTGCAGGTAGCTCCGTGGAAGGCGGTGATTGGCAGCATGGCAAACCAACGGCGGCACCGGTAACGGCGCTGGCTGCCCGGTATTTGAAAAAGTAGGCGAATAGGGGATCCGGCGCCTGCTCCGCCGGGCGTTACAGGATTCTCCTGTATTCAAGGATTCCGCCGTCCGGGCCGGTTGTTTGCTCAACGATCTTGACGGGCCACCCGGTATAGAACCCGCCGCCCATCCATACGGTGAGTTCCCGGGTGCCGTTCGGTTCGGCAATCGAGATTTCGTGCCGGTTCGAGCCGGTGAAATAGAAATGCCCGACGATGACCTCGCTGGGGCGGCGGGTCACTGTCATGGTTCCGGACTCGGAAAGGCTCCCGTCTTCCAGGCGTCGTATCGGAAAGTCGCGCGATTCTCCGTCCCGCACGGCTGCGAGCAAGCGGCCCAGTACGATCCAATCGAGAGCGGTGCCGGTGAGCGTGTGGGTGCCTGTGTCCTGCATTTCGAATACCTGCCTCTCCACGGCCCCGTCCGCGGAAGACCTTTCGATCGTGACTTTCTGCGGGAAGCCCCCATCCCCCAGTTCCACACGGGTATTGCGCACCGACCCCCCGGGCTCCAGAAACTGGCCCAGGAAGGCAGTCGAGCCGTTCCCCATCGCCACTGGCGCGATCCGTTCCGCTCCCAGGCTGTCCTCTCCCTGCTCCAGCACGAACTCGGCGCTGAGCGGAACCATTTCGCTTCCTTGAGTGGGCCAGGCGGGCGCATCCCGGAACACCGCCGCCTTGCGGTCGCTGGCAGCCTTGATGCCGGCCAGGCGCGAATCCAGGGCCCCCCGGTCGAACCACCGGCCCGCGGCCATGACGCCGGCGATGTTCCGATAGGCGGCGACGTCCTCCAGTGGATTGCCTTCAAGCAGCACCAGGTCGGCCCGGGCGCCCTGGGCGACGATGCCGCTGCGGCCGGCTTCATTCATGAATTCGGCTGCGGCAGTCGTCGCGGTCTGCAGTGCAGCGAAGGGCGAAAGACCCGCCTCGACGTAAAGTTCCAGTTCATCGACCATGCCGAACCCGATGAAGGCCCAGGGATTGGGTGCGTCCGTGCCCGCCAGTATGCGGGCGCCGGCGTCGTGAAAAGCCTTGATCTCGCGCAACTCCTGTTCGAGTTGCAGCCGCGCGCCGCGATAGGTATCCGGCGTCCAGGCTGCTCGAAACGCCGCCGCTGCGCGCCAGAGCGACATGACGGAGTAGTCGACGTATTCCATCGCTGTGCGCTCGGAGAACGCCGCGACTTCCTCCGGCGAGGCGGCCGTGCCGCGGATGGTCGTCAGTGTGGGAACGGTCCATATGCCGGTTTCGCTGGCGAGTTGCGCCAGTTCCCTGAGCTTTGCGTCGTCGTGGACCCGATCCAGATCGATCTCGCCCCTGCCGATTCTTGTTGCGTAATTCGTAAAGCCCGGGTGAAAACGCGTGTAGTATTCCGCGCCTTCAGCGACCGTTGCCGGGCCGATGCCCATCAGGTGTTCCGCGGTCTGCATGCCCGACCGGAACGCGTGCGGGGCGGGCACGGCACTCGGAATGTGACCGGCGAACGGAATGTCGTTTGCCCTGGCGGCCTGGGCAATGGCGTCGAACGCCTCGCTGCTCAGGTTCGAATAGACCTTGATGAAGTCGTAGCCCGCATTCTTGTGCCTGGTTACCACGTCCTCGGCATCGGCGGCGCTTAGTACGGAGTCGCTCCCATACTGAATGATGGGCCACCCGTCGACGATGCGCCCGCTGGTCAGGATTCGCGGACCCGCGATCTCCCCCGAGGCGACCCCTGCGCGCAGTGCAAGCACGGCGGGTTCGCCCCACATGGCGCGGATCAGGGTCACGCCATTGGCCAGGTAGGCGTCGAGGTCCGCCGTAGTCATCGGGTGCGTATGCATGTCCGCGAGGCCGGGAGCCAGGTATTTGCCCGCGCCATCGACCACGCGGGCGCCGGCCGGTATCTCCACGCTTGAGGACGGCCCGACCGTGGCGATCCGGCCTTCCGCGACAAGAACGGTGTGTCCTGTATCGATGCGGTCGGATGTCATCGACACGACGTTCACGTTTGTGAATGCGTGGACGACAGGGACGGAGGACTCATCCGCGTCGCGATCGCAAGCCGAAACGCCGCAAGCGATAGCCAGGGCGAGTGCGTACCAGGATGCGCGCGCCCAGCGCGGGCTCCTTGATTGACTGATTCTCATCAGGCGTTTCCGTCGGGGCGCTCGGGTGCGCCCCGGTTCAGCCATCTGCCTTCGATTACCGGATCAAAAACTGTAGCGCAGGCGCACTCCGACGGTCTGCGGCCGGCCGATGGATGCGAGCGGCGGAAATGCGAGGAACGGGTTGAACCCGGGAACGAAACCGCCGGTCAGGTATTCCTCGTCGAACAGGTTGCGCGCGAAGACGCCCACTTCAAGGTGCTCGTTCTGTATGCCGGCATAGGCATTGACCAGAAAGTAGGCATCCGCGATCCCCACGTTCAGCGAGTCGATCGCGTATTCCCCGTTGTAATTGCCGTCAAAGCGCAAGCGCATGTTCCAGCGGCCGCCGCGGATCGGCCGCAGGTACTGGACGCTCAGCGTCCCCGCGACGTCCGGCGTGTTGATCATGTCGTTGCCCGAAATGTCCGGGTCGAGGCCCAGCCCTGGAGCCGTCTGGCTGGCGGTGGCTTCCACGTACTTGGCATTCAGCCAGGCGAGAGCGGCCGAGACGGTCAGTCCGTCGGCCAGTTCCGCCTGAATCGAGCCGTCGATCCCGTATACGCGCGATTCGCCGGCGTTGATCACGTAGGCCACATTGAAGAAGCCATTGAAGAAAAACGTTTCCAGTTGCTGGTCCGTCCAGTCCATGTAGAACGCGGCAATGTCGTAACGCATCCTGCCCTCAAGAGCGATTCCTTTGGCGCCGATTTCGTAGTTCCACAAAAACTCGGGGTCGTAGGCGGGCAGCGGCGCCCCGGACCCGTTCAGCCCACCGGCGTGGTAGCCCTTCGAAACCGTGGCATAGAGGGTCAGATCGTCGGAGGGACGGTAGCTCGCGGTGATCTTGGGCAGAATCTCGTTGGCGTCGCCTTCGCGGATGGTGCCGGGGGCGTGATCGGTGATGCTGGTCTGTTCCTCGTCGTAGCGCAGCCCGAAGCCGAGGGTGAAACGCTCGCTGATGTCGTAGTCGGCATTGACGTAGACCGCGTAGCTCTCGATGTCCCGGGTGCTGTCCTCGATCGGAATGGTGCCGAACAGTGTATCGACGGTGATCACCTGGTCTCGTCCCAGATCGAAATAATAGAAGCCCAACAGCCAGCGCAAGGCGCCTTCTCCGGACGAAGACAGCCGCAGTTCGTTACTCCACCCCTGCATGTCGACGAAGTTGTCGAAGGCGACCTGCCCGAACAGGGTAGGGCTCGGCAGGCGGTTGATGTCGGCCTTGGTGTGGATGTCCAGTTCGCCGTAGCCAAGGATGTTGGTCAGGTTCACGGCGCCGAAGTCGTAGCTCAGGTTCAGCACATGCCGCTGCTCCTCCTTGTCGAAGAAGCCGAGCAGGTCCTGGCTCACGGACCGTTCCGCATCGTTGATGTCCGGCGTGCCCTGACCCAGCAGCACGTATTCCGGGAAGGTTCCCAGGCCCCAGGGTTGCGGAACGTTGGAGCAGTCGCCGCACGCATCGTCCGCTTGCGCGAAGCTTGATGTCAGCGTCACTTCCAGGTTATCCGACGGAGTGGCGCGCAGAATCCCGCCCACGTTCAGGTCCTCGTGACCGTTGACGTTGGTGGCCCCATCCAACAGGTTGTCAAGGAAGCCGCCGTCGTCCCTGTAGCCTGCGGCGACCTTGGCATAGAGCCGGTCCGGCACCAATGGCCCGCTGGCGCTGAAACTGGTTTCCAGGACGCCCGCTCCGTCCTTGATGCTGCCCCACTCGGCCCCGGCATGGCCCTCGAACTCGTCTCCCGGTTTCTTGACGATGTAGTTGATCACCCCTCCCAGGGCGTTGCGGCCGTACAGGGTGGGGTAGGGGCCCTTGAGCACCTCGATGCGCTCAAGATCGAACAGGTAAGCGTTGTTGGATTCGCCGGTCAGCCCCAGCGTGAAACCGTCGGTGTAGACAAGCACGGTCGGATCCTGAAAGGCGATGGGTGAGATGCCGCGGATGGCGGGCGTGCCGGTTGCACGGCCGATGGTCTCGATGAAAGTCAGGCCGGGTGTCATCTGGGCCAGGTCTTGGGTGGTAGCAAGCTGGCTGTCGTTGATCATCTGCTCGGTGATGGCAACGACACTGAACGGCAGGTCCTGCACGTTTTCGGTGCGCTTCGAGGCGGTGACTAGGATTTCCTCAAAGGCGGTTTCCTGGCCGTCCTGCGCCGTCAGGGGCGCCGCAACCAATAGAATCGACAGGAGCAACGCCGCCTTGGCAAGCAGGTTGCGGCAGGTGGGTTGAATAGTGTTCAAGAGAGCCTCCAACGTAGGTCGCGGCGCCGCTTTCGGACACCGGCAATCCAGTGAATAATCGTTCCCCTCGGGCGATTTGCCCCTGTCAATCTTAACGTAGCTATGGTGCTCAAATTATTGAGAAGCGGTAAAAGAAATATGAAAAGAGGCACAATTGAACGATTAAGCAATTTTTTGCTCTGTTTGGGGTAAGGAAATCAGACCGGAGACCCACGCCATGCGCAATGCACTATTCCTTGCACTGACCCTGTTTGCCGCCCCTGCGGCCGCAGCGTCCGATTCGCCGATGGAGAATGCAGATTACGCGTTTGTCGATATAACCGTCGTGTCCATGGAGAGCCCGGTACCGGCGCCGAATCGAACCGTATTGGTGAAGGGCGGCCGCATCCTGTCGGTCGGCCCGTCGGACGAAGGGTCGATTCCGGCCGGGGCAATTCGCATAGACGGGTCGGGAAAGTTCTTGATGCCCGGGCTTGCGGACATGCATGCGCATGTGGGATTCGACTTTCTGCCGGGTCGGACGGGGGAACGTGCCGAATTGCTGCTGTACCTGGCTACCGGCGTCACCACGCTTCGAAACGCGGCGGGTTCGCGGGCATCGCTCGCCCTCGCGCGAGCGGTCGAGAACGGGGAACTGACCGGCCCGCGCATCGAAAACGCCAGTCCCGTGCTCGAAGGCGAGAACGCCGTCTGGGGCTTTTCGACCAGGGTGCTGTCGGCGGAGGCAGCCCGCGCTGCCGTGCGCCGGTTCGCGGCGGACGGCTACGGGTCGATCAAGATCTATCACACGCTGTCTCGGGAATCCTATGAGGCGGTGGCGGACGAGGCGCGCGGGCTCGGCATTCCGTTCATCGGCCATGTGCCGTTCGAAGTGGGCGTAGAGGAGGTGCTTACCGACGGCCAGGCTTCGATCGAGCATTTTCGTGGCTACGACATCGATGGTCTGTCGCCGGACGTGCTGGAAATCGATGGCGGGCGCAGCGCCGAACGGTTCGCCTCCTGGCTCCAGATGTCGGATGCGAGAATGGACGAACTGGTCCGGGCGACGGTGGCGGCCGGTACCTGGAATTGCCCTACTTTCGTCATAAATTCGATGCTGATTCATGCCGACCGGCTCGATGCCTACGCGGATCACCCGATGGCCACCTACATGCCTGCCGACTTCATCGCCCGGTTCCGCGACTCGGGACTGGAAGCGCTTTTCTCCCCTGAATCCCGCGACATGCTCCGCCAGGCCCGACCGCAGATGCTGAAGTTCCTGAAGAAACTGCACGACGCCGGAGCGGGCGTAATGACCGGCACGGATACGTTTCCGTCGCTGGTGCCGGGGTTCACGCTGATCGATGAACTCGGCGCATTCGTCGAGGCCGGGTTGTCGCCTTATGAAGCGTTGCAGGCGGCCACCGCCAAACCGTCGAATTACCTGGGCTACGCGGACACGCGCGGCAGAATTCAGCCCGGAATGGCGGCCGACCTCGTGCTGCTCGGCGCGAACCCCCTGGATGACATCGACAATCTCTGGAAACTCGATGGCGTCATGGCAAACGGACGCTGGCTGGAGCGCGAGACCTTGCTTGCCATGTTGAAGGAACTCGCCGCGCGGCCTCGTTGAGTCCGAAAATGGAGCCGATGGGATTCGAACCCACGACCTTCGCATTGCGAACGCGACGCTCTCCCAACTGAGCTACGGCCCCATGGACGTGGCGGTCGTGAACGACCGCCGCAGACAACGCCAATTTTAGCCTGCTAGGGCAGGGTGAGCGCGACGAGCTGGGCGGGGAGGCCGGCGCCGCCGGTCGGGATGACGATGTAGGGCTTGCCGTTGAGTTCGTAGGCCATCAGGGCGCCCGTGGCATTGCCGGGCAGCGGCACTTCACCGATCAGTTCGCCGGTATCGAGATCGAAGGCCTTTAGCGACGGCATGTAGGAACTGGCCTGGTAGCGAGCGGCGTTGTACTGCGGTGAAACGCCCACAACGGTGTTGACGCCCTCCTGCACCGCCAGCAGCAGTTCGGAGGTTGCGGCGACATAGGTGCGGCTGGGGATGCCCATTGGCGGCATATTCCGGCCCTTGAACTGCGGAAGCTGCTCGTATCGCCGGCCCACGGGTGTCATCCAGGCGTGTTCTCCCGTCTGCATGTCGATGGCGGTTATGCGGCCGTACGGGGGCTTGAAGATCGGCATGCCGTTGGACAGGACCGGGGCCGGCGTCGAAGTGGTGCCAATCCAGAATTCCTGATCGCCGCCGACGGGCATGACCTTCAGGACCATTGCCAGCGTGATGGACGGCACATAGAGGTATCCGCGGGTTGGATCATAAGCGCCACCGGACCAGGAAGCGGCAACGCCGGGCAGAGCCAGCCGGCCGCGGACGGACGGGGGCGAGTACATTGGGCCGCTGTCGAACGAATCAAAAATCTCCTTAGCCTCCGCAAGCAGTTCCGGCGTCAGGTCATTGAGGTTCGCTTCGGTTGCGTCCTGACGGTCGAACGGTGCGGGTTTGGACGGAATCGGTTGCGTAGCTGCGGCGCGCTCGCCGGGCACGTCCGAGGGCGGAACCGGCGTGTCCCTGATGGGCCAAACGGGTTCGCCGGTGATCCGATCGAACACAAACAGCATCGCCTGCTTGGTGGGCTGTGCCGCCAGCTTCCGGCCGTCCGGCGTGTCGAGCAGCACCGGGGCCGAAGGCAGGTCGTAGTCCCATAGGCCGTGCCGCGTTATCTGGAAATGCCAGCGGCGCTCGCCGGTATTCATGTCCACGGCCACCAGCGTTTCACCGAACAGGTTGTCGCCGGGGCGGTTGCCGCCCCACGAGTCATTCACCGGCGTGCCGAACGGCAGGTACGCAAGGCCAGCTTCCTCGTCGCAGCTCATGTAGGTCCAGACGTTGGCGGCGCCGTTGCGGTTGTTGGAGCCGTCCTCCCAGGTATCGGCGCCGTATTCTCCATCCTTCGGAATGCTGTGGAAATGCCACATCAACTCCCCGGTGCGCGCATTGAAGGCCCGCACGTCGCCGGGGGGCGTGTCGGGTCGCGGCGGGAACTCGAGGATGGAAGAGCCGACCGCGATGGCTTCTCCGCACACGAGGGGAGGGGAGGAGACGCCGTACAGGTCGTTCGACACTTCCTGGCCCAGACCCTCCAGCAGGTTGACCTGGCCGCCATCACCCCAGTCCTCGATCGGCCGACCGTCTTCTGCGTTCAGCGCGATCAGGCGGCTGTCGCCGGTTCCGAGGAAGATCCGCCGCTCGCTGCCATTCGACCAGAGCGCCAGGCCGCGATTGATGAAGCCGAAATTGGGCGGCGTGCCGGCCCGATAGCTCCCCGGATCGTGAACCCAGAGCAGTTCCCCGGTGGCGGCGTCCAGCGCGTAGGCCTGGCTGAAGGAGGTGCTGTTGTACAGCACGCCATCGGCCATGATGGGGGTGGACTCGTGCTTGCCGGCCCAGAGTTCGTCGCTGCCCGCGCCGGGGACGCCTTCGTCCGGTGAAGTGAAGAGCCAGGCGGAGATCAGCGAGGAGAAGTTGTCCGGGGTGAGCGCGGGCAGGGGAGCGTAGCGTTGGGTGCCCTGGTCGCCGGCGTAGTGGGGCCAGTCGGTGGAGGCCTCGGACTGGGTGGCGGGGACTTCCTGAGCGGGTGCGAGGCCCGCGGCAAGTAGGAGGAGGGCCGGAACGGCGAGGGTCGCCGCCCCGGGATTAGCGGTCAAGGCCGCCCACGCAGAGGTACTTGATGTCCATGTAATCGTCCATGCCGTAGCGGGAACCTTCGCGGCCCCAGCCGCTGGCCTTGACGCCGCCGAAGGGCGCCATTTCGCTGGAAATGATGCCTTCGTTCATGCCCACCATCCCGTATTCGAGCGCCTCGGCCACCCGCCATACGCGGCCAATGTCGCGGCTGTAGACGTAGGCGCACAAGCCGGCGTCGGTGTCGTTGGCCAGCGCGATGGCTTCGGCTTCGTCCTTGAAGCGGGTCAATGCCGCGACCGGCCCGAAGATTTCGTTGCGGAACACCGGCATGTCGGGAGTCACGTCGCGAAGTACCGTATGCGGATAGAAGCACTCCCCAAGATCGGCGGGCTTGCCACCCATCACGCATTCCGCGCCCGCCTCGATGGACGCATCGACCAATCCGGTGACTTTCTCGATCGCCTCGGTGTTGATCAGCGGCCCCTGTGTGACGCCTTCGTCCGCTCCGTTGCCCAGCACCAGCTCGCCGGTGGCGGCCACCAGGCGCTCGCTGAACTCGTCGTAGATACTGTCCTGGACCAGAAAGCGGTTGGCGCATACGCAGGTCTGGCCGCTGTTGCGGTATTTCGAGAGCAGGGCGCCGGCTATGGCGTCGTCCAGGTCGGCGTCGTCGAAGACAATAAACGGCGCGTTGCCGCCCAGTTCCATCGTGGTGCGCTTGAGTGTGGGGGCGCATTGCTCCTCCAGCAGCTTGCCCACTGCAGTGCTGCCGGTGAAGCTGAGCTTGCGCACCAACGGGTTGCCGGTCAGCTCCGCGCCGATCTCCTGCGGGTTGCCCACCACCACGTTGAAGCAGCCCGCCGGGAAGCCCGCCCGCTCGGCCAGTTCCGCCATCGCCAGTGCCGACAGCGGCGTGTCCTCGGCCGGCTTGACCACGACGGTGCAGCCGGCGGCCAGCGCCGGCGCGACCTTGCGCGCGATCATCGCGTTGGGAAAGTTCCAGGGCGTTATCGCCGCGACCACGCCCACCGGCTGGCGTATGCAGACGGCCCGCGTATGTGGCGTTGCGCCGGAGAACACGTCGCCGTCGGCGCGCTTGGCCTGTTCAGCGAACCACTCGATGAACGAGGCGCCGTACTGGATTTCGCCGCGGGACTCGAACAGCGCCTTGCCCTGCTCGGCGGTCATCAGCACCGCCAGGTCCTCGGCCGCCTCGATGGTCAGTTCGTACCAGCGCCGCAGAATGCTTGCGCGTTCCTTGACCGTGGTTCGGCGCCATTCCCCGAAGGCGCGGTAGGCGGCCTCGATGGCCCGCCTCGTGTCGGCCGCGTTGGCCGTGCGGACCTCCGCGATGGTCGCGCCTGTGGCGGGATTGCTTACGGCCAGAAGCTCGCGCGCCTCGCCGGCCTCCCAGGCGCCGTCCACGTAGGACGTGGTTCTGAGCAGGAGTTGATCCTGGAGTGCGGGAACCTGTTGCATGAGCGACCGTATTCTAGAATACGGGGCCACGATGGACTTCACCAAGCGCCGCCAGTTTCTGAAAGGGGCGGGGATGGCCGCCGCCGGCGCGATGGCGGGCAGCGCTCTCCCGCTGGACCGCTGGTCGCGGTACGGCTTCATTTCCGAGGCCTCCGCCCAGGCGCTGCCGTTGGAGGGCAAGGAAGGCCTGACGGTGCTGGGCGACCGTCCCCTGACCGCCGAGACTCCTGCGCACCTGCTTGACGACGAGGTCACGCCGGTGGCGCGGCATTTCATCCGTAACAACGGCATCGTGCCGACGGACATGAGCCCCGATTCGTGGACGCTCAGGATCGACGGGCTGGTGGACCGTCCGATGACGCTCGGCATCGAAGAGTTGCGCCAACGGTTCGAGGTCGTGAGCTACCGGCTGGTCATCGAATGCGGCGGCAATGGCCGGGCGGGTTTCGAACCGCCGGCGAGGGGCAACCAGTGGACCCACGGCGCGGTGGGGTGCTCCGAATGGACCGGCGTGCGCCTGGCCGATGTCCTGAAGGCCGCGGGCTACCAGGAGACGGCGATTTACACGGCTCACGAGGGCGCCGACCTGCACCTGTCCGGAACGCCGGGCAAACTGCCGATTTCGCGCGGCGTTCCGTTGAAAAAAGCGCTGGACCCGTACAACCTGATCGCGTTCGAAATGAACGGCGGTCCGCTGCACCCGATGAACGGCGCGCCGCTGCGCCTCGTGATTCCAGGCTGGCCGGGCTCCTGTTCGCAGAAGTGGCTGACGCGCATCTGGCTGCGCGACGTGGTGCACGACGGGCCCAAGATGACGGGCTCCTCCTACCGTGTTCCGCCCTATCCGGTCGCGCCGGGCGAGTTTGTTCCGGAAGAGGACATGCGGATCATCCACGCGATGCCGG
The DNA here is from genome assembly GCA_026707445.1 of Gammaproteobacteria bacterium. Taxonomy (GTDB): domain Bacteria; phylum Pseudomonadota; class Gammaproteobacteria; order Steroidobacterales; family Foliamicaceae; genus Foliamicus. The sequence goes on from JAPOWV010000066.1 coordinate 12,497, forward strand.
TCAAGTCGCTGATCACGAGACCGCAGAGCGGCCTGTCAATCGATACGCGCGAGCTTGAGGTGGCGGGCCACGCCTGGGCCGGCGACACCGAGGTGGCCCGGGTGGACGTGTCCACCGACTACGGCGCCACCTGGCAGGCGGCCGAACTGGCGCCGCCGCACAATCCGCACGCCTGGCAGCGGTTTTCCGCAAAGGTCCGTTTTCCCGCACCCGGCTATTACCAAGTCTGGGCGCGCGCTACCGACAGCAACGGCGTGAGCCAGCCGTTCACGCCCCCCTGGAACCCCAAGGGTTATCTGAACAACTCACTGCACCAGGTCTCGGTGCGCGTCGTCTGACTGACATGGCGGCGCGTAGTCTGGCGCGGGCCGCCCTCCCGGTGGCTGTCATTGCAGCGCAACTGGGGATGATGGCCTGGGCCGACGGCGAGTCGGAGACCGACCCGGAAAGCGAACAGGAGCAGGCCCTGTTTCGGGGCATGCCGGATGCTGAGGGCCGGCTGGAGGTATTCGGCTTTTGCGGGTCCTGTCATTCGATCGACCTGGTGCTGCAGCAGGGCCTGTCGCGCCCCGTCTGGGAACAGGTGCTGGTGGAAATGGTTCGGGACCACGAAATGGTCCCGCTGCAACCGGACGTCCGCGTGAAGGTGCTCGATTACCTTGAGGAGTACTACGGGCCCGACCGCAAGGCCTTGGGTTCAGGTTAAAGCAGGTCGCGCAGGGCGGTCTTGACGACCTTACCCATTGCGTTTCGGGGGAGGACCTGCATGACCTTGAGTCGCCTGGGGACCTTGTAGGCGGACATCCTGCCGGCGCACCATTGCCGGAGTCCGGCCAGATCAAGGCTTGCTCCATCCTTCAGCGTCACGGCGGCGGCCACGATCTCACCCCAGGTGTCGTCGGGCAGGCCGATCACCGCGGCCTCCCCAATCGCCCCGTGGTCCAGCAGCACGTCTTCGATCTCCAGCGCCGACAGCTTGTAGCCGCCGGACTTGATGATGTCGATCGACGATCGACCCAGGATGCGGTAGGAGCCGTCTTCGATGACGGCGACATCGCCGGTGCGAAACCAGCCGTCGTGAAAGCTGGCCCGACTGGCCCGTTCGTCGTCCCAGTAGCCCTGAAAGACGCCGTCGCTCTGGATGCGGATTTCTCCAGGCGTGGCGTCGTTCCGAACGGGCCGATGGTTATCGTCGAAAAGCTGCGCCGTGACCCCCGGGAGCACCTGGCCCACGAACCCGGCGCGCCGCTCGCCGTCGTAGGGATTGGAAATGGTCATGCCGGTTTCCGTGGCGCCGTAACGTTCCAAAAGCGTCTGGCCGGTCAGCTGTTTCCATCGTTCAAAAACCCCGACCGGGCAAGCGGCCGAACCGGACACATTCAGCCGCATCCGGCCGAATCCGCCGCACACAGCCTTGCGCTGCAGCGTGGCAAGCGATTCGATGTGTTCGATCAGTTTCACATAAACAGTCGGCACCGCCATGAACACGGAGAAGGCCCCGCTGCCGGCCTGTTCGCACAAGCGGGCCACATCCAGTTTCGGGAAGGCATGCACGGTCGCGCCGCACCACAGTGCGCAACTCAAGACGTTGATGATGCCGTGCAGGTGATGCAGCGGCAGAAAAAGCGGAATGCTGTCCTTGCGCGTCCACCGCCAGGCCTTGATCAGCGTGGTGACCTGCGTGTGGATCGCCTTGTGTGTAATCACCGCGCCTTTGGGCTTGCTGGTAGTGCCGCTGGTGAAAACGATCATCGCGGGCCTTGACCTCTCGACAGTCGGAAGCGGTTGCTGTTGTCGGCCTGCGCCCAACAGGTCATTCACTACCAGAGCTTCCATACCGAGCCGCCTGCAAACGGGCTCGGTCACAATCATCTGCTGCCGACTCGCAATGACGCGCGTTACGCCTGCCTTTCCGAAGTAATACTCAATCTCCTGCGCCGTCGCGCCCACGTTGAGCGGCACTGCAATCCCCCCGGCCCTCCAGATACCGTGCAGCGCCGTGACGTAGTTCCGGCCCGCCGGTATAAGAACCGCAACCCGCTCCTGATCAAGATCGTCCTTCTCAGCCAGCAGGCCCCGCGCCAGCGCCTCAATACGCGAGTCGAGCGCCGCGTAGGAATACCGCGCAACTCCCTCGACCAGGGCGATCCCCATATTCCTCTTGTGCAGTGCAGGGAAAGCGGAGCTACTCATCTATCTTTCCGGGAATGCCCGATTTGGAGGGAATCTCGCAATACGCTCCGATACGCGGGAATATTTTTCTGTGCGAAAGTCTCCATTTCGCTATTATTCCCTCATGGCCACCGCCGCCTTCGACACCCTGCAGGCCGCCCGCGACATTGAAGCTTCCGGCCTGGATCGCGTCCAGGCCGAAGCGATCGCCCAGGCGATTCGCCGCCGTGGCGAAGACCTGGCGACAAGAGCGGATCTGGCCGCTCTCGAAGCACGGCTCGCGGGGAAGTTCATGACGGAGATCGTGAAGGCCAAGAATTCGGTGCTGCTAGCCATTCTCGCTGCTGTCGGGATTCTCGCAGGCATCGGACTGTTTGCCTAGCAATCCCGATCCTCCCCCCGGCTGGCCTACAATGTGCGCCTGATGCTGTCCACATTAGGGGAAATGATATGAAGCGGTTGTTGTCGCTGGCTCTGGTTCTGACGCTGTCGGCGGGCGGTTTTGCCCTGGGCGGTGCGAATGCCGACGAGCACCTCGCCGGCGTTGCCAAGGAACGCCACGATCTGATGGAGGGACTGGCCGGTGCGATCGGACCGATGGCCGACATGGTCCGCGGCGTTCAGCCGTACGACGCCGACAGGATGCGCGAGCTGGCTGCAACGATCGCCAATTCGGGAGGCGATACGCTGACTTCCCTGTTCCCCGAAGGCAGCTACGATCCCGCCGGAGACGCACTGCCGGCGATCTGGGAGGACTGGGACCGATTCGTGACGCTGGCCGGCAACCTCGTCGACGCGGCCAACGCGATGGCGGCAGCCGCCGACACTCCTCCGGGGCCGCCGAGCGCCGGCCCGCCCGATCCCGCGGCCGGAGGCGGCGAGCCGCAGGCCATGGATGCCGGAATGGCCCTGGTCCAGCTCGGCATGAGTTGCGGCGCCTGCCACGACGACTTCCGCAAGGAGGACGATAGCTGAGCGCACTGCCGCGCTTTCTCCCGGCAAGGCGCCTGGCTTTGGGCGCCCTGGCCGTTCTCGCCGGCGGCATCGTTGCCGCGCAGGAGTCGGGCGAAGCGGTCCCCCGTGACTATTCCGGACTGAGCGGCGACGCGAATCGCGGTTTCTACATCGCACGGGTGGCCGGCTGCGTCACCTGTCACCGGGCCACAGACGAAAGCGGGTCGTTGTTTTCCGGAGGTCTGCCGATCGAGTCCCGGGCGGGCACCTACGTCGTGCCCAACATCACGCCGCACCCCGAGGACGGCATCGGCGGCTGGACTTTCGAGGATTTCGCGCGCTCGCTGACCGAAGGCCTGGACCCCGAAGGCAGGCATTATTTTCCGGTCTATCCCTACCCGTTCTACACGCACATGACGAGCCAGGACATCGTGGACCTCTGGGAGGCGGTGAAGTCCGTTCCGCCCGTGGCGGGCCGCGCTCCCGGGCACAGGCTTAAGCTGCGATATCGAATGCGTGGCATGGTCGGTGTCTGGAAGAACCGGTTCTTCGATCGCGGTGAACTGGCTCCGGTTGAAGGCAAGTCGGAACAGTGGAACCGCGGCCGTTACCTGTCGGAGGGGCCGGCGCACTGCGGCGCCTGCCACACGCCTCGCGGGGCCATGGGCGGGCGCGATCTCTCGCGCCGCTACCAGGGGGGCGTGGAGAAGGTCGGCTCGAACGGGCCGGACATCACGACCGCCACGCTCGAGGAGAACGACTGGACTGAAGGCGACCTGGCCTGGTCGCTGCGCAGCGGGATCATGCCGGACGGCGATGCTTTCGGCAGCTCCATGTCGGAACTGGTGCAACACGGCACCCGCTACATGAGCAACGCCGACCTCGCGGCCATCGCAAACTATTTCTTCGACCAGCCGCCCACCGAATAATCTCCCTCTTAGGTCAGTCGAAGGCGCCGATAGTGCGTGCGAAAAGCGTGTAGGGCCGCGGTTCGTCGCGCATGGCGGCGTGCCGCTCCTTTTGAGCGTCGCGGATGGCGGGGTTGGACTCGACTCCGCAACCCTGGACGATACGGTTCATGAAATTGAAGATCGCGCACACCGAGATCGCGTGGTAGAGGGCTTCCTCGCTCCAGCCGGCGTCGAGGACCCGTTGCGCGTCGGCATCGGTCAGCCGCGCGGGGGCTTCCGTGAGCTTGCGAACGTAATCGAGCACCGGCAGCATCTTCGGCTCCATACCAGCGCCGGAAGGGTCGTTCAGCACGTTCTCAAGCAAGTCCGCGTCGATGCCGTGCAGCTCTGCGATGATGCTGTGGGCGCCATGGCAGTAGCTGCAGGCGTTGATGCCGGACACGTAGGCGGCGATGAATTCGCGCTCGCCCACGCTGAACGGCGACGGTCCGCGCAGCAGGTCGTCCGTGTATTCGCATAGCGACTTGACGCCCAGCGGGAAGCGGCGAAACACATCGGCCAGGTCGGCCTTTTCGGGCAGTGAGGGCAGGCGGGCCATGATTCCTACTCCTTGCCCGATCCCGCCGGCGCGGACACCGCCCCTTCGGTAAGCGACTTGAGATCGCGCAGGATGTCGTGGGTAAAGCGCTCGCGCCGCGACTTCAGGGCGTTCGCCCGCTCCGCGTCGGGCCGGTACCCATCCAGGGCGGCAGCGGTCACTATGCCCTGGCGGGCGAGCAGGTCCTCCAACGCGTACAAGCGGTCCATGCTCATCCAGAGCTGGGCGCTCAGTTCCAGGATCATGTTCATCATCGCATCCTGCACCGGGTCCTTGAAATAGACCGGGTAGTCGCCGACCAGCGGCGCACCGCCTTCCGGCGTCTGCCCTGCGGGGCCTTTGCTCACCGGACCTAGCCGGGCAGGGTCGCGTACCAGACCTGGGTCGTGCCCAGGTGCTTGCCGGGCGCCGCCTCGACGAAGCCGAATTCCTTCAGCAGTCCGTCGAAATCCGTGTAGCAGAAGTCGTCGCCGTACGCTTCGCCGTTGTGACGCGAGTCGAAATGGCGGTGGTAAAGCTGGGCCGGCGTCATGCCGCTGGCCATCATGAAGTCGTAGACCGCGAACATCCCGCCCGGACGCAGCACCCGGCTCACTTCGGCCAGGGTCTCGCGAATGATCCGCATCGGGATCTCGTGGAACAGGATGAAGGAGAAGACGATGTCGAAGCTGTCGTCGTCATAGCCGGTGTTCTCGACCAGCCGCTGGGAGAAGCACACGTCGATGCCCAACTCCACAGCACGGTGGTGGGCGCAGCGCAGCATCGGCTCGGAGTGGTCGATTCCGGTCACGTCGGCCTGCGGAAACCTCTGCTTCAGGGCAGTGGTGCTTTGCCCGACCGAGCAGGCCAGGTCGAGAATCCGCTCGACGCGGCCGTCCGCCGGCAGCGGCAGGTGATTGTTCACCAGCGAGGCATGCAGCTGGTCCTTGTCGTTGTCGCCGACGAAGAAGACTTTTGTCCCGTAGTGATAGCGGAATCCCGCCAGCGGGTCCTTGTGGTATCCGTCGGGCTGCAGGTGAAAGTGCACGTTGGCATATTCCGGCTGCTCGAAGTCCGGATTCAGCTCCAGTTGGGCCGGGCCGCGGCCCTCGGCGGCCTCAAGCCGGTCGAGATGTATGTCGCGGCGCGCGTCCAGCGAGCTTACGATGCGCCGCCATTTCATTTCCTGCTGCGAGCGCATCAGGCGGTCGCGCACCCGGGCGACCGGCATGTCGCCGGCGATCTCGCGCACTTTCTCGAGGCGTTCTTCGGGCGGTTCGGAGGTGTCCTCAAGGTGCCCCGTGCGGGTCGCGAGTTGCTGGTCGAATTGCATGCCGTCCAGCACGAAGGACCGCAGGCTTTCCACGAAATCCAGGTAGCTTTCGTCCTCGCGGCTGGCGAGTTCGGGCAGGACGGTTGCGTTTTCCCGTTTCAGCACCTGGCTGGTATCTACTTGCATCAAAGGCATGGTTCCTCTCCCCGGGGCGCTATTGAGCCGCCATTCCCCCGTCTATGGACAGCTCGGCGCCCGTAATGTGGCGGGAATCGTCGCTGGACAGGTAGCAAACCAGATCACCGACGTCGCGCGGATGCCCGATCTTGTGAATAGGCACGGTGGCTTCCATTTTGGGACGCAACTCTTCCACGCGTCCCTTCAGCACGCGTTCCACGCTTTCCGTCCAGACGAGACCCGGATGCACCGAGTTTACCCGTATCCCGGTGCCCAGCGCGGCGGCCTCGGCGGCAACGACCTTGGTCAGGGCGGTCAGCGCGCCCTTGGCCGACGTGTAGGCCGTGCCGTGCGGGAAGCCGCGCAACCCCGCCCGCGACGACATGACGATGATGCTTCCCCCCGGCGCCATGAGCGGCAGGCCGTCGCGCAGACCGATGAACTGGCCCTCCACGTTGACCTTGTAAAGAAAATCCAGGTCCTCGGGCTTCACGTGCTCAAGCGGCCCCAGCTTGGCGTCGCCGGCATTGCTGAACAGCACGTCCATCGCGCCCCAGAGCTCGCGCACCCGGTCATAAAGCCGTGTCCAGTCCGCTTCCACAGTGACGTCCTGGCGGATGAATTTAATCTCGGCTTCGGGCGCCACCTCCCGGACCATGCGCAAGGTCTCGGCCGCCCCCTCCTCGTTGCGGCCGGTAAAGATCAGCCGCGCGCCTTCCTCGGCCATGTGCATTGCGCAGCCGCGGCCGATCCCGGAAGTGGCGCCGGTAATCAGCACCCGCTTGCCGGCCAGCCGGCCGGGTTCGCCGTGTCCGGCCGTGTCGTTCAGGAAATCCATAAGCCTCCGTCCAGCGTGACGGCCGAGCCGTGCGTATAGGTGGCGCCGTCGCCCGCCAGCTGTACGATCAGGGCCGCGACTTCCCCGACGCTGATCCTCCCGTCAAGCAACGAGTTTCCGCCGGCCGGCAGGTCAGGTCCGCCTTCGTAGTGCCCCGTCAACACGGTGTGTATGTGAATGCCGTCGCCCGCCTCCGCGCAGGCGAGCGCCGCGGACTTGCTGAGCGACCGGATTCCGCCGGCGCTGGCGGTGTAGGCGGCGGTGCCGGCCAGCGCGCGGTCCGCAAAGACCGAACTCATGTTAATGATCGCGCCCTTGCGCCCGGCGGCGCGCAAGCGCACCACGGCCGTCTGCGTTCCGAAGAAGGCTGCCGTCAGGTTGCTTTGCAGCGCCTGGCTGAATTGCTCGAGCGAGGTCTCCGCCAGGGCGCCGGCATGGTGCGCGTAACAACCGTTCACGAGGACGTCCGGCAACCGCGATTCCGATTCGAGGCGGTCGTAGAGCTCCGGCCAGGCGCGCGGCTCGGCGCGATTGTGCGCAACGAGATGCGCCCCGGTTCCGGCAAGGGCCGATTCGGCGGCGTCCTTCGAGTCGGGGTCGTGGGCAACCAGAACGGCTTCGGCGCCGCACTCCAGCGCGCGGCGCGCCACCGCGGAAGAGACCGCCGGGCCGGCGCCGCTGACGAGCATGATCTTGTTTGCGAGACGCTCGGACATTGCGGGCCGATTCTACAGGACGCCCGGCTCCCGCTTATCGGCGTGCGCCGCCGGTCGAAAAGTGAAATAATCGGGATCCCGGGGATTCGATCAGCATCCATGAAACAGCCGGCAGGACTTGTCCCAACCATGCTCCTGGCTGCGCTCTGCCTGACGTCGCCCGCACCGGGTCAGGAAGAGGAGGAGGTGCTGACCAACGCCGACATCATCGCGCTCACCGAAGCCGGCGTTCCCGCGGAGGCGATCGTGATCAAGATCGAGTCCGCCCAATCGGACTTTGACACCACCGTGGAGCAACTCATTGCGCTTTCCACGGCAGGCGTGGATGCAAGCGTCGTGGCGGCCATGACAAGAAAAGCAACGACCGAAGCACCGCGGCCGGAACCTCCGCCGCCGGCGGCCGAACCGGCAGCGCCGCCCCAGCCAGTCTCCGTCCCTCAGCACACCGCGGCGGCGCCGCCGCAAGAGGAGCCGCAGCCGTCGGGTGCGGCCGAGCCGGCCGCGACGCGGGTGTCTGTCACGCCTTCCGCCACGGTGGCGCCGTTCCAGCCCGGAAGCACGTTCGCCGACGCGCTGGCTTCGGGAGGTTCGGGCCCGGAAATGGTGGTCATTCCGGCCGGGCGCTTCCGCATGGGTTGCGTAACCCGCAGTGGCTGTTTCCGCGATGAACGCCCGGTGCACCGGGTCTTCTTCGATGACCCCATTGCCGTTTCGCGCTACGCGATTACCTTCGAGGACTATGACCTTTTCGCCGGGGCGAACCGGCCTGGTGATGAGGGTTGGGGCCGGGGCCGCCGACCCGTCGTCAACGTCAGCTGGGAGCAGGCGGTTCGATACGCACAATGGCTTTCAAGGGAAGCCGGCGAGAGTTACCGTCTCCTGAGCGAGGCGGAATGGGAATACGCGGCGCGCGCCGGCTCGGAAAGGAAATACCATTTCGGCAACGACAGCACCCAGCTGTGCCAATACGCGAATCACGCGGATGCGGATACGGACTATGAATGGCGCAATAGATACTGCTCCGACGGAGTAGGCAAGAAGACGGCCGTCGTGGGTAGCTATGCACCCAACGCGTTCGGCCTCTATGACATGCACGGCAACGCGTGGGAATGGGTGCAGGACTGCTGGAACGATCACTATCGTCGCGCGCCCCGGGACGGTGCGGCGCGGCTGGAAGGCGACTGCTCCATGCGCGTGCTGCGGGGCGGGGCTTTCGGGTATGAGCCCGGGTCCCTGCGCGCCGCTTTCCGGACGGCCATTCCCCGCGGCACGCGCAGCAACGACATCGGATTCCGCGTTGCCCGCACGCTGACGCCCTGAACCGCCGCGGCCGGTCCGCAAGAGTCGCAAAACAGGCTTGAAATCCCGGCCTGAAACCCCCATTTCCAGTGCAGAAGAGGCTCCCGCAAAGAAGAGAGCGGACAAGTAAGACCCCAAAGAGGAGAAGAGCAATGAGAAACCTTGTAGTAAGGACCCGTCCGCGGACGTTTGTCACGCCGTGGACCCTCGATTCCATGCACCGGCAACTGGAGAACTGGATGGACCGTGCATTCAGCGTTTCGAACGGCGAAGGCCTGGAGCGACGCCTGACGCTGACGCCGAGAATGGACATCGCGGAAACCGAAAAAGGCTATGAGCTGACCGCGGACCTGCCCGGCATGCAGGACAAGGAAGTGGACATTTCCGTGTCCAACGATATCCTGACCATCACCGGCGAGCGCAGCCACGAGCAGGAAAGTGACGGGCGTAGCGTTCACCTGAGCGAACGCGGCTTCGGGACGTTCAAGCGTTCCTTCAGCCTGCCGGACCACGTGGACCAGGACCAGATCCAGGCCCGCCTGACGAACGGAGTGCTGGCGATCTTCCTGCCGAAAAGCGAAGAGGTTGCGCCGCCGTCACGCCAGATCAAGGTCAAGACGAGCTGACCCTGTCCCCCAAACCCTGCCGGCCCGCCTGAGCCCTCCCAGCAAGGCGATCGGCAGGTACTCAAATCCTGCCGGCCCGCCTGAGCCCTCCCGGCAAGGCGGTCGGCAGGTTCTCATGCCACAATCGCGCCATGCGCGCGATGATTCTCAACCGTCCGCGCGGCGGCCTGCGTTCCGAAACACTGGACCTGCCGCCGGTTGCCGCAGGCGAGGTACGGGGCCGCGTTCTGGCCTGCGGCGTTTGCCGCACCGACCTGCACCTCGTCGACGGCGAACTGCCCGACCCTGGCCTCCCGATTGTCCCGGGGCACGAGGCAGTGGCGATAGCCGAAGAAGTGGGAAGCGACGTCGGACGTATCCGGCCCGGGCAGCGCTTCGGCGTGCCTTGGCTGGGCTGGACCTGCGGCGAGTGCCGCTATTGCCGCGAAGGCCGTGAAAACCTTTGCGATAGCGCGCAGTTCACCGGGTTTCACCGCCACGGCGGCTACGCGGAGGGCATCCTGGCCGATGCGCGGTATTGCGTGTCCATCCCCGAGGGTTATTCAGACGAACACGCTGCCCCGCTGTTGTGCGCCGGACTGATCGGCTATCGCAGCTGGAAGTTGGCCGGCCCGGCCGGGCGCCTGGGGATTTACGGGTTCGGCGCCGCGGCCCATATCGTGGCCCAGGTGGCTTTAGCGCACAACCAGGACGTCTATGCCTTCGTTCGCCCCGGGGACCGACGGGTCGAGGCGTTCGCCCGCGAACTCGGCGCGGTCTGGGCCGGACCCTCGGACCGGGCGCCGCCCCGGGAACTCGACGCGGCGCTGATCTTCGCGCCCGTGGGCGGTCTGATTCCCGCGGCCCTGTCGGCGGTGCGCAAGGGCGGAACCGTGGTGTGCGGCGGCATTCACATGAGTGAAATTCCCGCCTTTCCGTACGAACTCTTGTGGGGTGAGCGCGTATTGCGCTCCGTGGCCAACCTCACCCGCGCCGACGCCGACGAATTCATGGTGCTGGCCGGGGCGACGCCGATCAGCACCAGCGTAAGGAACTATCCCCTCGCGGAGGCCAACACCGCCTTGGCGGACCTGCGCGCAGGCCGTCTCAACGGCGCCGCGGTTCTCATTCCCTAGCGGCCTGACAAAACACCGGCGCCGCCTCCCGCGGCGTTCAGCCGGGCGGCGGGTGTGCCTCGCGCCAGGCCTCGGCGATCTGCAATCGGGTGGCAAGCCATACGCCCGGCCGGGTCAGGGCGCGCGCCAGGAAGGAGTCGAAGGCCGCCGCCCGGCCGGGCCGGCCGGCGATGCGGGCGTGGATGCCCACCGACATCATCCTGGGCTCGGTGCGGCTTTCCTCGAGCAGCCGGTCCAGGCTGTCGTTCAGGTAGGCCAGCCAGGCCCTCGCCGTGTAGGAGGGCGCGTTCCACATTTTCATGTCATTCGTGTCCAGCGCATACGGCAAAACCAGCATCGGCTGTGGTCCGTCAACGTCCCACCAGGGAAGATCGTCGCTGAAATCGTCCATGTGGTAGGAATAACCCTCCCTGGCGAGAAGCCGCCGCGTGTTCTCCGTAAACAGGTAGCGCGACAGCCAGCCCTGCGGACGGCGCCCGACGGAGGACTCGATGCTGTCGGCGGCCTTGCGGATGAATTCGCGTTCCTCGGCTTCCTCCATGCGGTGCTGAAAGGCCCAGCGATAGCCGTGCGCGCAGACTTCATGATGGCTCTGCGCCAGCCTTTCGGCCAGCCCGGGCGCGCGTTCCAGCGCCAGCGCCGCCGCCGTGACCGTGCATGGGGCGCCGTAGCGGTCCATGATGTCGAGAAGTCGGGGCGCTCCTGCCCGCACGCCGTACCGGTAGTTGCTTTCGTTGGGCAGGTTGCGGCTCGAGCCGCGCAGCGCGATGCCGAGCTCATCCACGGGGTCCGGGCGCGGATCGCCGTCTTTCGGGCTGGCTTCCGCGCCCTCCTCGATGTTCAGCACTATCGACAGCGCCAGGCCTGCGCCGCCCGGCCAGCGAAAACCCGTATTCATGTCCTGCGCGACTCCTTCTTGCCGGAGAAACTCCGCCGCACGGCTTCCCAGTGCGCCGGATCGGTCCAGGCGTTGGCCATGTGCTGCTCTTCGGCCTCGGCCAGCGCCTCCTGCATACGCCGGCGCATGATGACCGCTAGGGCTTTCTGTCCGCGCAGCACCGCGCGGCTGCGCTCCGTCATCGAAGCGCTCCAGGCTTGCGCCAGTTCGTCCACGGATTGGCCGTCATCGCCCACTTCGTCGATCAGACCCGCCTGAAGCGCTTCGCCGGCGCCCAGCCGCCTTGCCTTGAGCAACAGCGTCAGACCTCTCGCGCTGCCGCAGCGTGCGAGGACATCCGCCGCCCCGCCCCATGCGGTCATGAGGTTAAGGCGCGCCTGCAGGAACCCGAGTCGCGCATGCCTTGCGGCGAGACTGTAGTCGCAGGCCAGCGCCAGTTCGGCACCGCCGCCCAGCGCGTCCCCGTTCAGCGCCGCGGCCACCGGAACCGGGAAATAGCGCACTGCATCCAGCGCCCGGCGCCCGATGCGCGAGATTTCCCGGGCTTCATCCAGCGACCGCATCGAGTCGAGTTCGTGCAGATCGCCTCCGGCGCAAAACGATTTGTCGCCGGCGCCGGTGACGATTACGCACTTGAGCGCCGCGTTTCGGGCGTAACTTTCGAGCGTTTCGCGCAATTGGTCCAGCAACGCGAAGCTCAGGGCGTTGTGTTGCCGGGGGCGATTGAGCGTCAGACGAAGCAGGCCTCCCTCGCATTCTTCCGCCAGTAGCATTTCGCTTGACACGATGCTAGCGGCTCAGGCGCACGAGCGGGCGGAGATACCGCAGGCGCTCCAGCGGATCCTCAAGCTCCAGGCAATGCTGCTTGTGCTCCAGGCCGATGGGCAGAATCTCGGCCAGCCGCAGACTGACCCAGCTGGCGTCGTCGAATCGCGTTTCAATCCCCTGGTACAGGCGGTCCAGCTTCTGGATCAGGTGCTGCAGCGCGGAACTCATGGAAACGAACTCCGGCGGCAGAGGGACCCGGGGTTCCGGCGGCAGTTCCTCGATGTCGCCGATCCGCAATCCGTCGGGCTGCTTGGCCGTGGCGTGGAGCTGGAACCTGAGCGAGCCGATGGCCAGTATGCCCAGTAGGCCGCCGTCGCTCTGGAACCAGTCGGCAATGATCGCCAGCGTTCCGATCCTGCACAGCCGCGATTCAGAAGACGACTTGTCGTCTTCGTCGATCCGGATCACGCCGAACGGTTCGTCGTCGCGCATGCACCTTCCGACCATGTCCACGTAGCGGGGCTCAAATACCCGCAATGGCAACGGGCCCTCCGGGAAAAGGACCGTGGGCAGGGGAAACAGCGGGGTGCCGGTGCGCATGCGCCAATAATATGCCGACCGGCTCCGGAAACTCCCGTTTCGGCGTTTATCGGAAATGGCCTGCGTGATAAACTTCCGGCCTTTCGTGGAAGCTTCCGGCGGCCAGTTCAAACTGCCCTGATTCAGGTCCTACTCCGTCATCGCTTTGCCATCCAGCTTTTCCCTCTCCCGGCCGCTACGAAGGAGCATTTCATGCTGATGGGCCCGCCTCCCTGCGATTTCGGCGCCGCCGCGCCGCCTTTCAACCTGCCGGATCCGTCCGGGCGCGAGTTCAGTCTCGAGGACTGCGCCGGCGAGAACGGGACGCTGGTGATGTTCATCTGCAATCATTGCCCGTACGTGCAGGCCATCCTGGGCAAACTGTCGCGCGACACCGCCGAGTTGCGCGAGCACGGCATCGGCTGCGTCGCGATCATGCCGAATGACGTGGTTCGCTATCCGGCGGATTCTCCGCCGCGCATGGCCGCCCTGGCCGAGCAGGCCGGCTTCGATTTTCCGTACCTGTATGACGAATCGCAGGAAGTGGCGAACAGCTACGGCGCGGTCTGCACCCCGGATTTCTTCGGCTACAACGCCGATCTGGAACTCCAGTACCGCGGGCGGCTGGATTCGAGCACATCGCGCGCCGCGCCCGCGGACGCGCCGCGTGAACTGTTCGACGCCATGGTCCGGATCGCAAGGACAGGCCAGGGCCCGCGCACCCAGAATTCCAGCCAGGGCTGCTCCATCAAGTGGCAGAGCTAGCAATGCAGGCCGCGCGCCGGGAGCGCGCAAACGCCCTGCGCGCTCTGGCCATGGACTCCGTGCAGCGCGCCAACTCCGGTCATCCCGGCATGCCCATGGGCATGGCGGACATCGCGGAGTTGCTCTACTCGGATTACCTGAAGGTGGCGCCGAGGCAGCCGCACTGGGTGGACCGCGACCGGCTGGTGCTGTCGAACGGGCATGGTTCCATGCTCTTGTACGGCGCCGCGCACCTGGCCGGGTACGCGCTGGACCTCGACCAGCTCAAGGCCTTCCGGCAGCTGGGCTCGCACACGGCCGGCCACCCGGAACTCAATGTCGAACTCGGCATCGAGACCACCACAGGGCCGCTGGGCCAGGGTCTGGCCAACGCAGTGGGCATGGCCCTTGCGGAACGACTGCTGGCGTCCGAATTCAACCGTCCGGAGCATGAAATCGTCGACCACAGGACCTGGGTCCTGCTGGGCGACGGCTGCCTGATGGAAGGCATCTCGCACGAAGCCTGTTCGCTGGCGGGCGTGCTGGGTCTGGGCAAGCTGATCTGCATATACGACGACAACGGCATTTCGATCGACGGGGAGGTCGGCGGGTGGTTCCGCGACGATACGCCCGGCAGGTTCGAGGCCTACGGCTGGCACGTCGTTCGCGACGTCGACGGCCATGATCCCGAGGCCCTGCGCGAGGCGCTGGACCAGGCCTGCGCGGACGCGAACCGACCCAGCCTGGTGTGCGCTCGCACCGTCATCGGTTTCGGGGCGCCCAACAAGCAGGGCACGGCGGATACGCACGGCGCACCGCTGGGGGAGGTCGAGATCGAGGCCGCGCGCAAGGAGCTGAACTGGCCGCATGCGCCGTTCGAGGTGCCGGAAGAGATTCGCCGTGGCTGGGACATCCGCGATCGCGGAGAGGGGCAGGTCGACGACTGGAACCAAAGGTTTGCGGCCTATCGCCAGGCGTTTCCGGTTGAGGCCGCGGAGTTCGAGCGGCGCATGGACGGCCGACTGCCGAAAGGCTGGCAGGCGTCGGCCGCACGGGCGATCGGGAACATTGCGGCGGAGCACAAGACCCAGGCCACGCGCAAGGCGTCGCTGGGGGCACTGGAGGCGTTCGCGCCGATGCTGCCGGAGCTAGTGGGCGGTTCGGCGGACCTGACCGGGTCGAATTGCACGCGCCATTCCGGGTCCGTGGACATCACGGCCGAAGGCGGCGGCAACTACGTCTATTTCGGCGTTCGCGAGTTCGCCATGGGCGCCATGATCAACGGCCTGGCGCTGCACGGCGGCTTCATCCCGTACGGCGGCACCTTCCTCACGTTTTCCGATTACCAGCGCAACGCCATCCGCATGGCCGCGCTGATGCGCCAACCGTGCATATTCGTTTTCACGCACGATTCGATCGGCCTGGGCGAAGACGGTCCCACGCATCAGCCTATCGAACACCTGGAATCGCTGCGCATCATCCCCAATATGCGCGTATGGCGGCCGTGCGACGCGCTCGAGACGGCGGTGGCCTGGCGCGCGGCGATCGAGCGCCGTGACGGTCCCACCAGCCTGGTGCTTACGCGGCAGGGTCTGCCGGCGCAGAAGCGCAGCGACGAGCAACTGGCCCAGGTGGCTCGCGGCGGCTACGTGCTGCACCGGGAAGCGGCCTCCGCGCCCGACGTGCTGCTGATTGCGACCGGCTCGGAAGTGCCGCTGGCGATGGCCGCGGCAGCCGAACTTCAGGGCGAGGGCATAGCCGCGCGGGTGGTCTCGATGCCCTGCGTGTACGTGTTCATGCAGCAGGATGCCGGCTACCGCGAGTCGGTGCTGCCCGAGGGCGTAAGGGCGCGCGTGGCGGTCGAGGCCGGCGTTCCCAGGGGCTGGCCGGGCATTACCGGCCCCAATGGGCGCGTGCTGGGAATAAGCCGCTACGGCGCATCGGCGCCCGGCGGCGAGTTGTTCGAACATTTTGGATTTACCGCGGAAGCGGTGGCGGCATTGGCCCGCGAGTCCGTCGCGGAAGTGCGCGGACTCGCGTCAAGTTGAGGTAGGAGACGTGGCGGCAAAAATTGCAATCAACGGGTATGGACGAATCGGGCGCTGCATCCTCCGCGCCCTCTACGAAGAAGGCAAGCGCGGCGCGATTCAGGTCGTCGCTATCAATGACCTGGGCGACACGCATACCAACGCGCACCTGACGCGGTACGACACCGCTCACGGGCGATTCGGCGCCGAAGTCGCGATGGACGGCGATGACATGCTGGTGGACGGAGATCGCATCCGCGTGCTGGCGGAACGCGATCCGGCGCAGTTGCCCTGGGCGGAACTGGGCGTGGACGTCGTGCTGGAATGCACCGGTCTGTTCCGCACGCGCGACAGGGCGGGCAAGCACCTGAACGCCGGCGCCGGCCGGGTGGTGATTTCCGCTCCCGCGGGCAAGGAGGTGGACGCCACGGTGGTCTACGGCGTCAACCACCAGGTTTTGCGATCGAACCACACGATCGTTTCCAACGCTTCCTGCACCACCAACTGCCTGGCGCCGATGGCCAAGGTGCTGCACGCGGCGGTGGGCATCGAACAGGGCATCATGAACACCGTCCACAGCTACACCAACGACCAGGTCCTGACCGACGTTTACCACAAGGACCTGCGCCGCGCCCGGTCGGCGACCCAGTCGATGATTCCGACCAAGACCGGGGCCGCGGCTGCCGTAGGGTTGGTGCTGCCGGAACTGGACGGCCGGCTGGACGGCTTTTCGGTACGCGTGCCGACGATCAACGTGTCCCTGGTCGATCTCACGTTCCGCGCCTCGCGGGCGACCTCGGTGGAGGAAATCGACGCCGCCATGAAGGCCGCCGCCGCCGGCGAGTTGCGCGGCGTGCTGGCCTTCAACGACGAGCCCCTGGTCTCCACCGATTTCAACCACTGCCCCTATTCGTCGGTCTACGACGCCGGCATGACCAAGGTGCTGGGCGGCGACTTGGTCAAGGTGTGCTCCTGGTACGACAACGAGTGGGGATTCGCCAACCGCATGCTGGACACCACGCTGGCCTTGCTCGAAGCGCCCTGATGACTCTACCCGCGCTGAGCTCCGCCGTCGTCACCGGACGGCGGGTCATGATTCGCGCGGACCTGAACGTCCCGATCGAAAACGGCCGGGTTGCCAATGATCAGCGCATTCATGCCGCGCTGCCGGCGATCCGCCATTGCCTTGACCGCGACGCGGCGGTAATCGTGCTTTCGCACCTTGGGCGTCCGGCGGAAGGGTCGTTCGACGCCCGGTATTCCCTGGCCCCCGTCGCCGGGGAACTGGGTCGCGCCCTGGGCGTGCCCGTGCCGCTCGAGCGCGATTGGCTGGACGGCGTGGACGTTGCCGGCGGGCAGGCGGTCCTGTGCGAGAACGTGCGCTTCAATACCGGGGAGAAGGACAACTCCCCGGAACTCGGAAAGCGTATGGCCGCTCTTTGCGACCTGTTCGTGATGGATGCCTTCGGCAGCGTCCACAGGGCCCAGGCCAGCGTTCACGCGGTCGCGCGGGCAGCCCCGGAAGCCTGCGCGGGTCCGCTTCTCGTGGCCGAACTGAAGGCCTTGCAGGCGGCTTTTTCGGATCCTCCCCGGCCGCTGACGGCCATCGCCGGCGGCGCCAAGATCTCCGGCAAGCTCGGCGTGCTGCAGTCGCTTGCCTCGCAGGCGGACGTGCTGATCCCGGGCGGCGGAATCGCCAATACCCTGCTGGGCGCAACCGGCGTGGAGCTGGGGGCGTCGCTTGCCGAGCCGGAAATGTTTGCCGAGGCACGGGAGGTGCTGTCCGGCGGCGCCGAGGTGCTGTTGCCGGTGGACGCCGTGCTGGCGCCTTCGCCGGGCGCGTCCCGACGCGCGCGCATCGCGCCGGTTGAAGATGTAAGGCCGGATGAAATGATCCTGGACATCGGGCCGCGAACGGCGGAGATATACGCGCAGGCGATTGCCGGCGCCGGCTCCCTCGTCTGGAACGGCCCGCTTGGACTGTTCGAGGTGGAAGCGTTTGCCCGCGGCACCCGCAAGGTGGCGGAAGCGGTTGCGGCCAGTCCCGCGTACCGCGTTGCCGGGGGAGGCGACACCTTGCGCGCGCTGGACGAGTTCGGACTGGCTTCGGAACTGGATCATCTGTGCACGGGCGGCGGCGCAATGCTGGCCTGGCTGGAGGGGCGCGAACTGCCGGGCGTATCGGTTCTCGAGAGGGTGAGGAAGCACGACACGCCTGTATGATGCAGCGTTGATGCGGCGCACGAAAATCATAGCGACCCTGGGTCCCGCGACCGACCGGCCCGAGATCCTTCGCGGTGTTCTGGAAAACGGCGCCGACGCCCTGCGGCTCAATTTTTCGCACGGCGATTGGGATGTCCGCTACCGGCGCATTGCGGAGGTTCGGGAGGCCGCCGCGGAAATGGGCCGTTGCGTGGCCTTGCTGGGAGACCTCCAGGGGCCGAAGATCCGCATCGCCGGCTTCGCCAACGGTCCGGTGCGGCTCGAGGACGGCGCCGAGTTCTTTTTCGATCCAGAACTCGATGCCCACGCGGGCGACGTTCACGGTGTCGGGCTGAATTTCACCACCCTGGGCGAGGACGTCGCGCCCGGCGACACCCTGTTGCTGGACGACGGGAACGTGGAACTCAGGGTCGAGGAGACCCGCGGACCCCGGGTGCACTGCAGCGTGGTCCACGGTGGCGTGGTTTCGGATCACAAGGGCGTGAACAAGCGGGGCGGGGGACTGCTCGCGGTGCCCGCGCTTACCGAAGAAGACCGGCGGGACCTCAAGCTCGCGGCCGAAGCGGAGCTGGACTGGATCGCCGTTTCCTTCGTGCGCGACGGCGCCGATATCGAGACCGCGCGCCGGCTGATCAGGGAAGCGGGAGGTTCGTCCCACATCGTCGCCAAGATCGAGCGGTCGGAGGCGCTGGACAACCTCGACGAAATCCTGGATGCCGCCGACGCGGTGATGGTGGCGCGCGGAGACCTGGGGATAGAGACCGGCTACGAGGGCCTGATCGGCCAGCAGAAGTCGATCATCCGCCGCGCGCGGCACCGGCACCGTGTCGTGATAACCGCGACGCAGATGATGGAGTCGATGATCGACCGGCCGATGCCCACCCGGGCGGAAGTTTCCGACGTTTCCAATGCGGTCATGGACGGTACCGACGCCGTGATGCTTTCGGCGGAGAGCGCGGTGGGCGAGTACGCGGCCGAGGCCGTTGCCGCCATGGCCTCCATCTGCGAGGGCGCCGAAGCCTGGATGCCGGCCCGCATGGAAACCAGCCCGGTCACCGAAGGCGCGTTCGAACGGGTGGACGAGGGCATAGCCAAGGCGGCCATGTACGCCGCCAACCACATGGACGTGCGGGCGATCGCGGCGCTGACCGAATCCGGCGCCACGGCGCTGTGGATGTCGCGTATCCGCTCCGATATCCCCATTTTCGCGTTGACCCGCCATCCCGGCACCCAGCGCCGGGTCACGCTCTACCGCGGAGTGGTCCCGGTGGGCTTTGACGTGACCGAGACACAGCCGAACAAGCTCTTTCGCGCCATATTCGAGCGGCTGCGGGAAGCGGGCGGGCTTGAGGCGCCCGACCTGGTGATCATCACCAAGGGTGCGATTACCGGCGTCTCCGGCCACACCGATTCGATGACCGTACTTCCGATAGAAGATTGATGCCTTAGATGGTTGAGCATGCGCGCGACTCCTCCCAGCGCGAAGCCTTGCGCGCCCTGCTGGCGGCGGACACCGAACCGCGCCTGCGCCGTCTGGTACACGCGCTAAGTCCGCGCGAAGCCGCAATACTTATCGAGTCGCTGCCCCCGGGGCGGCGCGAACTCGCCTGGGAACTGGTCGACGAGGAGGACGAGGGTGAGATCCTGGTCGAACTCAACGACGAGGTGCGCGCCCAGATCGTGGAAGGCATGGAGTCCGCCGCGCTGGTGGATGCCGCCGAGGGGCTGCCGCTGGACGATCTGGCGGACCTGGTCGCCGACCTTCCCGACGACATTACCGAGCGCATCATCCGCTCGCTTGACGAGGACGAACGGGAACTCCTGCAATCGGTCCTTGTATTCCCGCCGGATTCGGCCGGCGGCCTCATGGCGCCGGAGGTCGTCTCCGTGCGCCCGGACATGACCCTGGAAGGAGTGCTCGGCTACCTTCGCTCGCATTCCGAACTTCCCGAGGACCTGTATTGCGTATATGTGGTCGACCGCGGGCGCCGCTACCGGGGCGTATTGCAGGTGCGCGACCTTCTCGGCGGCGCAGCGGATGCCAGGGTCAGCCAGTTCATGGACACCGAGGCGCGTCCTATCCATTGCAATACCACTGCGTCGGACGTCATTCAACAGTTCCAGAACATCGACAGTTCAGTGGCCGCGGTCGTGGACGACGACGGCAGGCTGGTGGGACAGATCACCGCCGACGATGTCGTGGACGCCCTGCAGGAACAGACCGATCACGAAATCCTGGGTTCCGTGGGCCTGGACGAGGAGGACGACATGTTTGCGCCTGTGGCGGTCAGCACCGGCCGCCGCACGCTTTGGCTGGGACTCAACCTGGTGACCGCCCTCGTTGCGGCGGGCGTCGTGGCCTGGTTCAAGCCGGCGGTGGAGCGCGTGGCGTTGCTGGCGGTCCTGCTGCCGGTCGTCGCCAGCATGGGCGGCATCGCCGGGAGCCAGACTCTGACGCTCATGGTGCGCGGCCTGTCGCAGGGACGGGTTCGGAATTCCAACGTGCGCTGGCTGCTGTGGAAGGAGATCGCGGTCGGCCTGCTGAACGGCCTGGGCTGGGCGCTGGTCGTAACGCTGGTTACGCTGGGAGTGTTCAGCAACCTGGAGGTGGCGCTCATCGCCGGCGCCGCGATCGCCATAAACCTGCTGGCGGCGGCGGCGTCGGGCGTGCTGGTGCCGCTGATCCTGCGGCGCATCAACATCGATCCGGCGCTGGCGGGCGGTGTAGTGCTGACGACGATTACCGACGTCGTCGGGTTCGCCGCCTTCCTCGGCCTCGCCACCATGCTCCTCCTTTAGCCCACGGTCAGGTCAGGCCGTGGTGCGGCGCTTCCCGGGCGCGATGATCGGCGAGTTTCTCCTTGTGGCGCCGAACCTGGCGGTCCAGCTTGTCCACCAGTTCATCCAGGGCCGCCCTGAGATCGTGCCGGACCGCGTCGGCGTACAAACGGCCCTGGCTGAGATGGACGGTTGCTTCGGCCTTGTAGTGCGATTTCTCCGCCGACAATACGCAGTGAATCTGCGTGACCCGGCTGAAATGCCGCTTGATGCGTTTGAACTTGTTGCTGGCGTACTTTCTGGTGCGCGGTGTGATCTCCAGATGATGGCCACTCAAGTTAAGCTGCATGCCGTTTCTCCATGTACTCGTAGCAGGATGTGTTCCTTCCATTATGCACGCTAGGATCACGGTAGCCGCCGGCGTCATTCGCCGGAAAGACGGCCGCGTGCTCGTTGCGCGCCGCCCGCGCGGCAAGCACATGGCCGGCGCCTGGGAGTTTCCCGGGGGCAAGGTTCGGGAGGGTGA
The DNA here is from genome assembly GCA_026707445.1 of Gammaproteobacteria bacterium. GTDB lineage: Bacteria > Pseudomonadota > Gammaproteobacteria > Steroidobacterales > Foliamicaceae > Foliamicus. The sequence goes on from JAPOWV010000066.1 coordinate 33,698, forward strand.
AACGCCGCGCCGGACGCTGGACCGCGAACTTCGCGAGGAACTCGGGATTTCCGTTCGCCGGTCGACCGAACTCATGAATTACGAACAGGAGTACCCGGATCGCCTGGTCGAACTTCATTTCTTCGCGGTCGAGGACTACGACGGCAGGCCCGGCGGCCGGGAAGGACAGGAACTCTGCTGGGAATTTCCCGAAAACCTCGGCGGCCTGGGGTTCCTGCCTGCCGATCGCCCGCTGGTCGAATTGCTGATTCAGCAGACCGCGAGCCGGAAGGGAAAATCGGCCCGGTAAGGCTCCGACCCATCCTTTCCGGAAGGCGTCTTGAAGAATCGGACGTGTATCTTGCTGCTGTCGGAAGCGCCGCTGACCTGCGGAAAGCAGGGAGCGTCGACCGGCACCGCCACCCGAACCATCCACAGTTCATGGCCCCGGGTAACGGAAGCCGTGAACCCTCCGCCGCTGGCCGAGCAATCGCGATACTCGCCGCGCTGTCGCAGCAGCGCCAGGAACCTGCTGTTTGCGTCCATCAGCGGCTGAAAGGTTTCGGTCCAGCGCTGGATGTCCTCCTGGCGTCGCTCCGGTCCGGAGCTCAGCCACCACTGGTACATCGGCAGGTCCACGGCCATTGCCGCATCGGTCACGGAGTCGCGTTGGCGCAACGCGCTGATCAGGGGGTCGAAACGCAGAGTCCTTACCTCGTTGGCCTTCAGTTGCGCCAACTCGTCGCGGAATTCCTCCAGTTCCGCGAGAGTCGCCTTCAGTCCTTCCTGATGGATGTCCTCACGGGCGCGCAAGATTTCGTAATTGCGCTGCAGGTAGTAAATCTGCTGCAGGAGTTGGGCGCGCAAGTCTTCGCGGAAGACCAGATCCAGGGCGCTCAATACGGCATGCGCCGCAAACCGGTTCCGCTCCCGGCCGCGATTGCCGCGGGCGTTCTTCAGTTGCTGGTCGAGAACCTCCAGGCGCAGAAGCAGCCGGGTGGCGTCGCGCAAGGGGAACTCGTACAGGATGCCCGTAGAGGAGTGCGGACCGAAGGAATCGTTCATTCGAGGTGCGGCAGCGCCATTGCCGTCAATGTTATCGCGCAAACGCTCTTCAGTGTCCCGCCTGCCCGAGATAGCGGGCGTGGAATTCGTCCACTCTCCCGATCAGCCGGCCACGGGATCCGTCATTGAGTATGACGTCGTCGGCCATGGCGCGGCGCTGCCGCCGACTTGCCTGCGATGCAAGAATGGCCATGGCCTGACGGCGTGTGACGCCGTCCCGCTCCCGCAGCCGTTCGATCTGCAGTTTCCGCGGCGCGTCGATGACCAGCACCCGGTCGATTCCGTCGGTGAAGCCGGTTTCCACGAGCAGCGGAACGACCATCACGAGGTAGCTTCCGGCGGTCCTACCGGCGCGCTCCCAGGCGGCCTTGCGAATTCGTGGGTGCAGAATGGCTTCGAGACGTTTTCGCGCGGCGGGGTCGGAGAAGACCTGATCGCGCAGCCGGGGGCGATCCAGCGTGCCGTCGCCGCGGATCAGGTCCGTCCCGAAGTGACGGCCGATTTCCGCAAGGGCAGGCATGCCGGCCGCAGTCTGTTCGCGTGAAATGACGTCCGTATCGACGACCGCCGCTCCCAGCGAAGCCAGGCGGTCCGCAACCAGGCTCTTGCCGCTGGCGATCCCGCCCGTGAGCCCAATGGTGAATCGGGTTGTCATGGCCCGGTCCGCCCCGGGGCGCCGGTCAATCCCAGCAGCAGGGCCACGTCCGGCCCCAGGAAGAGTGCGAACACGCCGCCGGCCGCCAGGAACGGGCCAAAGGGAATAGGCTGGGACAGCGAAGCACGTCCCAGGGCAATCAGGAGAAGTCCGCTCAGTGCGCCGGCGACGGCCGCCGGCACCAACACCAGCGGCAGTCCGTTCAGTCCAAGCCATGCACCCATTGCGGCGAGCAGTTTACAGTCGCCGAGGCCCAGCCCGTCCCGCTTGCGCAGTATTCGCCAGGCGCGATTGAAGAGCCAGAGGAACGCGTAGCCCGCGATGGCGCCTGCGATTGCCTGCCCGGGGCCGGGAAAAGGCAACAAGGACGGCGTGCCCGCGCCAATCGATTTCGGCGCCAGGCTGTACGCGAGTCCGGTCCAGAGAAGGCCGAGCGTCAGGCGGTCCGGCAGCAGGCCGTGCTCGAAGTCGATCAGCGCCAGCGCCACCAGCGCCGCACAGACCAGGAGCGCCGCCATCGCCTCCAGGGAGGCCCCGAACGCAAACCACGCGGCCAGCGCAAGCAGTGCGCAAAGCAGTTCGCTGAGCGGATAGCGCCAGTGGATGCGCTCGCCGCAATGCGCGCAGCGGCCGCCCCGAAGGAGAAAGCCGACCAGCGGAATGTTGCTCCGCCAGCCGATCGGCGTCCGGCATCCGGGACAGAATGATCCCGGCTTGTCCAGCGCCAGACCGCGCGGCAGCCGGTAGGTCAGCATGCCGGCGAAACTTCCCAGGGCCAGCCCGGCGAAGACCGCAACGAACGCCGTCCATGCCGGGGCCGTATGCCCAATCTGAAAATTCCAGTACAACGTTCCGTTCCGATCTTCCGGCGTTTGCGCGTGCCTCGAATTATCGCTCCAGCGCTAGCTGAAGGCCGCATCCGCACCTCTCCTTCCGGAACCTTGCGAGGCCAGGACGGCCGAGCAGAGCCCACAGGGATGTGCTTGCCGGCGTGTTCCGGAAGGAGAGGTGCGGATGCGGCCGCAGGGCTGGCACGCCGCGCTCATATCACCGAGCCCATCCGGAAGATCGGCAGGTACATGGCCAGCACAAGGCCCCCGATCAGGACGCCGAGTATCGCCATCAGCAGTGGTTCCAGCAGCGCACCGAGGCGGGCGGCGGACGCCTGCAGTTCCTCCTCGTAGCGCTCGGCCAGGTGCCGGCACATTTCGCTCAGTCGCCCGGTTTCCTCCCCTACGCCCAGCATCCGGACAAGTGCGGGAGGCAGCGCCTGAACATAAGCCATCGAGCGCGTGAGGCTCTGGCCCGTTTCCACGTCGTCCCGGGCCTGCCGGATGGCCGATTCGTAAACCCGGCTCCCGCAGGCGCCCGCGGCTCCGTCCAGCGCCTCGATCGCCGGCAGGCCAGCGTCCAGCAGGGTGGCCAGCGTGCGCATGAATCGCGCCAGGGCCGCGCGGGCGAAAAGTCCGCCCAGCATCGGCAGGCGCAACTTGAGCCGGTCCTCCAGCATGCGAATCCCGGGCAGGCGCTTCCGCAGCCACATTTGCGATACGACGGCCGAACCCGTCGTGAGCAGCCAGGCCAGGCCGCTGTCGCGCAATCGTTCGGAAAGGGTGACCACGAGACGGGTAAGCGGCGGAAGTCCGGCCCCGTATCCGGCGAACATGCGCTCGAACTCCGGTACGACGTAGATCAGCATCAGCCCGACCACAACGACGGCGATCCCCAGCACGGCCGCTGGGTAACTCAGCGCGGAAGACATCTTCTTTCGGATCCGCTCGCGCCTCTCCAGCCAGGTGGCCAAGCTGGCCAGCAGATCCGGCAGGCGTCCCGAACGCTCGCCCGCCGCCACCAGGCTGACATGGAGCCCGCCGAAATGCTTCGGGTGGCGCCTCAAGGCGTCACTGAGCGAGTTGCCTGCGGCGACCTCGCGCGAGAGCGTTTCCAGTAGATCCTGCATGCGGACCTGATGCTGGCTTTCGGCCGTGATGTCCAGCGCCTGGACAACCGGCAAGCCCGCATTGAGCACGGTGGCGAGTTCGCGCACCATGAACGCGATATCCGCCGGCCTGATAGCGCGGCGTTGACTGCGGCCCGGCCGCGAGGCGCGTACCCTGATGGGCGCAACGCCGTCGCGTTGCAGTTCCGCGCGAACATTGGCCGCGCTGATGTCCCGCCGCGAACCCTTGAGCAACCGTCCGTCACGCGCCCGGCCTTCCCAGGAATAGGTCCTTTTGGCCATGTCAACCGGCGCCTGTGCCGGCCGCGGTCACACGGTTGATTTCCTCAAGGCTGGTCACGCCGTCACGGAGCTTGCGCAGTCCGGATGCGCGCAGCGTGGCAATGTTCTCGCCGTGAGCCTGGGTTTCGATGGCGGCTATCGGAGCGCCGTCCAGTATCAGTTGCCGCAGCGCCGGCGAAATCGGCATGACCTGGAACACGCCCACCCGGCCGAGGTAACCGTCGGCGCAGTGACGGCAGGCGCCACGGCCGCCTGGGCGGTAGAGCCGTGTGCCGGCGGGCAGGATGTCCTCGCCCACGCCCTGCCCGCGGAGCGCTGCCTCGCCCGCCGAATAGGGCTGCCGGCATTCGGGACACAGGCGCCGGGCGAGGCGCTGCGCCACGATCAGGTGGACCGAGGCGGCCGCGTAGGGCGGGACGTCAAGGTCGCGCAGGCGGGTCAGCGAGGCGGGGGCGTCCTCCGTGTGCAGCGTGGACAGCACGAGGTGCCCGGTCTGGGCGGCGCGCACAGCGATGGCGGCCGTTTCCGCATCGCGTATCTCGCCTACCATGATCACGTCCGGGTCCTGCCGCAGAAACGCCCGCAGCGCGCTGGCGAAGGTCAGCCCGGCGGCTCGGTTCACATTGACCTGATTGACGCCCGCAAGCTGGATTTCGCAGGGATCCTCGACGGCGCTGATGTTGCGTTCCCTTACGTTGAGGCGTTCCAGGGCCGCGTACAGCGTCACGGTCTTGCCGCTGCCGGTGGGGCCGGTGACCAGGATCATTCCCTGGGGACGGTCCAGCGCTGCAAGGAAGTGATCCTGCTGGCGCGCGGTCATGCCCAGTTGGTCCAATGACGGCAGCGCCGCACCCGAATCCAGGATCCGCACCACGACCTTCTCTCCATAGAGGGTCGGCAGGGTGTTCATCCGCAGGTCGACCTTGCGCCGGCTCGGCAGCCGCAGCCGCATTCTTCCGTCCTGCGGCGCGCGCCGTTCCGCGATGTCCAGCCGGGCCAGGACCTTGAGCCGCGCGCAGACCTTGGCCGCCAGCCCGGCCGGCGGCCGGGCCGCGATCCTGAGCAGGCCGTCGATGCGCACGCGCACACGGTATTCGTCCTCGTAAGGTTCGAAGTGGATGTCCGACGCCCCCTGACGTATGGCCTTGAGCAGGATGCCGTTGACGAAGCGCACAACCGGCGCCTCGTCAACGGAGGCGACGATGGCCGGATCTTCCTCCTGCGGCGCTTCGGCCTCGAACTCCATGGGCGGCAGTTCGTCCGTCAGCAAATCGCCCTCCGGCGGACCCGCGTCCGCCGACCGCAACCGCGCCGCCAGTTTCCGATGCTCCACGACGACGGCGCAGGGCTTGAGGCCCGTGCGCTGGCGCACTTCATCGAGCGCCGTGATCTGCGCCGGATCCGCAAGGCCCAGAATCAGCCTGTTCCGGTCGGCCGCGAGGGCGGCCAGGCCATGCGCGGCCAGAAAATCGTGATCGATTCCGGTAGCCGGCGTCGCCGTTTCGGCCAGCCGGTCAAGGTCGAGCAGCGGCAGGCCGAACTCGCGCGCGACCGCTCCGGTCAGCCGCGCCGCATTGACTTCCTTGCGCTCGGCCAGCCAGGCGACGAGACCCGCGCCCGAGGGACCCAACTCCTGTTCCGCCAACGCTAGGGTGTCGCGCCTGACCACGCCCAGCGCCACCAGGCGTCTGCTCAGCGGACTCGTGAGCGCGCCGTGTTCCATGGCGACGGTGGAGGGGGATCAGGAGCGGCAGGTTTGCGGCAGGTAGGAGTTCTCCAGGTCCGTAGCGGCTTCCTCTGCCCCCAGCGCTTCCCCTTCCGGGGCCGGGGCGTTGCCGCACCTCCATCGCAGGGTGGCGCCGTCATCGGCCACATACGGGGTCAGGTAGAGCACCTTGTCCCTGATGATGCGATTGGCTTCGTTACCGAAGGTGACGATTATTTCGCTGTTGACGATGTCCACCGAGGCGACGTAACGTCCCTGCGTATCCGCCGCGTCCGTGCTCAAACCGGCTTCTTCCCGGTTTTCCGGCCCGCTGCCGCTCCCCACATAGGCTTCGGTAACGGCGTTGCGCGTCTGCACGGACAGCGCCAGGCCTTCCTGAACCTGCGCGCGTATGGTGTAGTCCTGGTAGGCAGGGATCGCCAGCGCCGCCAGAATGCCGATGATGGCGATGACGATCAGCAACTCCACCAGGGTAAATCCTTGAAATCTGCTTGACACGGCACTAATCCTTTTGCGCGAAAGGCCGCCAGAATAAGGCAGGCTCAGGGGGCGCGCAAGCGCGAATTCGCGTGTGTTTGAGCGCAATTTCCAGTCCCTTGTCAAGCTCGCATTGCTTGCGCGACTTTGCGCTATTGATTCAGAATGCCCGCGTGAATCTGCACGAATACCAGGCAAAGGCGCTGCTGAGCCGCTACGGCGTGCCGGTGGCCCCCGGGCGGGCGGCGTCCTCGGCGGAGGAGTCCGTGGCTGCGGCAGGCGAACTCGGCGGCGACAGGTGGGTCGTCAAGGCGCAGGTGCATGCCGGAGGGCGGGGCAAGGGCGGCGGCGTGCAACTCTGCGATTCGCCCCAGGCCGTGCGGGAAGCCGCGGAACGTTTGCTTGGCGCGCGTCTCGTTACCCCGCAAACCGGCCCGGACGGGCTTCCGGTGGAGAAAGTCTACGTGGAGCAGGCCAGTTCGATCGACCGCGAGCTCTACCTGAGCCTCCTGATCGACCGGGCCGATGAGTGCGCCTGTTTCGTGGGGTCCGCCGCGGGCGGGATGGACATAGAAGAGGTCGCCCGCGTAACCCCGGAGAAAATTGCGCGGGTCAAGGTGCGGGCAGCCACTGGAATCATGCCGTATGCGGGCAGGCGCCTGGCCAAGGTATTCGGACTTGAGGGTGCGGCGGCCCGGGAAATGCATGACCTGGCCGGCGCCTTGTATCGCCTGTTCGACGAATGCGACGCAAGCCTCATCGAGATCAATCCCCTGGTGGTCAACGGGGAGGGGAAGCTGCTGGCCCTGGATGCCAAGATCGCGGTGGAGGACAACGCGCTGTTCCGGCAGCCGGACCTGGCCGGGCTGAGGGACCCGGGGCAGGAAGACGAGTTGGAGCGCCGCGCGCAGGAAGTGGGTCTGAGCTACGTTTCGCTGGACGGCTCGATCGCCTGCATGGTGAACGGCGCCGGGCTGGCGATGGCCACCATGGACCTGATCAAGCTTCAGGGCGGCGAACCCGCCAATTTCCTGGACGTGGGAGGAGCCGCCGATTCGGCGCGGGTTGCGGCCGGCTTCCGTTTGATTCTCTCCAATCCCAGGGTTCGCGCCATTCTTGTCAACATCTTCGGCGGAATCGTGCGCTGCGACGTGATCGCGGAGGGCATTCTGCAGGCCGTGCGCGAGGCCAGCGTGGAGGTTCCGGTCATCGCCCGCCTGGAGGGTACGAATGCCGAGAGCGCGCGCGCCATGCTTGACGGGAGCGAACTGACGGTCACGGCAGCCTCGGATCTGGCCGATGCGGCCCGCATCGCCATGGAGATGGCGGCGTGAGCATCCTGGTCGATTCATCCACGCGGGCGATCTGCCAGGGATTGACCGGCCGCCAGGGCCGCTTCCACGCCGAGCAGTGCCTGGATTACGGCACGCGCATCCTTGCCGGCGTGACCCCGGGACGGGGCGGCCAGGAATGCCTGGGGCTGCCGGTGTTCGATACGGCCGAGGAGGCCGTGCGGGCGACCGGCGCCGACACCAGCCTGGTGTTCGTTCCCGCGCCCGCCGCCGCCGATGCGATCATGGCCGCCGCCGACGCCGGCATCCGCCTGATCGTCTGCATCACCGAGGGGGTTCCGGTCCTCGACATGGTGCGCATCAAGGCGGCGCTCAAGTCCTTTGATTGCCGTCTGCTCGGTCCCAACTGTCCGGGCGTGATCACACCGGGTCAATGCAAGCTGGGCATCATGCCCGGCTTTATCCACGAGCCGGGCCGCATCGGCATTATTTCCCGCTCCGGAACGCTGACCTACGAAGTAGTGCACCAGACCACCGCGCACGGCCTGGGGCAGACGAGTTGCGTCGGCATCGGCGGCGACCCCGTGCGCGGCCTGAATTTCATCGACTGCCTGGAAATGTTCGAGCGGGACCCGGAAACGGAAGGAATCGTCATGGTGGGCGAGATCGGCGGCGCCGACGAGGAGAAGGCCGCCGAATACATCTCGAGCGAGGTGTCCAAGCCGGTCGTGGCCTATATTGCCGGCGTTACCGCGCCTCCAGGGAAACGAATGGGTCATGCGGGCGCGATCGTCGCCGGCGGGCAGGGCACGGCGGAAGCCAAATACGAGGCGCTTCTGGCCGCCGGGGTTGCCGTGACCCGTTCCCCCGCGGAGATCGGCGCGACCATGGCCAGGGCGCTGGCCTAGCCTCAGTTGTTGGCGCCATGAAGATCGCCCTGGCGCAACTCAACCTCCTGGTGGGCGACGTGCCCGGAAACGTGGACCGCATTCTGGGCGCGATCGACGAGGCGCGGTCGGCCGGAGCCGGACTGGTTGCGTTTTCGGAACTGGCCCTGTGCGGCTATCCCCCGGAAGACCTGCTGTTTCACGCCGGCTTGCGCGACGATCTTGCCGCCGGAATCCGGCAGGTGCGGGACGCTGCGTGCGGCATTGCGGTCGTGATCGGCTACCCGCACCGGGAGGATGGCCGCTGGTTCAACGCCGCCGCTCTTTTCGCCGAAGGCCGCCGGCTTCACCTGCACCGCAAGAACGTGCTGCCCAACTATCGCGTATTTGACGAGCGCCGTTACTTTGCGCCGGGCACGGAAGCGGACTGCGTGGACCTGGACGGGTTGAGGCTGGGCCTTGCGGTTTGCGAAGACGTATGGGAACCCGAAGTGCCCAGGCGCCTGGCGGACGGCGGCGCGCAGTTGATCATTGTGACGAACGGCTCGCCGTACGAACTGGGCAAGCAGCCGCAGCGCGAGAAGCTGCTGGCGCAGCGCGCCTCGGAGACCGGCGTGCCCTTCGCCTACGTCAACCAGGTGGGAGGGCAGGACGAGCTGGTTTTCGACGGCGCCTCCTGCGTGATTGACGGCTCGGGCCGGCCCTGCGTTCGCGCCGATGCATTTGCGGAAGGCTTGTGGTACTGCCGGCTGGATACGTCCGACGGCGCGCCGGCGAAGCCCCGTCGAGGAGATCTGGCCGCCTTCATGCCGGAAGACGAGGAGGTCTACCGCGCGCTTGTTGCGGGGATTCGCGACTACGTGCGAAAGAGCGGCTTCGAGAACGTGGTCCTGGGACTTTCGGGCGGTATCGATTCGGCGCTCACGCTTGCTCTGGCGGTGGACGCCCTCGGTGCGGACCGCGTGCTTGCGGTGATGATGCCGTATCGCTACACGCTCCCCATGAGCCTCGAGGAGGCCGAAAGTCAGGCCAGGGCCCTGGGCGCGCAGTACGAGGTGCTGCCCATCTCCGGGATGGTCGAGGCGATGCGGGACACGCTCGCGGAATTGTTTGCGGGTCTTCCGGAGGACGTGACCGAGGAGAACATCCAGTCGCGCTGCCGCGGCATGCTGCTGATGGCGATATCGAACAAGCAGGGGCGACTGGTGCTGGCCACCGGCAACAAGAGCGAGTACGCGGTCGGCTACGCGACGCTGTACGGCGACATGGCGGGCGGATTCGCCCCGCTGAAAGACTGCACCAAGACCCGCGTGTATCGCCTGGCGCGCTACCGGAACACGCTGTCGCCGGCGATTCCGCGGCGCGTCATCGAACGGCCTCCCACCGCCGAACTCCGCCCCGGGCAACTCGACAGCGACTCGCTGCCCCCGTACGAAGTGCTGGACGAGGTGCTGGACGCGCTGATGCTGGAAGACCTCTCGGTGAAACACATCGCCGACCGCGGCTTCGACCCGGGCGTCGTGCGCCAGGTGCTGGACCGGGTGCGGCTGAGCGAATACAAGCGCCGGCAGGCGCCGCCGGGGGTGCGCGTAACCCAGCGCGCCTTCGGCCGCGACTGGCGCTATCCCATCGTTTCCGGCTACCGCCCCTCCCGCACCGACGATTAGGGCGTAGTGCCAACACGCCCTAGTCCAGGGGCAGGACCGAGGCCAGCCAGATCAGCGGCAGGCCGACGATGGCGGTGGGGTCGGCCGTCTCCAGCGCTTCGAGCAGCAGCGGCCCGGCGCCCTCGGCGCGAAACGCGGCCGTGCAGTCGTAGGGCGCATCCAGGGTGAGATAGCGCTCCACCAGCGCCCGATCAAGCGGCCGGAACCGCGCCACCGTAAGGTCCGTATGGGCATGAGCGTTCCCCCCGGGGTCCAGGACGCAAACGGCCGTGTGGAATCTGAGCGCCCGGCCGGAGAATGACATCAACATCGCCTGCGCCCGCTCCGCGGTGGGCTGTTTGCCCACGGCGCGGCCGTCCATTTCGGCCAACTGGTCCGCGCCGATCACCCAGGCGCCGGCATGGCGCGGCGCGACCTCGCGGGCTTTCGCCTCGGCCAGCCGCGCCGCCTGCCCGCGCGGGCTTTCCCCGGCGAGCGGACTTTCATCGATGCCGGATGGGTCGGTCACGAAATCGCCGACCAGCCGTGAGAGCAACTGGCGCTTGTACGGTGATTGCGTCGCCAGCACGATCCTTGATGTCATTCAAATAACCCGCTGAATTGACAGCGTAAAGACTGCTTCCCTATGATAGCGGCCCCCGCTTCTTTCGTCATTTCCCGAAGTTCCGGCACAGCACACCAGGGCCAGCAGTGTGATTCAGCGTAACGCCATTGCATTTCGAAAGCTGTGTGAGTGGGCCGGGCGCCGCCATAGCGTAGAAACCACGTTTGCCGTGGGCGACTCCGCCCGTCTGTCCGACCTGTGTCAGGACAGCGGGCTGGCCGAGCCGCTGAATGCAAGCTGGACCTTCGAGCTGGGACTGGAGGGCTTTCCACTCGTGCGCGTGCGTGCCGCCGGCGCGCTCAAGCTCAAATGCCAGCGCTGCCTGGCGCCGGTGCGGCTGCCCGTCGAGGTGGATTGCAGGCTCACCATAGTAGCCGGCGAAAACGAGATTCGAGACGTAGCTTCGCCCTACGACACCGTGGTGGCCGGTCCGGGAGGGCTGGCGCTGGGTACAATATTGGAGGATGAGATATTGACCAGCTTGCCCCTGGCGCCCGTACACGATGGGTGTACGGTCTCGGGGGAAGCGGAAACCCACTCATCGCCGGATGCAAGCCGGCCGCTGGCCGGTTTGGGGGCCCTGCTTCGGCAAGAGTAGATTTAACCGCACTTTGGGCCTGTTCCAAGGGGTATGACAATGGCAGTTCAACAAAACCGCAAATCGCGCTCACGCCGGGACATGCGCCGGTCGCATCACGCGCTGGGGCGCCCGACTCTTTCCATGGATCCCGAGACCGGCGAGTTGCACCGCCGCCACCATATTGCGCCCGACGGCTTCTACCGGGGGCGCGAGATCATTCCGCCTCCCCCGGAGACGGACGAGGAGGAGATGGAAGGCTGACCCCGCGCGTTCGCGCCGGGCTGCGGCGATCGTGATTCACACGGCAGCGGTCGTTCGACCTACGCAGGCCGGGCGTTTTCCATGAGCAAGCTGGTAACCATCGCAGTGGACGCCATGAGTGGCGACCTGGGTCCGGCCGTAGCGGTGCGGGGCAGTCTGGAAATGCTCCGCAATCGCGAGGAGTTGCGTTTGATCCTGGTGGGCGACGCGGATACCGTGCGGCGCAACCTGGGCCGGCTGGGAAAGGAGTCCAGGCGCGTGGAGATACACCATGCGGAGCAGGTGGTGTCGATGGAAGACACGCCGTCCGAGGCACTGCGGCGCAAGAAGCGCTCCTCGATGCGCGTGGCCCTGGAACTTGCCCGTTCCGGCGAGGCGCAGGCCTGTGTCAGTGCCGGCAATACGGGGGCCCTCATGGCGATCGGACGGCTGATCCTCAGGATGCTTCCCGGAATCGACCGGCCGGCCATCCTGGTCGCGCTGCCGACGCTAAAGGGCGCCTGCTACATGCTGGATCTCGGCGCCAATCCCGTATGCACGCCTACGCACCTGCTCCAGTTTGCGGTGATGGGCTCGGTGATCGCTTCGATCAACAATGTCGAGAGCCCTGCGATCCGATTGCTGAACAACGGCGAAGAGGAAATCAAGGGCATCGAGACGGTGCAGGCCGCCGGCGCCTTGCTCAGCGACAGCCACCTCAACTATCACGGCTTCGTGGAACCGAACGATGTCTTCAAGCACCGTGCGGACGTAGTCGTGTGCGACGGCTTTACCGGGAATATCGCGCTCAAGACCATGGAAGGTTCGGCGCAGTTCGTATACGCGCAGATGAAGTCGTATTTTCAGACCGGATGGCTCAGCCGCGCATACGGGCTGGCGTGCTGGCCTTTTCTCTACACCATCAAGAAACGGCTGGATCCGAACCGCCACAACGGGGCGGCCCTTGTGGGGCTGAACGGCATCGTGATCAAGAGCCATGGCGCCAGCAACGAGGTGGGCTGGCAGCAGGCCATACAGTTGGCCATGCGCGAGGTGGCGAAAGGTTTGAACGAGCGGATCCAGGGCGTATGGAGCAACCTGGCGGCATAGCGGATCCGGTTGCCGGGCTGAGACACTCTCGTATTGCGGGAACCGGAAGGTACCTGCCGGACCGGGTGCTCACCAACAAGGACCTTGAGCGCATGGTCGATACCAGCGACGAATGGATACGTACGCGCACCGGTATGGAACGGCGGCACATGGCCTCCGATGAACAGGCCAGTTCCGATCTGGCCATTCCGGCGGCCCGGGCCGCGCTCGAAGCCGCCAACTGCTCCCCGGACCAGATTGACCTGGTGGTTGTGGGCACGACCACGCCGGACCTGGTTTTTCCCAACGTCGGTTGCCTGGTGCAGGAGGCGCTGGAGATCCCGCCCTGTGCGGCTTTCAGCTGCGAGGCAGCCTGCACCGGCTGGCTCTACGCCATGAGCGTCGCGGACGGGATGATCCGCCTGGGACGGGCCAACAAGGCCCTGGTCGTGGGTGTGGAGGTGCTTTCCCGCATTACCGACTGGAGCGACCGCTCGACCTGCGTGCTATTCGGAGACGGTGCGGGCGCGGTGGTGCTGGAGCCGGCTGACGAACCGGGAATGATGAGCTTCATTCTGGGCGCGGATGGCAACTACGTGGATATCCTGCGCAGCCGGGCGGGTGTTTCCCGCAATCCCGCGGAACTGGGCGACGGCGGGCTCGCCGTGCGAATGAAGGGCAATGAGGTGTTCAAGATCGCCGTGCGCACGATGGGAAGGACCGTGGACAAGCTGCTGGAGCGGCACGGCCTGGATCGCGACGGAATCGACTGGCTGATCCCCCATCAGGCCAACCTGCGCATCATTCAGGCCATCGGCAAACGCTTGCGCCTGCCGGACGAGCGCGTGGTACTCACGGTTCAGGACCACGGAAATACGGGAGCGGCCTCCATCCCGCTGGCCCTGGACGTGGCGGTAAGGGATGGACGAATCACGCGCGGACAGCGCATAATGATGGTGTCGTTCGGTGGAGGATTGACCTGGGCCGCAGGCCTCATGCAGTTCTGATGCGAATCTCTTCTTTCGGGCTCGTTTTCCTGGTTGCCGGAACCTTCGCCGTCCTCCCCGTCAGGGCGGAGAACTTTCTGCTGCCGTCTCCCACCGCGACCGTCGTGGGCGAAGCGCACTGGATCGCCGCCGACCGTCGCGAGTCCCTGCTGGATGCGGCCCGGCGCAACGGCCTGGGTTTCTTCGACATGAAGCAGGCCAACCCCGATGTGGATATGTGGGTGCCCAGGGACGGCGCACGGGTCCTGCTGCCGACATCCTTTGTTCTGCCGAACGCCCGCCGCCGGGGCGTGGTCGTGAACATCGCCGAGTACCGCCTGTATTTCTACCACGAGCGGGACGGGCAGGACATGGTGGCGACCTTCCCGATCAGTATCGGTCGCATGGACTGGCAGACCCCGCTGGGCGACTGGAGAGTCACGCGCAAACGGACCCGTCCCACCTGGCGTCCGCCCAAGTCCATCATCGCCGAGTACGCGGCCGATGGCGAAGTCCTGCCGCCGGTCGTTCCGCCCGGGCCGGACAATCCCCTGGGCGACTACGCGATCAATCTTTCCGCGCCGGGTTACCTCATCCATGGCACCAACAAGCCGCGCGGGGTTGGCATGCAGGTCACCCACGGCTGCTTGCGGATGCTCCCCGAAGACATCGAGTGGCTGTTTCCGCAAGTTCCTACCGGACTTCCGGTGACCATCGTGAATCAGCCCGTCAAGATTGGTTTGCGTGACGGCAGGCTGTACCTGGAGGCGCATCCCGCGCTGGAGGACCGCGGGCCGGAAGAACTCGACAGTCTGATCGAGCGGATCAAGGCATCGGCGCAGGCGGCGCGGGTTGTTCTGGACGTGCAGGCGATGCGCCGGGTACTGATCGAGCGCCGAGGCGTTCCCACGTCGATTTCCCTCTCCCCGGAGCCTGTTCAGGCCGCTGTCGGCGGGCGCTGAAAGCGGCTGTCCGCCGGGTGTCCCGACAGGGGTTTTCAGGCCTCGGAAACACCCCGATCTCTTGCAATTTCTGGCGGGCTGGGCGAATATACGTGAGTGCGCTGGATTCAGGCGCGCTTTACAGGTTGAGAACCCGAGGACCTTCATGAAAAAGACCAGACTTGTTGTTGCTCTGCTCGGAGCACCGGCGGTCGCGGTGGCCATGTCCGGCTGCTGCACCGCGGGCATGGACGAAATGGCTGCGAAGATCGATTCCAGCGCTGCTGCGATGGGCAGCAGAATGTCTGCCCTTGAGGGCAGGATCGGCGATATGGAAGCGGCTCAGCGTCAGACTGCCGCCGCAGTCGAGCGGGCGAGCGTGACTGCCGAACGTGCGGCTGAGGCGGCTGCGGAGGCGAGCGCCTCGGCGGACGCGACCAGCGAACGCATGGACCGCATGTTCGAGCAAAGCCAGCAGAAATAATCTCCCCGAAGTAAAGCGGCCGGGATAGCAGATCACGGCCGCTTTGCTCTTTCCGGCGCCGGTTGAGCAGCCCGTCCGGGCCTTCCGGAACCCTCACTTACTCCGCGCATTTCACAAACCGCGGTCAGTAACCCCTCTCTCTTTTTCATACGCTCGCGCGGAGCGGGGGCATGACCCTCGCGGCGCCCCGCCTTCCTGGAGGACGGGACGTCCTCGCCCAGGCGTGGGGCGGGATGTCCTCCCCCCAGGCTACTGTCCGATGAGGCGGTTCATTTCGAAGATCGGCATCAGTATGGACAGCACGATCAGCAGCACGAATCCGCCAACCAGCATGATCAGCACCGGTTGCAGCAGGGAGGTCAGGGTGTTGATGCGCGCCGACAACTCCCGTTCCTGGGTTTCGGCCGCGCGACCCAGCAGTTGATGCAGTTCTCCGCTGGCCTCGCCGCTGGCGATAAGCTGGATACACAGCGGTGGGAACAGCCCGTTGCGGTCCAGCGCTGCGGCGGCCGGCTTGCCTTCGCTGACTTCCCGGGCCGCGTCCATCGCGGCCTGGCGCATGGGCAGATTGGTCAGCATGCGCGCGGCCACCCGCAAGGACTCCCACACGGAAACGCCGGCATCGGTTAGCGTGGAGAGCGACTGCATGAGGCGGGCCGAATTCAGTTCGCGGGAAAGTGCGCCGAAAAGCGGGGTGCGGAGGAGCAGCCGGTGCAGCTTCAGTCGCGCCGCGGGAAGGCGCAGCGCGCGAGCGAGGAGGCCGCAGCCCGCGGCCGCCGCCAAAAGCGCCAGCCAACCCCAGGCGCGGGCGAAATCGCTTACCGCGATCAGCACGCGCGTCAGAAGCGGCAGTTCAACGCCGCTGTCAACGAATACCGGGGTGACCTGCGGCACGACATAGACCAGCATGAGGCTGACGATCGCCAGGCTGAAGACGGTGAGCACCATCGGGTAGGCCAGCGCCGCCCGTACCTGCTGGCGCAGCGCTTGGCGTTTCTCGAAGTGTTCGGCCAGCCGCTCCAGCACTTCCTCAAGGCGGCCGATCCGCTCGCCGGCGCCTACCGTGGCAACGAGCAATTCCGGGAACGTGCGCCGCGACGCGCTCAGGGCTTCGGCGAAGCTGTAGCCTTCCTGCACGCGGGCCCGCACGCCCATCAGGACTTCACTGTAACGCGCGCGTTGGGCGGCCAGCGCGTTGAGGGCCGCGTCCAGCGGCAGTCCGCCTCGCAGCAGCGTGGCAAGTTGGCGGGTAAGCTGCGCCAGGGTCTCGCTGCGGAGCGCGCGCCGTTTACCGAGCCGGAAGCGGCTTGCAATACCCGGCGCCGCCGGCCGCACGTTGAGCGGCCGCAAGCCCTGCTCGCGCAACAGGCCGCGCACATGACGCGGGTTGTCTCCTTCAACGGTACCACGCCTGCGGCGGCCACCGTCATCCAGCGCGGCGAAACTCCATTGGGCCACCGCGGGTCCGCCCTACTCCTCGCTGGTTACGCGCATTACCTCCTTCAGCGAGGTAATGCCTTGGCGCACTTTGTCCAGTCCATTGGATCGAAGCGCCGGCGTATCGTTCCGGACTTCGTCCTCCAGTTGCTGCTCCGGCGCTCCATCGTGTATGAGTTTGCGCAAACGGTCGTCGACACGCACCAGTTCGTAAATGCCGGTGCGGCCTCGATACCCGCCGCCATCGGCTGTGGCGACCGGCCCGGGGCGGTAGAGCGTCGGCGCCTCGTGGGGATTCAATCCCAGCAGCGAACACTCGTATTCTCCGGGCGAATACGCCTCGTGCGTTTCGGGATCGAGCTGGCGCACCAGTCGCTGCGCCAGGATGCCCTGCAGGCTGGAGGAAATCAGAAAGGGCTCCAGCCCCATGTCGCGCAACCGGGTCACCGCTCCTACCGCGGTGTTGGTGTGCAGGGTGGAGAAAACCAGGTGACCCGTAAGGCTTGCGCGCACGGCGATTTCCGCCGTCTCCAGATCACGGATCTCACCCACCATGACCACGTCCGGGTCCTGGCGGAGGATTGCGCGCAGGCCGCGGGCGAAGGTCAGACCCACGCGGGTGTTGACCTGTGTCTGGCCGACGCCGTCCAGGTAATACTCCACCGGGTCTTCCACCGTCATGATGTTGCGCGTGCTGTCGTTGATCCGCTCCAGCGCCGCGTACAGGGTGGTGGTCTTGCCCGACCCCGTGGGGCCGGTGACCAGCACGATCCCGTGCGGACGCTGAATGAGCTGCTCCATGCGCCCCAGCGTCCCGGCGTCCATGCCCAGCGATTCGAGGTCCAGCCTGCCGGACTGCTTGTCCAGCAGCCGCAGGACCACGCGCTCACCGTGAATGCCCGGTAGCGTGGAAACCCGCACATCGACTGCGCGGCCCGCGATTCGCAGGGAAATGCGGCCGTCCTGCGGCAGGCGTCTCTCGGCGATGTCCAGGTCCGCCATGACCTTGGCGCGGGAGATCACCAGCGGGCTCAGCCCCCGGCGGAGCTTCAGCGTTTCGCGAAGCACGCCGTCAACGCGGAAGCGCACGCTCAGGTTGAACTCGCCCGGCTCCAGGTGCACGTCGGAGGCGCCGGTTCGGATCGCGGACGCCAGCACCGCATTCAGCAGCCGGATGATCGGGGCGTCGTTTTCGCTGTCGAGCAGATCGGAAGGAGCCGGCAGTTCCCGCGCCAGCGCGCCCAGTTCGGTGTCCTCGTCCAGGTCTTCGGCAATCGACAGTGCGCTGTCGGCGCCGCTTTCGTAACGCGACCTCAGGCGGCGGTCGAACTCCTCCGCGTCGATCAGTTTCGGTCGCAGGGATTGGCGCACGACGCGGCCGGCCTCGGCCAGTCCCGCCAGCCCGGCGCCGGCCCGAACCAGCGCGATCAGCTCACCATCCGGTCCCGGCGTAAGCAGCACTCCATGGCGCTGCGCGAAGCTGAAGGGCAGGGTGTTCAATCGGAATCGGAGCTTTCGGCCTCTTCCGCCCCGGCGTTGTCTTCGCCCTCGTCCTCGTCGCCGAGATTGAAGGCATCCTCAAGCTCGGGCATTTTCGTGCTTCCCCCCGAGAACGACTGCGCGAGTTGCTGGCGGCGTAGATAGTTGTACTTGACGTTGGTGGCCGCGTCGGCCTGGGCCGAGTCGCGCAGGATGGTGGGACGGATGAACAGCATCAGGTTGGTTTTCTCGCGGGTCTGACCGCTGGCGCGAAACAGCGCGCCGATCAGCGGCAGGCTGCCGAGCACGGGCACGGACTGGCGACTCTCCCGGATCTTGTCCTGGATCAGTCCTCCCAGCACCAGCGTTCCGCCGTCTTCGACGATCACCGCCGTCGTCAATTCGCGGGTGTTGGTCACCAGGTCGACGGCGCCCGCCACCGATGGCGCCAGTTCGGACAGCGTCTGGTCGATCTCCAGCCGCACCGCGTCGCCCTGGTTGATCCGCGGCGTAATCGTCAGGGTAAGGCCGATGTCATTGCGGCCCACGGTCGTGAACGGCCGGATCTGACCGTCCGCGCTGCTGGGGTTGATGCCCGAACTGGCATAGCTGCCGGTGATAAAGGGCACGTTCTGACCCACGTTGATCGTGGCTTCCTCGTTGTCCAGCGTAACCACCATGGGAGTGCCCAGGATATTGGACCCGGCGGTGTTCTCCACGGCGCTGATCAGGGCCGCGAAGCTCAGTCCCTCGTCGCGCACACGCCCGACGGCGAAGCCGGCGCCGGGTCCCAGCGCTTCTGTCGCCACCGCGCGGCCCTGGTCGGTACCGGACAGGGATCCGGCCACCAGTTCGCGCAGGCTGGTCCCCGAGGCCGGGAAATCAGTGCTGCCCAGCACGCGCTGCGGGTCGTAGGCCGCCCAGTTGACGCCGAGCTGGTTGGCGCGGTCCGCGCTGACCTCGGCGATCAGGACCTCGACCAGCACCTGAGCCCGCCGGATATCGAGCTGGTCCACAACGGCCAGCATCTGTCGCATAGTCGCTGGCGGCGCGTCCATGATCAGCGCGTTGGTCGCGACGTCGGCAGTCACCAACACCCGCTCTTCCTCGGTGCCCTCATCCTGGAACTGCGCCGAGAGTTGCGCCGCAAGGTTTTCGGAATCCGCGTAGTTCAGGTAGCGAACGCGAGTGTCACCGCCTGCAACCGGGGGCGCATCCAGGAGCGCGACCAGGGCCCTGTGTTCCAGGCGCCGATTCCGCTCGCCGCCCAGCAGCACGCTGTTGGTGCGGTCGTCCGCCACCGCCAAGTTGAAGGAAGCGTCCGGTCCCACCGCCATTTCATTCAGAACGCGAACGACGTCCCGCGCGCTGGCGTGTTCCAGCGGTATCACTTCGACGGGCTGGTCGTTCTTCTGGTCGATACGCCCGATTACGCGCGCCACCTTGTTCACGTTGGAACCACGGTCGGAAAGGATCAGGACGTTGGTCGGCGGGTGGGCCGCCACGTGCGCGCCGGGCGACATCATCGGGCGGATGATCGGCACCAGGCCCTGAGCGTCCACGTTGGTCACGGACAGAACGAGGGTCTGAAGCTCGTCGTTTGCGCTTGAATCCGGCCCTGCGCCGGCAAAGATCCGCATGGTCCGGTCCGGAGAAAGCCGGATGACCGGACCCGAGGGCACGGCGACGATGCCGTGGGCGCTCAGCATCGAAAGGAAGGCCTGGTAGTAGGCCTCGGGGGACAATGGCTGCGATCCGAAAAGATTGACCTTCCTGTCCGCGCCCACCTGGGGATCGATGACGAAGTTCCTGCCGGTGGCCTCGGCAACGGCCTCCACGACCTCCTGCAGGTCCGTGTTGCGATAGTTCAAACGGACCGTGTCCTGCTGGGCCGACATGGCGCCGGCGAGCAGCAGGACAGCCGCCGCCGGCCACCGCCGGACAGGTTTCTCTCGGATGGGACTCATCTGCATACCCTCACATGGCCAGCAGGCCGAAGTTCGCGCTTCCTACGGTTATTTCCAACTGTTCGCCGTCGCGCAGTATGGTGAGCATCATATCGCTCCCGGCGCTCATTTCCTGCCTGGCCTGCGCCATGTTGTCGGGGTCGAAGGAAACGCCGTTGACCGCGACGAGGAGGTCGCCCGGGATCAGCCCCAGGCTGTCGAACCATGCTCTGCGCGAGCGGGGAGAAAGCCGGTAGCCTTCCATTTTGCCGTCGGCATCCATGACCGGCTCCATGTTGACGAGTTGCGAGAGCGACTCCCGCGGAAGCGCCAGCAGATCATCGGCGATGCCGCCCGCGCCGGACCAGATCGGATTCCGGCTCGGCGATGCGGTTCCGCTCACGACCGGGCCCATCCCGCTGAGCGGGAGGCGGAGCACATCGGCGCCGCGCCGAAGCAGCACTTCATTCGACCGCACTTCCTGCAAACGGATGCCGGAAGCCACGGTGTCACCCAGGAAATAAGTCTCCGAAACCCCGCCGGTCTCGATGATGGCGTGCGCCAGCTCCCTGTGTGCGGTGGCCACCACGCCGGTGAGACGAAAGTTTCCATTGCGCAGGACCGCCGGCGCCCCGCCCGCGTTGCCCGGCCGGGCCGGCAAGCCGAAGAGGCTGCTGCCGGGGGCGCCCTTGCCGGTCTCCGGCGCCGACGCCGCGGGCCGGGCGCCTGTCGGGGCCGGCGGTTCAAACTGCGCCATGCCCCAGGCCGTCAACGCGATTTCGGCCAGCAGCCACGCCGCCACGCCCATGAGGGCGAGTGCCGGCAAGCGCCACAGCAGTCTGACGCTATTCTCGAAACTCATGCGAAATATCCACGCTTGCGACGCATTGTTGCAGAGAGATTGTGATAACTTTAGGGCATTATTCCAGATGCCCTGAAGGCATCATTCCGGATGCCTTACAGGCATAATCCCGAATGCCGGAAATGAACAAGCCAACCAACAAAGATCGCCTGCCTGGTTTCGGCAGCGCCCCGGACACCGAGGTCGCGCCGCCTGAAGTTGACCGCCCATCACTGTACCGCGTCGTGCTGCTCAACGATGACTATACGCCGATGGAGTTTGTCGTGCAGATGTTACAGAAATTATTCGGCTATGGACGCGAGAAGGCGACCCGGATCATGCTGGAAGTGCATATGAAGGGGCGTGGCGTGTGCGGCGTGTTTTCTTTCGAAATCGCCGAGACCCGCGCGGCCCAGGTGCTGGACTACGCGCGTCGCCACGAACATCCGCTTGCGTGCGTGGTCGAGAAGGCCTAGTGTTGGCCCCACGCCAGGTTTTACCAGGATGCTGAGCCGCGAACTAGAAATCTGCCTGTCCAACGCGCTGGTGCGCGCCCGGGAGAGCCGCCATGAATTCCTGACGGCGGAGCATTTGCTGCTGGCCCTGACCAGCAGTCCGGTGGTGGCGGAGATCCTGGCTGCCTGCGAAGCGGACGCGGATGATCTGGCCCGGGCGCTGGAGGAGCATCTGGAGGAGACCATGCCGACTCTGGGCGTGGAAGCGGACCGGCAGACCCGGCCCACCCGCGCGTTCGACCGGATACTCAAGCGCGCCATGGCCCACGTGCAGAACAGCGGCGTCAAGGAAGTCAGTTCCGCCAATGTGCTGGTGGCGCTGTTCGCCGAGAACCAGACCTTCGCGGTGAGCGAGCTGAACCGGCAGGGCGTCACCCGTCTGGATGTGGTGAACTACATCTCCCACGGCATTTCACGGGCCAAATCGATGCCCGCCGGGGAGGTGACCGAAGATGCCTCCGATGCGCGCGGCAAACGGGCGCTGGAGACTTACGCCGCCAATCTCAACGAACGCGCCCGAAACGGCAAGATCGATCCCCTGGTGGGGCGCGCCGGCGAAATCGAGCGCGCCATGCAGGTGCTCGGCCGCCGGCGCAAGAACAACCCGCTTTTCGTGGGCGACGCCGGCGTGGGCAAGACCGCGCTGGCCGAGGGTCTGGCGCTGATGATGGTGAGCGATGACGTCCCGGCGTCACTGGATGGATGCACGCTGTACGCGCTGGACATGGGCGCGCTGCTGGCCGGAACGCGCTACCGGGGCGATTTCGAAAAGCGCCTCAAGGCGCTGGTCAACGAACTCGCCGAGGAGGACGGCGCCATCCTGTTCATCGACGAGATCCATACGGTGATCGGCGCCGGCGCCGCTTCCGGCGGAATGCTGGATGCCTCGAACATCATCAAGCCGGTGCTGGCCAACGGCGATCTGCGCTGCATCGGCTCCACCACCTACAAGGAGTATCGCGGCGTATTCGAGCGCGACCGGGCGCTGGCCAGACGCTTTCAGAAGATCGACGTGCCCGAGCCCAGCGTCGAAGAAACTTACGAAATCCTTTGCGGGCTCAAGAGCCGCTTCGAGGACCATCACAAGACCAGCTACAACGACGACGCCCTGCGCGCCGCCGCGGAACTCTCGGCCCGCCATATCGGCGACCGCTGCCTGCCGGACAAGGCCATCGACGTGGTCGATGAGGCTGGAGCGCGGCTGAAACTGAACGCAACGGACGATGAGGAACTGATCGTGGACGTGGGACAGGTTGAGGCGGTGGTGGCGCAGATGGCCGGCATACCGCCCCGGACCGTCTCGGCCTCCGACCGGGAGTTGCTGGAGCAACTGGAAAGCAACTTGAAGCGCGTGATCTTCGGCCAGGACCCGGCCATCAATGCGCTGTCCTCGGCCATCCGCATGGCCCGGTCCGGTTTGCGCGAAGCCGAAAAGCCGGTCGGGAGCTTCCTGTTTTCCGGCCCCACCGGCGTCGGCAAGACCGAGGTCACGCGCCAGCTTGCCTACTGCCTGGGCCTGGAACTGCTGCGTTTCGACATGTCGGAGTACATGGAGCGCCATACGGCGTCGCGGCTGATCGGGGCGCCGCCGGGCTACGTGGGCTTCGACCAGGGCGGCCAGCTCACCGAAGCCGTCACCCGCCATCCCCATTCGGTATTGCTCCTGGACGAGATCGAGAAGGCGCATCCGGACGTGTTCAACCTGCTGTTGCAGGTCATGGACCACGGCACGCTGACCGACAACAATGGCCGCAAGGCCGATTTCAATCACGTGATCGTGGTCATGACCACCAACGCCGGCGCCCGCGAGGCGGCGCGGGGATCGATGGGCTTTACGCCGCAGGACCATTCCAGCGACTCCATTTCCGCGATCGAAAAAGTGTTCTCCCCCGAGTTCCGCAACCGCCTCGACGGCGTCATTCAGTTTGCGGCGCTGGAGCACGATTCGGTGCTGCGGGTGGTGGAGAAGCTGGTGCTGGAGCTCGAGGCGCAATTGCAGGGGAAGAACGTGACCCTGGTGCTGGAGGACGAGGCCCGGGAGTGGATTGCCAGGCGCGGCTATGACCGTAAAATGGGCGCCCGACCCATGGCGCGAGTAATCCAGGAGCACATCAAGAAGCCGCTGGCCGAGCGGATGCTGTTCGGCGATCTGCAGCAAGGCGGGCGCCTGCTGGTGCAACTCGATGAATCGGGCGAGGGACTGGCGCTGGAAGTGGATGAGCGCCAGATGGCCGAGGAGGACCAGTGAGGTCCGCCTGGCGATTCGGCGCGCCGACAAGGTAGCGGCTCAGTGGCGAAGCAGGAGCCGATCCAGTTTCAGGGGGTAGTCACCGAGACCCTGCCCAATACGACTTTCCGCGTCACGCTTGATAACGGTCACATGGTGATGGCGCATATTTCCGGCAAGATGCGCAAGCACTACATTCGCATCCTTACCGGCGACCGGGTCACGGTGGAATTGACACCCTACGATTTGAGCAAAGGGCGTATCGTCTATCGGGAGAGATAAAGATACGAGGGCAGCCCATGCTCGACTCTTTGATCCCGCCCCTGTTCGCCCCCTTCTTCCGGGAGACGCATAAATCCATCCATGGAACTCGGTTCCGCCATCCCTGGCTCACACGCTCCCGTAAGAAGGGGGCAAAGAGGGGCTAAAGCCGAGGCAGCCCGCGCTCGACGCATTGGAAGGAGTGAACGCATGCGAACGGTAGCCGGTGCCGTCTGTATTCTGGCGATGCTGTTGACGGCGGGAGTCGTCCCCGCCGGAGCTCAGCCGGCGACGGCGGAACAGCAACTGGATGAATTGTTCGCCGACGAGTGGGCGACCCGGCTGCGCGAGAACCCCCTGCTGGCCACCTCCATGGGCGTCAGCGACTACAACGGCCGGCTCCCCGGTGTTTCCATTGACGATATCGATCGCCGCAATCGGCAAGCGGCGGCATTTGCGGATCGGTTGAACCGGATTGAAGTCGATCTGCTTCCCGCGGAACGCAGGATGGACCGGGAACTCTTCGAGTGGATGCTGCGCAACCGCATCGAATCGGCTTCGTTCTACCCCGAGCGGATTCCGTTCATCGCCGACAGCGGCTTTCACTCGGGATTGTTGCGCGCGACGGACGGCGTGCGATTCCGCAAACTCAGGGACTACGAGGATTACCTGCAGCGCCTGCGGGCAGTCCCGCAGTACGTAACGCAGAACATCGGGAACATGCGGGCCGGCATCAATGACGGTTTCGTGGCGCCTCGTGTGGTGCTGGAAAGCGTGCTCCCCACGATTACCGCGCCTGCCGGACAAACTGTCGGGCAAAGCGCCTTCTTCGCGCCATTCACACGCCTGCCGGATGCGATAGCCAAGGCGGATCGCGCCCGGCTCGAGGCCGAAGCCCGCCAAATCATCGGCCGGCAGGTGCTGCCGGCGCTGGAACGGCTGGCGGAATTTCTGGACACCGAGTACCGGGTGTACGCGCGTGACAGTATTGGAGCTTCGGAATTGCCCGCAGGGCCGGACTACTACCGGCAGCGCATTCGCGCCATGACCACCCTGGACCTTTCCCCGGACGAGGTTCACGAGATCGGCCTGTCCGAGGTGGGTCGCATACGCTCGGAAATGCTTGCCATCGTCGAAGAACTTCAATTCGAGGGCGGCATCGATGCATTCGTTACGTTTCTGCGCACCGACCCGCGCTTTTACGCTGAGACCGCGGAACAGCTGATTGGCCATGCGTCGCTGATCGCCAAGAAGGTGGACGGCATTCTGCCGGCATGGTTCGGCCTCCTGCCGCGCACGCCGTACGGCATCATGCCCATGCCGCTGGAAATGGCGCCTACCGGAACCACCGCCCGCTACTGGTCGGCGCCCCGCGGCGGCAATCGCGGCGGCTATTACTGGCTGAACACCTACGCGCTCGACCAGCGTCCGCTGTACGAGCTTCCGGCGTTGACGCTTCACGAGGCGGTGCCGGGACACCATCTGCAGATTGCGCTGGCGCGCGAACTTGAGGACGTCCCGGAATTCCGCCGCACGCTGGGATTCACCGCCTTTGTCGAGGGCTGGGCGCTCTACACCGAGTGGCTGGGCATCGAAATGGGCATTTACACCACGCCCTATGAGCATTTCGGCCGCTTGAGCTACGAAATGTGGCGGGCCTGCCGGCTGGTCATCGATACCGGAATTCATGCCAAGGGCTGGACGCGCGCCCAGGCGGTTGCCTTCCTGGCGGACAACACCTCGCTCAGCCTGACCAACGTCGAAAACGAAATCAACCGCTATATCGCCTGGCCGGCCCAGGCCCTGGGCTACAAGCTCGGTGAACTGAAGATCAAGGAATTGCGCCGGCGGGTCGAAGACGCCCTGGGATCGGAATTTGACGTGCGGGCGTTTCACGACGCCGTGCTGGCCAACGGCGCCCTGCCGCTGCCGATCCTGGAAAGGCAGATCGACCGCTTCATCGCCCGCTCGTTCGATGCGCGCTAAAGCCCTGCGTCATGGTGGCGCTTCGATCCCGCCTTCTCATCGCCCCCTTCTTCCGGGAGACGCATCAATCCATCCATGGAGCTTGGTTCCGCCATCCATGGCTCACACACTCCCTGAAGAAGGGGGCGACGAGCAGGCTACGACTGGCGCGCGACCGGAATTCAGGAAGCTGGTGAAGTATGCCGGCTAAAGCGACGCCGCTGCGGGACCAGCATCGCGCCTGCGGCGGGCGCCTGGTCGAATTCGCGGGTTGGGAGCTGCCGCTGCACTACGGCTCGCAGGTCGCCGAACACCACGCCGTGCGCCGGGCCGCCGGGGTTTTCGATGTCTCCCATCTGGCCCTGACGATGGTGTCCGGACGCGGCGCCAAGTCCTATCTGCGCCGCCTGCTGGCCAACGATGTCGATCGCCTGGGCAAGCGGATTGCGGGCCTCTACACCTGCCTCCTGAATGATTCCGGTTGCGTCATCGACGACCTGATCGCCTACCGCCTGGCGGATGAGCGCTACCGCGTCGTGAGCAATGCCGCAACCGCGGAGTCCGTGCACGCCCGGATGAAGAAGATCGCGCGCGCGTTTCCCGTAACGCTTGTGCCCGAGGAGGAGCGGGTCACTCTGGCGGTCCAGGGTCCGCAAGCCATGGAAACAGGCTCTGCGGCGGCGACGACGGTGCTTGGCGGCGAATTCGCGAGCAAATTGGCCGCGCTGAAGCCCTTCAATGCGATGGAATCGCGCGGCTTTCTCGCTGCGCGAACCGGCTATACGGGCGAGGACGGCTTTGAAATCTATCTGGACGCGGCAACGGGACAGGCGTTGTGGCAGGCGCTGCTAGAGGCCGAAGTGGCGCCGTGCGGACTGGGGGCGCGCGACACCTTGCGGTTGGAGGCGGGCCTGTGCCTGTACGGTCAGGACATGGACGACTCGGTAACGCCGCTGCACTGTGGTTTGAAGTGGACCGTGGCGATGGATCCGCCGCAGCGGGACTTCTTGGGCAGGCGTGCGCTGGAGCAACTGGCGGACAGCGAAAACCTGCCCGCATTCAAGGGCCTGGTACTGAAGAAAAGGGGTATGCTTCGCGCCGGCCAAACGGTGCGGACTCCGCACGGCCCGGGCGTCGTGACTAGCGGCGGCTATTCGCCTACTATGGGCGCCTCGATCGGCCTGGCGCGCGTTCCGCGCGGTGCGTACGCCGATTGCGAGGTGGAAATCCGCGGCGTTGGAGTCACGTGCGCCGTCGTAAAGCCGCCGTTCGTGCGCCGCGGCCGCATTCTGGTTGACGCGCACGGCGACAGTGAAAGTTGAAGAGGAAACAGCAGTGTCAGAAATACCGACCGACCTCAAGTACACCGACGAACACGAGTGGGTGCGCAGGGAAGACAGCGGGACGCTGGTAGTGGGTCTGACCGACTACGCCCAGGAACAGCTCGGCGACCTGGTCTATGTCGATACTCCGGAGGTTGGAGCATCGTTCGCGGCCGGCGACGTCTGCGCCGTGGTGGAATCGGTCAAGGCGGCCAGCGACGTCTATTCGCCCGCCGGCGGCGAGGTCGTGGCGGTCAATGAAAATCTTGACGACGCCCCGGAGCTGATCTCGAACGATCCGTACGGCGACGGCTGGCTGTTCGAACTGGCGCCGGAAGACGCCGCCGAATGGGAGGATTTGCTGGCCCCGGACCAGTACGAAGAACTGCTGGATTCGGGTGCTTAGCGACAGAATCACCAAAGCGGCCGGCCAAGCACAGGCCGCGATCCGCGATGAGGCCGCAAATCAACCCAAACCATGCTTTTGACCATACGCGGAACACGGGTGGCGAACGCGGTACATCGTCTATTGGTTCGATCGGGAAACCCGGGAAACGGACTCCTTTCGCGTTATACAGTGGTATTCTGACCCCTATCGTTCTGACATCGCGAAAGGAGACACGGGCCATGCGCAGCCTCCCACAGCGCATCATGGAATATGCCGAAAGCCTCCCGGAGGCCACGCCGCTGTGTCCCGGTGCGCTGCTTCACCTCGGAAATCGTGCGGCCATAGACCAGGCGCTGTCGCGCCTCGCTCGTTCCGGCAAGCTCATGCGCATATGCAAGGGTGTGTACATGCGCCCCGTCGAGACACGTTTCGGTGTCCGCGGACCCCGGATCGGCAAGGCGCTCGCCGCGCTTTCCGCACTATGGGGCGAGACGATCGTCCCTTGCGGCGGGTCCGCAGCCAACCGTCTTGGACTGACCGCCCAGAATCCCGTTCGGATGGTCTATCTCACTTCCGGTCCCAGCCGCCGGTTGCATTTCGGGGCACACACGGTCGAACTGCGTCACGCCCCGCGCTGGCAACTGGCGGCGCCGCACCGCAGGGCGGGAAATGTCATCCGCGCTCTAGCCTGGCTGGGCCCCGAAGAAGTCGAAGATGGCCTGGAAGCGGTTCTGCCGACACTCTCCGCGGAAGACCTGAACGAGCTTTCGACCGCGCGCGCGTTGATGCCGAACTGGATGGTCGAACCCGTGAGCGCACGACTGCCGCATGGCTGAAGCGCGCTACCAGGATTTGTCGAACGCCGAACGTCGCGATGCTCTGGAGGTCGTGGAAAGCGCCAGCGTTCACAAGGCGCATCTGCTGGAGAAGGACATCTGGGTCGTCGCGGCGCTCAAGGTGCTGTTCGACGCGCCGTTTGCCGAACATCTGACCTTCAAGGGCGGCACGTCGCTGTCCAAGGTGTGGCGCGCGATCCGCCGCTTCTCGGAAGATGTCGATATTACCTACGACATTCGTGCTTTCGCACCGGATCTTGTGGCCGGCTCCGGCGACGAAGCGCTTCCCCCCACACGCAGCCAACAAAAGCGCTGGACGCGCGCGATCCGCGCCCGGCTTGTCGAATGGGTACGCAGTGAAGCCTTGCCAATCGTTCGGGACGCGTTCGCTCGTGCAGGTTTCGTTGTGCAGGTTCGCGCGGACGGAGACCGAATCTTCATCGATTACGAGCCACTGTTCGAGGAGACGGATTTCGTGCGTCCGGAGGTAAAGTTGGAGTTCGGCGCACGTTCGACAGGCGAGCCGCATACCAGCAAGCCTGTCGTGTGCGACGCCGCGCCCCATCTGCCCGATTTGATTTTTCCGGAGGCGCGGCCGTCCGTCATGCTGGCGGAACGAACTTTCTGGGAAAAGGCGACCGCCATTCACGTCTATTGCCGCCAGGAACGGCGGCGCGGCGAGCGTCTGTCACGGCACTGGCACGATCTCACGCGGCTCGACGAAACCGGGATCGCCGCGCGCGCGCTGGCTGACCGTGAACTTGCCCTCTCCGTCGCCCGTCACAAGGCCATGTTCTTTTCCGAGAACGATGCCCGCGGCCAGCGGATCGACTATGAAGCTGCGGTGTCCGGTGGCTTGCAGCTCATTCCCACTGGTACGGCGAATGCGGTGCTCGCGGACGACTACGCGCGAATGCAGGCTGACGGCATGCTGCTTGGCGAGAATGAAACGTTCGATGCGCTGATGGAGCGGTGCGCTGAGATCGAGGCGAGAGCGAACGGGCCCGCGGCATGACGGCGTTGTCTCGTGAACCCATTCGCGCCGCGAACCGACGGGACCGATCAGATCTTGCGCATACAGGCGCAACAACATCGTCATAGAACGGAGACCGGGGAGCATTTAATGCGAGGAGGTTGGTTTGGTTAAGCACTATGGCGATATGGAGTTGGGCAGAAAGGACGAGGAAGGAGTCCGGGCGTTCTACAGACAGATCCCGGCGGAAGGCGGGCGGAAGAACACGATCCCAATAAGGGGCGGTTTAGTACCGCGGCTGAAAGCCCTAAAGGAACTGGAATTCAGTGAGATAAAGTTTGAGCGGTGGCTGAAGATTCTTTCCGAATATGGGCTGATCGGCACGTACAAACGAGGTATTTACAGGGCCTGCCGTCAGGACAAAAAGAAAAATGAGGTTGCCTACTACAAGCCGATCATGCGGGAACTCGGGCTGTACTGGGCGGAGCAGCCCGGACGGGAATACCATCTCCGGCAGCGATTTCTGCGGGTTCTAGACACACACCATCGCGGTGCTGCAAAAGACGGTCAATGGACGCGGCCGGACCTGACACTCATTGGAGGCAAGGTGCTGCCCTACCTTCCCGGGAAGTTCCTTGACGTGATCACATTCGAAGTGAAGCTGGGGATGCCGCTCGATGGACTCTACGAAGCCCTTGCCCACCGCCGCCGGGCTAATTTCGCGTATGTGGTTTGCGTGTGTCCCAAGCCCTGGCCTGAGTGGGATTACGCTACGCCCCCAAGTGAGGAAAATCAGGCTGCGCTCGTTGCGGAAGCCACGCGCCAAGGTATCGGAGTGATCCTGGTGCGGCAGGAGGACGACGTCGGATTGTGGAGCGAACTGGTGAAGCCGGTTCGGCATGAGCCGGATCCCCAGCATATACATGACTTCCTGCAAACGCAGTGCGACCGCGAAGACTGTCTGAAAAAGTTGCGCGAATGGTTGGATAGGCACCCATCCGAATTGCCGCCGGTGAGTGACACGGATGTGCGCCGCTGTCCGCTGACGACCGAGGGACTGGAGGTTGCATTGGAGATGAGGGAGACGATCAACAAGGACAACAAAAAGAAGGGTGCTGCATCGCCACACGGATTTATGGCCGATGCGGATTACTTTGACGGGATTCGCAGCCAACTTGTCTCGGGCGCCGACTGATACTGAGTCCCGAGCCGGCAGCTTTCAGGAAGAGGACGCGGCGTCACATTGAAAGGGCGTTCAAGCGCTGCGCGAGCGTCCAGCGCAATGCGGCCTATTGCGGCCCTTTCTGGCCAATTCGGGCTTATTCGGGCTTATTCGGGCTTATTCCGGGCCCATTCTGGCTAAATTGCAGCTGATCAGAATTCCCTCTGTCCTTTCCGGCTTCGGGGACGCTGACCGCTACCCGCCGGGACCGAAATGCGGGTACCATTCGGCACGCTGCAAGCCATTGCAAATCACTGCGTCCACGCAAGTCTCCGTAGAGCAAATGCCTTTCGTACCTCATACCGGCGAACAAGCGGAAACAATGCTGAACCGGATCGGATTGTCCCGTCTTCGGGACTTGTACGACGAGGTACCGGACAGTCTGTTGCGGGACGAGCCGCCGAGTATTTTCCCGGGCCTGGATGAGGCTGGCGTAACCCGCATCGCGCGCGAGCGCGCCCGGCGCAATACACCGCTGCTTTGCTTCGCCGGCGGCGGCGCCTACGAACACCACATACCCGCGGCGATCTGGGACATTGCATCGCGGGGAGAGTTCTACAGCAATTACACGCCTTACCAGGCCGAGGCCGCGCAGGGCTCGCTGCAGCTCACCTACGAATACCAGACCATGATCGCCGGGCTGACCGGCATGGACGTCGCCAATGCGTCGCTGTACGACGGCGCCACGGCCTTTGCCGAGGCCTGC
This sequence comes from Gammaproteobacteria bacterium, assembly GCA_026707445.1. GTDB lineage: Bacteria > Pseudomonadota > Gammaproteobacteria > Steroidobacterales > Foliamicaceae > Foliamicus. The sequence goes on from JAPOWV010000066.1 coordinate 64,730, forward strand.
CTCATGGCGGTGCGCTGCAACCGGAAGTCGGACGCTCGCCGGATTGCCGTGGCGCGCTCGCTGCACCCGGCCTGGCGGGCGGTTGCGCGGACGCTGTTGAACGGCCAGGGGATCGAACTGGTGGAAGCACCCCTGGACGATTCCGGACGCGCCGATTTCAACTACGTGTACGAGAATGTCGGGGGCGGATTCGCCGCGATCGCGGTGGCCGCGCCGAATTACCTTGGAGGAATGCCCGACCTCGAAGCCTGGCGCGCGCTCGCCGACAGGGAGGGCGCGCTGCTGGTCGTGGGCATCAATCCCGTATCGCTGGGCCTGTTGCGGCCGCCGGGCGAGTTCGGCGCGGATATCGTGTGCGGCGAAGGCCAGCCGCTGGGCATTCCCATGTCCGGAGGCGGTCCCTACCTGGGTCTGCTGGCCTGCAAGTCCCGCTACATTCGCCAGATGCCGGGAAGACTGGCGGGGCGGACGGTGGACACGGCCGGCGACACCGCTTATGTATTGACGCTGCAGGCGCGCGAGCAGCATATTCGCCGCAGTCGGGCGACTTCGAACATCTGCACCAATCAGGGGCTGATGGTGGTCGCGGCCACCCTGTATATGGCTTTGCTCGGCGGCGAAGGAATGCGCCGGGTCGCGTCGGCCTGTCACGCCCGCGCGGCGCAACTGGTGGAGGCGCTGACCGCCATCGGCGGTGTGCGGCGGGCCTTTGACGCTCCCTTTTTCCACGAAGACGTTCTTTGCCTGGACCGCCCGGTGGCCCCTGTTCTCGCCGCCCTGGCGGAGCAGGGCATCCTGGGCGGCATCGATATCTCCTCCGATTACCCCGAACTGGGCAATGCGCTGCTGGTTTGCGCAACCGAGATGCGCACGGAAGCCGACATTTCGCGCTACGCCCGCACGCTGCGCGAAATCGTCGCGCTACGTCAGCGCGCTGCGCGAAACATGGAACCGGACGATTCCGGACAATCCGCCTGACATGACGCGCAGGCTGATATTCGACGTGTCGCGTCCCGGCCGGCGGGCCCGGGCGCAGGCGCCTGCCGCGGAGAGCGCCGCTTCGGCGGACCTGCCGGCGGAATTGATCCGGGACCGGGACGCTCCCCTTCCCGCAGTCTCGGAACTGGATGTCGTACGCCACTACACGCGCCTGTCGCAGCTGAATTTCTCGATCGACACGAACAGTTACCCGCTGGGTTCCTGCACGATGAAATACAACCCGCGGGCCTGCCACCGTCTGGCGTCGTTGCCGGGGTTTCTCGATGTGCACCCGGCCGCTCCGGACGCTTCCGTTCAGGGCCTGCTGGAGTGTCTTTACGAGCTGCAGGACATGCTGGCCACGGTGACCGGAATGGAGGCCATCACGCTGGCGCCGATGGCCGGCGCCCAGGGGGAGTTCGCCGGAGTGGCGATGTTCAAGGCCTACCATCATGCCCGCGGAGACCACGGCCGCGACGAGATCATCGTGCCCGATGCCGCGCACGGCACCAATCCGGCCACGGCCGCTATGTGCGGTCTGAAGGTTCGGGAAATCGCTACCGGCAAGGACGGGGATATCGAACTCGAGGCGCTGGATGAGGCGCTGGGCCCACGCACGGCCGGAATCATGCTCACCAACCCCTCGACTCTGGGAGTGTTCGAGCGTCACATTCTCGAAATATCAAGACGGGTTCACGCCGCCGGCGGCCTGCTGTATTACGACGGCGCCAACCTCAATGCCCTGCTGGGCCGCGTCCTGCCGGGCGACATGGGCTTTGACGCCGTGCATCTGAACCTGCACAAGACGTTTTCCACGCCGCATGGCGGCGGCGGTCCCGGCGCCGGAGCCGTGGGCGTGGCGAGCAGTCTCAAGCCCTTTCTCCCCGTGCCGTTCGTGGAAGAGGCCGAAGGGGCCTACCGCTGGCGCACCGACAGCCCGGACAGCATCGGGCGGCTGGCGGCCAACGGCGGCAACATCGGCGTGCTGCTGCGCGCCTGGGTGTACCTGAGGATGCTGGGGCGCGAGGGCCTGCAGCGGGTGGCCGACCACGCGGTGCTCAACGCCAACTACCTGGCGGTCCGCGTCGCGGAAGAGGGCTTCGATCTGGCCTATCCCGAACGGCGCGCCGGTCACGAATTCGTGATCAGTCTCAAGGCGCTGCGAGACGAGACCGGCGTCACCGCGGCGGATTTCGCCAAGGCCATGCTCGACGAAGGCTTTCATGCACCCACCGTGTACTTCCCGCTGCTGGTTCCGGAGTGTCTGCTCATCGAACCTACCGAAACCGAATCGCCGGAAGCGCTGGATGCGCTGATCGAAGCCATGGTGCGTATCCGCGACGCGGCCCTGAGCGATCCCGAGGCGATTCGCTCCGCACCGCACCGCATGCCGATACGGCGGCCCGATGAAGTGCTGGCCGCACGCAAGCCGGACCTGGCCCACGCCCCGGCGCTCCGGCCCCGGGCCAGCACGTCTGACGAGGCGTAATGAGACGCGCATACGCAAGCACGCGACTGGGTCAGATTCACCTGCGCTACAGCGGGGCGCGACAAACGCCTGCCGGCCCGCCCCTGGTCTGCCTCCACCCCTTTCCCTACAGCGGCGCTTTCTTCAAGACGATCGTGCCGCTATTGAGCGAGGGGCGCATGGTCCTGGCGCCGGATTGCCCCGGGTTCGGGGGGTCGGACGCACCGGGAGAGATGCTTTCGATGGAGGAACTCGCGGTAACCGTTCTGGAGGCGCTTGAAAAGGCGCCCCAGGCGCCGGCGGGCCCCGTGGACCTCATGGGCTTCCACAGCGGCTGCCTGCTGGCGGTGGAGATGGCGCGGCTGGAGCCGGCCCGCGTGCGAAGACTGGCCATCGTCGATGTGCCGTATTTCAGCGCCGAGGAACAGAAAGGCCGGTATCCCAGGTCCACCGCGCCGGTTCGCTACGACGCAAACCTGGCGAGCCTGTCCGATGCCTGGGAGTTCAGCGTGGCCAAGCGCCTGGACGGTATGCCGTTCAGCCGGGCCTTCAGTAACTTCGTGGAAATGTTGCGCGCGGGGGAGCGGGCCAATTGGGGCTACCACGCCACGCTCACGTACGACTGCGCGCGGCGTTTTCGCGCCGTTCAGCACGAAACGCTGGTCGTCGCAAGCCAGTACATGCTCAAGGAACATACGCGCCGGGCCGCGGCCGATATCCACGGCGCCCGGTTCGTCGAGCGCAGGGACGTGACGCGGGCCGTGATGGAAGAGGGCGCCCCCGCCATCGCCGAAGAAGTCCTCGCCTTCCTGGGCTGACCCCGCGCTAGCGTGCCGGGAAGCGGGCGCCGTGGGGGCGCGCGGCATTCGCCAGCCAGCTGCAAAGGTAGTCCGAGACGCTCCGGCGAACGACGATTGTGTAGATTGACGGGTCCCCGGCGGCCAGCAGCACGGCCGCCCTGCCCAGGCCGGTCTGCGCGCATTGCCCTGGAGCAAACTCCCGTGGATGCAGGTCCAGGGTGCAGCCCTTCGTCAGCACCGTGCGCGCGTCCACGCCGCTCACAAGCAACTCGACGTGGCCGCCGCTGACATCGTTGACCGCGGAGTGGAACCCGGCGAGCCCTTCCGCGAGTTCGCTGCCGAGACTCAAGACGCGCTCTGCGGCGGTCGCGATCAGCCACTCGTCCGGCCCCAGCCAGTAGATCTCGTGCTCGCCGGCCGTGAACGTATTCGCGGCCGGAGGCACGGGTTGGCCCAGGATGCGCTCGGCGGCCTCAAGGGCCTGCCCGCGGCGCGGATTCAGCCTGAGGTTGAGGAACCCGCGGCCGGAACGGACGCTGATTTCGACACCAGGGAGCGGCGAGCTGGTTTCAGACATGCTGACGCTTTCCCCTGGGGTCGTAAAAGACGGGCGATACGATCTGAACCGGCAGGGGATCGCGCCCGGCCTGCGCCGCGTAGATGGTTTCGCCCTTGCGCTGCCGTCCGCCGGCCACCAGCCCCAGCGCGATCGGGTGGCCCAGGCAGGCGCTGAAGTAGCTGGACGTGACATGACCGCACATCTTTGCGGCCTTGCCGTTATCGCCGATGAGCTGCGTGCCTTCCGGCAGCACGGTCCGGCCGTCTTGCGACAGCAGTCCCACCCATTGCTTGCGGTCCTCGCGCAGGCAGTCGGGACGCTGTAGTGAACGCTTGCCGAGAAAGTCCTTCTCCTTTGACAGCAGCCAGTTCATTCCCAGGTCCACGGGCGTCACGGAGCCGTCGGTGTCCTGGCCCGCGATGATGAATCCCTTCTCGGCGCGGAGCACATGCATGGTCTCCGTTCCGTACGGCGCGATATCGAATTCGGCGCCCGCCTCCATGATCTTTCGCCACATGGCCGGCGCGTTGTTGCTGTCGATATTGATCTCGAACGCCAGTTCGCCGGAAAAGCTCACGCGGAACAGCATGACTCGCATCCCCGCCAACTCGGCCGGCTTCACCGTCATGAACGGGAACCTCTCCTTGTCCAGCGGTATGTCGCAGCCCAGCTTTTCCAGCAGTCTGCGACTGTTGGGGCCGGCCGCCGCAATTGTCGAATAGTGGTCGGTGAGCGACGTCAGGTACACCTCAAGCTCCGGCCACTCGGTCTGAAGCCACTTTTCCATCCAGTCCAGCACCGCCGCCGCTCCGCCGGTCGTCGTGGTCAGGTAAAACCTGCGCTCGCCGGTTCGCGCCATCACGCCGTCGTCCTTGAGCATGCCGTCTTCGCCCGGAATGACGCCGTACGCGCAGCGCCCGACCTTCATCCTGCCGACATTGTGGGTGTAAATCCGCTCCAGGAATTCGACCACATCCGGCCCGCAGGCATCGATCTTGCCCAGCGTGGAGGCGTCCATGACGCCCAGCGAGTTGCGCACAGCCAGACATTCCCGCGCCACCGCGGCGTGCAGGTCTTCGCCGTTCCGCGGAAAGTACCAGGGCCGGCGCCACTGGCCGACCGTCTCCATGGGTGCGCCCGCAGCTTCATGCCACTGATGGATCGCGGTCGTGCGAACCGGATCGTAAAGCTCTCCGACACTTTCGCCGGCGCAGACGCCGAAACTCACCGGCGTGTAGGCCGGCCGGAACGTGGTCGTCCCCACCTCGGGGATCGTCTTGCCGAGAACGTCCGCGAGTACCGCCATGCCGTTGATGTTGCCGAGCTTGCCCTGATCGGTGCCGAAGCCAAGCGCCGTGTATCGCTTGACATGCTCCACGTTGCGATAGCCCTCGCGTGCGGCGAGTCGAATGTCGGCGACGGTGGTGTCGTTCTGGAAGTCGATGAACTGCCTGGGGCAACGATCCGCGTCCCTGGCCGCCGGGACCCGCCACAGGGGTTCGATCGGGTTTTCCCCGGCATCGGGGGACGTTTCCGGCGCCCTGATGGCCGCCGTTTTCAGTCCCAGTCTCGACACGGCTTCGGCGCCGGCGCGCAACCCGTCGGCCAGGCATTCGCCCAGCGACCACTTGCCGTTGCCGGCGCCGGCCGAAACATGGGCCTGGCGCGCTTCCGCGGGCAGGAAGCAGAGCCGCGATTCGTCCCAGGCAAGCCGCCCTCCAGCCTGCGAGTGCAGGTGCACCGCGGGGCTCCAGCCTCCGGACACGGCCACGAGGTCGCAGTCCATGCGAATCGTGCTCCTGACTGCCCCCCAACTGTCGCCGCTCCACCGCGCGATGCTGGCGCCCGTGACCCGGCGCCGGCCGGCCACATCGCTCACGACGTGCCCGGCCAGCACCGGAATCCCCAGTGCCTGCGCTCGCACGCCCAGTTCTCCCCCGCCTCCCGGACGGCTGTCGACGATGGCGGCAACCTCGGCGCCGGCCCCTGCCAGGCTGATCGCCGCGCGGTAGGCGGAATCGTTGTTGGTGAAGACCACCGCGCGCCGCCCCGGCAGCACCGCATACCGCTCGACGTAGACAGAGACGGCCGAGGCCAGCATCACGCCGGGACGGTCGTTGTTGCAGAACGCCAGCGGCCGCTCAAGACTGCCCTGCGCCAGCACCACCTGCCTGGCCCGGACCCGCCACAGCCGCTCCCGGACCGCTCCGCCGTCCGAGCTGCCCGTAGGCCCGGCGCAACGCTGGGCAATCGTCAGGAAGTTGTGATCGTGGTAACCGAAGACCGTGCTTGAAGGCAGCAGGACGCAGTCTTCCAGGCCTTGCAGTTCCGCAACCGCGGCGGCGACCCAGTCGGCGGCCGGAACCCCGTCGATGCTCGCGGCGGACGCGAGCAGACTGCCGCCGAATTCGTTCTGCTCGTCGGCGAGAATCACCCGTGCGCCGGATTTCGCCGCCGTCATCGCCGCCATGAGGCCGGCCGCTCCGCCGCCGGCCACCAGCACGTCGCAGTGCGTGTTCATGTGCTCGTAGCGGTCGGGGTCCGGCCCGTCCGGCGCCTGCCCGAAGCCCGCCGACTTGCGGATCCCGTGCTCATAGTGCTTCCACCAGGAGCGCGGCCACATGAATGTCTTGTAGTAGAAGCCGGCGCCCAGCACCCGGCCGAACACGTCGTTGATCGCGCCGATATCGAATCGCGCGGCGGGCCAGCCGCGGGTGGCGCGCGCGGTCAGGCCACCGCGGAGTTCGACCTGCGTCGCCGGCAGGTTGGGCTGCGCCGCGGCGCCTTCGCCGATCTGCATGATCGCGTTCGGTTCCTCCGCGCCGCTGCCGACGATTCCGCGCGGGCGCCGCAATTTGAAACTGCGTCCCACCAGGGACACCCCGCCGGCCATCAGCGCGGACGCCAGCGTGTCGCCGGCAAAGCCCTCGCAGGCCTTGCCGTCAAAGGAGAATGCCAGGGGCCGGGAACGGTCTATACGGCCGCCGCTCGGCAAACGATTCGGCTGGGCGGCGGCCATCGTCAGCGGCGCTTCTCTTCGCTGGCTTCAATCTGGGCAGCGGCCGGCCGGCCGCTGCCGGCGCTGCCCAATCTGTAGCTCTTCTCGATACGGTAGCTGACCGTGTCGCGCTCGACGCCAAACCACCGTCGACAGCCCTGGGCGTGATTCCACAGCTCCCGGTGCGCGCCGCGCGGGTTGCTGCGGAAGAACAGGTAGTCGGCCCATTCCGCGTCGCTCAGCGCATACGGGTCGGCAGGGCGCTCGATACCGGCTTCGCCGCCATAGCTGAACTCGGTCTCGGCCCTGGGGCCGCACCAGGGACATTCGATCAGCAGCACGGCATCAGTGCGCCACCGCCGCGGCGCCGTGTTCGTCGATCAGCGCCCCGGAGGCGAACCGGTCCAGGCTGAAGGGCGCGTTGAGGTCGTGGGGCCGGTCGTTGGCGAGCGTATGCGCGAACACCCATCCGGAGCCCGGCGTCGCCTTGAACCCGCCGGTGCCCCAGCCACAGTTGAAGTAGAGGCCCTCAACCGGCGTTTTCGAGACGATCGGACAGGCGTCCGGGCAGATATCGACGATTCCGCCCCACATTCTGAGCATGCGCACGCGGCTGAACGCAGGGAACAGCTCGATGATCGCCTGCATCGCATGCTCGATCACCGGGAAGCTGCCGCGCTGGCCGTAGCCGTTGTAGGCGTCGATTCCGGCGCCGACCACCAGTTCGCCCTTGTCGGACTGGCTGATGTATCCATGCACCGCGCCGGACATGACCACGGTGTCCAGCACCGGCCTGATGGGCTCGGAAACGAACGCCTGCAAGGGGTGGCTCTCGATCGGCAGGCGCAGCCCCGCCATTCCCGCCAGCACGCCGGCGTTCCCGGCGACCACCACGCCGATGCGGTCGGCCGCGATCGCACCGCGCGTGGTCGCGACGCCCACGGCCCTGCCTGCCCGGACCTCGATGCTGGTGACCTCGCACCGTTCGATAATGTCCACGCCGAGCGCGTCGGCCGCCCGCGCGAAGCCCCAGGCGACGGCGTCATGGCGCGCAACGCCGCCGCGCCGCTGCAGCGAAGCGCCGAGTATCGGATAGCGCGCGCCAGGCGAGGTATTGATGCAGGGAATCGCCTTCTGGATCTCGGCCGGGCCGAGCACCTCGGCGTCGATCCCGTTGAGCCGGTTGGCGTTGACGCGCCGCTCGATGTCCCGCATGTCCTGCAGCGAGTGGCCGAGGTTGTAGACGCCGCGTTGGCTGAACATGACGTTGTAGTTCAGTTCCCTGCTCAGCCCTTCCCATAGCTTCAGCGATTTCTCGTACAGCAGCGATGCCTCGGTCCAGAGGTAGTTGGAGCGGACGATCGATGTATTGCGGCCGGTGTTGCCCCCGCCTATCCAGCCCTTCTCAAGCACGGCAACGTTCCCGAAGCCGTGCTCCCTGGCCAGGTAGTAGGCGGTCGCCAGGCCGTGCCCGCCGCCGCCGACGATGATCGCGTCATAGCTTTTCTTCGGCTCGGGACTGCGCCAGGCAGGCGGCCAGTTTCTGTTGTAGTCAAGCGCGTTGCGCAGCAGGGCCAGCCCCGAGTATCGTTTCATCGCGCGCTATCCGTTGGCGCCGTTAACGTCGCGCAGCCGTTCGTTGGCCGGATCGAACGGGCTGTCCGCAATCACCGTAGCCGGGAGGGTCCTGTCGAGAACCTCGATCTCGACCTCGGCTCCCGGAACCGCCAGTTCGGGGGGCAGCATGCCCAGCGCCAGCGACTTGCCCACGCGGAAGCCGTAATTGCCGCTGGTGGCGCGGCCGACGGTTTCGCCGTCCTTGAGCAGCGCGTTGTTGCCCAGCGCGTCGGCGTCCTCGACATCGTGAACTTCCAGCGTGGCGAGCACCTGCTTGAGACCGTTCCGACTCCCGGCCAGGAGCCCGTCGCGTCCGAGGAAGTCTCCCTTGTCGGGCTTGATGAAGCGATCCAGCGCCGACTCGAAAGCGGAGTATTCGATCGACAGTTCCAGGCCCACCAGCCGGTAGGATTTTTCCATCCGCATGGAGTCCATGGCGCGAATCCCGAACGGCGCCAGCCCCAGGTCTTCGCCGGCCTCGAACAGCGTATCGAAGATGTGGTTCTGGTACTCCAGCGGGTGGTGCAGTTCCCAGCCAAGCTCACCCACGAAATTGAGGCGCATGGCGTTGACCGGCGCCGATCCGACCACAATATCGCGGGCCGTCAGCCAGCGAAACCCCTCGTTGGACAGGTCCGAGCGCGTCACCCGCGACAGCAGCTTCCTCGCTTTCGGGCCCGCCACGACCAGCACTCCGGTCGCGCCGGTGAGCGGCGTGAAGGTGACCGACCCGTCGCGCGGCATGTACTTGCGCAGGTAGTCGTGGTCCAGCCGCTGAAAGGCGCCGGCCGACACGAGGTAGAAGGAATCGCCGGTTTCGCGCCGGATCGTGAACTCGGAATGCACGCCACCGTTGCGGTTCAGCGCGTGCGCCAGGCACAGGCGCCCGGCCTGCTTCGGCACACTGTTGGCGACGAACCGGTTGAGGAAATCTCCCGCGCCCGGGCCGGACACGCGGCACTTGGCGAACGCCGTCATGTCCAGCAGTCCGACGTTGCGGGTGACGTTGTCGACTTCCCTGCGGACCGCCTCGAACCAGCGCGAGCGGCGGAATGACCAGTCGTCTTCCCGGGGCAGGCCGTCGGTGGCGAAGAAATTCGGCCGCTCCCAGCCGAACTTCTGCCCGAACACCGCGCCGCGCGCCTTCATTCGTTCGTAGCAGGGCGCGGTGCGCAATGGGCGCGCGGCCGGCCGCTCCTCGTCCGGGTAATGGATGATGAATACGTGCGCGTACGCTTCCTCGGTTTTCTCGACCAGGTAGTCCTTCGTGGCGTATTCGCCGAAGCGTCGGGGCTCGACGCCCAGCATGTCGATGGTCGGCTCGCCCTCGACAATCCACTCGGCCAGTTGCCACCCGGCGCCGCCGGCCGCAGTGATCCCGAAGCTGTGCCCTTCGGACAGCCAGAAATTCTCGATGCCCCACGCCGGCCCGATGATCGGGTTGCCGTCCGGCGTGTAGGCGATGGCGCCGTTGTAGACCTTCTTTATCCCGACTTCGGCGAACGCCGGCACCCGGTTCATCGCGGCCTCGATGTGCGGCATGAGGCGGTCGATGTCTTCCTGGAACAGTTCGTATTCGGCTTGCCGGTCCGGGCCGTCCACATAGCAGCAGGGCGCGTCCTTTTCATAAGGGCCGAGGATGAAACCGCTGTTTTCCTCGCGCAGATACCACGATCCGTCCGATTCGCGCAGCACGCCGAGTTCGGGCAGGCCCTCACGCTTGCGCTTCTCGAGCTCGGGATGCGGTTCGGTGACGATGTACTGGTGCTCCACCGGCATCACGGGGATGTCGAGCCCCACCATCTCGCCGGTCTGGCGGGCGTAATTTCCGGTCGCGGAGACCACGTGATCGCAGGTGATGTCGCCCTTTTTCGTATGCACTACCCAGGCGCCGGAAGTAGCCCGGGTGATCCCGACCACCGCGGTGTTGCGGTAGATCGCGGCGCCGCGCGCGCGGGCGCCCCGTGCCAGCGCCTGGGTCAGGTCGGCGGGCTGGATGTAGCCATCCTCCGGGTGAAAGATGCCTCCGACCAGTCCGTCGATATTGCACAGGGGCCAGAGCGCCCTGATCTCCGCCGGCGTCAGGAAGCGCACGTCCACCCCGATGGTCTTCGCGGTCGCCGCGTACTGACAGTACTCGTCCATGCGGTCGTCGTTCATGGCCAGTCGCAGGTTGCCGACCCGGTTGAAGCCGACCTGCTGCCCGGTCTCTTCCTCGAGCTGCCGGTAGAGCTTGACCGAGTACTTGTGTACCTGGCCCACGGAGTAACTCATGTTGAACAGCGGCAGCAGGCCCGCGGCGTGCCAGGTCGAGCCGGACGTCAGTTCGCCCTTCTCGACCAGCACAACGTCGTCGCCCCAGCCCTTCCTGGCCAGGTGATACAAGGCGGCGCATCCGACGACGCCGCCTCCGATCACGACAACTTTCGCTCGCGATTTCACCGCTAAGGATCCCGTTTCAGAGAAATGTCCGCTTCGGCCGGGCGAACAGCTCGCGCACAAGCGGCTCGTAGCGTTCGAGCGGATACGTCCTGTACGCGGGATCGAACGAGACCTGGTCCCAGCGGGCGCAGAATTCGATGCACGCCTCGTAGTGCTCGTGGTCGCGATAGCGGTCCCGGGCGTTGCGGTCCCGGCCGTAGTGCTGCAGCCAGTAGTAACCCTGGAACAGGCCGTGGCGCCTGACGATCCAGTGGTTTTTTTCGCTTATGTAAGGGGCAAGCAACGCGGCGGCCACCTCCGAGTGGTTGCGCGGCGAGATCACGTCGCCGATGTCGTGCAGCAGCGCGCAGGCGACGGTTTCGTCGTCCGCGCCGTCACGCTCCGCCCTTGTGGCGGTCTGCAGCACGTGCTCCAGGCGGCTGATCCGGTAGGGCGAGTCGCCGTGCATGGAGCGCAGCCAGGCCAGCACCCGGTCGGCGAGTTCGGCCGCGTTGCGCGCGTCCTGAGCCTCCACGAGGTCGTAATCCTCGCGGGTGCCGTGATCCATCGCCGTGAACGAAACCTTGCGGCTCATCGTTCGCCTCCCGCGGGTTTGGCCCTCCTGCGCCGGCGCCGGCCGGCGGCGCCGGAACGCGGCCCCGCGGCGGGCCTGTCGACCACCGAGAAAAGCCTTGGAAAGGCGTCCCGCTTGTTCGGGATCGCCATGGCGTCCACGAAGTATTCCTGGAACTTCGGCTCCACTGCCGTCTCGATCTTCTCGATCCCGCGCACCGTGGCCTCGATCTCGGGACGGGCAGGCACGTGAAGCAACGCAATCAGCGCCCCCATGCCCGCGGCGTTGCCGGCCGACTCGACCCGGCTGAGGTCGCAGTCGGGAATCAGCCCCAGGACCATGGCGTATTTCGGATCGATGTGGGAGCCGAAGGCCCCGGCCAGCCGGATGCGGTCGATCCCGTCGAAGTCCGCCCGGTCCTGGAGCAACTGAACGCCCGCATAGAGCGCCGCCTTGGCGAGCTGCACCTGGCGGACGTCGTTCTGGGTGACGAGTATCTGCCGCGGGCCGTCGTGCAGGACGTAGGAGAAGGTGCGCCCGTCGGCGACGATACGGTCGCTGCGGGCCGCCAGCGTACCTTCTACGACGCCATCCTCGTTGATGATGCCGGCCAGGTACATCTCGGCGACGACCTCGATGATGCCGGATCCGCAGATGCCCGTGACCCCTGACGCTCCCGTCGCTTCGTCGAACTCCGGATCGTCTGACCACAGCTTCGAACCGATGACGCTGAATCGCGGCTCAAGGCTCTCCGCGTCGATGCGCACGCGCTCGATGGCGCCGGGCGTGGCGCGCTGACCGGCGGAAATCTGCGCGCCCTCGAAGGCGGGGCCGGTGGGACTGGAGCAGGCCAGCAGCCGATCGCGGTTGCCGAGCACGATCTCCGCGTTGGTGCCCACATCCACGACCAGCGAAACCTCCTCCAGCAGGTGCGGCTCCTCGGCCAGCACCATGCCGGCCGCGTCGGCCCCCACGTGTCCGGCGATGCACGGAAGCACGTAGACGTTGGCGCCGGGATGAATCCCGATGCCGATATCCCGGGCCTTCAGATCGAGCGCGGTATCGACAGCCAGCGCAAACGGGGCGCCGCCGAGTTCGCGGGGATCGAGCCCCAGGAACAGGTGGTGCATGATCGGATTGCCGACGATCGTCAGTTCGACAACGTCCGCTGCGTCGATGCCGCCTCGGCTGCAAACGTCACCGATCAGGTCGTTCACGCCCTGGCGAACGGCCTGGGTCAGTTCGGCGGCGCCCTCCGGATGCATCATCACGTAGGAAACCCGGCTCATCAGGTCCTCGCCGAAACGGATTTGCGGGTTCATGATCCCGTCGGTCGCGACCACGTTGCCGGTCGTCAGGTTCACGAGGTGCGCGGCAATCGTCGTGGAACCGATGTCGAGCGCGACGCCATGGACGCTGGACTTGAAGCCGGGCCAGACGGCGACGACGGTGGATTGCCGGTGCACGGCCGCCGTGACTTGCCACTCACCGTCTCGCAGCGCGGTCTGCAATCCCGGCAGAATGACGGGATCGCACACCAGGTCGTCCAGGTGCCACTCCCAGGCCAGCGCGTCGCAGAGGCGCTGCAGATCGCCGCTCGCTTCAAGCAGATCGGCGGGCTGCACTTCGACGTGATAGAGCCGTGTGGCCGGATCGAGCTTGATCTCGCGGTGCTCCGCATCCTTGCGCACCACCTGGCGGTGCATCTGGCTCTCCGGGGGCACATCGATGACCAGATCGCCCCGGATCTCCGCCTGGCAGCTCAGGCGATGGTTGTTGGCAAGCTCCTGGCGGCGCTCGCTGTACCGCGCCTCCGTCTCGTTGAGCGCCGAAAGGTGCGCCGGGCGGGACTTGATGGCGTGCTTGGCAAAGTCCCCGTCCATGCACACGATGCGGCAGCGCCCGCACAGCCCGCGGCCACCGCACACTGAGTCCACGTCCACGCCGATGCTGCGGGCAGCGTCCAGCAGCCGTGTTCCGTGCGGAAACGTGCCGCGTCGCCCCGAGGGCGTGAACACGATCCTGGCGTCCTTGGTGGCCACGTCAATTTCCCGTGCGGCGCGCTCAGGCTACGGCCGAACGGCGTCGCCGGCGCCTGCCGCGACGCTCGCGCTCCGGCCGCGCGGCCGACGGCTGGCGATACTTCCGGATCCAGTTGGTGCAGTCCGGATCGTGCCCCATCATGACGTCGGCGCCCAGCACCGCCTGAAGTACGTCGGCGTGCAGCGGATTCGTTATCGCAGAGGTCAGGCCTGCGCCGATGGCCATGGTGAGAAACGCGGAGTTGATCCCGTTGCGGTTCGGCAATCCGAAACTCACGTTGGACGCGCCGCAGGTCGTGTTGACCTTGAGTTCCTCGCGCAGCCGGCGGACGATGTGCATGACCTGCCTGCCCGCCTGGTTGATGGCGCCGATCGGCATCACCAGCGGATCCACCACCACGTCTTCGCGCGGGATGCCGTGGTCGGCGGCGCGTTCGACGATCTTTTTCGCCACCGCGTAGCGCACGTCCGGGTCCTCGGAGATGCCGGTCTCATCGTTGGAAATGGCGACCACGGCGGCTTCGTGCCGCTTCACCAGCGGCAGGACCGACTCGAGCCGCTCTTCCTCGCCGGTCACCGAATTGACCAGCGCCTTGCCCTGGTACACGGCCAGCCCGGCCTCCAGCGCCGCGACGATGGACGAATCGATGGACAGCGGCACGTCGGTGATCGACTGCACGAGCTGAACACTGTCGGCCAGCATCTTCGGCTCGTCGGCCAGGGGCACGCCGGCATTGACATCTAGCATGTGCGCGCCGGCCTCGACCTGGGCGATGGCGTCCGCCTCGACCCGGCTGTAATCGCCCCGCGCCATCTCCTGCGCCAGGACCTTGCGCCCGGTGGGATTGATGCGCTCGCCGATGATGACGAACGGCCGGTCGAAACCGATCCGCACTTCCCTGGTGGGCGACGTAATGACTGTTTCCGTCATGAGACTTTCTCCATTGCCTGCCTGCCTGGCGCGTTCGTTACCGCGGGGTGACCCCGATCCCACGCGGCGTTCTTCCAGTCCAGGGGGGGCTGCCAGGGCCGGCGGCCGTCCAGCACCCCGGACCGCTCGACGATCTCCGCGACCCAGTGTTCCTGACGGTAGGCCATGATGTGAACGCCGTGCACGCCCTCGATTTCCCTGATCCGGTGAATCATGTCGATGCAGATATTCACCCCTTCCCGCTGCTGATTCGCTGCGCCCTTCAGCCGCCGGACGACCGCATCGGGAATATGGACGCCCGGCACGTTGCCGCGAATCCATTCGGCCGAACGGGCCGACGCCAGCGGTCCCACACCGGCCAGGATGAAGACCTTCTCGTGGATTCCGGCGTCGCGCACCGCCGCCATGTAGCGATTGAACGCTTCGATGTCGAAACAGTACTGGGTCTGCACGAACTGCGCGCCGGCCGCGACCTTCTTCGCCAGCCGGAGCGGGCGGTAGTCCAGCGGCGGCGCGAACGGGTTCGCGGCCGCGCCGAGAAACACCGGCGGCGGCTCGGTCAGCTTGCGCCCGCTCAGGAACCGCGACTCGTCGCGCATGCAGCGGATCATGCTCAGCATGGACATGCAGTCCAGGTCGAATACCGGCTTGGCCTGCGGGTGATCGCCCACATCCACGCCATCGCCGGTCAGGCACAGAATGCTGGCCACGCCCATGGCCGACGCGCCGAGCACGTCACCCTGGATGGCGATCCGGTTGCGGTCCCGGGCCGATACCTGCATCACCATCGCGTAGCCGCGCCGGCACAGCAGCGAACACATGCCGACGCTGGACATGTGGCAATTGGCCCCCGAGCCGTCGGTGGCGTTCATCGCATCCACGTAGCCGTCGTACAGAGCCGCGCGCTCGTACACTTCGGCCGAATTGGCCGAATCGGGCGGCGCGATTTCGGCGGTCACCGCGAAGCCGCCGGCCCGCAGCACGCGTTCGAGCCGGCCGAACGAGGAGTGTCCGGGTCTGATCGGCAGCCGTTGACCGGGGACGAGCGGTTCGTCTTCAAACTGCATGGCTGGAATCCTCGACCAGGATGCGCACCTCGCGCAGCCACGCCGACCGGCCGATCAACTGGTGGTCGACGGGCGGCTGCACGACCTGCAGCGGAATTTCCTCTTCTCGCAACCGCTGGTTGCCTTCCCAGGCGAGCACCCATACGCACGGCATTTCGGGCTTGACCTCGCAGTTGCCGTCGGCACGAACGCCGCCGCAGGGCCCGTTGCGCATCTTCTTCGGGCAGTTCATCGGGCACGACAGCCCGGTGAAACCCACGATGCACTGGCCGCAATTCCGCGAATCGAGCAGGAAGCCCTTGGTGAGCGACTCGATCCTCATGAACGGCTTGTCGAGCCGTGCGAAACCGATGCGTCGCAACAGCGGGTGGCACCAGACCAGGATCCGCTCGATGGCGGAATAGAGTTTCTTGAGACCGCGTGCGTTGCGCACCGACCAGCGCCGCATCCGGTACATCTCAAACCCGCTCCGTGGCGGAACCGGCGCCCACCCTGCGCTAGGCCCCGTTGTTGCCTTCGGCGGCAATGGGGATCGACTGCCTGCGACTGAAACGCGCCGCCAGGCTGGTTTCAAGTTCGCCGTAACCGCAGTGCACGTGCTCGAATTCCAGGTCCAGGCGCGCGGCGGCCTGAGCGGCCGATTCGAGAAGCCCCGCGTCTTCCGTCTGCGAGAGGTAAACGAGCTTGCGGTAATTGCCGAAATAGGTGTTGCGGAGTTCAGGGTGCCTGTCCAGGCCCAGGGGCTTGGTCACGAATTGATCGAAGTGGCGCGCCAGGAAGTCGGTCAGATAGAACGTGCCGGGCTCCGCCATGGAAAGCGAGGCAAAACGTTCGCGGCCGGCGAAAAACTCGTAGCAGTGCGCGCCTTCCAGCCGCTGGGCGCCTTCCTCGGCAAGCACCCGGTCGATGCCGCCACCGGTGCCGCAGTCGGCGTAGGCGACGAAAATCTCTTCGTAGGCCGAACGGTGCCGCCGGATCATTTTCCGCAGGCGCGGAGGAATTTCGGCCGGCCGGTTGTGCAGTTTCGCGTCGATGCACTTCAGATGCAGGTGCTTCCAGCCCCAACGGCGGCTGAGCGCCTCGATCTCGCGCGCCAGCGCGCCGCAGGCAATGACCAGGATCGGACGCTCGGCGCTCTTGTGTCTTGCGCTTTGATGTTCTTCGAACATCAATAGTCCCGATCCTCGAACTCGGATTTGCGCCGCTGGATGAACTCCAGCAGCGCCTCGTCGATGGCCGGATCGAGCGGCGGCGCCTCGTACTCGTCGAGCATCCGCTTGAAGATCCCGTTGGCGCGCTGGGCGGCGTCGAGCGAGCCGTCCTGCTCCCATTGCTCGAAGCTGTTGTTGTCGGCGACGCCGGAACGGTAGAACGCGGTCTTGAAGTTTGCCTGGGTATGCGCGGCGCCGAGAAAATGCGATCCGGGCCCGACCTCGCGCAGCGCATCCATGGCCTGGCCGCTCTCCGACATGTCCACCCCCTGCAACAGCACCGCGATCATGTTGGCCTGGTCGGCGTCGAGGATGAACTTCTCGTAGCCCATCGACAGGCCGCCCTCCAGCCAGCCGGCCGCGTGAAGCATGAAGTTCACACCTGCCAGGGCCGCCGTCTGCAGCGTGTTGGCGGACTCGTAAGCCGCCTGGGCATCGGGAATCTTCGACGCGCACAAGCCGCCGCCGCTGCGGAAGGGCACACCCAGGCGGCGCGCCAACTGCCCCGCCCCGTACAGGACCAGGCTCGGTTCCGGGCCTCCGAAGGTCGGCGCTCCCGACTGCATGGACACGGCCGACGCGAACGAACCGAACACCACTGGAGCCCCGGGGCGCACGAGCTGAATGTAGGCCATTCCGGCCAGCGCCTCGGCCAGGATCTGTGTCAGCGTGCCGGCCGCGGTCACCGGCGACATCGCTCCGGCGAGCAGGAACGGCGAGATGACCGTCGCCTGGTTGCTTTCGGCGTAAACGGTCGCCGCCCCGAGCATGGTCGCGTCGAAGCACATCGGCGAATTGGCGTTGATCAGGCTGGTCAGCACCGTGTTGTTCGCCACAAATTCCTCGCCGAACACGATTTCGGCCATGGCCACGGTGTCTTCGGCGCGCTCGGGATGCGTGACCGAACCCATGAACGGTTTGTCGCTGTAGCGGATGTGGCTGTAAATCATGTCGAAGTGACGCTTGTTGACGGGAACGTCGACAGGCTCGCAAATCGTGCCGCCGGAATGGTGCAGGCCGGGGCTCATGAAGGCGAGCTTGACGAAGTTCTGAAAGTCCTCGAGGGTCGCATAGCGGCGCCCCTGATCAAGATCCCGCACGAATGGCGATCCGTAGGCGGGAACCATCACGGTGCGCGCCCCGCCGATGATCGTGGAACGCTTCGGGTTGCGGGCATGCTGCGTGTACTCGCTCGGCGCCGTGGCCCGCACCAGCGACCGGCACATGCCGCGCGGGAACCGCACGCGTTCGCCGTCCACTTCGGCGCCCGCTTCCTTGAGGAGTTCGAGCGCCCGCGGGAACGCACGGAACTCGATGCCGATTTCTTCGAGCACCGTGTCGGCGTTGTGCTCGATCGATTCCAGCGCTTCGGTATCCAGAACCTCGAAAAAGGGAATGCTGCGATCGATCCAGGCCGCGAGTTCCTTCGCAGTTCCGCGCCGCCGCGCGGCGAACTTCGCGGCGCGGCCGCCGCGCCGCTTTCGGCCAGGGTGTCGCCTGTGTTGCGGGTGGCTGTTCATGCGCGGCCCCGTGCGGCGCGGAGACGGTATGCATCATACCAGTGTTGCAGCATGGAAAGGCGGCTAATGCCGCGGCCTGAAAGGCTCTCCCGCGCTCCTCGGATCGGGGACGCGCAAGATGGCAGGCGGCTCAGAACAGGCCTTCGATCAGGCCTTCGGAATTGACGCGGATGTCCTGCGCGGCGGGTTTTCTCGGCAGCCCCGGCATGGTCATGATGGAGCCGCAGATGGCCACGACAAACCCGGCGCCGGCCGCGAGGCGGACTTCGCGGATTTCCACGATATGGTCCGTTGGCGCCCCCAGCAGCGCCGGATTGGTCGAGAAACTGTACTGCGTCTTGGCCATGCAGACCGGAAAATCGCCGTAGCCGCTGGCCTGCAGACGCGCGAACTCGTTCTGCACTTTGGCGGATGCTACGATGTCCTGGGCTCCGTAGATTTCCTGCGCGATGCGCCGGGCCTTTTCCCACAGCTCCAGCCCGTCCTCGTAGAGCAGGCTGAAGCCGCTGTGCTCCGAATCGGCCAGTTCCGCGACGTGTCCGGCGAGTTCCGCAGCGCCGGCGCCGCCCTCCGCCCAGTGCCGGCACTCGATTGCGGCGCCGCCCAGCCGGCCGCAGTAATCCGCGATGGCGCCGACCTCGGCGTCGCTGTCGGTCTCGAAGCGGTTGATGGCCACCGTCGCGGGAACGCCGAATCGATCGAGGATCGCGAGATGCCGCCCGAGGTTGACGCAGCCGTCCGCCACTGCCTTGGCGTTCTCCGCCTTGAGGCCGTCTTTCGGGACGCCGCCGTTCATCTTGAGCGCCTTGGTCGTGGCGACCAGGACCACGGCATCCGGTACCAGGCCCGCGGTGCGGCACTTGATGTCGAAGAATTTCTCCGCGCCCAGGTCGGCGCCGAACCCGGCCTCGGTCACGACGTAGTCGGCGAGTTTCAGCGCGGTCTGCGTCGCGATCGCCGAATTGCAACCGTGCGCGATGTTCGCGAACGGTCCGCCGTGGATGAATGCGGGGTTGTTCTCCAGCGTCTGCACGAGATTCGGCTCAAAGGCGTCCCGGAGCAGCGCGGTCATGGCGCCCTGCGCGTCGAGGTCGCCGGCCGTGACGGGCTTGAGGTCGCGGCCGTAACCCACGACGATCCTGCTCAGGCGCCGCTCCAGGTCGGCCAGGTCCTTCGCCAGGCAGAAGATCGCCATGATCTCCGAAGTGCTGGTGATATCGAAGCCCGTCTCGCGCGGAACGCCGTGGGCGGTTCCGCCAAGGCCGGTCGTCGTGTGCCGGAGCGCGCGGTCGTTCATGTCGAGCACGCGGCGCCAGGTGATGCGCCGTGGATCGACGGCGGGTTCGCCGCCCCAGTGAACGTGGTTGTCGATCAACGCCGAGAGCAGGTTGTGCGCGGCGCCTATCGCGTGGAGATCGCCGGTGAAGTGCAGGTTGATGTCGGTCATCGGCACGACCTGCGCGTAACCGCCGCCCGCCGCGCCCCCCTTCATGCCGAAGCAGGGGCCGAGGCTCGGTTCGCGAAGGCAGATCAGCGCCTTCTTTCCAATGCGATTGAGGGCGTCGCCCAGACCGATCGTGGTCGTCGTCTTTCCTTCGCCGGCTGGTGTCGGCGACACCGCCGTCACGAGAATGAGTCTGCCCCGTGCGTCCGGCCGCGCGGCCGCGACGGCGGCATGGTCGACCTTGCCCTTGGTCTTGCCGTAGGGTTCCGTGTGTTTCGCGATGCCGAGCCTGTCCGCGACCTTGAGTATCGGCAGCATTCTTGCCGCGCGGGCGATTTCTATATCCGGTTTGCGGGGCATCAGCGAGTGTCTCGGCAAAGACTATGGCCGCCGCACGATCGGCACATGGCGATCCCGATCCGGCGGCCAGAGCATTCTACAAGGCCTGTTCGCCTGAGGCGGGCCGAACGCAGCCCAAGCCTTGGTGTATGGTATGTGCTTGGGGTAAAGATTGGTCCACCGGGAGGATTGGGGCGATGTCTATTCAATTGCAACCTAAACACACCGTATTGTCCGCCGCCGTCGCACTGTCGGTGGCCGGCGCGCCGGTCGCGGCGCAGGAGGCTGCCGATGAACGGGTGCTCGATGAGATCGTGGTTACGGCGAGGCGCGTCCAGGAATCGCTGCAGGATGTTCCCCTGGCCGTGACCGCCCTGGACACCCGCGAGATCACCGAACTCGGCGTCACCAATTTCGCGGACTACGTGCTGCAGTTGCCGAACGTGACAGCGGGCGGCAGCGGACCGGGTCAGAACACCATCTACATTCGCGGCGTCGCATCCACGACGCCGAACCTGACGGTGGCCGGCGTGGCCGGTCTGGCGCCCAACGTCGCCTTTTACCTGGACGAGCAGCCGCTGGCGCATCCGGGCCGCAATCTCGACGTGTACGCAGCGGACCTGGCGCGCATCGAAGTGCTCTCGGGACCCCAGGGGACGCTCTACGGGGCCAGCTCGCAGGCCGGTAACGTGCGCCTGATCACGAACAAGCCGGACTTGAGCGAGTTCTATGGCAATGCCAAGCTTGGCGCGAACACGATCAGCGGCGGCGACACGGGTTCCAGCGTCGAAGTCATGCTGAACGTTCCCTTAAGCGACAACTTCGGTTTGCGCGGCGTCTTCTACAACGACAGCAAGGGCGGCTGGATCGATAATGTCGCCGGCACGCGAGATACCAGCGAGAGCGCGCGGTTCCGGCCGGCAGGCACGGTGCGCAGGAACGGGGTGCCCGTCGCCTCATATCGCGCCGGATTCCAGGCGGTGGGGAGTGCGAGTCCTCCGCAAAGAGCGGACCTTTCAAGCGTGACCTTCCTCACGGCCGACAACAGCGATATCGTTGACGACGACATTAACGGCGTGACCTATACCGGCGGCCGGATCTCGGCTCAGTGGGATATCACCAACAATTGGGACCTGCTAGTGGCCCACACCACCCAGGACACCGAGGCGGACGGCGTGTTCTTCGCCGACCCGGACGTGGGAGAACTGGAAATCTCGCGCTTCACGGATGAGCGGATCGAGGACACCATCGACAACACCGCCTGGACGCTCACTGGCCGCTTAAACGCACTAGAGGTTATCTACACCGGCGCGTTTACGGACCGGCAGTCGGACCAGGTCGTGGACTACTCCGACTACCTGTTCGTGGGCCAGTACCTGCCGTACTACATTTGCGACTATTCGGCGACCTACGTGACATACAACCCGGGTAACCTCCCGTTCGGCACGTGCCAGCCGCCGGTCATGTACGTGAACAGCCTCAATAAGCTGGAGATCCAGACCCACGAGATCCGTTTCACCACGGACCAGGCGAACCGCTGGCGCCTCCAGGGTGGGCTGTTCACCAGCGAACTGGAACTCATCGAGGTCAACGACTTCATATATCCGGGGGCGCTGGAGGCCATCTCGTGGAACGCCGGGGCGAAGGGCTTCGCTCCGAACTATCCGTTGACCAACCCGGGGGCGGCTATGGGTAACCCCGCCGGGGCCGCCTACGGCGCCGGGCCCGGTTACTACACCTACCCGGGGCCGTTCGGCCCGGACAGGTATGGCTTTGATCCCGGCGTCGTCTTTCGCAACGACATCCGGCGCACGGACGAGCAGTTCGGCGTTTTCGGCGAATTCGGCATCGACCTGAGCGAGCGGTTTTCGCTGACGATCGGGGCCCGCAACTACGAGATCGAGGTGGACCTTGAGGGTAGCGCCAACGCGTCGTTCAGCAATTTCCGCGGTCCCGACGGGGAAGATCAGCAGCGCTGGGGCACGAACATCTCGCAGCAGTTCATGCCGGGCAATGCAGTAGGCGCGCCCGACAAGGCTGTGGCCGACGGCACGATCTACAAGGTGACGCTGGACTGGCGGCCGCAGCCGGAGCAACTCTACTACGTCACGTGGTCGGAGGGGTTCCGGCCCGGTCTGCTGAATCGTCCGGGCGGGAGGCCGAGCGCGGACGGCAGCGGTTTCGTGGTGCCCTTCGAACTGGAGACCGACGAAGTCGTCAATGTCGAGGTCGGCATGAAGGCCGACTTCGGCAATGCCTTCCGGTTGAACGCGGCGCTGTTCAACATCGATATCGACAACCTGCAGACCACGATCTTCGATACCAGCATCGTCAACCTGTTCTTCTCGGACAACGCCGCGGACGCCAGGGTGAGGGGCCTGGAGGCGGACTTCGTCTGGCTGCCGCCGGTCGACGGGCTCACCATCGCCGGCGCGTTGTCGTTTCTCGATTCGGAGATCACCCGGAAGATCACCCCGACCAACGACGTTCGTGAAGGGGACGAGCTTGCGTTCGCTCCAAGCAACCAGGGCAACCTGCGGGCGCGCTACGAGTGGACCCTGCAGGCCACCGGGTGGACGGCGCACGTCATGCCCATGATTTCCTGGTCCGCGGATTCGTACAGCGACATCATCACCATCAACCGCGACCTGATCGACAGTTGGACCATGCTAAGCCTGACGGCGGGCGTGGCCAGCGACGACTGGTCGGTGACGCTCTACGGCAGCAACCTGACCGATAAACGGGCCGAGGTGTCGCGCTCTTTCGTGTTCGACAGGAGCCACGTCACCTACGCGCAACCCAGGACATTCGGCGTACGCGCGAGCGTGAACTTCTGACCGGCCCGGGTCCGGCAACAGGAATTGACACGGCGTCCTCCCCGGAGGACGCCGTTGTCGTGTCCAGCCGGACCGGAACTCCCGGCTCTTCCGCTGACTCCCGGCCCCGGGAACAGGGCGCGGCCAATCCCGCGCTGGCCGCCATTCAGGCCAGGATTGTCGGGAAGCAGTATGAGGAAGCGCTGGCCGACCTCAAGGTCATCCTCCGGGACGACCCGCACAACACCGACGCGCTGTATATGAGCGCGGTCTGCCACCGCTATCGGCGCGAGTTCGATGCGTCGTTGGCGCAGCTCGCCAGGCTCAAGGCCATTTCGCCCGAGAACGGCCGGGCGCACCAGGAGGAGGGCCACGCGTACCGAGACATGGGGCGGCCCGAGCATGCGCTGCGGGCGTATGCGCAGGCCTGCCGCTTCAACCCGGCGCTGGTGGCGAGCTGGAGGGGACAACTCAATATCCTGGCCCGGAGCGGGCGTGTCCAGGAGGCAGCGCAAGCGAGGGCCCAGCTAAACTACCTCAAGCGGCTGCCGCAACCACTGGTCATCGCCCTCGACCTCATGAGTCAGGGCAAGCTGCTCAAGGCGGAGGACCTGTGCCGCAAGTTTCTCAGGAAGGCGCCGCACCACGTGGAAGCGATGCGGCTGCTGGCCGACATCGGCATCCGCTTTGGCGTGCTGGCGGACGCCGAATTCCTGCTGGAGTCGGCGCACCAGTTCGAGCCGACCAACGTGCGGGTGCACATGGACTACATCCAGGCGCTCAGGAAGCGCCAGAAATTCGGAAAGGCCCTCGAGCAGGCCAGGCTGCTGCTTGAGACTTCGCCCGGCAATCCGCAGTTCCAGTCGATCTACGCGATCGAATGCATGCAGACCGGCGACTACGAGGAGGCGCTGGGCCTTTTCGACAGGGTGCTGGAGAAGATTCCGGGCGACCCGGTCACGCTCACCTCGAAGGGCCATGCGCTCAAGACCCACGGCCAGTACGACGAGGCCGTCGCCTCCTACCGGGCAGCGCTCGCGAGTCAGCCACGCCACGGCGAAGCTTGGTATTCGCTTTCCAACCTGAAGGTCTATTCGTTCAGCGACCGCGAACTCGAGCGGATGCATGCGCAGGCCGGCCACGATGACCTGTCCCATGCCGACCGCGTGCATCTGAACTTCGCGCTGGGCAAGGCCTACGAGGACCGCGAGGACTTCGAGACCTCGTTCGGTTTCTACGAGCAGGGCAACCGCTCGAAGAAGGCTGCGAGCCGCTACGACGCGGACAAGATGACGGAGGAACTGCGCGCCCAGCAGCGGGTGTGCGTCGCCGGGATGCTGTCGCGCGGCGCCGAAGCGGGGCATTCCGCAGGCGATCCGATTTTCGTTGTCGGGCTGCCCCGGGCCGGTTCAACCCTGCTGGAACAGATTCTTTCGTCTCATTCGAAGGTGGACGGCACCCTGGAACTGCCGAACGTCCTGTCGCTGGCGCAGCAGTTGCGGCGGCGCGGGCGCAACGGGCCCGAACCGGACTATCCCGACATCCTGGCGGAGTTGTCCGACGAGGAGCTCCGCCAGTTCGGGCGGCAGTACATCGACGACACGCGGATTCACCGCCAGAGCGCGCCGTTTTTCGTCGACAAGATGCCGAACAACTTCCGCCATATCGGACTGATCCACCTGATGCTGCCCAACGCGAAGATCATCGACGCCAGGCGGCGCCCCATGGCCTGCGGCTTCAGCGGCTACAAGCAGCTCTTCGCCGAGGGCCAGCAATTCACCTACGACCTGGCGGACCTCGGCCAGTACTATCGCGATTATGTCGAACTGATGGACCACTGGGACGCGGTGCTTCCCGGCAAGGTGCTGTGCGTCCAGTACGAGGAGGTGGTGAGCGACCTCGAGACCCAGGTGCGCCGGATTCTCGACCACTGCGGACTCGAATTCGAACCGGGCTGCCTGAGCTTTTACCGTACGGACCGCGCGGTGCGCACGCCCAGTTCCGAGCAGGTCCGCCAGCCGATATTCGAGTCGGGACTCGACTACTGGCGCAACTACGAGCCTTGGCTCGATCCGCTCAAAAGTGCTCTGGGCGAGGACGTCCGGCGGCGCTTCAGTAGCTGACCGCCGAATCCAGGGTATCCGCAACCATGACCCGTTCACGCACCGACTCCGCCTCGACCCGACCTCGGGTTTCCGATATCGGCCACGAAATCGGCGAACAGAATATCCGGGTCTTCAATCTCGACATCCACAACCCGGTCTTCATCGTTTCCGCCGCTCTGGTGGTCTTGCTCGTGATCGGCACGCTGTTGTTTCTTGAGCAGGCAGCGACCGTTTTCGCCGATCTGAGGGTCTGGACGACCACGACGTTCGACTGGTTCTATTTTGCCGCGTCGAACCTCTTCGTGCTGTTCTGCTTCGGCGTCGCGCTGTCCCCGTTGGGACGGATTCGCCTCGGCGGTCGGCGTGCAAAGCCGGAATACGGCTATTCGGCGTGGCTGGCCATGCTGTTTGCGGCCGGTGTGGGTATCGGCCTGATGTTCTTCGGCGTCCTGGAGCCCGTGACCCACACGCTGGCGCCTCCGCTTGGCGTCGATCCCGCCGACACCGGCGCGGCGCGCGCCGCCGGCATGTCCGCGGCGATCCTGCATTGGGGGCTGCACGCCTGGGCGATCTACGCGGTAGCCGGCCTGTCGCTGGCGTTCTTCTGTTTCAATCGCGGCATGCCGCTGACGCTGCGCTCCGGATTCTTCCCGCTGATCGGCAAGTCCGTCTGGGGCCCCTTCGGCCACGCGGTGGACATCGTTGCGGTGCTGGCGACGTTGTTCGGGCTGGCGGTATCGCTGGGCTTCGGCGCCGAGCAGATCGCCGGCGGATTGCAATACCTGTTCGGAATTCCCGCAACCACCGCCACGCGGGCCATTCTGATCATGGTGATCATCGGCATCGCGTTGGCGTCCGTCATCGCGGGGCTGGACAAGGGCGTCAAGCGCCTGAGCTGGATCAACATGGTGCTTGCGGCCCTGTTGTGGTCGTTCGTCCTGATCGCGGGACCCACGCTGGTGATTCTCACGACGATCGCCAGGGCGGGCGTCGATTATGTCTATTACCTGCCGGGATTGAGCAACTGGATCGGCCGCGAAGACGTGGCTTTCGTGCGTGACTGGTCGACTTTCTACTGGGCCTGGTGGGTCGCGTGGGCGCCGTTCGTCGGCATGTTCATCGCGCGCATCAGTTTTGGACGCACGGTGCGCGAGTTCATCACCTGGGTGCTGATCGTACCGACGATCATCGGCATCCTGTGGATGGCGACGTTCGGCGGTACCGCGTTGGACCAGTACTTTTCCGACGGCTATAGGGGCGTGGCGGAATCGGTGCCCGAACTGGCCTTGTTCAAGATGCTGGAGCCATTGCCGATGACCGGATTCGTCTCCGCCGTCAGCGTATTCCTGATCACGATCTTCTTTGTCACGTCGGCCGACTCCGGATCGCTGGTCATGGACACCATTACCGCCGGCGGCAAGATGGACGCGCCGGTGCAACAGCGCGCCTTCTGGTGCCTGCTGTCCGGCACGGCCGCCATGGCGCTGATGCTGGGCGGCGGCATGGCCTCGCTGCAGGCGCTGACCCTGGCGGTAGGTCTGCCTTTCACGCTGGTGCTGCTGTGCATGTGCATCGGCCTTATCAAGGGCCTGCGCGAGGAATTGCCCTGACGGGAGAGCATCTCGATTTGGCTGCTCGTCTCGGCGGGCTCAGCGGGGGCCTGCGCCCGCCTGCGGAATTCCGCGGCTGAACAATCCCGGCTGGGCCACGTTGCGCAGGGCGGACGCGGCTCTCGGTTCGCGGATGATGGCGGTGACCGCTCCGTTTGGTCCGTTGCGCAGCACCGTTACGGGCCGGTCGGTATCCTCGTTCAGCACCGCGGATCGGCCGCGGGGCCCAGAAAGCCTGATGGAATCGAGCGCCTCCCGCCATGTGGCTTGCATCGGCAGCGCGAAGACGAAGCTCGAACTGCCGTCTCCGTCCCCCACCACCGGCATGTCGAAGCTCAGGTCGAACAGCACCGTGCCGTCCTCGGCTGTGCCTGTGATGCGGTAGGGCCCGGGCTCTTCGGGCAGCGCGGGTGGCGCCTGGGTCACGAAGGCCGGCTCAAGATAGAGCGCCGACCCGCTGTCCTTGCCGCCCCACACGATAAGGGAGGTGACGGGCTGTCGGGCCTGCGGTTGACTGAGCAGTCCGGCGCTATGCAGCCGGTAACGCAGGGCCTTGTCGAAGCTGAAGTCGCTGACCCAGTAAGGCGAGCAGTACGACATCAGATCGACGTACTCGTCCGGCGACACCAGGCGTTCCGCGGCGAAGTCGTAGCCCCAGCGTCCCGAAGATCCATCCGGGTACGGAAATGCAGGCTCCAGCCCCAGCGGATTTCCGCAGGGCGTGTGGCTCAGCGACAGGTTATGTCCGAATTCGTGCGCGATCACACTGGCGTCGGTGATGGAAAACGCGACCCTCTGACCCAGATTGGCGAGTCCCGAGGCGCCTGAATACTCTCCGGCGATCAGTCCCATGTAATAGCCGCTGCCGCCCTCCATGGTGGCGATCAATTCGGTTTCCGCGATCAGTTCATGGCTCTCGTTGGTGGAAGTTCGGACAGAGGCATGGGCGGTCACCCTGATATCCGCAACCGGCAGCAGCGTGCGCGTGTGCCCCAGCATCTCGTGGCCCGTGGGATCGTCCTCCATGGCGTTCGCCAGATCAACCACGGACATATCGGGGTTCGTCTCCCAAAGGAACGGGACGAAAGTGATGTCGAACGTCGGCACCTCCCGCACTTCCACCGCCAGCCGGCCGGTTTCCGGGATGCGGCGCGCTACCTCCAGGCTGTCGGCCAGCGTCCCTTCCGGATCGATCTCGATGACTATTTCAAGGCCCGGCTGCACGACCTCGGCGGGGACCGTTGCATCGGCCGACCGCTCCAGCGAACTCTCGTCCAGCCGGGTCGGGATAGGTCCCGGACTGGAGGGTATGTCGATTTCATGCCTTAGCATGCCTGCGAGGTAGAAGTCCGCCCGGACGCGCGGAATGCGCTCGGAGTTGGAGCGGCTGGCGGTCGGGAAAACCCGCAGCAGGGCTTCCTCGTCCGCCACCAGGCCAATGGGGAGCTCGCGGGACTGGATGGCCTGCGTAAGGTAGGCAGCCACGGACTCAACGCCGCACTGCCTCACCCGCCGGGTGAGCAGCCCATTCAGCCAGCCGAGCAGCATGGCGTCGTCCGGTGCGCACAACCCGGTGCCCGCGGCCTGGAAATGCTCCATTTCGCGGAGGTTCGCAAAGCCGGTCGGCAGCGGGCCGGTCAGGTCCGTGTTGCCCGTCAGGGCCAGTGAGCGGAGCTGCTTCAGATCCGTCAACTCGGGCGGAATCGGACCGGAAAGCGAATTGCTGCCAAGATACAGTTCCGTCAGGCCGGCGATTTTCCCCAGCTCCGCCGGAATGGCGCCCACCAGGTTGTTGTAGGAAAGATTCAGGTACTCCAGCCGCCCGAAATTGCCAAACGACGACGGCAGACTGGCTGAGAAGTCATTGCCCGAAAGGTCCAGTATCCACAGATTGCCGAGACTCGCCAGCGAGCTTGGCAGCGCCCCCGAAAGGTTGTTGTCGGCAATGTGTATCTGTTGCAGTTCGGCCGCGTCGGCGAGCTGCTGCGGAAGCGTACCCACCAGGCGGTTGTTGTCCAGGCGGAGTTCGACCAGGGAAGCGAGACCGCCGAGTTCGGGGGGAATCGAACCCGACAACCCGTTGTTCGAAAAGTCCAGAAATCCCAGGCGCTCCAGGTTGCCGATTCGCGGCGGAATGGGACCGGCCGCAAAGATGCTGGTCAGGTCCAGATACTTCAGATTGGCGAGTTCTCCCAGCTCCGGAGGTATTCGCGAGCGCTGGGTATCGTTGCCGACTAGAATCAGCTCGGTCAGCTTTTCAAGCGCCCCTATATCGGCTGGAATGGGCCCAACCAGGCCGTTGAAGGCCAGGTCGAGGCCCACGACCCGGCCCTGACCGTCGGCCTTGACGCCATGCCACTCGCGCAGCGGTGCGTCACTCAGCCAGTTGCTGTTGTTGTGCCACTGGTTCCCGCTCATGGACTCGTAGATTTTCGCCAGCACGTCGCGGTCCGCCGAAGGCGCACAGTCCACACCCGTTCCTTCGTGTTGGGGCACATCGTCGAGCCATTCGCGCAGAAATTCTTCCCGCGGCACGCAAAGGGCCGTTCCGGCGTAGCGGAGCACCTCCAGCGTGTCGATGCGGGGCAGCGAGTAGGGCAGACGCCCCGACAGTTGGGGATTGTCGCCCAGCCGCAGCTCCCTCAGGACCTCCAGGTCGCCCAGTTCCAGCGGCAGCTCTCCCACCAGCCCGTTGGCGGAGAGGTCGATCGCGATTACGCGGCTGCTGGAATCCACGTCAATGCCGTGCCGGGACTCCAGCGAGCCGTCGGGCCAGCCGTCCGCAACGGTCCAGCCGGAACCGCCCGCCGCCTCGTACAGGGCGTCCAGCGCCGACCGGTCGGCTTGATTGCAGTAATGGCCGGTGTCACGCTGCACCATATCGTCCAGCCAGACGGAGAATGCTGCCGTTTCGGGCAGGCAAAGCCCCGGATTGCCAGACCACCAGAATCTTCTCAGGGACAGCCCCGTCAATTCGGACGGCAAGGCGCCCGACAGGGCGTTGTTGGAGATGTCGAGTTCGCTGAGGCCGCCAAGGTTTCCGAGCGTGGATGGGACCGGGCCGGTCAGCCGGTTGCCGCCCACGTACAGGTAAATCAGGCGCGACAGCCGGCCGAGTTCCTCTGGAATCGGCCCGGATAGCCGATTGTTGTTCAGATTAAGCGTTTGCAGTCCGGTGAGGTTCCCGAGCTCCCCGGGGATGGTCCCGGAAAGCTCGTTGGAACGGAGAATCAGGTGTTCCAGGGAATTCTGCGCCCCGAATTCCTCCGGAATCGGCCCGGATAGCATGTTGCCGCCCAGGCTAAGGTGGACCAGATTGGGAAGGCTGGCTATTCCGCGCGGGATGGTCCCGGAGAACCGATTGTCGTACAGGCTGAGCCTCCTGAGATTTGTCAGGTTTCCCAGTTCCGCCGGCAGGCCGCCGGAAAACTTGTTGAAACCCATGGACAGCTCCTCCAGCGCCGTGAGTTCGTCGATTTCCGGCGGGATCGAACCCTCAAGACCGTTGTTGCCGAGCGCAATGGCCACGACCCGGCCGTCGTCGCCGATCTGTATCCCGTACCATTCCGCCATGGGCTCGTCGCTTAGCCAGTTGGTCCTGTTGACCCAGTTGTCGCCGCCGGCGCTCTCGTAGAGCGCCACCAGCGCTGCCCGGTCGGCGGCCGATTCGGGGGGCCTGATTTCGACGGTCACGGTTACCGAAGCCGAAGCGTCGCCGGCGGTTGCCGTGATCGTGGCCGTCCCCGCGCCGGCGGCGGTGACCAGCCCGTCCGCGTCCACCGTGGCCACGCCGGACGCATCGCTGGACCACGTGATTTCCGCGTTCGTCAGTACGTCGCCGTCACCGTCCTTGACCTCGGCCATAAGCTGCAGCTTGTCTCCCGTAGCCGTGAATCGCACGCTGGCCGGGGAAATCTCCACCGACTCCGCCATCGGGGCGGGCGGGGTTGGCGCAGGGTTGGTGGTTGGGTCTGGCGGGCCTGAGGATTCCGATGAGCCACCCCCGCACCCCCAGAGCAGCGCTAGGAGAGCGACAATCACCCAGCCTTGATGTGAAGCCGGAATCCTAAACCGTATCGGCGACCTTGCACCGGGAAGGGCATCAGCCATGCACATCTCTTTCCGTTCTCAACCGGATTCGGCCCCTTATCTCAGGGTGGAAGGATAACAGTATGAGCCTGCTCTGGAACGCCCTGGGTGCTATCACCTTCATCAGCGCTGGCATCTTCGTCGCCGTGTACTTCGTCTATTCCGCCATCAAGTGGCTACACGACCTCATCACGGGCAACGAATATCGCGCCGCGAAGCGCGAGCACTGGCGGATGATGCCTATTGGCGCCGCCGAGTGCGTAACCGACTCAAAGAGGGAGAGGCGGATCAAGCAATCATAAGGCGGCGGGTAAATCCGACCGCAAAGGCATCAGCCTGTTCGGGTTGCAACAGATTTTTCCGAACGAGGAAGCGGCGCGGGAATGGTTCGAGAAGATCCTCTGGCCGGCCTCGAACACCAGGTAGTCATATCGATTGCTGTAATCCGGGCCCCACATGATCTCAAGGCGGTTATCCTGCTTTCCGCGGCTGTTCCGCTCACCGCCCAGGTTCTCCAGAAATTCGTCGAGTGTCGCCAGCGGTAACGAACTCATGCCGGGAAACGCGTGACTGAATCGTGACTGAAGCCTTGCCCGCCCCGGGACTCCTGTAGTACATTGTCCTACATGACGACTCTGACGATACGGCTCGATCCGAAACTCGATGCTGCTTTACGCCGGTTTGTGAAACGGACGGGCAGAGGCAAGAGCGAATTCGCGCGGGAAGCGTTGAGGCGACAACTCGCCGTCGCGCGTTTCGAAGACATTCGCCGGCGTTTGGCGCCTTTCGCCGAGGCCCGAG
>JAPOWV010000084.1:0-2976 GCA_026707445.1 Gammaproteobacteria bacterium
GGCCTGGATGAGGTCCGTGAACATGCGCCGGCTGCCGACGATGATGCCCCGCACGGTGAGGTTCTTGAGAATGAGATTGGGCAGCTTCGTCAGGACCGGGGGCTCCTGCGGTTCCTGGTTGTGGACCACCGGATTGGCGCCGATGTGCATGATTCGGCCGTTGGAGGCGGCGGCCATTAGGCAGTTCTCCATTTCATCCAGGCCCACGTTATTGAGAATGATGTCCGCGCCCTCGCCATCAGTGAGTTCCAGCACCTCCTCGGGCCAGTCCGGATTGGTGCGGTAGTTCACGCCAAGGTCCGCGCCCAGTTCCTTCAGACGCGCAAGCTTCGCGTCGCTCGACGACGTCATGATGCATCGCGCGCCGAGCATCTTGGCCCATTGCATTCCGAACACGGACACGGCGCCGGAACCCAGGGTCAGCACCGTATCGCTGGCCCGGGCCGCGCCTGCCTCCACCACGGCGTTCCAGGCGGTGAGTCCGGGGCTCTGCAGGGTGCTGGCCTCCTCGTAACTCAGGCTGTCGGGTAGCTTGATCAGCGCCGCCGCCGGCACCACGACCTGCTCGGCCAGAAAGCCGTCGAGGGTGGCGGCGTAGTCCTGCTCCGCCATCGACGCGTGCCAGTCGCCGTCCAGCCACTGCCAGTAATGAGTCATGGTGACCCGGTCGCCGATCCGGACGTTTTCCACGTCGGGGCCGACCGCGATGATGTCGCCGGCGTTGTCGCTGAGCGGGACGCGAGTGTGAGGCATGACGGTCTTGCCCAGGCTGCCGTGCATGATAGTGAGGTCGCGGGCGTTGATGCCGGTGGCGCGCACCCGCATGACCGCTTCGCCGTGGCCTGGCGCCGGTTCCGGCCGCTCGACCGCATGCAGGTCGAGGCCCTTGCTGTAGTCCCCTATTTCAAAGACTTTCATGGCGCGCGCCCGATTCAGCGCGGCTACGACCCATAGGTGTCCTTGTATTCCTCAATGTAGTCGTGGTACTCGGTCCAGTTCTCCACATCGAAGATTTTCGGCGCCTTCAGTTCCAGCGACTTCCGGGCCCCGGCCGGCAGTTCGTCGATGCTGGCCAGCTTGGTGCCGTAGGCCCGGCCGTAGCTGCGGCCTTCGTGGCCGCCCATGCCGACCCAGGGGCCCCAGCTCACCAGGTTCTGGAATTGGCAGAAGGCCGGCGCGTTATTGATTTCCGGATTAACCACGTCCTCCAGCCTGGCGGCGTGAACGAACAGGGAGTCCCAGTAATGGATGCGACCGGGCGATTCCTTCGGCCATTCCTCCGGGTCGAAGGGGCTGGGATACGAAAAATGCGAGGCAATGGGCACGAAGACCATGCCACCGTACGTTTCCATGCGCAGGGGCGTTGGGTGGACCGTGGCCTCCGGCGGCGTCTCCACCCCGTCGGGGCCCATTTTCACGTTCAGGGGACCGCCGAGGAACGTCCAGGGCTCCCTGACTTCTCCCGTTACGGGGTTTTCCCAGGATTCCAGCACCTCGTCGGTATCGAACTTGCAATAGACGCCGCACTCGAACACCTTGAACGCGTACTGGTTGTCCTCCAGCGGACGACACTGCGTGACGTTCAGGTTGTTCATCGTGAACAGCGGTATGAGGTTGCCGTCGTTCATGTAGGCGTAGAGATGCAGGCGGTAGAACCTGTAGACCGTTTCCTCCGCGGCGGAACCCGATACCTTGGCGCGCACGCGGGCGCGGACGGCGGGGTCTTCCAGATCCAGCGAAGGTGTCGTCGCGGTAGCGCATCCGGAGAGCACGCCGCCCGTGAGTGCGGTTCCGGCGCCCGCGAGTATGGCGTCCCGTCGAGTTAACGCAAATTGTCCCATTTGTCCCTCCTCTCCCGATTTTGTGGCATGCCTATGGGGTGGGGACGGATGATAGCGCGGCTCTGTCGAGGGCGAGACGCCGCGAGGGACATGCCCTCGCTCCCGGGGCTACTTCATGGGATTGTTCTCGTCCATGAATGCGCCGTCGATCAGGGTGACGCCCTTTTCCTTGGCCTTGGCGATCATGGACTTCAGCGCCACGCCGCGGACAAAGCCGGGAATGCGCTCGATATAAGGCGCCGCATCCGGCGCGAACTTCACTTCGTCGTCGATCTCGTTGGCTTCCGCCAGAGCGTTTTCATCGGACATTTTCAGTCACCTCCGTGGCCCAACTATAGGCCAACAGCCCGTCGGCGAGCTTGGGTTCGAACCAGGTGGACTTGGGCAGCATGATCTCGCCGGCGCCGGCCACGTCCATCAGGGCCTGCATGGGCGTGGGGTAGAGCGCTACGGCAACCGACGCGTCGCCGCTGTCCACGCGCCGCTCCAGTTCTTCAAGACCGCGCGCGCCGCCCACGAAGTCGATGCGCGGATCGGTGCGGGAATCCTCGATGCCAAGGATCGGAGCCAGCAGGTGTTCCCCCAGCAGGCTGACGTCAAGGCTGCCGACCGGGTCGTTGTCGGGCGTCAGACCGGAGCGCAAGCGGGCGCGATGCCAGCCTCCGCTCAGGTACAAGCCGAATTCTCCCGCGCGCCCAGGCCGGGCCGCGCCGGATGAGGGCGCAACCTCGAAACTCTCGTTCAGCGCTGCCAGAAAGGCCCGTGGAGTGTGGCCGTTCAGACTGGTAACCACGCGGTTGTAATCGAGTATCCGCAGCTCCTCGGCCGGAAACGTGGCGCCCAGCAGCCACTGCGCCTCCGGGCGGCCCGAAAAAGCCTGCGCGGCCCGGTTGCCTGCCGCGACGCGGTGATGCCCGTCGGCGATGAAGAGTTCCCCCAGTTCCGCGACCGCCTGGGTAATTCGCGCCACGGCTACCGCGTCCCGCACCGGCCATACGCTGTGTTCGGTCACGGCGCCGTCCTGATTGAGACTCGTCCGGCAATCCGGCTCGGCCTGCGTGGCCTCCTCGATTACGGCAGCCAGATCGAAATGCCGGCGATGCGCCAGCATGACCAGCCCGGTCTGCGCTTCCAG
>JAPOWV010000084.1:3334-5527 GCA_026707445.1 Gammaproteobacteria bacterium
GTTTCAGCAGCTCTTCCGGCAGCCGGACGCAGCGCTGTAAAGGGAGCTACACGGAACCTGGGAGGCTGATCAGCGGGCCTCGGTCCCGCGGGGGATTTACCCATGCAGGCGGCTAGATCAGGTCGAGCACTTCGAAGGCGACGCGGTCGCCGGACTCCAGCGCTCCTTCCATGCCGCGGTTGGCCACGGCCGTGTGTTCGCCGCAGAAATGCACCCGGCCATGCTGTTTCCCCACCTCCGGCGCGTACTTCATGACCTGGCCCGGCTTCCAGACCGCCCAGTCGCCCGCCGAGTCGGGATCGTTGAACCACGACTGGTAGGCCATGACCTCAAGCTGGCCCTTGGAGGCCGGGCGCAGGCGCTCGATGTCGGCGACAATGCGGGCGGCGGCTTCTTCATCGGACAACTTGTCCTGCTCGACCGCCAGAGCGCCGCGCGTCCAGCTCGTCAGGCTGGTGAC
The DNA here is from genome assembly GCA_026707445.1 of Gammaproteobacteria bacterium. Classification (GTDB taxonomy): domain Bacteria; phylum Pseudomonadota; class Gammaproteobacteria; order Steroidobacterales; family Foliamicaceae; genus Foliamicus. The sequence continues at coordinate 3,795 of JAPOWV010000084.1, forward strand.
TTCTTCCGGCGTGTCGCCCTTACGCTCGCCGACCACCATTCCGGCCAGCGAATCGGTCCACATGTTGGGCGACAGGCCGTCGTCCTCCCAGAAGGGACGCTTCGCGACCATGTGCAACTGGTTGAGTATCTGGGAATCGACGTTTTGTGCCGCCTCGGCCTGCAATCCCTCAAGCCCGGGCTCCAGGTTCAGGTGACGCAGCAGCGAACACGGGAGCGAGCAGATCACGCGGCCGGCGTGATGGAGGCTGCCGTCCTCACAATGCACTTCGACGCGGGAACCGGTATCGCTTATACCCGTGACTCGGCGCGCAAGCAGCACTTCCGAATTCAGCGAAGCGGCCATGGCCTCGGGAATCGACTGGTTGCCGTTCACCGCAGTGTAAGCGGAGCCGCCATCCGGCCCGGTAAATCCCTGCACAGCGGCTGCGAAGCGCATCGCGAACAGCACCAGTGCCGCCGACACCTCGTCGGCGTTGTTGCCCCAGCCCGGGTTGTTGTTGTAGCAAAGGTCCACGATCGCATCGGTCTCGCCCTGACCGGTGAGGTAATCGCGCAGCGACACGTCGAGGTGGGCAAACTCGGGCGACACCCAGTCCGGCGGCGACGGGTAGGGATTGTTCGTGAACATCTTGAAATTCAGGTAGGCCCAGGGCGGAAACTGGCGGGCCTGCTCCGGCAGCGGGTTCAGTGCGTGCGTGGGCCACTGCTCGGTGGGAATGATCTCGCCGTTCAGAGCCAGTGTCCGCACGCCGAAGGCCTCAACCATCGCGTCCAGGTTCACCAGCCCTACGCCGAGCTCCTGGATGACCTGCATGAGGCGAGCGTAGCCCGCCCCGAAGCTCGTTCCTCCCGCCTCGGGCGATCCGGGGATATGCCGGTAGGACAGGATCCGGCCGCCCACGCGGTTGCGTGATTCCAGCACCGTGACCGACAAGCCTTCCGACTCGAGCAGCCGCGCCGCCTGCAGGCCGGACAGCCCGGCGCCGATCACGATGACGTCACTGTCGGTAGTGGGCCGCCGCGCGCACCCGGCGAGCACCGCCGCGGCAGCGCCGATCCCCATTAGCGCCTCGCGCCGATTCAATCTGGTCACTCTCTCCCGCCTCCGCGTGCCTGGAATGGACGCAAGAGTATAAGGCCCTCCGGACCGTCGCGCCCGATACCTCGTAGCGGATAAACTGAGCGGATGCGCTTATTGATTGCGGGCGGCGGACCCACGGGGCTGTACCTGGCCATTTCCATGTTGCGGCGCTCGCCGAGTCACCGCATCACCGTGCTGGAACGCAACCGCGCAAGCGATACCTTCGGCTGGGGCGTGGTGTTCTCCGATGCCACGCTCGACAACCTGACCGAGAACGATCCCAAGACCGCGCGCGAGATCCGCGGGCGGTTCACTCATTGGGACGACATCGAGGTGCACTTTCGCGGGCGCAAACTCATGTCCGGGGGTCATGGCTTCTGCGGAATCGGGCGCAAGCGGCTGCTGCGCATCCTCCAGCGCCGGGCTTCCGAGCTGGGCGCCGAACTGCGTTTCGAGACCGAGGCGGAACCGGACCTCTACCTGTATCGCGACCACGACCTGGTAGTTGCCACAGACGGCGTCAACAGCCGCTTCCGCCAGGCCTACGCTCCGCACTTCGACGTTGAGATCCAGACCCGGCCCAACTACTTCCAATGGCTCGGCACGCAAAAGCACTTCGAGGCCTTCAACTTCATCTTCAGGGAACTTGA
>JAPOWV010000084.1:6011-11859 GCA_026707445.1 Gammaproteobacteria bacterium
GCACCGCAGCAGTTCAACTATTCGCTGCTGACCCGCAGCCAGCGGGTAAGCCACGAGAACCTGAGGCTGCGCGACAGCCGCTGGCTCAAGCGGATGGAGCGCTGGTACAGCCGGCGGGAAACGGGCAGCGCCCGCGCGGTCGCGCCGATGTTCGTGCCGTATCGAATCAAGGACCTGGAGCTGGCGAACCGCGTGGTGGTGGCGCCGATGGACATGTACAGCGCGGTGGACGGAACCGTCGGCGACTTTCACCTGGTGCACCTGGGGTCGCGCGCGCAGGGCGGCGCGGGACTCGTGTTCACCGAGATGAGTTGCGTGTCGCCCGAGGGCCGGATCACGCCGGGCTGCGCGGGCGTGTACCGCCGGGAGCATGCCGATGCCTACCGCCGCATCGTCGACTTCGTGCACGAACACAGCGAGGCCCGGATCGCACTGCAGATCGGGCATTCCGGTCCCAAGGGTTCCACCCGCCTGATGTGGGAGGGAATGGACCAGCCGCTGGAGTCCGGGAACTGGCCGGTGATGGGGCCTTCGGAGAAGATCTACCGTCGAGGCGGTCAGGTTCCCCGTCCCATGACCCGCGCCGACATGGACGAGGTCGTGGAACAGTTCCGGCAGGCCGCCCGGCTCGGCCTTGAGGCCGGCTTCGACTGGCTGGAACTGCATTGCGCCCACGGCTATCTGCTGTCTTCGTTCATCTCGCCGATGTCCAACCGGCGCCGCGACGAATACGGCGGATCGCTCGCGCGACGCCTGCGCTTCCCGCTGGAGGTGCTGGAAGCGGTGCGCGACATCTGGCCGGACGAGCGCCCCCTGTCGGTGCGGATTTCGGCCACCGACTGGGTCAAGAGCGGCGTCACCGGCGAGGACTCGGTGGAGATCGCCCGCGCCATGACCGCGGCCGGCGCGGACATCATTCACGTATCGGCGGGACAGACCACGACCCGCGCGCGGCCCATCTACGGCCGCATGTTCCAGACGCCGTTCTCGGACCGGATCCGCAACGAGGCCGGCGTGCCCACGATCGCGGTGGGAAACATCTATGAGACCGACCACGTCAACAGCATCCTGGCCGCCGGGCGCGCCGACCTGTGCGCGCTGGCGAGGCCGCATCTCAGCGACCCGTACTGGACGCTGCACGCCTCCACGACACTGGGCCACGGCCGGCAGCACTGGCCAATACAATACCTTTCGGGCAAAGAACAGGCCGAGCGCCTCGCGGCCCGGGCGGCACTGTTGCAGGAAGCGGACATATGAACCTCAGTCCAGAGCATTTCCTGATGGAAGTGCGCGGGCGCGTGGGCGTCATTACGCTCAATCGGCCCGAACGCAAGAACCCGCTGACGTTCGATTCGTACGCGGAGCTCAGGGACACTTTCTCGGCGCTGGATCGCGAGGCGGCGCCTCGCGCGATCGTGATTCATGGCGCCGGCGACAATTTCTGCTCCGGCGGAGACGTGCACGAGATCATCGGCCCGCTACTGGAAATGGACGGGACGGATCTCCTGAACTTCACGCGCATGACCGGCGATCTCGTGAAGGCCATGCGCTCCTGCCCCCTGCCCGTCATCGCCGCGATCGACGGCATTTGCGCCGGCGCCGGTGCGGCGATCGCCATGGCCGCCGACCTCAGGGTCGGCACGGCGCGCAGCCGGACCGCTTTCCTTTTCACCCGCGTGGGACTGGCGGGCTGCGACATGGGGGCCTGCGCGCTGCTGCCGCGCATCATCGGGCAGGGGCGGGCAACGGAACTGTTGCTTACCGGACGTTCGATGAGCGGAGACGAGGCGCTGGAAACGGGTTTTTTCAATCGCCTCGCGGAACCGGACCGGCTTCTGGACGAAAGCCTGGAGTGGGCCGGCCAACTGGCCTCCGGCCCCAACTTCGCGCACGCCATGACCAAGAACCAGCTCAACCTGGAGTGGGACATGCCCCTGGACCTGGCGATCGAGTCGGAGGCGCAGGCGCAGGCCATCTGTATGCAGACCAACGATTTCCGGCGCGCCTACGAGGCTTTCGTGAAGCGCGAGCGACCGGAATTCATGGGTGATTGACCGGAAGTGAGCGTGCTGCGCCCCAGCCAGGCCGACCTGCTGCGCCTCGCGCTGGACACCGGCGCCTTGCTGTTCGGTGAATTTACGACCAAGGGCGGACGGTCAAGCCCTTATTTCTTCAACTCCTCGAAGCTGTGCAGCGGACGCGGCTCGCTGGTGGCCGGACAGGCCCTGGCGGAGGCGGCCATCGCATCGGGGCTGCGTTTCGACATGCTGTTCGGCGCGGCCTACAAGGGCATACCGCTGGCCGCCATAACCTCGCTGGCCCTGGTCCAGGGCTACGGCCTGGACATTCCGTACGCGTACAACCGGAAGGAGCGCAAGGATCACGGCGAAGGCGGAGCAGTGGTGGGGGCGGAACCGGGCGGCCGCGTGCTGATCGTCGATGATGTGCTGACGGCCGGCACCTCCGCGCGCGAGGCGATCGACCTGGTTCAGGATGCCGGCGCGGAGCCCGTGGGCCTGCTGTTGTTGCTGGACCGGCAGGAACGCGGTTCCGGCAAGCTCAGCGCGGCGGGCGAACTGGCCGACCGCTTCGGAATCGGCGTGTGCTGCGTCTTCGGCCTGGACAGCCTGCTCGGCGCCATGCGCGCTACCGGATTGGACCCCGATGCACAGGAGCGGATTGAGGCGTACCGAAAGAGATACGGCGCGCCCTAGTCGCGGCCGGTGTGGCCGAAGCCGCCTTCGCCCCGCTCGGACGCCGTGAATTCCTCGACCACCTCAAAGCCCGCCCGGGCTACGGGCAACAGGACCAGTTGCGCCACCCGCATTCCGTCTTCCAGCACGAACGGTCTGTCGCCGCGATTCCAGCACGACATCATGATCTCGCCCTGGTAGTCGGAGTCGATCAGTCCCACCAGGTTGCCGAGCACTACGCCGTGCTTGTGGCCGAGGCCGGAGCGCGGAAGAATGACCGCCGCCAGCGCCGGATCGGCGATGTGCAGCGCGATGCCGGTATGCACGAGGCGAGTCTCGCCGGGGTCAAGCGTCAGCGGTTCATCCAGGCAGGCGCGAAGGTCCATGCCGGCCGATCCCGGCGTTTCATAACAGGGCAGCCGGGCCTTTTCGTTGAGAATCCGTAACTGGATCGCGCAACCCGGCTGATCCGCGGGCCGCGCCGTTGGGCTCACTGCGCCGAACTCCGGGTCCGCAGGAGCGTTATTTTCTCCAGGCCGCAGCGTTCGGCAATCAGGCCGATCAACTGCCGCGCCATTTCCGGCTTGGCGCACTTCCCGATCCGCCGGCCGCCGCCATCCCACACGACCATCGCCGAGGTTTCCACGTCACCGAACCCGCGGCCCTTGCCGACCCGGTTCCCGACAACCATGTCCACGCCCTTGGCATGCAGCTTGACTCGCGCATTCTTTTCCACCTGCTGCGTCTCGGCGGCGAAGCCGACCAGGAAAGGCCGCTCGGGCAGTTGGGCCACGCTGGCCAGAATGTCGGGCGACGGCTTCAGTTCGAGCGCCTCCGCCGAGTCCCGGCGTTTCAGCTTTTCCGGGCTGTAATGCGCCGGCGTGTAGTCCGACACGGCGGCGCAGGCGATGAAAACATGACAGTCGTGCGCCCGCTCCATCACCGCGTCGAGCATTTCCCCGGCGGTGACCACGTCCAGCCGTTCTACTCCCGTCGGCGTCGGCCGCGCCGTGGGTCCGGTCACCAGCTGAACCTCGGCGCCGGCCCGTGCCGCCGCTTCGGCGATCTCGAATCCCATCGTCCCGGTGCTCCGGTTGGACAGGAAGCGCACCGGATCGATCGGTTCCCGAGTCGGTCCGGCCGTAATCAGCACGCGCTGCCCGGCCAGTTGGTCCGACAGGCCGACGCTGCGCTCCACCGCCTCGACAATCTCCGGCACCGCGCTCATGCGTCCCTCGCCGACATCGCCGCAGGCCTGCTGTCCGTGATCGGGACCCACCAGTACGCATCCACGACCGCGCAGCGCGGCGCAGTTTTCCTGCGTGGCCCGGTTGCTCCACATATTGCGATTCATGGCCGGAGCGACCAGCAGGGGAGCATTGCTCGCCAGGCATATCGTGCCGAGCAGGTCAGAGGCTTCGCCGCGAGCCAGGCGCGCGATCGTATTGGCGGTGGCGGGGGCGATGACGATGCAGTCCGCCCACCTGGCCAACTCGATATGGCCCATCGCCGCCTCCGCGGCCTCGTCCCAGAGCGAGCAGCGGGCCGGCGCCCCCGTAACCGCCTGCATCAGAAGCGGGGATATCAGCTTCGCGCCGCCTTCGGTCAGTACCGCGCGAACCTCGGCGCCGTGCTCGGCCAGCCGGCGGGCCAGTTCCGGGGCACGGTACGCCGCGACGCTGCCGCTCACGCCCAGCAGGATTCTCTTGTTCGTCAGGATGTGCATGGCTACCGCCCATTATCCCCGCAAAAGCGCCCCGGCGTTCCAATTCTCGGCAAACGCGCCGCCATTCGCCCTTTGCCGCGCGCCACATGGCCTGCACACTGCACCGCATGGCCGGTTCAAGGATTAGCCAGTGGCCGAGCGCTCAGCGACCCCGGGAGCGGTTACTGAGCGAGGGAGTCAACAGCGTGTCGGATGCCGAACTGCTGTGCATTCTCCTCGGATCGGGCGCCGCCGGCATGTCGGCGCTGGAGCTAGCGCAGGAGTTGCTGGTGCGCTTCGGCGGCATGCGCGGGATATTCGCGGCCACGCCCCGCGAACTCGCAGGTGTGCATGGGATCGGCCCGGCCAAGGCCACAGTGATCGCGGCCGCGCGCGAATGCTACGCGCGGTCGCTGAAGGAAAAGATCACGACAGGACGCCGGTTAAGCAACTCGGCCGACAGCGAGCGTTTTCTGCTGGCCCGGCTGCGGGACCGCCGTTACGAGACCTTTTGCTGCATGTTCCTCGATTGCCGGAACCGGGTGCTGGCCTTCGAAGAGATCTTTCACGGCACCCTCGACAGCGCCATGGTCTATCCGCGGGAAATCGTGCGCCGCGCCATGGAACGAAACGCGGCGGCCGTCATTCTTGCCCACAACCACCCGTCCGGAGTGGCCGAACCCAGTCAGGCGGACCACCTGATTACCGAGCGCATCCGCAAGGCGCTGGAGCTGATCGATGTGCGGGTGCTTGACCACTTCATCGTTGGACACGACGGATGCGCATCGCTGGCGCGCCTCGGGGCGCTATAGCAATTCAGTCGCGGAGCGAGTCCAGCGCCCCGTCGCGGGTCGCATGCACCGGGATGATCTTGTCGAACCCGGTCATCTCGAAAACGATCCTGACGCGCGGCGCCATGCAGCACAGCGCGAATTTCACGCCCTGCTCCTGCAATTCCCTGGCGATCAACAGGAAAGCGCTCAATCCCGCGCTGCTGACCTCAGTGACCTTATGGCAATCGACGACGACCGTGTTTTCGTCGCCCAACACCGCCTGCATGGAACGCTTGAAGTCGAGAGCGCTCGATCCGTCGATGCGGCCCGCCGCGTAGGCGATCAGCGTTCCGTCTATAGTCTCGGTGCGAATCTGCATCGGACCAGTGGCTCCCCCCCAAGCCAACTCTTTCCGCATTCTAGCACTTGGGAATCCGGCAGCGAGATGCGCGGGAACTACTTGATCTTGGCTTCCTTGTAAGTCACGTGCTTGCGTGCGCGCGGATCGTATTTCTTCACTTCCATCTTCTCCGGGTGCGTCCTGCGGTTCTTGGTGGTGGTATAGAAGTGACCGGTTCCGGCCGTGGAAACCAACCTGATTTTTTCCCGCATCGCGATAACTCCCAGGCTGCGCCTTACACGCGCTCGCCTGCCGCGCGCAGATTCGCCAGCACCGT
>JAPOWV010000008.1 GCA_026707445.1 Gammaproteobacteria bacterium
ATCAGCCATCAACTAACCAACTGAATTTGTTCACATAATTGTTGGGACACTACTGCCGCAATATCATGAATTTTCGATGAAGCTCCCGCCAGGCAGATATACTGCCGCCCACCTGATTATCTGTTGCGCCGGCCTGCTGGTCGGCCCAACGGGACTGTCCCAGCAGCCCGAACTCGGTCCACACGAGGTGCGGCTCGAACGTAGCCATTTCGTCGAGATGCGCGACGGCGTGCGGCTTTCGACGGATCTCTACTTCCCGGTCGGTCTGGAAAAACCTCTGGGAACGGTGCTTGAGCGCACGCCCTACGACAAGGGCACGGATCAGTTTCGAGCGGAGCCCTGGTCTCGTGCGCGATATTTCGCCAGTCACGGATTCGTTTTTGCAGCGCAGGACAAGCGCGGCAAGTTCGAATCCGAAGGCGAGTACCTGACGACTGACGGCGACATCGAGGACGGCGACGACACGATCGGATGGATTGCACGGCAACCCTGGTCAAACGGCAAAGTCGGCATGATGGGATGTTCGTACCCCGGATTCACGACGATGATGGCGGCACAAAGCCTGAATCCGCAACTCGCCGGAATTATTCCACAGTCCGCGGCGATGGCGACGGGTTCGATGGGCAACCGCTACTCATTGCTGTGGCGGCGCGGCGGCTCGGTCGCTCTCAGCATGGCGCTGTGGCACGCCATTTCGGGATCCAAGGTATTCCTGCGGCCGCCGGCAGGCCTGACGCGCGAGGAGTATCTGGCCGTTGTGGATCAGTACGAACTGCGCCCGCATGGCCTGAGTTTCGACAAGTTGATGTCCGACCCCGCGCTCCTGGCCAGCACCCTGGATCGATTCCAGCAGGCATACCTGACCCTGCCGGTGATCGACATCCTGGAAGGGTTCGAGGTACCGCCAAACGACTGGCGGCTAATGACCTCCCTCGATATCGCCGATCCGTGGTGGGATGAGCGCGGCTACATGACGGACGATGCGCGTGTCGACGTGCCGGCGTTGCACATTAATTCCTGGCACGACTACGGCGTCGCCGAAACCTTTATCCACTTCAATCACTTCCGCGGGAACGCGCGCTCGAAGCAGGCGCGCGACAATCAGTACGTGATCATCGCACCGACCAGCCACTGCCAGGCCGAGACGGTCTCCGGGCAGACAATGGTTGGCGAGCAGGACGTCGGCGACGCGAGCTTCGACTTCTGGGGTACTTATGTTCGTTGGTTCGATCGCTGGCTGAACGGCAACAAGAATGCCCTGGACGGAATGCCGCACGTTCAGTACTACAACATCGGCGCCAACGAGTGGCGCAGCGCCGATTCCTGGCCGCTACCGGGCACGGAGTACAAGAAGTTCTACCTGACAAGCAATGGCAATGCCAATTCCCGCTTCGGCGACGGCCGCATCGAGGCACAGGCGCCTGAGGGTGCAGGCTCGGATGTCTATGTCTACGATCCCGCAACGCCGTTCACGACCGTGTCCGCGTTGACGGGAAAGGACCTCGACGTCTGGGGGGGACGCTTTGATCGCAGGGAGTTACAGACCCGCGAAGATGTGTTGATTTACACGTCCGGGCCGCTCGAAGAGCCGCTCAATGTCACCGGCCCGATGACAGCGGTACTGTATGTGTCGTCTTCCGCCGTTGATACCGACTTCGAAGTCACCCTGGTCGATGTGTTTCCCGACGGCCGGGCGATGGGCATCAATATCGGCAGCCTGCGAGCACGCTACCGGAACAGCTTCGAAGCACCCGAGATGATGGAACCCGGAAAGGTGTACGAACTCGAACTGGACATGAACGTCGCCTCAAATACGTTCCTGCCCGGACACCGTATTCAGGTCGAAATAACGAGCAGTCGATTTCCGAACCATGACCGGAACCTGAACACCGGCGGAAACAACGTCCTGGACACCGAATACGTAACCGCCGAAAACACGATCCATCATTCGGCGCAATATCCGTCGCATGTGATCCTGCCCGTCGTCAGGCCTTGAGCCTGCACCGCAGGTTAGTTCGTTACTTCTTCAGCAATTCGGAGATCCTGGCGACGACGCGATCGATATCCGCGTGGGTATGGTCGCGAAAAACGGAGAGCCGCAAGGTCCCGCCAGGACCGGCGGCAATATAGTTCGAGTGCAACACGTAGATGCGATCGTCGAACAGAGCCTGCTGAATCGACCGCATGAAGTCGAAGTCGCCTATCGTGAACGAAACAAAAGGCGCAGGCGTTTCGATGATTTCCAGACCAAGAGCCCTTAGCCCCGAGCGTAGATAGTCCGCGTTCTCGCGCAACCTGGCGCACATCTCCGGATTCTCCCGAACCAGCCTCAAGGCCGCCGCGGACACTCGCGCGCCAATCGGCGATCCCGGATTCGAACCGCGCATTGCGGGCGCCCCATAAGCCTTCTCGACCTGGTCTCCGGAGCCGACGAATACGGCGCCAAGGCCACAGAATCCCTTGCTGAGAGTAGTGCCGACGTGAGCGCGTTCACCGAGACCAAAATGCTCAACCGCACCGCGCCCCGTAGCACCGACGCCACCGGCGGAATGCGACTCGTCGACAAATATCTGTCCGTCGTACCGGACCGCAAGTTCGGCGTAGGCATCCAGAGGCGGCAATTGACCGGACGTCGCATATGCACCGTCCGTCGCAATCAGGGGGCGCTTGTTGCGGCAATGCTCCGAAAGTACCTGCTCGAGACTCTCCTCATCACAATTTGCGAATCGGAACATCTCCGCCCCATTGATCTTCGCCGCGTCGACCATGCACCAATGAGCCTGTTCATCCAGCACAACCACATCGAACAGATCGCGCAGTCCCGCCAGCGCGGCAAATCCAATCAGGTATCCCGAGGCGAAATAGATGGCGCTTTCGGTCCCGTACAGCTTCGCCACTTCCTGCTCGACTTCGTCAAATGCCGCGTCGATCCCACCATATGCCGGCGCGAGATACCGTGTGAACAGGCTGCCGTCGTTCAGCGCGACATTGGCGGCCTCACGCAGTTCGGGCCGGTCGTTCAGCGCAAGATAGTTGCACCCGCTGAAGTTCAGAAACTCCTCCCCATCGAGATAGAGCCTGGCCGACCCACCGCCTGAAATCCGGTGCCCGTCCAGCAACTGACCTCGGGCGCTCATTCCAGAGCCCCGGATGCCGTAAGGCGCGCGGAAAGGTCATCCAGCATGGCGTCGAGAGTCACGCGGTCATACCAGGCACCGCGCGCCATCACACCCTGCATACGCTTGAGTGCATCAAGATCGTCGAGCGGATTGGCATCGAGGAGAATCAGGTCCGCGATCGCGCCTTCGGCCACAACGCCCAGCTCACCCGGCATGCCAAGGTAACGGGCCGGCTCTGAAGTCGCAGCCCTGAGCGCCGCCGCCGTCGAGAAGCCGGCGTTGTGCAGGGCCTTGATTTCTTCAACGATCAACAGGGGAGCCAATCGACCGTGATCGGTGCCGGCCATTATCTTTGCCCCCGCCTCGTGAAACTCTTTCAGGACCTGGGTGCGTATCTCGTACAGAATCGACTCGCCCGTCTTCTGGGGCGGCGTAAGCCGGAAAAACGAGCCGCTCTCAATGTCGTCGAACAAACCCAGTTCCGCGGCGGACATGAATCGCAACGCCCCGGGAAACGACCTTTGAGTGTTGTTGGTGAAGTTGCGCATGATGTCGTGCGTCGGCACGAACCAGTGCTCCTGCTCCGCCGCCCAGCTCGCAAAATCTTCCACCTTTTCCGGGTCAACGAACGTGTCGGCATCAACCTCGCCCCTCGCGACTCTCAGCACGATCTCCAGCGCACCTGGATCGAAGACGGAAAGATCCGGAGTGCCCAGGGTTTCGTCGGACAGGACTTCCGCCAGAACGCCAATGAAGTGCTCGGAAGTCCGCATACCACCCTCGATGGCATCCCGCAATAACACGCCCTGCGGCACGTGGCCGGAGACTTCCATACCATGCCTTTGGCCGGCGGACAAAATAGCCTCGAACACTTCCGGTGTCAGTCGCGAATAGGTCTTGACGAAGTCGTAACCCGCCGCCTTTTCTTCCGCGACCATCGCGTCCATTGCCTCGGGATCCGTATACGAATTCGCCGGCAGCCCATACTGCGCCCAGATGGGCGGTTCGCCATCGACCAGATCCCCGGCGGTAATCAATCGTGGGCCTGGAATCTCGCCTGCCTCGATCGACGCACGCTGACCAAGCGTGAGGGGATTTCCCCACATTACCCGCATCGTCGTGACGCCGTGACCGAGCGCGAGCGCGAGATCGTCATTCGTGACGGGATGCGTGTGCATATCCATGATGCCGGGAGCAAGGAATTGCCCGCTTGCATTCACGACCATCACGGTATCGGCCAGACTCGTATCCGCCGAAGGCGAAATGGACGCAATGCGGTCTCCGGCGATGACTACGGTTTGTTGAGGCACGATTGCGCCGCCTTCAACATCGACAACGTTTACGCCGACAAACGCGACATCGCCGTCGACTGCTGGAGCAGGTTGCTCGGCGCATGCCGCAATCAGGGCTGTCAGGCCAATTACGATCGCCCAATGCCTGCACGATTCAGCGGTTCTGATAGTCATCTCTCACTCCGGTTAATGCGATTCGGCTAGTTCGCGCTATCCACAGGGTTCCCCGGCGCGAATACGGGCCCATCCGATTCATCAAAGGTCAGCGCGTCACGGTCGACGACACGGCCAGCCTGTATCACTACGCGAACATTGCGCGTATCGCCAATGTTTCGATCCGGCCGTCCTTCCACAAGGAGCAGGTCGGCACGCTTACCCGGGTCAAGAGTGCCCCAGTCGTCCGCCAGCATGAGTGCTGCCGCGTTCTTCGTTGCCGTACCAATGGCCTGCAACGGAGTCAGACCGGAATCGACGAGCAGTTCGAGCTCCCGGTGCAAGCCTTCGCCGTACAGCGTCCCCGGATAAGGGGCGTCCGTTCCGGCAACAAGCATGACCCCTGCCTCGTGAAGCCGGCGCGCGGTGGCCTTGCTGATAGCCAGCGCTCTTCGGTACTGCTCGCGAAACTGCAATCTTCGTTCGCTTGGCGTGGCGCCGGCGTAGTCGCGAAGCGCCGATGAGAGTTGGGGCGGATTCGTGTTCGCGATCAGCGGATGTTCGAGAAATGACAGGTCCTGCAAACGGTGCTCCGCGAACGACTCCTTGACGGCAAGCGTCGTAATCACCGCGACATCATTCGCCTGGAGTAGCTCCAGAGTCGGCGCCTCAACAATACGTGACGGCAAATGCGCCAGGGCGGCCACGCCCGTTGCGACGATGTCGTAAGTGAAGGAACGTGCCCAGAGATCCGCAATTACGGGCAGGTCGAGTTCGCCGGCCGCCAGCACCAGCGCCTGAAGCTGTGGCACCGACAAGCCCTGGTAGGCCTTGACGGCATCAACGCCTGCGCGGTTCAACTGACCGACAATGGCCGGCGCCTGACTCGCCGAAGTCATGATTTGCGAGATCGGAGGCCAGAAGGGATCGGCCCCTTCCACAAGCGGGCCGACCGCATAGATTCGCGGACCGTCAAGCGCACCGCTTTCGGTCGCGCTGCGCAATTGCAGGATGTACGGCATCACGTTACCGGTATCGAGCACCGTGGTTACGCCGGCATAGAGCATCGCGTTCAGGTATCGCCGGTAGCCCAGCATGTCGACACTGACCCCATCCCAGCCACCGAGGAGGTGGATGTGCATGTCGGCCAGACCAGGCATCACCGATTGACCCGACGCATCGATAATTTCGGCGTCATCAGGAACTTCAATGTCGACCGATGGACCGACCGCCAGAATTACGTCATCGCCGATGACGACGACGCCGTTCTCGATCGGCGCGCCTCCGTTACCGTCAATAACCGTGCCTCCGACGATTGCGATGGGCCGGGCGCCTGCCATTGCGGCCGGCGGGAACACCGCCGCCGCCAGGACCAGAGCCGCCAGGATGACACGGAGAACACTCATTGCCTTACTCCTTCGCGGGCGCCGAGAGAACGCCAATGCAGGCGAGCGTGCCGATCACGCCGACCACAAGGATCGGCCAGCCGGCGCCCTCCACCGTCACGCGCGAGAGCCCGTAAAGCGCGACGCCGTTGAAAATAAAATTGAGCAACAGGAACCAGGCGCGCAACCGCATGGGCCCCAGTTTTCTGTCGAGACCGAATGAACTCATGACTGCCACCATCCAAGTCGATTGAACACGTAGGTAATTGCGACACAGTTCAGCAACGTGACCTGCACCATGACGCCGACATTCCACAGACGCGACTTGCTGCGCGACTCACCCAGCAACTTCTTGTCGTTGAGCATCATGTACAACGACCATCCGACGATGTTGTTCGTCAGCGACAGCGCCGCCGCAATAATGATGATCAACGTGACCGGGCTGGGATACCAAGCCGCAAGGAAACCGATCTGAGGAAGCAAAAGGCAGATCTTCCATCGCCAGGAGTGAACGTCGGGTTTCCACCCGAAGGCCTCATGGATACCGATAGCCGATCCTATACACATCGCAATCGTGCTCGTGACGGGCACGATAAGAAAACCGATCATGAACGCGTACTGCGCGCCCTTCTCGCCAAGCAATGGCACGAGCGCCCTCGCCAGTTCGGGCGCAGAGGTCGGCACCTCGCCACTTGCGTACAGCGTTGCCGCAAATACCGAAACCACCAGGAAGCAGACCACGAAGAAAGGCACGAAAAAGCCGGCGACCATGTCGGTTCGCGCGAGTCCCTCATGCTCGCGCCGCCAGCCTTTCGCATGACCCGTATAGTGGAACAAAGCCCAGTCCGCTACGCCGATAGCGGCCGCCGATGACGCGATAAAGAGATCGATACCCATCGTGCCGCTCGGCAACCACGGTATGAGCGTGCCTTTCAAGGCGGCGCCCCAGTCGATGCCCACAACAAACAGGCATGCGGCAAAGCACGCGATCATCGCGACGATGCCCCATTTCATGAAGTTTTCGAGAAGCTTGGTTCCGCCGGAGCGGGATCGGCCGTAGCTGAGCGCGATCCAGCTCGTCAGAACAATGTAGAGGGGCCAGTTCAGTCCCTGGCGAAAACCCGGCCCGTCGATCTGCGCGATGCTGTCAATCAGGTGCGTCCCGAGCGCGACCTGGCCAAAGTTGAATACTACGCAAACCGTTGCCAGCCCGACGATCGCAGTCAGAACCCGCGCAATAAACCAACCGTGAAGTCTGGCTTGTGTGTCAATCAGGGTGAAGCCACCCTGGCAGGTAAAGCGCGCCATTGCGGCCATCATGAACATGCCGGAGCCGACCGCGACCCAGTAGATCCAGAGTGTCTTGTATCCGAACTGGGCGCCGGCGAGCATCGCCGACGTCATGGTGCCTGCGCCGAGCGTTGCGGCTGCGCCAATAAACCCGGGCCCACCAAGTCTCAGGTAGGTGGGCAGCCCCCGCACAAATCCACGGCGCTTCGCACGAGCAAGATCCTTAACTTGCTGCGCGAGTTCCGCCTCGGGAATTGCATCGGCAAGCGGGTAGCGGAATTCGCGATTCAACGTGTCTTCTGCCATTGCATTACTCCTGGGTTGTCGTCATGCGACCTCACGCACCCGCATGATCGATTCTTCCGCCTGACGCATGAGTTCACGCCGGTCGACCTTTGTTGTGCCCGCAAGCGGCAGCGAATCAACGAACCAGACGCGGCGTGGGTACAGATAAGCAGCCACATGGCGCCTGACGTGATCCTGGATATCGGGCTCGCCTAGACTCTTGTCCCGGGAGACAACGAACGCAACCGGCATCTGACCACGGATCTCGTCCGGGACCGGCACGACGGCGGCCTGCAAAACGCTGCGATGCGACTCGATCGCCTTCTCGACCTCGCCGGGATACACGTTCTCGCCCGAGCAGACAAACATGTCATCCGAACGCCCGGTGAAGTAGTAAAAGCCGTTGTCATCAACTTCGAACATGTCGCCGGTGTTGAACCACCCGTCTTTCAATTTGGCCGCCGTCAACTCCGGCAGATTTCGGTACTCGGTCATCATGCTGGGCGCGCGCACGACCAGAGCTCCATTCCCGTCCAACCGGAGTTCGGCCTGGGGAGTCGGATAACCGACCGACGTTGCCGGCTTTTCAATGTTGTCCGGATGAGAACCGAAGATGCCGCCACCGGTTTCAGTCGTGCCATATGAATTCAGAATATTCGCCCCGGGCATCATTTCACTCGACTGAGCGGCAACGGCTTCCGTAACCGGCGCGGAACCGATATAGACCGTATTCACGCTTGGCAGCTTCGGGCCGCCGAGTTCCAGCCACGCGGTGTGCATGAGTGCGATCATGGTTGGAACACCCGTGATGACCGTGACCCGGTGCGCATTGATGGCCTGGACAAACCGCTCCGCATCAAACCTGGACATCAGCACGAGTGAACCGCCGCTCGAAAGGAATGATGCGATGAATATGAGCGCATTCATGTGGAACATCGGCGCCACGACGATGCCTCGTTGATTCGCGAAGACCTCGGTGTCGGTGCTGCCGACAATCGTCTCGATCATGGACAACTGGCTGGCGTGCGACAGAATCACGCCCTTAGGCCGTCCCGTGGACCCGGACGTGTAGAGGATCTCTGCCGCGGACTTCTCATTGACGTCGGGCAATTGCGGTTCGTCATCAATCAGGGGCACGTCGCCAAGAATCGCATGATCGATTCCTTCAGGTACGACTGCCGCGTTGGATTCATCCGAGAACGCAAACCGGACATCGGCATCCTCCAGGATGAACTCGACAATTTCGCGAGGCTGCCTGGTGTTCACCGGAACACAAACACATCCTGCCCGCATGCTGCCTGTGTAGGCCATCCAGTTGTGCACCGAGTTGGCCGCCAGAATGGCAACCGCCGACCCCGGCGCAATACCTTTCTCCCGGAGAAACGCCGCATACGCCAGTGAGCCACTCTCAAGCTCACTGCAACTCCACTCACGACATTGTCCGTTGCGGTCGACGCTGACCATCGCCGTCTCGCCGGAAGACCGCCGCCTGCCGAGAAGGTCGCCCAGATTACGGGTTTCCTGTGTCATCCTGCTGCCGAACTGAAAGTTGCCCGGCCCGTCGCCACGAGACGGTCCGAACCGTCATAGACATCGACATCCGCGACGGCGACGGTCCGGCCCGCCTTGCGAACCACCGCGATTGCCTTCAGGTCGGAGTCGATGACCGGACGAATATAGTCGGTACGAAAGTTGATTGTCGGGACGCCGTGACCGAGTACCAGCATGCTTGCGTAGCAACCTGCAGTGTCGATCAGGCATGCGATCGGCCCACCATGCATCTGCCTCGAACCCGGCATCCGCTCGAATTCGTTTTTCATCGGCATGGTCACGATCAGGCGACCTGCCTTCTTGTCGACCCTGCTCACTTCGAAGCCGCAGAAGGCGTTGAACGGCGAGGAATCAATGCTCGCCTGAATCTTCTCTCGGGTGTCGAACTCCGCCATACGCCTCGCCTCAACCAGGTGTCACGACAACCTTGCCAAACACCTCACGGTCCTCGAGCAATCGTTCCGCCTCATGAATTTCGTCCAGCGGCAATACCCGGTCAATGACCGGATCCAGATCGCCCGACTCGACCAGTCCCAGAAGGGCGACCAGTTCATCCCGGGTCCAACCATCCGAACCGATGATCGAATGTTCAAATGTCCAGGTGTACCGGCAGTCCACCTCCTCTTCATACCCTGCTGTTGCTCCGCAGGTCACCATTCGTCCGCCGAATCCGACACAGCGCAATGTGTCCTTCCAGGTCTTGCCCCCCGTGTAATTGACCGCAAGGTCGACCCCGCCTGTCCTCGTGACCCGAGGCTTTCCGACGATCTCATGAACCGCTTCGCGCATGTTCACCTGCTTGTAGTTCACCAGGTGGTCCGCGCCAATCTCACGCAATCTGTCGAGCTTGCCGTCGGCCGACGCACAGGCAATGACTTCGGCGCCGACCATCTTCGCGAGCAGAACACAACACGTTCCAACTCCGCCACTCGCGCCGAGGATCAGGACTTTCTCGCCTTCCTTGACACCACCGCGCGTAAGCATCATCCGGTACGCCGTTGCGTACGCCAGTGGCAGCGATGCAGCCTGCTCGTAACTCACCGTGCCAGGCAGGTTGACGAGCTGCTCGGAATGCACGGCGCAGTACTCCGCCCGGCCACCGTCAAATTGCTCACCGATGAACTTCCACTCCGTACCCTCGCACGGCAGCGGATCGACGAGCACCCGGTCGCCCACGCTCCAACCGGACACGTCCTGCCCCACCTCTGCAATTTCACCTGCCAGGTCGGAGCCGACGATCAATGGAAACGGAATCGTGATTCCCGGCATGCCGCGGCGGGTGAAGATGTCGTGATAGTTCAGGGACGTGGCCCCGACCCTGACGACAACCCAGCCCGGCCCGGCTTGCGGATCAGGATAGTCCCTGGCGACCCGCGTGACATCTCGGTCGCCATGTTCCCTGATTACTGCCGCCTTCATTGGCGTTTCTATGTCTAGGCCGAATCGAGTTGCACGAATTCAATGACCGCGCCGTGTGCTTCATCGGGTGAAACGAGCAACCTGCTGTCCGCACGTTCGTAACGGACGCCACCTCTATCCAGAATGGATTTACATTGTTCAAGTGAACTCACGGAGAAGCTCAGGCCGACAGGGTAGCCGGGCTGACTTTCGCATATGTCGATACCCAGCGGGGCATACCGCTCGTGAATTCTCTCCCGCGAATAGACTGCCGCAATATCGCCACGATTACCCCTGAATTCGACCAGGCCGGCTGAATCGACTACCGCGCCGGTCCGGTACAGCTTTGAGAAATATTCGCGGTCCTTTTGCGGATCATCCGAGACATAGGTCACTTCGATCGTATCAATTGCCGTATTCGGGTGCTGCTGATATTCGGGAACCCAGATAATCTCCGGCTTGTAGTGAATCGAAAGAAACAGGGACAGATACAAGCGATTTTCGCGCCACATATAGAAGCAATGGCTGTTCGTCTCCTGGACTGAAGCGTCCGGCATGACAACCTTGCGGCGCGCATTGCGCGGCGTGTCGGGATTAAGCCCCAGGTTGCCCGCCGTTTGATGATCGGCCTCAAGATCGAAGCTTCGTAAGCTCACATGCGAAAGCCCCTCGCCACATTCGAAACGAGGAAGGTACTCTTTCATCACTTCGCGTGGCGCCAGATCCAGGTCGCCGAGGAGTTCAAGGTAAGTGTTCCGGAACTGAGCGACCCGGTTGGCGCACCCAATCTCTTCATGCACCATTCGCGGCAATATCCGGAACCCAAGCCGCTCGTACGATTCGCCGGCCTCGCTCAGGTTGTGTACCTGAATAATGTAATGATCAAGGGCGCGAGTTCCGCCCGATTCCTGATCTGCAACTGTATTGGCCAAACTGATTCTCCTCGATTCCCCTCAAACCGCGCATCGGTCGGGCGAAGCCTAATACATCGGCTGCAGTTCATTAGCGCCAACGGATCATTATTGTCGCTTTCGATTCTTCTTTCGTCGTTTCGCATTAATTAGGGCGTGTTAACGCCCCGAATTGCGATGCTTGTGGGCGGCTTTCCGGTCTTTCCATGACGGCAGCGGCCCTGTCCGTTGGGTCAGTCGAATACGAGTCTTTTCTCGGCGCGATTGTTGCAGAGCGTCGGTACTCGCGGGGCGTCCTTCCGTAGTAGCGTTTGAAGGCCTGGGAGAAGTTGCCGGAATGGCTATACCCGATCGATCGACCTATCTGCGCAATATTGAGATTGGTTTGAATCAGCATACGAGCGGCCGCACGCATCCGTTGTTCCGTAGTGAACGCCCGAATCGTGACCCCGAAGATCTCCTTGAAGGCCAGCTTGAGTCTTGTCTGGCTGATCCCGACCATGCGGGACAACTCCGCAATTGTCGGGACGTCCTTGATGTGGGCTACCAGCAACTCTCGCGCTTCCAGCACCCGCTGGTGATCCCGGGGGCTGATCCTGTTTGGACCCACCTTTCTGGCTCTCTCCTGAAACACCCTGTGCATAAGCGAAGTGATAATGTCCTTCGACTTTGCTTCTACGAACCAACAGCGAAGTTTCAAGTCGAGTTCGTCCCGCTTGTCCATCAGCTCCGAAAATGCGCTGACAATACCGGCGGTCGGCTCGAATTTTCTTGACAAGGGCAGCCTGGATTTGGCGTCGCCGAGCAGTTCGCCCAATTTCGGATTCTCGTCATAATTGAGAGCCAGCTCATCGGTTATTGCGGCAATCGAGCACTGGACAACGGCCAGCCGGCACCGCGTATTTGCCGCGACGAAGTAGCCATCGCCTTCCTCCCCGGGATAGGCCGCATACATGGCCTCATGCGCGCTCAGGAATGGAGATTGGTCTTCGCGAAGGAGCTGCCCCGATTGAAGGTAACGGATCTTCAGGCATTGCTCTCCAGGAGAGCCCAGCCAGGTGGGCTTCAAATACTCGCAATCCGCGATCATCACGAACAGGTCCCGGGAGACCCTGTATATGTCCCAATATCCTGCCCCCTCGTTCTTTGGCAAGTAGTACCGAACGATGTAGTGATGCGCGTCGAAAGTCCTGGCCAGGGTCCTTAATTCGTCATTGCCGCTAGTGCTCGCCCCTTCCAATACGAGCCACCGCCTGGTGAGTTCATCCCTCACGGTTTCATCGACCTGCAAGCTGGTTCCACCAAAATCGAGACTTGACGTGGAGACAGGCAGCTCCTGGGCCGTGTGCATTTCTTTCCGGGCTCTTTTCATTTTTCCCCCTCGGCCCCGTCAAACCGGAGCAGCCATCGATCGCACGGCCCGCATTCCTTTCGGGTGCCGAACTGGCAGCAACTTTGCCTTTTTTTCTGCCAGTTGATCAAGGACCGTCGCATCGTATCAATTTTTCGTCGCTACGCATGACTTGATTCTTAATCGACTAACCGGAATCGGCACGATTAGAATTAACGGCTGTACAACAATGGTTTACGGGTGGGCCTATCATGATCGGCTCCACACCTGACGTTCAGGAGAAAGCATGGGATTTGTGACTGACGTCGTTCTGCCGCTGGCGCTTGCTTTCATCATGCTGGCGCTTGGGCTGGGGCTTACCTTCGATGATTTTGTCCGGGTGGCGCGTCGCCCGCGGGATTTCGCGGTCGGGGCGATGTCGCAGATCTTCGTGCTGCCGGCAGTCGCCTTCCTCCTTGCCAGCGTCTGGCCCATGGCGCCGGAACTCGCCCTCGGAATGATGATCATTGCCGCCGCCCCGGGCGGAGTGACCTCCAACCTCCTGACGTCATTTGCGCGTGGCGACGTCGCGCTGTCGATCTCGCTGACCGCGGTGATCAGCCTGCTGAGCGTGATCACTGTCCCGCTTGTGGTCGTCTTCGCCTATGGCCACTTCATCGGCGAACAGGCCATGCAGAACGTCACGGTCGCCGACACGGCGATCAGCGTTTTCCTAATCGTCACCGTCCCGGTCGTGATCGGTCTGCTGGTCCGTCGTTATGCCGAGCGTATTGCACTGCGGATCGAACCGACGGCCCGAACCGTTTCCGCCGTGCTGTTCGTGCTGGTGCTCGCGGGAGCCATCTATCAGGAACTCGATAACCTGGCCGACTATTACGCCCAGGCCGGACTGGCCACTCTGGCCCTGAACCTGCTGATGATGGCGATTGCGTACCTGCTGGCGCGGTGGCTCGCCACCGGAGCGAAACAAAGAACGGCCATCGCGATCGAATGCGGGCTGCAGAACGGGACGCTGGCCATCGCCATCGCCGTGCTCTTGTTCGGCGGCGGGCTTGCGACGGTGCCGGCCGCAACCTACAGCCTGACCATGTTCGTGACCGCGCTGATTTACGTCGCGATACTGCGGCGCACCCAAGGCAAAGGCGCCTGACGCGCGCGATTTCCTGTCCGGCCCGCTCCTGCGGGCCGAGTATCTTCAATGGAACTGAACGATCCCGGCCAGGCACTTGGGGGCGATGGTCACTCGGGCGAGGATGTCTCCATCCTCAAGTGACAGCTTGACAACCTGGCCGGTGAACCAGTTGGCGGCATAGGCCGTTTCCCCGTTTAGGCCCGGCGCAACGAGCGCCCAGCCGAATCCCTCCAGGGGGAAACTGGCGACCTCCTCGCCGGATTCCCGTAACACCGTGACTTTGGTGCCGAGGGGCAGAACCAGCCGGTCGTCCGTCAGGCGCTCCACGTCGAACATCATGGCCGGCGGCGCGCCGGGGGGTGCTTCGGGCAGGGTCATGAGATCGGCCAGCTGGGCGCCTGTCCGCAAATCGAAACGCATCAGCCTCGGGCCGGTCTCGGAGGTATAGATCAGGGTGTGACCGTCCGATGCGAGCGTGGTGTGGGTCGCGCCCATGCTGCCGCTGACGCCGCCATGCACATCGGGCATGAACGTGCGCACCAGGTTTTCCCGGGCATCGTATTCGTAGATTTCCCCATGTCCGACGCTGGCCGGATCGTCAGGCAGGTACGGATAACGGGTGGTGAGCTGTTCCGGCTGGGCACTGCCCTTGAGGTATTCGATCAGCACGAAATTTCCGTTGTCGAGAAACTGCACTGAGCCGAACGGACGGTCGGCAAATTTTTTCGCCGGCAACAGCGTGCCGTCGGGCTTCACGCGCACCACCAGCCAGGCAAAGTTGTCGAACGCCCAGAGCGTGTTGTCCGACCCGAAGGTGAGGCCGCCGATCAAATGGGAGGTGTCCTCTATCCAGAGAACGCCCTTGAGCATGAGGTCGGCATCGAACTGCAGGATGCGGCCGCGGCCGGCGTGATCGTCGTCGGGGTCGTTCAGCAGCGTCGCACCGATGAACACATCGCCTCGGGCGAACGGTTGCAGCGTCGATTCCGCCGGAGCGAATTCGTCAATGGACTGCGCCTCACTCACCGCCGCACCGCCTGCGCAAACCGCGCACACGAGCACCGACCGCAGCACTCTCATGCTGATGGAGATTCATCCATGTCCCGGGTAGCGGAAATGATCCGGAAGACCCGGTCGAGCATGGCCGCGCGCCAGGCCTCCCGTTCGTCTTCCACGTCTTCGTCCGGTTTGTAGTTTTCGATCTCTTCCGCCGTGGCGACCTTTCCCTGGGCGGCAAGCCGTTCATGGGTGTCGAGCCGTTCCTTGACGACGGAGACCTCTCCGACCAGGGCCACGATCATGGCCAGCAACTTGTCGGAGTCGGGCGACTCCAGGAAAAAGGGTCTGCGCCCCTTGGCCACCCGTTGCCTCGGTTTTCTGTTCCCGTCCGCCAGCGTGCGCCCCCTTGCCCTGTTTACCGGGTTGTTTCCTGTATTTCTTGCGCGGTAGTATAGGTTCATAGTCCTGACCAGGCCAAGCACGCGCCTCGGAGATTGCACATGCGCAACAATTCAGACCACGCCATGTTTCCGGAAGCCACCCACGACGAGCAGTCGGCCCAGAGTTTCGTCAAGACCCTGAGGGTGTTCACCACCAACAACTTTCATGCCGGCAACACCGCAATCCTTGCCGACAATCCCCTGTCCCGACGCCCGGAAGGCTCCTGTCCCTCTCGCAAGGAACTGCGCGAAGTTCTGGAAGACGAGCCCCAGAACAAGTGGTGGAGTTCCATGATGCGGACCACGCAGGAAGTGCTTTATGACACGGTCGGACCCAGCATCGAACGGCAACTGCCGGAACTCATCGACAGGGCCAATTCCTTCAGAGGCACGCTGGGATCGCTGACCCTGGATGACAGCGTCGAAATGCCCCCGTACCTCGCGGCCGTGGACGTTCACTGCAAACCCGGCAGTTACCAGCAGGAAATGACCGACGACGATGTCTTTGCCGGGGCCGAGTTCGACCGCACTTACCGCCTCTATTCCATGGGCCGCCTGGGCCCCAACCTGGACGGCATGGGCCAGACGCTTGTTGCCTGGCTGAAGGATCATTTCAGCGACGCGGGTCCGCGGCGGATCCTCGACATGGGCTGCACGGTGGGCCACTCCACGCTGGCTTACTGCGATCACTTCCCCGATGCGGAAATCCACGCGATCGACGTGGCGGCCACCTGCCTTCGCTATGGCCATGCCCGCGCCGTCGCCATGGGCAAGGAAATCCATTTCTCCCAGCAGAACGCGGAACACACCAACTTCGACGACGGGAGTTTCGATCTCATCGTGTCTACCGCCCTCCTGCACGAAACCTCGCGCAAGGCCATCCGGGCCATCCACAAGGAGTGCCATCGACTGCTGGCGCCCGGCGGCCTGATGATCCACATGGACAACATCGTGCCGGACAAGGCTCTTGAAAAGTACTATTGCGACTGGATGGCGAGGTATAACAACGAGCCCTACATGGGTGCGCTGCAGGACGAGGATATGGTCGGGATCTGCGAACAGGCGGGGTTCGACAGGGACAAGATCCAGCTGGGTGAAGGGATCCCGCGGTTCCGGGACAAGTGCCTGGCGGAGAACAGGGCTTACGGAAACCTGATGGTCTGCGCCCGGAAGTAGTCCTGCGACTCCGGGGATCGGGTCGCTAGGGGATCAAGCGCTCAAAGAGTGCGAGAAACAGCAGCGTAAGCACGAAAAACGCCAGCAGCAGATAACAGACTCGATCCACCCTCCCGGGAACGAGGTACCAATTGCCTTCCTTCAGGGGCAGGCTCCGTTCCATGTGCTGCTTGAGTTGACCGCGCACGGTGTAGATCGAGTAACCGGACTGTCGTCCATCGAGCAGAAGGCTCGCGGGCAATGACACGGCGACGTTTACCACGCCTCCAATCAGGCAGTACCAGGGCCAGGAAATGTCCGTGAATGCCGCAACCCCCCAGACGACCATGAACCCGACGACCACTCCAACGAGAACCCCCCTCTCCGAAGCATGCTTCGAGAAGAACCCGAGGCCGTACATGCTCAGCTTTGCGCCGACAAAATAGGAGCCGAGCTGGCTCAACGTTTGCAGGATCGAGCCCTCGCTGCGCGACAGAGCAATCGCCGGACCGATAATCGCCGCCGCCCAGATCACGGTGAAAACACGCGAGGTCTTCAGGTAATGAGCGCTGCTCCGGCCGGGTCTGAAAAAGCGTTGATAAAAGTCGACGGTAGATACGGTGGCCATGGAATTGAGCGAGGAATCCAGGCTCGACATGGCCGCCGCGATCACTGCGGCGGCGATGACGCCCATCAGGCCCGGCAAGGCGTAATCGGAGGCGAAAGCAAGGATTATCGTGTTGCTGTTTTCAAACTCGATGCCGTCGTAGTACCCGTAGAACAGCACGCCCAGGAACATGAACAGGAAATAGATGAAGAACGCGGCGAACCCCATCATGAGATAGGACTTCTTTGCGTCGCCGATGTTTTTTGCGGCCAGGGTCCTCTGGACCATCATCTGGTTGGCGCCGTACACGGTGGTGTGGTAAAGCGCCATGGCGATTACGCCTGACCAGACGGTCGCTTCCCTGGTGAAGTCGAAAGAGAAGTCGAGCGCGTTTGTCTTGCCCTCCGACTTGAGACTGCTCAACATCTCCACAAGCGGAAACGGAAGCTCCGTAAGCAACGCATAGAAGATGATTCCGGCGCCGACAAGCAATACTCCCGCCTGGATGACGTCGGTCCAGATGACGGCGGCAATGCCGCCGAGGATCGTGTACACCAGGGCCACCAGGGTGACGATCACAATGGCGTAGAGGACATCCACGCCGGTGATGAACTCGATGACCAGGGCGGTCCCATAGAGTATGGCTGCCGAGGTCAGGCCCTGCGAGACGAGGAAGATCCCGGACATGGCCGAACGTGCGGAAGGACCGAACCGCCGCTCCTGGTATTCGTAGATCGAGGCGACGCCGCTATTGAAGAAGAAGGGCAGAAAGAAGGTGACTACCAGGAATATGACGATCGGGTAGTTGAGGTGGATGGCGATGACGGCCAGGCTCTCCTCGTAAGCCCACGCCGGACCTCCGAGAAAAGAGAGAGCGCTGACGTAGGTGGCGACTACCGAAATGCCGATCGCCCACCACGGCGTTGAGCGGCGCCCGAGATAAAAGTCCTCGGCGCTCGCGACGCGCTTGCTCAACGCGAATCCGAGCGCCAGATTGCCGGCCAGATAGGCGATCAGGATCGCCCAGTTCAGGGCGCCGAAGTCAGGCATCGCCGAACCCGTGGGCTAGCGCAATCAGTAGAAGCTGTAGGTAACGCTCACACCCCAGGTGCGCGGATTGTTCCAGTGCGCCTGCAGGGAGGCGAGGTCCACCGTTCCGCCGGGATTGAACACGACGACACGGTTCAACACCGCTTCGTCCTCCACGTTGAGCACGAAGGCCTGGGCCTGAATCCGGCTGTTTGCGGAGGTCCAGATGAGCCGCAGGTCGGACTTGGTATGCGCGCCCTGATCCACGCCCGGCACATTCACGTCGTGAGCGTAGTATTTGCCCGTATAGGTCGTCTGCAGGAAGGGCGTCAGCACACTGCCGTTACCCAGCACGACGTCATGGCTGACCTGCAATCCCGTGGAAAACTCCGGGCTCAGCGCCGGAGCCCAGCCTTCCAGAGACAGCAGCGGCCTTTGCGGATCGTTCAGGTCCTGCCGCCCGCCGGCGTTCCCCAGCCCCGCCAGCCTGGAAACGTTGTACTCGCCGAACTCGGCGTCCAGGAACGACACCCATCCGGACACGTCCCAGTTCTCCGCTGGAAGCCATTTGACCTCCACTTCGAGGCCCTGGGCATCCAGTTCGCCGCCGTTTTCCGTGAATTCCGAGACACCGCCGCCGCCAAGGTAGATAAACGACTGCGCGTGCATGTCCCGGTACTGGTTTGCGAAGGCGGCCACGTTCACCACCAGCCGCCCGTCCTGTAGCGTGCTCTTGAGGCCCGCCTCGAACGCCGTCACTTCCTCGGGCGCATAAGACAGGGGCACATTCGGCGCGATGAAGTTGATGCCTCCGGCGCGGTAACCCGTGGAAGCCACGCCGTAAGCCATGACGTCCGGGGTCAGGTCATACTCGATGCCGGCCTTCCAGAGCGTCTTGTCCCACTCGCCCTTCTCGCCATCGCCGGGCCTCGGAACGGGAGGCCAGACGCTCCAGTCAAGCGGGTCGCGCTGCCCCTTGGTGTCTTCCGCGTACCGAACGCCCCCGATGAACCGCAGCCGGTCCGTCAGGCCGTAGCTGGCGTTCGCGAAATAGCCGACGGAATCGGAAACATAGTCACCCTGCCGGTCCCAGTACGGCTCAATCCACTCGCCGTTCTCAAGCGCGTT
The DNA here is from genome assembly GCA_026707445.1 of Gammaproteobacteria bacterium. GTDB lineage: Bacteria > Pseudomonadota > Gammaproteobacteria > Steroidobacterales > Foliamicaceae > Foliamicus. The sequence goes on from JAPOWV010000008.1 coordinate 19,226, forward strand.
CCAGTTCCAGTTGGCTGTCAGTTCGTAGTAGTAGTAACCAAGCAGCCATTCAAGCGGCCCCTCTCCGCTCGACACCAGCTGCACTTCGGCGGACCAGGTTTCCTGCGCGGAATCCCACCCCGTGAACCCGTTGTTCAGGGCGTCGCCGCCATCGCTGTAGTCCGAGTCGTACTGTTGCTGGCCCTCGAAATCGGTGAAGTTGTAGATCACCTTCAGGGTCGCGAAATTCCAGTCCCAGTTGAGAGACAGCGTGGCCGAAGTCGATTCGACGTCCGCAAGCGAAGCGAGGTTCCGGCTCACCTTCCACGGTCCCTGGTCGAAGTTGCCGCTGGCGTCCGCCGGAGCATATTGATGCCCCTGCCGGTAAACGCCGCCCACATAGCCGCCGATCTGCTGATAACCCCAAATGGCCGAGCCGTTGCTGTCCACGGTCGAAGAGGCGACCCGAAGAGAGGCGTCGAAGGTGTCCGTGGGCTGCCACCTGAGCGTGGCGCGGAAAAACTGCATGTCCTTGTCGTTCAGGTCATCCGCGGTTCCGGGCTGATTGGTGTTTTCGATGTAGCCGTCGTGCGTGTCGGAGAGCGCCGCAAGCCGCACCGCGAAGGTGTCGCCAAGGGGAAGATTCAGCATGCCTTCCACGCGATACCGGGAGTAGGCGCCGAGCAGTCCGCTTACGTCGTATTCGACATTCTCGAACGACGGCTCGTTGGTGATGATGTTGATCGTGCCGCCAAAGGTGTTCCGTCCGTAGAGCGTCCCCTGGGGTCCCCGCAAAACCTCGATGCGCTCGACATCCACGTATGCCCCCAGCGCCTGGGTCGTGGTAGGCACATAGACTCCATCCTCGAATATGCCGACCACCTGTTCCGCTTCCGTGCCGACATTGTTGGTGCGGGTTCCCCGCATCGCCAGCCGCACTTCGTGGCCCGACTGACCGAACCGCAGGCCCGGAACCATGTGTTCGAGGCGGGAGACGTCCTCTATGCCGCCAAGCTTCAGATCATCTTCATTGAACGCGCTGACGGAGGTGGAGACATCCTGAATGCTCTGCGATCGCTTGGAAGCCGTCACTACTATTTCCTCTATCGCCAGGTCCTGCGCCAGGACGGATTGGCCGAACAAAACGGCGCCGCCTGCCAGGATCACGTTGCGCAAGTACTTGCCTGGATTTCTCATCTCTGTCCTCCTCCCCCGGCCCGGGCCACACGGGGCTATTGGAAGACGCCGCGATGCGCCCCGCCCCGTAACCTCAAGCAATCTACTTCGCGTGAATTTCGCAGTCAAGCGTCAACGAAGAGCCGAGTACACGCGGTTGCGAAAGTCCGTCTGAATGGAGAAGTCGGGATGACTCCCTCTCACCTGCGTGAATATCAGGGCAATCAGCTCGTTTGAAGGGTCGATCCAGAAGGAGGTGTTGGCAGCCCCGCTCCAATAGACATTGTCCCTGACTTCCGCTCGCTCGGACTTCGACGGATCGACGACAATGGCAAGGCCCAGCCCCCATTCCGCGCCCGGAATCCACGCGTCCCCCTCGTCCACGTCCGGCTGTGGCGCGAACAGAAGCTCGACGCTCTTGGGCGACAGGATGCGCGCTTCGCCATACGCGCCGCGCCGAAAAAGCGCCTCCGCGAATCGCCAATAGTCGGAAATGGTGCCGACAAGCCCGCCGCTCAGTGAAGTCAGCGCTACCGGGCACTCAAAGGCCGTTTCGCCGCCTCCCTCGACCCGACTCAGATTCCCGCCTTCGTCATACGTATAGAGTGAGGCGAACCGATCAAGATCCTGTCCGGACACGCAGAAGGACGTGTCGCGCATGCCCAACGGATCGAGCACTCCGGACCTGAGTATCGAAGGAAGATCGGAACCGGCCGCCCGTTCCACGAGCATGCCCTGCACGTCGTTCGATACGCCGTAGGTTCTGCGCGTCCCGGGATCGTGGAGCAACGGCAATGCGCTTATCCGCAGATAGAAATCCGACAGGGACGCCGGAATATTCTCGTACTCGTTCGGGAAGTGCTCGACGACCCCGCGCTCCTCATACATCCTTGCAACTGCATCGTCGTTCCACACCGCGGTAAACCCCGCGGTATGCGTCAACAGGTGCCGAACGGTCATGCGGGATCGGCTTTTTCGCGTCCGCGCTTCGGGGTCATGGACCAGCGGCTCGGAAAACTCGGGCAGGAATGTGCCGACTTCCGTGGCGAGACCATACAGACCCGCTTCGATCTGCTGCAGCGTCAGCACGGAAGCGATCGGCTTGGTCATGGAGTACAGCCGGAAAAGATGGTCAAAAGAAAGCGCCGTACGGTCTTCCCGATCGGCAAAACCGATGGAAGCCTGGAGCACCGCCTGTCCCCTGCGCGAGATCATCAGATTGACGCCGGGCAGCCTGCCGTCGCGGACATCCTGGACGTACGAATCAAGCAGAGTCCCCAGTTCCGCCTCGTCGAATCCCAAGGCCACTGCATCGGGCGATGTCCAGGAGAGCGCGACCGGCACGTCCGGCTCGGTCGCAAAGCCAACGTTTGCGAGGTTCGCAAGGCTCAGCCCAAAGGCCAATGCGGTCCTTCTCGACAATGTCACTACCTGAGCCTGAGGGTCAGTGCTGGCGGCGCTGCGGCAGGAACCCGGTCGCCAGGAACACGACGACGAAGACGACAAGCACGGTCCACATCGCCGCCGAGTACTCCAGCGGTTTGAGCCAGACCTCGTCGTAGAACCCGTAGCGCGGCGCCAGCTCGCCGAAGGGGACCCAGAAGATGGCCTTGGTGGGAATGGCGTAACGGATCGCGGCCATCACCCGGGTGAATTTCATCAGCCGCCACAGCAGCCAGCATCCCCAGACCGCCAGCACGGCAGCGATGCCGTAGGTCGCGGGATGGCCATAGCCGAGAAACCTGGCATCACCGAGAAACAGCGAGGAGCCGTAGAAGAACCAGGTCACATAGAGCGTTTCCAGGAACGTAATACGGCAGATATTGCGTCCCTGCCCCGGCTCGCGTTCGCCAAGATTGAGGCGGCCCTTCTTCTGAATCCAGTAAAAGGCATTGCAGCGGGTGTTCTTGTTGAACACGAAGAACAGCAGCGTCGCCACGCAGATGCCGAAGGAACCCTGGATGTAGAGCAGATGCGCGGGCCACTTCACGCCGGGCCCCACTTCCGGCATGGGCAGATTGAGTGAAACCTCGTTGAACTTGAAGGAATACGAGGCCCAGCCGATCCAGATCAGCATCCCGGCGGCGAACCCGAGCAGAGTGCCGCTGACTTCGTCGTTACGCTTGATTCCGATCAGCAGAAGAGCCGCGGCAACGGCACCCACGCCGATAAACAATCCGCCGGCGTTTTCGTAGCCGATCAGGTCCCGCACCAGGATCACGAAGGAGTGGGCCAGCGGCAAGGCCAGAAGGACGGCGAAAAAGGCGATCACGCCGATAAACGGCGGTCGGTAATACCGCCGCCAGAACGATCGTCTCGCGTCGGCGGATCGGGTGTCAGCCATCGTTCGCCTCCTCGCGAAAGCGTTGCAGGTTTCTATCGCGCAGCCGGCGTCCGACGCCGGTCAGAAAACAGCCCAGATATTGCGCCTTGCTCAGCACGACCCGCTCCTCCAGCGGGTCGCGGCGGCGCAATTCGGAGCAAAGCTTGTCGGCGATGGCCACGATCACCGCCGCTTCCATGCCGAAGCGAAGGTCGTGAAGCTGCCCGGGCAGCTTCCTGGCCAGCACGAGCAGTTCGCCGGTCGCATCCAGGCACCGGTCCATTACCTGTCTCAGCGCCGGCGTGGAGCGGGTTCCGGCGAGATCCTCAACCGGACTCCCCGCCTCGTTCATCCAGCGCTGCGGCAGGTACACCCTGTTCAGGGCCTTGTAGTCATCCGCACAGTCCTGCAGATGATTGAGCACCTGCAACGCGTTGCAAAGGGCGTCGGACGCGGGGTACGCGCTGGCCGGCTGACCGTGAAGGTCCACCAGGTAGCGACCCACGGGGGCCGCCGAAAAATTGCAATAGCCCATCAGATCGTCCCAGTCGTCGTAGCGCAATTTGGTAGCGTCCTGCTTGAACGCGCGTGTCAGGTCCACGCAATGCCGGTGCGTGACCCCGGTCTCCCCGAGGCTGAGGCGGATTTCGTGCGCCTTCCGCAGTGCGGGGTCGCCGCTGTCGTTTCCCGCCACCGCCCGCGCGAACCGGTCCAGGCGCCCTATTTTTTCCTGCGGCTCAAGGTCGGGATCGTCGGCGATATCGTCAATCGCGCGCGCGTAGGCATAAAACGACGCAATGTGCACGCGCAGCCGTGCGGGCAGCAGCCACGAGCCGACCGGAAAGTTCTCGTCCCCCGCGCCCTTGCCCGAAGGACGCTCAACGGCTGAGACCCGATGCAATTCTTTCTCCCGATTCAGACCGGCGCGCATACGCAGCGCTATGCCGGTATGATCGGGAATATAATGCATTCTCAATCGATAAACGGGCCGTACAAGCTAAGGGGGTAAGCTTGAACCAAGTCAGGATCGCACATCAATCGATGACCAGGCCTGCCGACCCGGTTCCGGAGAAAATATCGCCTGCGGCGCACGCGAATCGTGTGGTCAGGCAGTCGGGGACTTCCTTCTACTGGGCCATGCGGTTGTTGCCGGCGGAAAGGCGGCAGGCCATGTACGCGGTCTACGCCTTTTGCCGCGAGGTTGACGATATCGTCGATTCACCCGGCGAACCCGCGGAAAAGTTGCGGGCGCTCGAGCGTTGGCGGGAAGAAATCGACCTGCTTTACAGGGGACAACCCGAGTGGCTTACTTCCAGGGCCCTGCTGGAACCTGTGGATCAATTCGACCTGCCGCAAGAGGAGTTTCAGGCCATTATCGATGGCATGGAAGTCGATGCGGCTCCCCGGGTTCGCATACGTTCAGTGGATGGCCTGCTCGACTACTGCCGGAAAGTCGCGGGCGCCGTGGGCATGCTCTCGATTCGGGTCTTCGGCATGCCTCAGAAGCCGGGCCCGCGAGTCGCCGTGGCCCTCGGCAACGCCTTGCAGCTCACCAATATCCTGCGGGACGTCAAGTCGGATGCGGCCAGGAATCGGCTCTACATTCCTTCGGAGGTGCTGCAAAAGTACAGTGTGGACGAAAGATCGCTGTCCCGCATCATCGTTCATCCCTCCTTCGCCGGCGCCTGCCTGGAGCTGTCGAGACTCGCCCGACGCTACTATCTCGAAACCGAGTGGTTGCTGAAGGGTCTGCGGCGGGGCCTGATGCGCCCCGCCGTGATCATGCTGGAAACCTACCAGGAAACACTGAATCTGCTCGAAACGCGCGGCTGGAAGAAGATTGCCGATCCGGTGTCGCTCAAGAGTTGGCGGAAGATCTGGCTGGCGCTGCGCCATGGGCTCTTCTAGCGGCCGTTCGGGTGCGGTTCATGTTGTCGGTGCTGGACTAGCGGGACTTTCGACGGCAGTTTCCCTGGCGGCCGCGGGACGGCCAGTCACGATATACGAGGCCGCCGCCCAGGCCGGCGGGCGCTGCCGTTCCTATGAGGACGCCCGGCTTGGATGCCAGATCGACAACGGCAACCACCTGCTGCTCAGCGGCAATAAGGCAACCCGGCGCTATCTGAACGCGACCGGCGCCGGCAACGCCCTGATCGGGCCTGACCGGGCCTGTTTTCCCTTTCTCGACGTTCGCAACGGCCGGCGATGGTCCTTTCGGCCGGGCGCCGGAAAGATTCCGTGGTGGATCTTCGACAAAAGGCGGCGGGTACCGGGCGCGCCGGCCTGGCGTTATCTTTCGGCGCTTCGGTTCGCTTTTGCCGGACCGGAAAGCACCGTTCGGCAAACGGTGGGCAACAGCGGCGTGCTGTTCGAGAGGCTGTGGGAGCCGCTGGCGGTTGCGGCGCTGAATACGTCCGCCAGCACGGGGGCCGCGCGCCTGCTATGGCCCGTATTGCGCGAAACCTTCGCCAGGGGTGAGGAAGCCTGCCGGCCCCTGGTGGCAAGGCAGGGCCTGTCCGAGGCGTTTGTGGAGCCCGCGCTTCGCATGTTGCGCGGAAATGGCGCGAGCATCCGATTCAAGAAACGGTTGCAGGCAATCGAATACCGGGACGGCCGCGCACGCATGCTGGGCTTCGGCACCGAAACGACCGCGCTCAAGGACAGAGACAACGTCGTTCTGGCGGTGCCGCCGGCGGCGGCGGCCGCGCTGGTCCCGGGATTGACCGTGCCCGAGCAAAGCAATCCCATCGTCAACGTGCATTTTCTGCTGTCGAGCCCGACCGATATCGCGCCGGAACTTCCGTTTATTGGCCTGATCGGCGGCACGGCCCAATGGCTTTTCGTTCGCGGCCGGATCGCGTCCGTAACGGTCAGCGCCGGCAGCGACCTGGTGCACGAAACCGCCGAGGTGCTTGCCGAAAGGACCTGGCGAGACGTGGCGACAGCGTTGGCACTGGACCCGAAGATCCTGCCCGGCTATCGCGTGGTCAAGGAGAAACGGGCCACGATGGCGCAAACGCCCTCGCAGGTCCGCCGGCGACCGGCGACTACCTGCGGCTACCGAAATCTTTTCCTGGCCGGTGACTGGATCGACACCGGGCTCCCGGCCACAATCGAAAGCGCCATCCGCTCCGGTGAAAACGCAGCCCGCGCCGCGTGCGCAAGGAGCTCTCTCGAGGCTTGACCCATCGTCCGGGTACGGTCGTAATATAGGGCGGCCATGGGCAAGCGACCCGCAACCTTTTCACTTGTAATCTGCGCCGGATTGATCGCCGGCGGCGGCGCGATGGCGCAGACGGACTACTACGAGGGCGAGGACCGCGAGCATTACGTCGGCAACGCCGGTTCCTTCTATCCCCAGTTCGACATAGGCAGCACCGCGCCGCCGGAAGCGACGGCGGCGATCGAGTCGCTGGTGACGGACTTCGCCGGCCGCTGGCGCGCGGCGACCTGGACGACGGTAAAGGATGTGTTCAATCCCGACGACGAACCGTACGTGCTGCTCGCCCATCAGCCGGACTGGCTGGTCGGATGGGACGATCTCAACGGCTATTTCTCGAGTAAGCCGACAATGCCCGAGAAGAGCATTCCCGACGAGGCGCCGCCGGGACTGCGGGAAATCGAGGCCAGCCATTACGAATACCGCGCCGAAGGCGAGCTGGCAGAGATGATGTACACGCCGGACCGCATCCGGGTGCGCATGATCGACGACGGTCTCGCACTGGCGATCTGGTACGTGGATTTCCAGTTCAAGCCCCGGTTCGGGTCGGCCAAGGGCGAGCACTTCAAGGCCAATGCCGTGTTCCGCAACACCGACGACGGCTGGAAGTTCATTCACTACGGCGAAGCCCCCATGTCCGCCATCATGTACATGGAGCGGCTGTACCGCAGCCAGGTCAGCCAGGAGTTTCTCGACCTTCTGTCCAGTGGGAGGAGGCCGCAATGAGAAAGGCGTTACTGCTTGGCTGGGTGTTACTGCTGCCTGCAGGACTTCCCGCTGACTCCATCCTGCACGAAGAAACCAGCGCCCCGCCCGAGGTGGCCGACGCCATCGAGAATCTCGTGCTCGAATGGGCCGACAGGTTCAACCGGGGCGACTGGGTCCGGATCCACGACACGTGGGACCCCGACGAAGAAGCGCCGTATTATCTCGGCGAGGAACGCGACCGCTGGATCATGGGCAAGGACGGCCTCTACAGTTATTTCAACCCGCCCGGCTTTGTTCGATCGCTGATGGAAAGCGTCAATATCGTGCCCTACCGGCTGCGCGTGCGGCAGGTCTCGGATTCCATCGTCATCGCCACCTGGGACAACCGCCTCGACCTCAAGGTGCGCACCCGCCCGGCGATCAACGACGACTATCGCGTCAATGCAGTGTTCCGCAGGAAGCCCGAGGGCTGGATGTTCATTCACTACGCCGAACTGGCCTGGGCCGCGCTGACCTACATGGAACACCTCTACCGCAAGTCGGTCTCGCCCGGCTTCCCGGAAAACGCCATGCCCTTTGACCGCAACTGGCGCCCGGCGGACGAAGAAACCACACCGAACTGAGTGGCGCACACAGAAGACCGAATCCCAACGGCGGATTCAGCAAGTCATGAGTGAGTATTCATTGCATCCCGGCGACAAGGCCGGTATCCACGATGCTCTGAGGGCGCTTGCCGCAGCCGAAGGGAAAGCGCTCGACGACGCCATAGAGCGGATCTATCATCCCGATGCCCGCTGGTACGGTTCCCATCCTATCAACGAGCTTGAGGGAACCGATGCCATCAAGGACGTCTGGCACAACCTGCGCCGTTCCTTTCCGGACATGGAGCGGCGCGACTCGATCTTCCTCGTGGGCGAATCGGGCAACAGGCATTACGCCGCGTCGGTCGGCATCTATCAGTCCAACTTCGCGGCCGACTGGCTGGGTGTGCCCGCGACGCACGGCGTGGCGCACCTGCGTTACGGCGAAGCGCACGAACTGGTTGACGGCAAAATAATCCAGACGTATGCCCTGTGGGACCTCCTGGATCTCCTGCGTCAGGCGGGCATCTGGCCGATCGCACCCAGCCTTGGAGCCGAGGTGGCGTGGCCCCCGCCGGCCACGGCCGACGGAGTGCGGCTGGGCGAGGAAGACGCGGAACAAAGCGCCAGCAGCATCGCGCTTGTGCTGGCGATGCACCAGGGCCTGTTCCGGTTTGACGGCAAGGACCTGGACAGCATGCAGCAGCACAAGTACTGGACCCGGAATTTTCTCTGGTACGGCCCGGCCGGCATCGGCACGGCCAGGGGAATGGAAGGATACAGGGCGCACCACCAGGCGCCTTTCCTGAGGGCGTTTCCCGACCGCGGCGGCGCGGGTCACTTCATCGACATGGGCTGCGGCAGCTACGCCGTCACCGGCGGCTGGCCGAGCGTCCAGGCGACCCACGCCGGACCCGGCTGGCTGGGTCTGGCGGCCACCGGAAAGCGCGTGACGATGCGCGTAATGGACTTCTATCGCATCGAGAACGGGCTGATCGCCGAAAACTGGATTCCGCTCGACGTCATTGACGCCTTGTTGCAACTCGGCACGGACGTAATGGAGCGCGTGGCGCACCTGAGGGGCAAGCCGAACACCAGGCTTTGACGCTACAGCTTGCGCCCCAGCTTCGCGGCGAGGCGCAGGCGCAGGGCGTTCAGGCGGATAAAGCCCGTTGCGTCGCCCTGGCTGTAGGCGCCGCGGTCGTCCTCGAAGGTCGCCATGCCCTCGTCAAACAGGCTGTCCGGAGAACGGCGGCCGAGCACCGTGACGGACCCCTTGTACAGCTTCAGTCGTACGAGCCCGTTGACGGGTTCCTGCGACTCGTCGATCAGCGCCTGCAGCGCCTTGCGTTCCGGGGACCACCAGTAGCCGTTGTAGATCAGATTGGCATAGCGCGGCATCAGCTCGTCCTTGAGGTGGGCCACCTCGCGATCGAGCGTGACGGACTCGATCGCGCGGTGCGCTTTCAGCAGGACCGTGCCGCCGGGCGTCTCGTAACACCCGCGCGACTTCATGCCCACGTAGCGGTTCTCGACCAGGTCCTGGCGCCCCACTCCATGCGCTCCGCCCAGTTCGTTCAGGCGCGCGAGCAAGCCCGCGGGACTCAGCCGCTCGCCGTCCAGCGCCACAGGATCGCCGCAGGCAAATTCGATCTCCACAACCAGCGGTTCATCCGGCGCCGCTTCCGGGGACACGGTCCAGCGCCAGATGCTCTCGTCGGGCTCGCGCCAGGGGTCTTCCAGGTCGCCGCCCTCGTAGGAAATGTGCAGCAGGTTGGCGTCCATCGAATAAGGCGACTGGTCCTGCTGCTCGAAATCCACGGGTATGTCGTGTTCCCGGCAATAGGCCAGCAGCTTCTCCCGGGAGTTCAGGTCCCACTCCCGCCACGGGGCGATTACCTTGATGCCGGGATTGAGCGCGTATGCCCCCAGTTCGAACCGCACCTGGTCATTGCCCTTGCCGGTGGCGCCGTGGGCGATGGCGTCCGCGCCGGTCTCCTCCGCGATTTCCACCAGGCGCCTGGCGATCAGCGGCCGGGCGATAGCGGTGCCCAGCAGGTATTCCCCTTCATACAGCGCATTCGCGCGGAGCATGGGGAACACGTAGTCGCGGGCAAAAGTCTCCGTGAGGTCTTCGATGTGGATTTCCTCCACGCCCATCGACTTCGCCTTGGCGCGCGCCGGCTCGACCTCCCCGCCCTGACCGATGTCGGCGGTAAAGGTCACCACCTCGGCGCCGCAGGTCTCCTGAAGCCACCGGCAGATTACGGACGTATCCAGCCCCCCGGAGTAAGCCAGCACAACCTTTTGCGCGCGCTCCATCCCCGAACTCCAGTGGCCGCTCCGTCAATGGGAGTAGCGATCCGGATGAATTACCAGCGGGCCTTTTCCTTGAACTGCTGGTAGGCCTCGTCGAGCCCTTCCGGCAGGTAGTCCAGGAACGCGCCCGGCGCGTAGCGGGACTTGTAGCCGTCAAGCACGTGCGCGTAAAGCTCAGCGTGGAAATCCGGAATCCGATGCTGCTCGCGGAAATCGGCCATGGGGATCCGGTAGTTGATCAGTTCCTCGTGATGGCCCTCCACCTCGGCAAGGATCTTTCCGTCCGGGCCGATGATGACGCTGCCGCCGCCGCCCGCGGTCTCGAAAAAGCTCTTGTTGCCCGGCGAGACGGCGTTGTTCGACAGCGCGCCGTATACCTTGTTCGACTGGCAGACATTGCGCATGTCGAGGTGGTTGTATCCGCCCGTTGACGTACGGATGATGATCTCGGCGCCCTTGATCGACATGGCCCTATAGAGTTCCGGCTCCATCTTGCAGGGCGAGATGCAGATGTTGCCCACCGAGGTCCGCGCCACGGGAATCACGGCATCCCAGCCATACATTTCCACGTAGCGCTCCAGCACCTCGTAGACGGAAGTGGTGAATAGCTCGAAGCCCACGAACACGCCATGGATGTTGCGGGCCTTCCACTGCTGGGAAACGATCTCGCCGTCCGGCCCGATCACCACCGCCACGCTCATGATGTGGCGCGGCCAGTCCTTGTACTGCGCGTAGGTTCCGAAGGAGATATAGCAGTTGTGCTCGCGCGCCTTGGCGCCGATGGCTTCCGTTTCCTCGCCCGGCAATTCCGGGGCGAAGCTCAGTATTTCGGAGCGCGTCCACCGGTCCCAGCCGGTCAGGGGAAACTCGTGAAAGGCCAGAAAGTCCTTGTGGCCGCCGTAGTACTGCGCCCTGTCGATCAACCACAGCATGTGATCGAGGTTCTTCTTCAGCGTCTGCTTCGTATTGGAGGCATCCACGGGATGAACGCGCGACTGCACAACGCCGAAGTTCACGGTGTCGCTGCGCAGCGGCACCGTGGGATACGTGCCGTCGGTGCTGCCGGCGGTCTCGGCCGCCGAGGACTTCGAGGCGGTCAGCGCCGGCATTGCGGCCATTCCCGCCAAAGCGCCCGCACCGCTCGACAGCAGGCTGCGACGTGTTATCTGGTTTGTCATGGTTTTTCCTCCATTTGATTGGCGCGCTTCTCGTCCACGTACTTCTTGAACTCTTCGTAGAAGGTCGTTGTGTTCCGGGTGACCTCCTCGGGAGAACGCAGGTATTCGGGATCGTTTCTTTCCATGTAGTCGAGCATGTCCGCGGGCAGGTCGGTGACCTTGGCAAGCTTCTTCCCGCGCGTCGACATCACCAGGCCGCCGGCCCAGCGTCCCATCTCCATCCAGGGCGCCCATTGGCGGTTGGAGACCCAGCTTACGCTCGCGGGCGCCGCGCCCAGGTCGTGGTTCTCCAGGTCCGCGCGCTTGACGTGGTGGTTGTAGACCGCGGCGCCCTGGTAATAGGGGCTTCCGACATAGGCCGGGTATTCCTCCATGCTCAGCGGCGATTCTCCGAAAAACATGAGGTCCCAATAGAAAGTCACGTCCCCCATGTGCTCCGTATACGGCTGCAGGGCCGATCCGCCTTCAGCCGGGTAGTCGAAACGGCCGTTCACGTTTATGTTCCGGATGTGAAAAACCTGCACCTCGCGTTCGGTGAAGGGGTTGAACCAGCGATCCAGCACCTCGCCGGTGTCCGGATCCTGGAAATACACGCATTCCCGGTTCAGCCAGTCATAGCCGCCCTCGTCCCTGACCGTCCTGGAGATGACGAGGGCGCTGGTCTTGAACAGCAGCCTGCTGGGTTGCCCCGGAACGAAACTCCAGACATGACCGGTGCTCCACAACGGCGCATCGGCCCCTGAAACATCCGATCGCGCCTTGATATACGCGTCGAGATTGTCGCGGGGATCATCCAGATCAAGCGGCCGCCGGTTCGCGCTCTCCGCCTTCGCCACAGAACCGGCGACACCAGCGGCAACCGCCGACGTAATGAACGAGCGTCGTGTGCTCTTGCCCATATTCCGATCCTCCTCTCCCGATCAATAGGCTAATGGATTCCCGGGCGATTCGATGAACCTGCCGCTTTCCTCCAGCGTGAGGCGGGCGACCAGCCCGCGGAAGTCGCGGATCGCAGGCGTCAGTTCCAGCTTCGCGAACTCGCCGCCCATGCGGGTCTTCACCCAGCCGGGGCAGATGCTCACCACGGTGATCCCGCGGTCCGCCAGGTCCCCGGAAAGCAGTCGCGTGACCATGTTCAGCGCGGCCTTGCTGGTGCGGTAGGCGTAGAGGTCGCGCTGCGCCCGGCTGATCGATCCCTCGATCGAGGACAGCGCGACGAACTTGCGCTGCTCACTGCGGGCGATGTGCTCCACAAAGGATTCGGCGCATTTCAGCGGTGCGAGCGAATTGACCGTCAGGACTTTGCGCACGATCCCGTAATCGATGTGCCCGAACGATTGCCTCAGATCCGACTCCGCCCCGGGCTTGGGTCCGAACAGGCCGGCGTTGCTGAGGAACACGTCGATCGTTTCGTCCTGCAACTCGTCGGCCAACGCCGCGATGGCGTCGAAGTCCGACACGTCCAGCGTGAACGCCTGCACGTTGTCCTGCTCGGCCAACTCCAGCAATTCTCCGGCCACTGCCGGATTGCGATAGGTGGCCAGCACGCGCCATCCATCGGCCGCATATTGGCGCGCGAACTCCAGGCCCAATCCGCGATTGGCGCCTGTGACCATTACGGTTGACGACATCTGTTTCTCCCAACCCGCGTTCCGGAGTTGAATCGTACACCTGCAAACCGATTTCCGGAAATCATGGCCGCTGATAAAGTACGGGCCGATGAGCGAGATACTGCAACCACCCGGTTGGCCGCGCCCGAAAGGCTACGCCAACGGCGTCTCGGCACAAGGCAGGCTGGTGTTCACGGCCGGCCAGGTCGGCTGGGACAGGCAGGGCAAATTTCCGAACACGCTGGCAGGGCAGGTGAAGCTGGCGCTCGCGAACGTGGTGGCCGTGCTGGCCGAGGCGGGGGCCGGGCCGGAACACCTGGTGCGGCTTACCTGGTTCGTTACCGACCGGCGGGCCTACCTGGACGCGCAGTCGGAAATCGGCACGGCCTATCGGAGTGTGTTGGGCAAGCACTACCCCGCCATGAGCCTGGTCGAGGTCTCGGCCTTGGTCGAACCGAAGGCGCTGGTGGAAATCGAAGCCACCGCCGTGATCCCGGAATAGTGCCGTGGCAATGTGGCGTCCGGCCGAGCGCATCAAGTATGCGGCCGAACCCGGCCGCTGGCCGACCCGCGAAGAAGCGAAACAATCGCTCCTGTTTCAGCCGCTCGCATTGGGGCGGAACGGCCAGTGCCGGCTCAACGAACGCACCTGGGTGCCGGCGATGGTACCCTGGCGCGCCACCGAAGACGGCATCGTTACGCCCGACATCCTCGACTGGTACCGGCGCTTCGCCCAGGGGCGCCCCGGCGCCATCGTTGTCGAGGCCACGGGTATCCGCGATATTCCCTCGGGACCGCTGCTGCGGATCGGCCACGACCGCTTTTTGCCCGGGCTGCGCACGCTGACCGAGACCGTTCGAAAGGCCAGCGGCGGTTATACCCGCCTGTTCATTCAGATCATCGACTTCCTGAGCATACGCAGACGCCCCAAGCGCGAACGATATCTTAATGAATTTCTTAGAATACAGCCTTATCATATTGATAAAATAAATGTATCCCAATCCGTCCCAGAGGCGAAAATCCGTGCGGCCCTGGTCGACATGTCCGACGATGAGCTCATCGAGGTGCTGGACGAGCGCGAATGGGAAGCGCTGCAATACGGCGCCCGAGAGCGCGTGACCGACACTGAACTGGCGCACATCCGAGACCTCCCCCGGAAGCTCCCCGGCCTGTTTGCCGACGCCGCCGGGCGCGCACGAGAGGCCGGCTTCGACGGCGTCGAACTGCACTACGCGCACGCCTACACGATGGCCTCGTTTCTGTCCTCGCTGAACACTCGCGAGGACGGGTACGGCGGCAGCCTCGAAGGCCGGGTGCGCCTGCCCGTGGAGGTTTTCGAGGCCGTGCGGGACAGGGTGGGCGACGACTATGTCGTGGGCTGCCGGATGCTCACCGAGGACTGCCTGAACGGCGGCATGGAAACCGATGAGGCCGCATTCTTCGCCAGCCGCCTGGCGGCGCAGGGCATGGACTTCATTTCACTGTCGCGGGGGGGCAAGTTCGAGGACGCCAAACAGCCGAAGGTCGGCTGGGCCGCCTATCCCTACACCGGACCCAGCGGCTACGAGTGCATGCCGTCGTACTACTCCGACGCGAAGGGGCCGTTCGGCCGCAACCTCCAGCCCGCGGGACAGGTGCGCGCCGCGATAAGGTCGGCGGGACTGGACACGCCTACCGTCGCTGTTGGCGGCCTGCACAACTTCGAGCAGGCGGAAAGAGTGCTGGCCGACGGCGAAGGCGATATCGCCGGCCTGGCCCGGCAGGCGCTGGCCGATCCCGACTGGTTCGAAAAGGTCCGGTCGGGCCGCGGCGATGAAGTGCGGCTTTGCCTCTACACCAATTACTGCGAGGCGCTCGACCAGCGCCACCGCCAGGTCACCTGCGAGCTGTGGGACCGCGAGAACCTGCAGGAGAAGGGAATCGCCATGTCCAGGGACGGTAAGCGCCGCCTGGTCGCCCCCCGCTGGAAGAAATAGATACGCACGTTTCAGTGGGTTCGTCTTGACCCGAGATCATTCGGGCATATACTCACCGGCCCCGCATTGTTACCGCTTGCATCCCATCATGCCCCTCGTGGCGCACAACAATCTGCCCTCTTTCGACAGACTGCGCGAGCAGGGCAACGACGTGCTGTCCGCCGGTAGCAGCCTGTCGCTGGACCCGCGCGAGCTGCATGTCGGGGTGCTGAACATGATGCCCGACGCCGCTCTGGAGATTACCGAGCGGCAATTCCTGAGCCTGATCGCCAACTGCAGCCAGCCGGCGCAGTTTTACGCGCACTTCTTTTCCGTGGGATGCCTGCCGCGCAGCGGCGCGGCGCAGGCGCATATCGCCGAGCACTACACGACTTTCGAGCAGCTGCGTGAGACGCGGCTCGATGCGCTGATCATTTCCGGCGCCAACGTAAGCAACCCCGCTCTCGACGAGGAGCCGTTCTGGAACCCGCTTCGAGAGATCATCGACTGGGCGCAGGAAAACGTGCACAGCATCCTCTGCTCCTGCCTGGCGACCCACGCGCTCGTAAAGCAGCTGTACGGCATCGATCGCCGGCCGCTTCGGCACAAGAAGTGGGGCGTTTTCAGCCACCGCGCCACCAACCGCCGCCACCCTTTGCTGCAGGGTATCAACACGCGCTTCGACGTGCCGCATTCCCGCTTCAACGAGATCACCCGCGAACAGCTTGAAACCGCGGGCCTGCACATTCTCGCGGAAAGCGACGAGGCCGGCGTTCATCTTGCCGTAAGCCCCGATCAATCACGACTTGTTTTCTTTCAGGGCCACCCGGAGTACGACCACAACAGCCTGCTGAAAGAGTACAAGCGCGAAATCAACCGCTATCTCGCCGGTGAGATCGGCGAGCGTCCGCCCTACCCGGACAACTACTTTTCCTCCCATGCCGCGGAACTCGTGGAGTCTTTCATGGACCAGGCCACCCGCGCCAGGGCGCGAGGCGATTCAATGCCCGCGTTCCCCGAGGGAGAAATGGAGCCGCACCTCGACAACACCTGGGGTGACACCGGCAAAGCCCTGTTCAGCAACTGGATAGGGCTTGTGTGCCGCCTGGCTCATTCGGAACGCTGTATGCCCTTCATGCAGGGAGTCGGCCGCGAGGTCGCTTTCGGCATGCGGGACTGCGCGTCCTGATACTTCACCAAACCCACCCCCCAACTACAACTGCAACCACAAGGAGCGCTTCAATGCGACAGGAAACTATTGCGATTCACGGCGGCTACGAGCCCGACCCCACCACCAAGGCCATCGCCGTGCCCATCTACCAGACCGTGGCGTACGAATTCGACAACGCCCAGCATGGCGCGGACCTGTTCAACCTGGCCGTGCCGGGGAACATCTACACCCGTATCATGAACCCCACCAACGACGTGCTGGAAAAGCGCCTCGCGGCCATGGAGGGCGGCGTCGCGGCGCTGGCCGTGAGTTCGGGAAGCGCGGCGATCAACTACTCGATCCTGAACATCGCCGAAGCGGGCAACAACGTCGTTTCGGTGCCGTTGCTTTACGGCGGCACCTACACGCTGTTCACGCACATGCTTCCGAAGCAGGGCATCGACGTCCGGCTGGCCGAAGACGACAGCCCCGCCGCTCTGGAACGGCTTATCGACGAGAAGACCATCGCCGTGTTCGCGGAAACGATCGGCAATCCCGCCGGCAATATCGCGGACATCGAGGCGATAGCCGAGATGGCTCACAGCCACGGCGTCCCGCTGATCGTCGACAGCACGGTCACACCGCCGCCCCTGCTCAAGCCGTTTGAGTTCGGCGCCGATATCGTGGTCCACTCGCTCACCAAGTACATCGGCGGGCACGGCAACTCGATGGGCGGCGCAATCATCGACAGCGGCAACTTCCCGTGGACGGAGTACGCCGACCGCTACCCCGGACTCACCCGGCCCGAACCCTCCTATCACGGGGTCGTCTACAGCGAAGCTCTCGGGCCGGAAGCCTATATCGGCCGCGCCCGGACCGTGCCCTTGCGGAATACCGGATCGGCCCTGAGTCCGCTGAATGCCTTCCTGATTCTGCAGGGCGTCGAAACGCTGTCACTGCGCCTGGAGCGGCACATCGACAATGCCTTCGCCGTGGCCAACTACCTCAAGGAGCACCCGCGCGTGGCGTGGGTGCACTACGCGGGCCTGCCGGAATCCCCGTACTATGATCTTGCACAGAAGTACACGAACGGGCGCCCGTCGGCCCTGCTGAGTTTCGGCGTAAAGGGCGGCTTCGAGGCCGGCGTGAAGTTCTACGACGCGCTCAAGCTTTTCCGGCGGCTGGTCAATATCGGCGACGCCAAGTCGCTGGCCGCGCATCCCGCTTCGACCACGCACCGGCAACTGAGCGAGGAAGAGCAGGCTGGGGCCGGCGTGACGCCCGACATGATCCGGCTGTGCGTCGGGATCGAGCATATCGACGATATTCTCGAGGACCTGGATCAGGCCTTGTAGGCAGGGTCCCCCAGCGCGCCCCGCAGATAGACGGGCCGGGCGTCCTCCGGGCGCAGCAGGCGGCCTTCGCCGTATTCCTGCTTCGCCAGGCGAAGCACCGCGCGTGCGGGGGGAGCGGCGCTGTCCGCCACCGCGGCTATTCGGCCTGCATTTGCGGCCTGCAGGGCCTCGTCCTCGGACCAGATCTTGCCGGCGGCGACGAAACGCGCGGTTCCCGGCAAGCGGGACTGGGCCGTCGGCGCAAGCCGATCGTCCGTCTCGGCCGAAACGAGGCCTGACTCGGCGATCCGGTACCAGCCCAGGTAGACCTGGTCGCGCCCCGCGGGCAGAGCGGGCGCAATCCACGTGCGTCCGGGTGCGCGATCCCAGGCATCCTGCGCCAGGGCGGCGAGGCTGGAAACCGCGCACACCCGGATCCCCAGGCCCGTTGCCAGGCCCTGGGCCGCGGCGGCCGCTACGCGCAGACCGGTGAATGCGCCCGGGCCGCGCCCGAAGGCGATGCAATCGAGGTCATCGAGCGAGAGATCGACCTCGTCCAGGACCCTGTCTATCGTTTCATACAGTGCAGCCGCGATCTTTGCCCCGCCGGGCACAGACGTCTCGAAATGCCGATCTCCATTGCAGGCGGCAACGGTCGATGGCCGCACGCCGGTCTCCAGCGCCAGGCAGCGAAAACCGCTCATGCCGCCTCCAGGCGCGGCTCGCCGGCAACGCGGGTCATGAAGCGCAGGGCCTCACCGGGATCGCGGGTCAGCGGCATCGGCGGCAGGCTGCCCAGAAAGCGGCGGCCGTAGCCCCTGGTCAGCAGGCGCTGATCGCAGATCATCACGATCCCCTTGTCGCTCTCGCCGCGCACCAGCCTGCCTGCGCCCTGCTTCAGCGCAAGCACCGCCTCGGGCAGCGATATCTCGTTGAAGGGATCGCCGCCACGCGCGCGGACAGCCTGCTGACGGGCCCGGTAAACGGGGTTTGCGGGCGCCTCGAACGGCAGTCGGTCGATGACCACGAGAATCAGGTCGTTCCCGCGCACGTCCACGCCCTGCCAGAAACTCCGGGTGCCCAGGAGGATGCAATCTTTCCGGCTCCTGAATTCCTCCAGCAGCAGGTTGCGCGGCTTGCCTGCGCCCTGGGCGACGAAACGGTCCTTCCATACGGGATCGTCGCCGAGCACTTCCCGCGCCTCGTCCAGCGCCCGGTAACTGGTAAACAGAAAGAACGCTCTTCCGCCGGCAGCGGCCGCCACCGGCAGGGCCGCCTCCAGTACCGCCTCGGTGTACCCTTCCGCCGTGCGCCCCGGGATCGGCAGATCCTGCGGAACATACAGCAAGGTGTTGCGCCGGTAGTCATAGGGACTGGCCACCAGCAGTTCGCGCATGTCCTCGAATCCAAGGCGCCGCGCAAAATGCGTGAAATCGCCGTCGATGCTCAGGGTCGCCGAGGAAAAGATCCACGACGCCTCGGTCTTGTCCACCAGGCGCTGGAATTCCCCGGCGATGTCCACCGGGGTCAGATTCAGCGTGACCTGGCTGCGCGTGGTGCGGATCCAGCCCGCGCGGAGGCTCCCGGGCACGGCCGGGTCGGCATCGAAATCGGCATCCGGGTAGGCGTAATCCGCGTACTCGAACTCCTGGTCCCCGCGCAGTTCATCCAGGGCTCCGGACATGTATTCAAGGCGGTCACGCATGTCCCGCAGGCCGGCGGTGGCGAGAACCAGAGCGTCCTGCTCCTCTTCGGCGGCGTCCTCGCAACACTCGATCAACTGCTCCATCGCGAAATCAAGCATCTCGGTCTCGCGGCCAAGCATTTTCGGCGCCCAGTCGCTCTCTCCCGGATCCCGCGGGCAGGCCAGGCGCAGATCGCGCACTGCGTTACGCAGCGCGTCGTGCTCCTCTTCCACTTCCGCCCAGACGCCCGCGGCCAGGGCCTCGCGCTGTACGTCCCTCAAGGCATCCAGGATCTGTCCGGTGCCGAGGCTTAATGCAAGGCTCTCACGCGCCACTTCCGGTAATGCGTGGGCTTCGTCCACGACCAGACAGTCGAACTTCGGCAACAGCCCATCCGCGCCGGCTGCCTTGAGTTGAAGATCGGCCATCAGCACATGGTGGTTCACCACCACGATCCGTGCTTGCGCGGCCTGTTCCCGGGCCCGGAAAACGTGGCACGACTCGAAATCCGGGCATTCCTTGCCCAGGCAGTTCTCGCGCGTAGAGGTAACCCTTCTCAGGATCGGCGCATTCTCGGGCACGCCTTCGCAGCGGGCCAGGTCGCCCGAAACGGTGTGTCCGGCCCAGGCCCGGACGCTTTCCAGGTCGGCGCGCTCCCTGCCGTCGAGTTCTTCGGGCTTCCCGGAGGCCAGCGCCAGACGGTAGCGGCAAAGGTAGTTGCCGCGACCCTTCAGCATGCGCACCTTGACCGGCCGCCCCAGGGCCTCGCCCACCTGCGGCAGGTCGCGTAGAAACAACTGGTCCTGGAGGTTGCGCGAATAGGTGGAGATGACCGCGCGGCGCCCGGCGAGCAGGGCCGGAACGAGATAGGCCAGGGTTTTCCCGGCGCCCGGTCCGGCCTCGGCGATCAGGCAGCCGCCGTCGGCCAGCGTCTCGGCCACGGCAAGCGCCATTTCCTGCTGACCCTCGCGCGCGACAAATCCTTCGATCGCGGACGAAAGCGGCCCGTGGGGAGCAAGAGCTTCCAGCACGCGGTCGGCCGTATTACTGATTTCGCCCTCCTCTGCCCGCGCAGCAGCGCCAGCGCGCCGCCGCTTTAGGGCCCGATGTTAACGAGCCCTAATACTCGACGGAAGGAGCCGGTGGCAGCTCATCCTCGGCGTCGCCGGGCTGCAGGTCGCGAAAGCGCATGCAGGCGCTTTCGAAGTACACCTCGCATTCGCCGGTGGGTCCGTTGCGCTGCTTGGCCACGTGCAGCACGCGCTTGTTGACGTGGTAGAGATCCTGCTTCTCCTGACTCTCCGGCAATGTAACAAAGGCAACGACATCGGCATCCTGCTCGATCGCCCCGGAATCGCGCAGGTCGGACAGTTGCACGCGCCGGTCCGGCCGTCGCTCCACCTCACGGTTCAACTGCGACAGGACCACGACGGGCACGTCCAGTTCGCGCGCCAGGGCCTTGAGCGACTTGGATATGGCGCCGAGCTCTATGGCCCGGTTGACGTCGCGCCGTTCGGAAGGCGACGCATCGATCAGTTGCAGGTAGTCCACCAGGACCAGGCCCAGCTTGCGCCCGGCGCGCGCCTCGGACCGCGATACCCGCCGGGCCCGCGAGCGAATCCGGTCGGGAGTCAGCAACTGGGAATCGTCGATCAACAGCGGCGCTTCCTTCAACATGTTCAGCGCACTGTTGACCTTGCTCCAGTTACGCCCGATCTTCCCGATGCGAAGATCCGCATGGTCGATTTCCCCCAGCGAGGAAAGCAGCCTCAGCGCGATCTGCTTCTTGGGCATCTCGAGGCTGAACAGCAGTGCCGATACCGGCTTCTGGCTCAATACGGCCGATTGCGCGATCGTCAGAGCCAGGGAGGTCTTGCCCAGTGACGGACGGCCCGCCAGTATGACCAGGTCGCCATTCTGAAGCCCGGCCGTCAGGTTGTCGAAATCGGTAAGCCCCGTAGCCACGCCGGTCACCGCCTCGCCGCTTTTCTCCCGCTCGCGCAACCAGTTGACCAGTTCGGCGCGAAACGCCTCGCCCATTTCCAGCTCGTCGAGATCGCCCTTGAAACTCTGCTCGTTGATCCGGAAGATTTCCTGCTCAGCTTCCTCCAGAAGTTCATCGGCTTCCCGGCCGCCGGTCTTCAGCACGCGCCCGGTAATCCGCCGCCCCGCCCGCGCCAGCTGGCGCAGTATCGACATGTCGCGAACGATCCGGGCGTAGGTCTCCACATTGGCCGCGCTGGGCGTGCCGATCAGCAGATTCCCGACATATACGGCGCCGCCGGCGTCGTCCAGTTGTTCACGCGAGCGGAGATGCTCGCAGACGGTCAGGTTGTCGCAGTGCTTGCCGCCGTTGATGAGGTCGCGAATGGCGCCGAAAATCAGGCGGTGGTCGTCGCGGGAGAAATCGCCGCCCGCCAGCAGGTCCGCCACCTCGTCCCAGGTTTCATTCTCCAGCATCAGGCCGCCAAGCAGGGCGCGCTCGGCGTCAACCGAAGAGGGAAGAAGATCGCCGTTCTCAGCCATCTCCATCGGAATCCGCGGCCTGAACCTGCGGCTCGGCCCCGGCGGCATCTTCATCCGCCCCATCGGCCGTCGGTTCCGACTCCGGAGCTTCCCCGTCCGTGTCCGCGGTCGCGTCCCCTCCCGTCAGTAACGTCTCTTCCGTTTCCTCTTCCTCGTCCGCGGGCAATGGCTCGGCCCCCGGCAAAACCTCGGTCTCGCCGGCCTGTCCGACCACGCGGATCGTGGCCTCCTGCTGCACGTCGGCATGCAGCTTCAGCGTAACGGGGTGCTCGCCCAGCTCCTTGATCGGGCCGTCGGGCATCTGCACTTCCGAGCGCGACACCTCCACGCCGGCTTCCTCGAAACCGGCGGAGATCTCGGCCGGACCGACCGAACCGTACAGCGTGCCAACCGGGCCGGCGTTGGCGATGATGGTGAGCGGCAGCACCGCCTGCACCTGCTCGGCTCGGGCCGTAGTGGCGGCCATGCGTTCCCTTTCCATCGCCATCAATTCCGCGCGCCGCTCTTCGAACGCGGCGATCTGCTTTTCGGTGGCGGGCGCAGCCTTGCCCTGCGGCAGCAGGTAGTTGCGCCCGTATCCGGCGCGCACGTCCACGATGTCCCCGATCCCGCCGAGGCTCTCGACTCTTTCCAGGAGAATGATCCGCATGACGGCTCTACTTCTGCTGGTCAGTGTATGGCAGCAGGGCGAGATAGCGGGCCCGCTTCACGGCAAGCGCGAGCTGCCTCTGATATCTCGCTGAGGTTCCGGTGGTGCGGGCCGGAATAATTTTGCCCGTCTCGGTCACGAACTGCCGAAGCAGCCCCACGTCCTTGTAGTCGATCTCCTTGATGCCCTCGGCCGTGAACTTGCAATAGCGGCGCCGGCGGTTGTAGCGGTTCATTCCTTCTCCTCCTTCGAGTCCTCGTCGTCCCCGGCGGCGGCATCGTCGGCCGGCGCATCGCTTTCCACGGGTTCAGCGTCGGTCTGACTGTCCGCTTCCCCGGCGGGCTCATCGGCGGAAGCATCCGCTGCCTCGTCCTCTGCAGCTTCGGCTTCATCCGCGGCCTGCTCGTCCTCCACCGCTTGCGCGGGCTCCTCCGGCGCTTCAGCGGACTCTTCCGGCGCCTCAGCGGACTCTTCCGAAGAATCGGGCGCCGCATCGGCTTCCGGCTCGGCATCGGCTTCCGGCGCGTCGTCGGAAGCCGGCGCATCTTCGGCGGCCGCCTTCGCCTTGTCGTCCGACTCTCCGGCTTCCTCCCGCTTCGCGCGCCGACCGTGGGCGATTTCCTTGTCATACGGAAACTCGCGGCTCTCGCGCGCCGCTTCCTTCTCGGCCGCCCTGGCCAGAACGGACTTGTCGGTGACCGCCTCGTCGCGGCGCACGACAAGGTGGCGCAATACGGCATCGCTGAAGTGCAGCGCGCCCACCAGTTCGTCCAGGGTGTCCTGCCCGCACTCCACGTTCATCAGCATGTAGTGCGCCTTCTGCACCTTGGCGATGGGATAGGCCAGCATGCGCCTTCCCAGGTCCTCGTTGCGATGAACCTGGCCCTCGCCGCCTTCAATGATGCCCACGTAACGATCCATCATTACGCGGGCCCGCTCACTCTGATCCGGATGGATCAGAAGCATGATTTCGTAGTGTCGCAATGGAACTCCTCAACGGTCTTTGGCCGCCCGCCGGCGCGGTGCGGCTAAGGAGAAAACGCAGGCCGAAGCCCGCAGCGTGGGGAGCGATTATACGGGAACGATCAACCGGCGAGCAGATCGAGGTCAAGGTGCCCCCGCTCCTCGTCCACTCGGGCAACGCGCACGAACACTTGCTGACCCAGGGTAAAACCGTGCAGGCCCTTTGCGCCCCGCCCGTCGCGGTTGCGGCGGCCCCGCCTGGACGGCAGGCGCCAGCGCGGGATCATCCCTTTCATGCCGACCTCCGGCACCTGCACGAACAGTCCCTTGCCGCTTGCATGCGACACGAAGGCGTCGAGGGTGTCGCCGAGACAGCTGGACAGATAGCGCAGCTTGTAGGCCTTTACCGCCATTCGCATTGCTTTCTCCGCCAGACGTTCCCTCTCCGAGCAGGCCGAACCTGTTTGAGCCAGCTCGTTTCCGCGCAGCGGCGCGGCTTCGCCCCGGCCGCCGTCGATCAGGTGCTTGATCGCGCGATGCGCCAGCAGGTCCGGGTAGCGGCGAATCGGCGAGGTGAAGTGCGTGTAGGACTTCAGCGCCAGGCCGTAGTGGCCGATATTGGCCGGCTGGTAACAGGCCTGCTGCATGCACTTGAGCGTGGCGACCGCGATGGTTTCGTACGAGGGCTGACCTCGAAGCGCCCGCAACGCCCGGTTGATCTCATCGGGATTGCGGCCGGCCGCCTCGGAAAGCGGATGCCCCGCGCCGGCAAACAGGTGGCGGAGTTCCTCGAAACCATCCGCGTCGGGCGGCGAATGCACGCGGTACAGCGCGGGCATCCGCG
The DNA here is from genome assembly GCA_026707445.1 of Gammaproteobacteria bacterium. Classification (GTDB taxonomy): domain Bacteria; phylum Pseudomonadota; class Gammaproteobacteria; order Steroidobacterales; family Foliamicaceae; genus Foliamicus. Next base: position 43,426 of record JAPOWV010000008.1, read on the forward strand.
CCCGGCCCAGGTACCGGGCGGTGGCGACATTGGCGGCGATCATCAGTTCCTCGATCACCCTGTGGGCGTCGTAGCGCTCGGCCTGCTCCATCGACCGCACTTCACCGTTGGGCCCCAGGCGGACCAGGGTTTCCGGCAGGTCCACTTCCAGCGCGCCGCGGCGGCGGCGGACCATGGCCAGCAGGCGCCAGACCGCGTAGAGCCGTTCCACCGGTTCCAGCAGCGCACCCAGTTCGCGGCGCGACTTCGCGTTGCCTGCCTCGATCGCGGTGTGAACGCCCGAATACGTGAGCCTGGCGGCCGACCGCATGACGGCGCGGAAGAATCGCCAGGACTTGAGGCGTCCGCGGGCGTCGAGATGCATTTCGCAGGCCAGGCAAAGGCGGTCCACGCCCGGCTTGAGGGAGCACAGATCGTTGGAGAGCACTTCGGGAAGCATCGGCAACACCGAGCCCGGGAAATACACCGACACGCCGCGGCGGGCGGCCTCCCGGTCCAGCGGATCGGCCGGACGCACGTAATGCGAAACGTCTGCGATCGCCACAATGACGCGCCAGCCGGCGCCGGCGGGTTCGGCGAGAACGCCGTCGTCGAAATCGCGCGCGTTGGCGCCGTCAATGGTCACCAGCGGCAGTTCCCGCAGGTCTTCCCGCTCGCCGGCGGAGGGAGGGCGCGCGGCGATTCGCTCGGCATGCCCGCGAACGCGCTCGGGCCAGAACGCCCTAAGCCCGGCTTCAGAAATTACGCGCTGTTCGATCGCCGTTGGCATCTTCGAAAAACCGGGAAATCATTGACATATGGAGCGGTAAAACGCAAAATTTCGGCCTGTTCCAAGCGCCTTGGCGTCCCAGCGGCAGGTAGCCGCGCCGGGTTCGCAAGGCAACATCGTGCCGAGGTGGCGGAATTGGCAGACGCGCTGGCTTCAGGTGCCAGTGGGGGCAACCCCGTGGAGGTTCGAGTCCTCTTCTCGGCATCAATCCGCGGGGCGCCGGGCCCCGGATGAGCAAGACCGATCTTGAAGTGGCGCAGGCCACTGCCCGGCTCATGTGGGCCAATGATCGCGCATCGAAGGAAATGGGCCTGGAACTCGGCGAAGTCACGCCGGGCGAGGCCTCCGTGCACCTCACCGTCAAGGCCGGCATGCTCAACAGCCACGGCGTGTGCCACGGCGGACTGATATTCGCCATGGCCGACACGGCTTTCGCCTTCGCCTGCAACAGCCTGAACCGGCGAGCGGTGACCATGCATTGCACGATCTCCTTCATCGACAGGGTCACGGCCGGAACCCGCCTCAGTGCGCATGCGTCCGGCGTGGCCGTGTACGGCCGCAACGGCATCTTCGACGTGACCGTGACGGATGATCAAGGCGTGAAAATAGCGGAGTTTCGGGGCTACAGCCGAACGATCGGAGGCGAGTGGGTCAGCGAGGGCTGAACCGATCCTGGCGTCGCGCTACGAATCGAAGGGGTGGCGGCGAACGATCGTTTCCTCGCGCGCCGGTCCGGTTGACACGATGCAGGCCTCAAGGCCCACCAGTTCTTCCAGCTTCTCGATGTAGGCGCGCGCGCCGTCGGGCAGGTCTTCCCAGCGGTCGACGCCGCGGGTGCGTCCGCTCCATCCGTCCATCTGCTCGTAGCAGGGTTCGCACTCCGCATACCGGTTCATTAGCGCCGGGCGCGTTCCGATCGCTTCGCCTTCCATCCGGTATCCCGTACAGATCCGAAGCGGATTCACTCCGTCTAGCACATCCAGTTTGGTGATGCAGAGACTGTCGATCGAGCCCCGCTGTGCGGCCGAGCGCACCGCCACGGCGTCGAACCAGCCGCAACGGCGCGGGCGCCCGGTGGTCGCGCCCCATTCCGCGCCCTCGCGGGCCAGGCGCTCGCCCACCTCGTCCTGCAATTCCGTTGGGAATGGTCCTTCACCCACCCGCGTGGTGTAGGCCTTCACGACCCCCACGACCTCCTTGAGTTGCGCGAGATGGGCGCCGGTACCGGCCAAGGCCCCGGCCGCCACCGTGCTCGAGGATGTCACATACGGATAAGTGCCGTGGTCGATATCCAGCATCACGCCCTGGGCGCCTTCGAACAGCACCGCCCCGCCCGCGGCATTCAGCCCTTCCAGGCGGGCCGCAACGTCGGCAACCAGGGGGCGCAGGTCTTCGGCCAGCGCGAGCCATTCCTCCTCTATGCGGTCGGGATCCACCGGTTCCGTCCCGTAGTAGTTCTCCAGCATGAAATTGTGCAGGTCCAGGGCCGATCCCAGCCTCCGCCGGAACGCTTCCGGCGCAAACAGTTCGCCGACGCGAACCGCCCGGCGCGCCGCCTTGTCCTCGTACGCCGGACCGATGCCGCGACCGGTCGTCCCTATCCGCCCCCGGCCGGCGTGGCGTTCACGCGCCTGGTCCAACGCAATGTGCGAGGGAAGAATCAGCGGGCAGTCCGGACTCACGAACAGCCGGCCGGCGGGATCCACGCCGCGTCCCCTGATGGACTCAAGCTCCTTGAAGAGCTGCGGCAGATACAGCGCCACGCCGTTCCCGATCAGGCATTCCACGCGGGGGTTCAGGATTCCGCTGGGCAGCAGGTGCAGCACCAGCGTCTCGCCACCGTGAATGACCGTGTGCCCGGCGTTGTGGCCGCCCTGAAAGCGAACGACGGTGTCGCAGCGGCCGGCAATCAGGTCCACCACCTTGCCCTTGCCTTCATCGCCCCACTGGGCGCCGATCAGGACAACGCCGCGGGCGGAGGTTGAGGCATCAGGCATTAGCGTGCGAGTCCGAGCGCGGGACGCCCCCGCCACCACGGGAAGTCTTTCTCATGCCAATCCTCTTGGGGAGCGTTGGAGCCATGGATGGCGGAACCGAGCCAGTGAGCGCCGATGACCCGGTGCTCACGGCGCCTCCCCAAGAGGATTGGCGTGAGAAAGACGAGGGATAGCGGAAGGCGGGGCTATTCCCTGCTTTCCGACTCGTTCAGATACCGGAAGAAATCGCTTTCGCTGTCCAGCACCAGCAGGTCGCCGCCGTTGCCGAAGGAATTGCGGTACGCGTTGATGCTGCGGTAGAAAGAATAGAACTCCCGGTCCTTGTTGTAGGCGCCGGCGTAAGTCTCGGCCGCCTTCGCGTCACCCTCACCCCGAAGAATCTCCGCATCGCGGTAGGCCTCGGCCAGAATTACCGTGCGTTGCCGGTCGGCGTCGGCGCGAATCTGCTCGGCCGTCTCGGCCCCCTCGGCGCGCAACTCCGAGGCCACGCGGGCCCGCTCCTGGCGCATCCGCTGAAACACGGACTCGCTGACCTCATCGCGGAACTCGATGCGCTTTACGCGCACGTCCACGACATCGATCCCCAGCGTCGTGGCCGCGTTGCGCGCGTTGTTCAGCATGTCGAACATGAGTTCCCGGCGTTCCGCCGAAACCACTTCCGGTACCGTGCGCTTGGCAAACTCGGCGCGGATGTCGTCCTTGATGATTTCCAGCAAACGCTGCTGGGCGCGAAGCTCGTTGCCGCCATCGTTGGAGGTGTAGTACCTGCCGATTTCCACAATGCGCCACTTGACGAAGAAATCCACCAGCAGGTTCTTCTTCTCCGCGGTCAGAAAAGCTTCCTGCGGGTTGTTGATGGTAAGAATCCTGTCCGGGTAAAACTCGACGTTGTTGACGACCGGCAGCTTGAAATACAGCCCCGCATCGGCATACGTCTGAACGATCTCGCCGAAGCGGAAGCGCACCGCGTGCTCGCGTTCATCCACCACGAACAGGCAACTGTTCACGAGGAGGACGGCCAGCACCGCCAAAGGAAACCAAGCCTTGAATTTCATGATCCCGAACCTCCCCTGCGTATGCGCGCGTCTTCCATTTCCGTAACCGTGGGCTCCTGCTCGGGCAAACTGCCGGTCTGCTGTCCTGGACTTCCACGCTTCATGAGCTGGTCGACCGGCAGATACAGCAGATTGCCGCTGCCCTCGGCCTCCAGCAGGACCTTGTTGGCGCCGCCGTAGAACGCCTCCAGCGCTTCGATATAAAGGCGCTCCCGGGTCACTTCGGGCGCTTTCAGGTATTCCGCCAGCAGTTTCTCGAAGCGCTGCGCCTCACCCTCGGCGTCGGCGATGACGCGGGCCTTGTAGGCTTCCGCGTCCTGCAACCGCCGGGCCCTTTCACCGCGCGCCCTGGGGACCACGTCGTTGGCGTAGGCCTGGGCTTCGAATGCCAGCCGCTCCTTGTCCTCGCGCGCCTTGATGGCGTCCTGCACGGCCGCTTCCACCTGCTGCGGGTAGTTGGCGTCGCGCAGGTTCACCTGGGTCACGCCGATGCCCGTGCGGTAGTCGTCCAGCGTATTCTGTATCAGGTCCTCGGTGCGCTGGGCGATATCGCTGCGCCCCTCGCCCAGGATGTAATCCATCTGGTTCTTGCCGATGATTTCCCGGATGGCGCTCTCGCTCACCTCACCGATCGTTTCTTCCGGATCGCGTACGTTGAACAGGAAATCTTCCGGATCGCTGCGCTGGTACTGAACCACCAGATCCACGACCACGATGTTCTCGTCGGCGGTCAGCATGCGGGTCTGCTGGCTGAAGTTGTCGACCGCCGACACGTTCACCTTTTCCACCGATTCGACCGGCCAGGGAATGTGCCAGCGCAGGCCGGCGCCGGTGGTCCGGGTATGTTCGCCGAACAGCAGCACCACCGCCCGCTCGGCTTCATCCACTCGGTAGAGGCCGGTCAGGGCCCACAGGACCACCAGGATTCCAATCGCCCAACTCAGCGTCCGCCGAAATGACCGCTTGCCTCCGCCGCCGAGTCCGCCGAAGAGCTTTTTCAGCGTATCGCGGACGACATCTTCCAGATCGGGTTGCTGGCGGCCGCCCCGATTCCATGAACCGTTACCACCGCCCGGTTCGTTCCAAGCCATATCAGATATTCCGTGTTGTGCTCGTCAATAAGCGCCTAGGCCGCACCGATGTCCTCGCGGCTGGCCAGTTTTTCGTAAGCTCGGCGAGTCATTTCCAAATCCAGTGTCCAACCTCCGCCGGGCAACAATCGTTCGCGGAGTACGCGGCCGCGGCGATAGAGCAATGCCCGGAGCCTTCCCTGACCGGCGCTTAGCCGAACCGTGCGACGCAGCCGCCCCGCCGACAAACGCTGTGCAACCTTTGCAAGCAACTCTTCCACACCGGCGCCGCAGAGCGCCGAGATCCAGGCCGCGCCGCAGTCGTCATCGACCGCTTGCAGCCCTCCGGGAATTATATCCGCCTTATTGAATACGCGGAGCAGCGGCGTATCGCCCGCTCCGATCTCTTCCAGCACCCGTTCCACCTCGTCGATCCGCTCCACCTGGTCGGATGCGGAAGCGTCGATTACATGCAGGATCAGGTCCGCGGAGGCGATCTCCTCCAGGGTGGAGTTGAACGCCGCGATCAGCTCGTGGGGCAGATCGCGGATAAAGCCCACGGTGTCGGAAAGCAGGACTTCCTGACCGTGCGGGAGCGCAATCCTGCGTATCGTGGGATCAAGGGTATCGAAGGGCCGGTCGTGGGCGGTTACCGAAGCGCCGGCCAGGCGGTTGAAGAGTGTCGACTTGCCGACGTTGGTGTAGCCGGCCAGGGAAACGAGCGCGGAATCGGAACGCTTGCGGCGGGCCCTTCCCAGGCGCCGGCGCGCCATGACGCCGTCGAGCTGGGTTTCCAGGCGCCGGATTCGCTGGGACACCAGGCGGCGGTCGGTCTCCAGCTGGGTTTCGCCGGGCCCGCGCAGTCCGATACCGCCCTTTTGCCGTTCAAGATGGGTCCAGCCGCCCACCAGGCGGGTGGACAGATGCTTGAGCTGGGCCAGTTCCACCTGCAGCTTGCCTTCCCGGCTGCGCGCCCGCAGCGCGAAAATGTCGAGGATCAGGCTGGTGCGGTCCACCACCCGGCAGTTCAGCGTCCGCTCGAGGTTACGCTCCTGCGAAGGACTCAGCGCAAAGTCCACGACCAGCAACGCGGGCGCGAATTCCGCACACCGGATCCGGAGTTCTTCCAGCTTGCCGCTGCGAATCAGGGTGCGCGGATCGGGCCGGCGCAGTTGCGCGGTAACGGTGTCCGCGACCTGGGCGCCGGCCGAAGCGGCCAGCGACTCGAATTCCCACCTTCGAGCGTCATCGCCAGCGGGCACCAGCAGGATGGCCCTCTGGTCAGGCAGGTTCTCGATCAAACGACCAAGGCCCTACGCCTTCTCCTCGCGCAGAATACTGTCCAGGTCCTGCTGGCGAACGGGGACGATGGCGGATATGGCGTGCTTGTACACGATCTGGCTCACGCCATTGTGCAGCAGGATCACGAACATATCAAAGCCTCCAATCACGCCCTTGAGCTTGATTCCATTGACCAGGAACACGTAAACACGCGCCCGGCTTCGGCGAAGTGCGTTCAGGAACCGGTTCTGAAGGTCTTGGCGGGTTTCCATGGGAGGCTCCTTGGCGGACTCCCGACGCCGGGCTCGCGAGCCGCGGCCTTCGGGGCATTGTTCTGCTGGTCGGGGCAAGAATGATGCAAAACCCGCGCTGCGCCAATGTCGAAATTCGGCGCTTTTGACGAGTTTTTCCGCATCGCGCCATAGTGCCGTGTCAAGCTGATATTTTCGCATCAGCGCGTTTCCCCGGGTGTGGCCCGCCGATCGCGGATGCGCCAATGCGAGTGGATTTCATTTTCCACACGCGCGGCGCATTGGGGATTTTCCGCGACAAGGTGGATGATGTCCCGCTTGGCCCGCAACCAGGTCAATTGCCGCCTTCCCAGCGCCTTGGTGGCCCGGATTCCGCGCACTCTCGCCTCGTCCAGCGAAAACTGCCCGTCGAGATGCTCCAGCAACTGCCGGTAGCCGGCAATCCGCGTGGCGGGCAGGCCGGGATCGAGCTTGAGCGCATGCAAGGCCCGCGCCTCATCCAGCCAGCCCCTCTTCATCATCTCGTCGAAACGCTCCTCGATACGCCGGCGCCATGCGCCGCGGTCTTCGGGGATCAGCGCGAATTTCAGATAACCCGATGCCGCTGCTCCGGAACCGTCAAGCCAGAATTCGCTGATCGGCCGCCCCGTCAACCGCAGCACCTCCAGCGCCCGCTCGATGCGGGCGCCGTCGTTGGGCGAGATGCGGGCGGCAGCTGCGGGGTCAAGCTGCCTGAGCTGCTCATGCAGGGCTGGCCAGCCCTCCCGCCCGGCGCGCGCCTGAATCGCCTTTCGCAGCGCGGCGTCCGCCCCGGGCAAATCCGCAAGACCCTGCTCCAGGGCCCGGAAATACAGCATCGTGCCGCCTACCAGAACCGGCACTCGCCCGAGCTCCCGCGCCCGCGCGATCTCGTTGTGGGCGTCCTCCGCAAAACGCGCGGCCGAATAGCGCTCATCCGGAGAGCACAGGTCCACCAGGCCATGCGGAGCAATGCGCCGCTCCTCCGGTCCGGGCTTGGCCGTGCCGATGTCCAGCCCCCGGTACACGCAGGCCGAATCCACGCTGATCACCCTGAGTGGCAGCCGCTTCGCCAACTCCACCACGAGCCTCGTCTTGCCCACGCAGGTGGGCCCCTTCAGCAGCACCGCCTCCAAACGTGCGTCCGTTACTGGCCGCGCAGGAAGATGCGGTCCAGTTCCTGGATGCGGAAGGCCCGCCAGGTCGGCCGTCCATGGTTACACTGGTCCGCGCGCGGCGTCTTCTCCATGTCGCGCAGCAGCGCGTTCATTTCCTCGAGCGTGAGCCGCCGGTTGGCCCGCACCGAGGTGTGGCAGGCCATCGTCGCGAGGATATGGTGAATACGCCCCGTGAGCTCCTCGGCCGAGTCCTCGGTCCCGGCCTCCTGCCGCGCCTGCGCTCCCGAAAGCAGGTCGCGCAGCATGGCCTCCGCGTCGCCGCCGGCCAACAGCGCCGGGACTTCCCGGACCGCCAACGTCTCCGGCCCCACCTGGTCCACGACGAAACCCAGCCCTTTCCAGGTTTCGCGCTGCCGCTTTGCCGCGTCCATGTCCTCGCGGCCGACTCGCAGGCGGACCGGCTCCAGCAGCAGCTGCGAACCCAGACCCTGGTCGTCGAGCTGGGCCTTCATCCGCTCGTAGACCACCCGTTCGTGGGCCGCGTGAGCGTCCACGATGATCAGGCCGTCGCTGTTCTCGGCGAGGATGTAGATACCCGCCAACTGGGCCAGCGCGTATCCCAGGGGCGGCATTTCCCCCTCGGACGCCCCGGTGCGGGGTTCACGAACGGGCGCACGGGCCGGGCCGGAACCCAGGGCGAGGGGCGAGGCGCCCAGAAGCGTAGCCAGGGCACCGGTGCCGCCCGGCCCGCCGCCGATGCGCTCCGCCGGGCCGCGAAAGCTGGTCCCGCCTCGCCCGTCCTCCGGCGCCTCTTCCCGGATCGCTTCGCCGGGCCGGGTGCCCGCCAGAACGGCCTCCAGCGTGCGCCGGACCACGTCATGAACCTTCCGCCCTTCGCGAAAGCGCACTTCGAGCTTGGCGGGATGCGCGTTGACATCCACCAGGGCGGGATCCATTTCCAGGTGCAACAGCCACGCTGGGTGACGCCCGTGAAACATCACGTCCTCATACGCCTGACGCACGGCGTGGGCCACCGTGCGATCGAAAATCCCCCGCCCGTTCAGGAACAGGTGCTGCATGTCGCCCTGGCTGCGGGAGTATTTCGGGCGCGCCAGCCACCCGCGCAGGTGCATGCCCTGTCCCTGTTCCTCGAAGTACAGGGCGTGTTCGATGAACTGCGGTCCCAGCAGCTTCGCAATTCGCTCCTCCTCCAGCTCGCGGGTTGGCGCGGGCGGAAGGTCGTAGCTCAGGCGGCCGTCCTTTTCGTAACGCACGCCGGTCGAGTAACGGCTCAGCGCCATTCGCAGCATCGCCCGGTCGATATGCCTCGTTTCCGTGACCGGTTTGCGCAGGAAACTGCGTCGCGCCGGCGTGTTGTAGAACAGGTCGCGCACTTCAACGGTCGTGCCCTGCGGGTGTGCCGCCGGGCGCGGTCCCGACGTGCTGCCGCCGGAACTGCTCACCGTCCAGCCGCTGCGCTCGCCGGCGACCTGCGACGTCAGGGTGAGCCTCGCCACGGCGGCAATGCTGGGCAGCGCCTCGCCGCGAAATCCCAGCGTGGCGACCGTGCGCAGGTCTTCCAGGCTGGCGATCTTGCTCGTGGCGTGGCGGGTTAGCGCCACCGACAGCTCGTCCGCGGCGATGCCCACGCCGTCATCACGAACACGGCACAGCCGCGAACCGCCCTTCTCGATCTGCACGGCGACGCGTCGCGCGCCCGCGTCCAGGCTGTTTTCCACCAGTTCCTTGACCACCGACGCCGGACGTTCCACGACCTCGCCCGCGGCAATCTGGTTGACCAGGTGGTCCGGCAGCAGTTGAATCGTCATCGCATGGCCGCGAACACCTTGCGCGTGTTCAGCGGCTTCCCCTCCAGGTAGAAGTCAATCGCCGTTCTCAACAGCCGGCGCGCCGCCCGCCGTATGTCCCGGCTGCCCCAGTCCCCGCGCTCGATGCCCAGAAGCTCGGCGCCGGAAAAATTCATCGCCTCACCGGTCCGCGCGCCGTTCGGCAGGGCCTCGGCGCCCTGTTCCATACGATAGCAATAGGCTGCCTCCGGGGCCAGGTCCCGGCCCTCGATGTCGTGCCGAAGGTTCAGCCCGAAGCCCAGCGAAGCCAACATGTCGAGCTCGAAGCGCCGAAGAACCGGCTCCATCGGCCCGGCCGCGCTCAAGTCGCCCAAGGCCTGCGAATAGTGGTCGAACAATTCCGGGTGAGGGTCTTCGCGCCGGGTAAGGCGCAAGACGAGTTCGTTCAGATACATCGCGGCAAGAAGCGTTTCGCCGGCCGGAGGCGCCAATGTGGAATGCTGCGGGGTGGTCTCCGCGGCGGTCAGCGTCGCGAGCTCCCCTCTGCCGGCCCAGGAAAGCAGCAGCGGCCGAAAAGGCCGCGCGGCCAGCGCCAGGGCCGAACGCGGCCTGCGACCGCCGCGCGCGACCAGGCCCATACGGCCGAATTCCCTTGAGAAGGCCTCAACGATCAGGCTCGTCTCGCGAAACGGACGGCTGTGAAGAACCCACGATTCGGCCAGTTCCACGCGCCGAACCGCATTCATCGACAGTACCGCGGGTTATTGAACCAGTTCTTGCGCACCCGCACCTGGGCGCGCAAATGGAACGGGCGCTTGAAAATACGCTGGAGTTCCATGCGCGCCTGTCTGCCCGCCGCCTTCAGCCGCAAGCCGCCGCGGCCGATCACGATGCCGCGCTGCGAGGCGCGGTTGACGCGCACTTCGAGTTCCGCGACCACCGCCCGGCCGCGCGTATCCAGGGACGTTACGGCGACGTCCAGGTCATACGGGACCTCGCGATGCGTATTCAGGGTCAGTTTCTCGCGCAGCATCTCGGCGATTCGAAAGCTCAGGTCGCGGTCGGTGACCGCTTCGGGCGGAAACAGCGGATCGCCCTCGGGCAGATATTCCGCCACGATCTCGCCGAGACGGTCCAGGTTGTCGCCACGCAGCGCGGAGATCGGCACGATCTCGGCGAACTCGCCTCTTTCGGCGCATTCCTCGAGAAAGGGAAAGAGCTCTTCACGGCTCTTCAGGCGATCGATCTTGTTGACGACCAGGATGCACGTCAGGCCCGATTTCCCGATTTCCTCCAGTACCCGGTTGTCCCCCGCCAGCCATCGGCCCGCCTCGACCATCATGAGGACAACGTCGGCGCCGGCTACCGCGCCCAACGCGGCGCGGTTCATGCTGCGCGACAGAAGCCGGCTGCCGGGCGCGTGCAGCCCCGGCGTGTCCACCAGCACGAGCTGGGATTCGTCCGCGTGGCGCACGCCGGTAATCGCGTGCCGGGTGGTCTGCGGCTTGCGCGTTTCAATGCTGACCTTTTCCTTCAGCAGGCGGTTCAGCAGCGTGGACTTGCCCACGTTGGGCCGGCCGAGAATGGGCGCCAGCCCGGCGCGGAAAGTCATGGCGACTCGCCGACGGCGGCCAGCATGGACGCCGCCGCGTCGACTTCGGACGCCTGTATCGTGCGGCCCTCGCCTTCGACGCTCAACGACAGTTCCGGCACTTTGCACACGGAACGGAAGGACGGCGCCTGGGGATCGTCGCGGGAACCGGCCAACCGGTATTCCGGCGGCTTGAATCCGCGCCCCTGCAGATACTCCTGGAGCACGCTCTTGGCGTCGCGAGGCAGGTCCGCGACGGACTTCAGCCGCCGGGCAAACAGCTTTTCGAACACGGCCGCGGCCGGCTCGATGCCGCCATCCAGCCAGACCGCAGCGAATACCGCCTCCAGCGCATCCGCCAGCATCGCTTCATGCGCCGGTCCATCGGGCGCCAGGTCCGCGCCCTTGTAGCGCAGGCGCTTTCCAAGATCCACGTCCCTGGCGACCGAAGCCAGAGTGGCCCGCTGCACGAGGCGCTGGCGCAACTGGGTCAGTCCGCCCTCCAGGGCATCCTCGTGGCGCCTGTAGAGGTAATCCGAAGAAACCAGTTCCAGCACGGCGTCGCCGAGATATTCCAGGCGGCGGTTGTTACGTTCGCCGGCGCTGGGATGAGTCAGCGCCTGTCTGAGCAATTCGGGGCGGGCAAAGGCATGCCCAAGTGTTGAGCCGGCCCACCGGGAAAGCTGCCGGCCGGCGGTCAATTAATCGCGTCGCCGATGCGGCCCCATTCGGGCATGCTGCCAATCTCCCAATTGAACCAGATGCGCTCAGCGCGGCCTACAAGGCGATCCTCCGGAATATAGCCGACTCCGGGGTAGCGGCTGTCCCTGCTGTTGTCCCGGTTGTCCCCCATCACGAAATAATGCCCCGCGGGAACCCTGAACCTGCCTTCCCTGCTGATCCGCCCGGGCATTAAATGGACGTCATGGCTGGCCTGACCCAGAACCTCCACCGCCTTGCGCACGGAATACGGCGATGCCGGGTTCAGCGGGACCGGCTCGCTCACCTCGATGGGCTCGCCGTTGATGCGAAGCCGCTTGTCCCGATACTCGATGACATCGCCCGGCAGCCCCACCATACGCTTGATGAAGTTGGCCCGCGGGTCGGAGGGCAGCTTGAACACGACCACGTCTCCGCGTTTCGGCCTTCCCAGCTCGACAACGGTGGTGTTGGTGACCGGCAAACGAAGCCCGTACGCGAACTTGTTGACGAAAATGAAGTCGCCGATTTCCAGGGTCGGCTGCATCGAGCCCGAGGGAATGCGGTAGGGCTCGTACAGGAACGAGCGAATGCAGAGCACCACCAGGAGAACCGGGAGAAAAGCCGCGGCGTATTCGAAAATCTTCGACCTGGGCGGCAGTTCTCCGCCTTCACCGGCAGCACGCCTGGCGCGCGGTGTCAGGACGAAGCGGTCGACCGCCCACAGGACCAGCGCCAGGCCCGTAATTCCAACCAGCCAGATTTCCATAGGCCCGCGATTTTACCCGTGGAGGGGGCGCGTGCCCCTATGGATTCCGCAGCCGAACCTGCAACAGCCGCCAGTCCCGTTCGCCGAGCATTGCCGGAGTCAGCCACACTCGCACCCTTGAATTCCTGCGCCGCCCGGCAGCGACACGGCGCAACGTAAGCCCGACCAGGCGCCGCGAAACAAAACCACGCCGGTGCAGCAATTCGGCCTTGTCCGTTTCGCCGGTATCCAGCACCAGTCGCCAGTCGCCCGCAGGCGTGAGCCATACGGCCTCGATGCCCGGCGCAATCGCTCCTTTCCGGGCGCGGCGCCATTCAACTGCGGCTCCCGCGATGACGCTCAGGGCCGCGAGAAGACGCAGCCAGATCGGCAGGTCCGCGATCAGCACTGCGACAATGGCGAGCAGAAGCCCGCTTGCGAGCACCGGGACGGCCCAGGGCGGCCGCGCCGAGCGAATTTCAATCGTGGCGGCGAATCCGCTCAATCACGCGCGCCTGCTGCGGTGACTCCGGCGCAAGGCGCCCGGTCAGCAGGTCCTCCAGTTCCGGATCGCTGCGCTCAAGCAGCGCTTCGAAGCCCGCACGCTCGGCAGCGTCCGCCTGCTCGTAGCGATCGCTCAGGTAGCGCTCAAGCAGCAGGTCCAGTTCCCGCCGCCCGCGCCGGCAGCGCCATCGCAGTCGGGCCGCCCGGCTCATGAGCAGTCCGTCAGGCGCGGCGCTCCAATAGCCTTTTCTTGGTCTCCGCGATGGCCCGCGCGGGGTTGAGGTCCTTGGGGCAGGCCTCGGTGCAATTCATGATCGTGTGGCAGCGGTACAGCTTGAACGGATCTTCGAGCTGGTCCAGCCGCTCGCCGGCGGCCTCGTCACGGCTGTCCTCCAGCCAGCGATAAGCGGCCAGAAGCGCGGCCGGGCCCAGGTAACGGTCGCCGTTCCACCAATAGCTGGGGCAGCTCGTCGAACAGCAGGCGCAGAGAATGCAGGCGGCGGGCGTGTTGATCTTCTCCTGGTCGTCGCGCGATTGAAGCCGCTCGCGGTCCGGCGGCGGAGGCGTCCTGGTCTTGAGCCACGGTTCCACCGACGCGTACTGGGCGTAGAAATGGGTCAGGTCCGGGACCAGGTCCTTGACCACCGGCAGATGCGGCAGCGGATAGACCGCCACGTCCCCCTTGAGATCGCTGACCGCCTGGGTGCATGCCAGGGTGTTGATTCCATTGATGTTCATGGCGCAGGAACCGCAGATGCCCTCGCGGCAGGAGCGGCGGAAGGTCAGCGTGGAATCGACTTCGTCCTTGATGTGGATCAGCGCGTCCAGCACCATCGGGGCGCAGTTGTTCATGTCCACGTCGTAGCTGTCCACCCGCGGGTTCCCGCCCGAGTCCGGATCGTAGCGGTAGACCTTGAAGCGGCGAATACGGCGTTCGCCGTTGGCCGCGGAGTCCTCGGGCATTGCGTAATGCCGTCCGCGCTTGACTCGGGAGTTCTTGGGCAGCAGGAATTGCGCCATGCGGAGATCCTGTGTGGTTCAGACAGCCGGCAGCGCCGGACTCCGGAAATGTTAGCAAAATCCGGCGGCGGCTGCCTTGAATCGTACTGCTACACTCGTTCGAACAGCCGCGAGCGCGGCGACCGGCCGCGCTTTCCGTTACGGGAGGTTCCCCATGCGCTCCGATTCAATATTTCCTGCAACGCTCATCCTTGTAACCGGACTTGCCCTGGCCGCCTGCCAGGCGGATTCCGAAGCGCCTGCCGTCCAGGCCGACGCGGACCAATACCTGGCCATCGACTGGCACGACGGGACCGTGGAGGAGGCCTTCGCCGAGGCCGAGCGTTCGGCCAAGCCGTTGTTTCTCTATTGGGGCGCAGTCTGGTGCCCGCCCTGCAACCTGATGAAGAGCACTCTCTTCCAGCAGCCGGAATTCATCGCCAGAACGCGCGATTTCGTGGCCGTTTACCTGGACGGCGACACGCAGCGCGCCCAGGTCTGGGGCGAGAAGCACGATGCGGTGGGTTATCCGACGCTCATCGTGTTCGATCCCGCCGGACGCCAGATGACCCGCCTGCCCAGCACCTTGACGCCGGAATCCTTCATGGCGGCCCTGGACGACGCCTCTTCCGGCCTGGCGCCGGTGACCGAACTGGTGCAGGTTGCGCTGAACGGAGAACGGGAGCTCACGGCCGCCGAGTATCGCCGGCTCGCTTACCACTCCTGGTACGAAGACCGCCGGACGCTGGCGCCGGAACAATACCAGGCGCTGTTCGACCGGCTTGCCGGGCAGACCCCCGAGGGCGACCCCGAGTTGATGCGGCGCGTTCAGGCGCTGCGGCTCTCCGAGGCGCTGGGCGCCTCCGAACCGGAAGTGGACTCCGGTCATTACGCCGAATTGATGAGCCTGTTGCAGGCTGACGAGCACAAGCTCGACAACCTCATGATGTTCTCCGACAGGCTGTCCGCCGCCTTTGCCGCGCTGGCGACCGGGCCCGCGCAGCGCGAAGAACTCCGGGGCGCTCTGGCCGGGGCGATCGAATCGGTCCTTGCCAGTCCCACCGGCAGCAAGTCCGCGCCTGTCTTTTCTCTGGGACTGCTGCTGGAGCTGGAGCGTATCGATGACGCCGAGGCCCCCCCTTCGCCGGAACTGCTCGCGCGCATAGCAGCCGCGGCCGAGCAGGCCGATGCAGCCGCCGAGACCCAGCAGGAACGCCAGAGCCTGATCTTCTACAGCTACAGCCTGCTGCGCGACGCCGGGGAGCTTGAGCGGGCGCGGATGCTGCTGGAGAAGGAACTGGAGATTTCAGAAGAGCCCTACTACTTCATGTCGCCCCTGGCCTCGCTGAGCTTCGAGGTCGGCGACGTGGAGGGCGGACTGCGCTGGATGGGCCGCTATTACCACGAGGCGCGCGGTCCGGCCACGCGCTTCCAGCATGGAGCGACCTACGTCCGCACGCTGACCGAGTGGACCCCGGAAAATACCGAAGCCATCATCGCCGCGTCGCAAGAAGTGCTGGCCGAGATGCACGGGCAGCCCGACGCGCTGGCAAACCGCAACCTGCGTTCCTTCGGCTGGTTGGTCGACGCGCTCCAGGCATGGCGAGACGAGCACCATGCAGGCATGTCACTGGCCGCCCTGGACAGCGGCATCGCTCAAATCTGCGCGGAGCACGCGAGCGGAGATTCCGCCGGCGCCTGCACCGCTATGCAGCAGCGCCTGAGCGACTCGACGCCGGGCATGTAGGAAAACCAGCCGCGATCAGGGGCCGTCCAACAGTCCCGGGGGTTCGGACGCTTCTTCCGGCGGGCTTCCGTCCGGCATTTCCGGACGCTCGATGTCCTGAATCGTGATGCTGGATATGTTGCCCGTAGCCGGGTCCAGGCGGACCTCGCCGGTTATGAGCACATCCTTCAGCATGTTGGCCACGACCGCTTCCTTGCGCTCCTCGTCCACCAGGCATTCGATCGGCTCACCGTCAACGGGATGGATCCGGCACCGGGCTTCCTTGCCGGTGAAGTCGACCATGAGCAGGCGGCCCTCGATCTTGCGGATATTGACGTTGGGCCGCGTCAAACGCTCGCGTATGCGCTCCAGCGCGTCCGCGTCCAGTGCCGATCGGACAACTCCCGAACTGTCGTTCAATGTGAATTCGATGGTCTGGACACCCTGACCCAGCAACACGCCGGCATCCCGCCATGCCCTGAGCACGCCGGGATCGATTCCATTCGGCAACGCCTCGGCGGGGTCGCTGCTGCCGATCTCGCGCAAGCCGCCGATCGCGCTTTGCATTACCTTGAGGCCGAAATCCATCTCCGGAAAGGACGTGTTCTCCAGGCGGCGCTCCAGCCCGAGGCTTGCCGAATCGCCTTCACCGTCAAACGTAACCAGTTCGAACTCCAGTTCCGACTTCAGGTCCTGAGGCGGCTGACCCGGACGGACGCTCCTGGCCTCGCCACGCAAGACCCGCCCGGTCCGCTGCACCACCTTGCGCCAACTGTCCAGGAAATTCGCAAGGTGGGCCACCGGCAGCCTGCCACGCTCTATCGCCGGACCCCGAAAACGTATCTCCAGCAGTCGCATCCGGCTAGTATAGGGCGGTATCGTCGAACCGCAGGGGGAACGCATGAAACGGAGAACATTTGTCAAGGGGACGCTCGCGATGACCGCGCTGAGCACTGCGCCATGGCGCCTGCGCGCCGCCGAAAACGGGGAAAAACCGGTGATCGCCCTGTTCGGCGCCACGGCCCGGTCCGGGCGGGAAATCATTCGCCAGGGTCTTCAACAAGGCTACACGATCAAGGGTTTCGCCCGCACGCCCTCCAAGCTCGGCGTGGAGCACGAGAACCTGACGCTGTTCAAGGGCGACATCTACGAGCGCGACACCATCGACCCCGTGCTGGAAGGCCATGAAGTGGTGGTATCGATGATCGGCGTGCCCGCACCCGAGGACCCCGCCGCCGAGATCGGCCCGGTCGACATCTACACGGTAATGGGCGAGCACCTGATCGACGCCATGAAGCAGAAAGGCAACACCCGGCTCATCATGGCCAGCTCCACCGGAGTGGAGCACCGGGTGGACGTGGACTCTCCCAGACCGCCACCGGGGGACTTGAGCGAGAGGTGGCGGTGGCTCGCCCGCTATCTCTACGACGACATGTGGAAGATGGAGGAAATGATCGCGAACAGCGGCCTGGACTACATGCTGTTGCGGCCCGGCTTCATGGTGGAGGAGCCCGCGCGCCACGACATGAAGTTCAACACCACCGGCGATACGCCGGGCGCGCGCGTGATCACCTACGAGGACTTTGCCGCTTTCATCCTGGACAACCTGGATGGCGGGGATTACTGGAACATGGCCCTGGGCATGTATTCGGACACCATCATGGATCCGGCGGCGGAGATCGAAAAATATCTTGCCGAGCAGAAGGCCAGGCAAGAAGCGGAACAACAGGAGGGAGAACAGGAATGACAAGGATTCCGAACAAGGCAAGCGCACTGCTGTGTGCGTTTTTTCTGGCCGCCTGCGCGAGCGACGGGGCCGGCACGGACGAAGAAGGTTACGAAAAGCTCTACGGCCAGTTCTACGAGCACGACAACCCCTACGCCGAAGTGATTGCCCGCTCGGAGGAACACTTCGAGAACATGAACGTCGAGGGCGCCATCCTCAGCCTGGACGACGATTTCACGATGTACGAGATCAACGACGAGGGCGCCGAGGAGATGGTGCGCGGCATCGAGCAGGTGCGCGCGGCGTTAGGCGGCGTGTTCGGTTCCGGCACCTGGCTCGGCGCCAATGTCTACAAGTGGGGGCTCACCGACAATACCCTGGTGCAGATCGAGGAGGACTTCTACACCACCGAGGACGGCGGCACCCGGTCCGTCAAGTCCCTGGTGGTGGTGGAGTACCGCGACGGCAGGCGCTGGCGCGAATGGCGCTTCAAGCCCCAGGACCGGTAATCCGTTGAGAACGACTAACGGATTGGTGGCTGGCATTGTGGGCGCTGCCGTGTTGGCGGCGTTCGTGGGCGATAGGCCGGGCAGCGCGGAAGAGACATACGAAAGGCTCTACGGCCGGTTTTACGAACACGACAATCCCTACGCCGAAGTGATCGCCCGCTCGGAGGCAAACTTCGACAGCGCTGATGTCGAGAGCTCCATCCCGAACCTGGACGACGATTTCACGTTGTACGAGATCAACGATCAGGGCGCCGAGGAAGTCGTGCGCGGCGTCGAGCAGGTGCGGGCGGCGTTCAGCGGGCTATTGGGCTCGGGCACCCGGGTTGGGGCCAATGTCTACAAGTGGGGGTTGACCGACAACACCCTGGTGCAGATCGAGGAGGACTTCTACCGCACGGAAGACGGCGGCACGCGAGCCGTCAAGTCCCTGGTGGTGGTGGAGCACCGCGACGGCAAGCGCTGGCGCGAATGGCGCTTCAAGCCACAGGATCGTTGATCGCGAAGCGGAGGAAGTTGCCCAGAAGGGCGTGGCCGTGCTCGGAGGCGATGCTTTCCGGGTGAAACTGCACGCCGAAGATGGGCCATTCACGGTGCCTGAGGCCCATGATGACGTCTCGATCGGTTTCCGCATTCACTTCGAGGGTGTCGGGTAGCGAATCACGCTCGACGATCAGCGAGTGGTAGCGGGTGGCCTCAAACTCCTGCGGCAGGCCATCGAAGAGGCCGTCGCCTTCGTGGCGAATGGCGCTGAGCTTGCCGTGCATGAGCTTCGGCGCGCGCACGATCCGACCGCCGAAGGCCTGCCCTATGGCCTGGTGACCCAGGCAAACGCCGAGCAAGGGAACGGTTCCGGCAGCTTTCTCCACCAGGTCCAGGCAGATGCCGGCACTTTCCGGATAACCGGGCCCAGGTGACAGCACGATGCCGTCCGGGCGCAATGCGAGAACCTCTTCGACGGAAATAGCGTCATTGCGAAAAACCCGGCAGTCGCCGCCCAGCTCGCCCAGGTAATGGACCAGGTTGTAAGTGAAGCTGTCGTAGTTGTCGATGACGATCAGCATTTCAGGAATCCAGTGCGGCGAAACGCACCGCCTCCTCGGCGGCACGGATCAGGGCGTGGGCCTTGTTGCGGCTTTCCTCGTATTCGGCGGCGGGGTCGCTGTCGGCCACGATGCCGCTTCCCGCCTGCACGTACATGGTTCCGTCCTTGACGATCGCGGTGCGCAATGCGATGCAGGTGTCCATGCTGCCGTTGGCGGAAAAATAGCCGATCGCACCCGCGTAAACGCCCCGCTTCTCCGGTTCGAGCTCGTCGATAATCTGCATGGCGCGGACCTTGGGCGCACCGCTTACGGTGCCGGCCGGGAAAGCCCCGCACAACGCGTCCATCGCGCCGTAGCGATCGTCGATTTCGCCTTGCACGTTGGAGACGATGTGCATCACATGGGAGTAGTGCTCGATGACCATTTGCTCGGTCACCTTGACGGAGCCGATCCTGGCCACCCGTCCCACGTCGTTGCGCCCGAGATCGAGCAGCATGAGGTGCTCGGCGCGCTCCTTGGGGTCGGCCAGGAGTTCGCGCGCCAGCGCCGCGTCTTCGGTGCGATTCGCGCCGCGCCTGCGGGTACCCGCGATAGGCCTCACCGTAACCGTGTCGTCCCGTAAACGCACCAGGATCTCCGGGCTCGATCCCACGATCGCAAACCCGTCGTCGAAGTTGAGGAAATACATGAACGGCGA
This sequence comes from Gammaproteobacteria bacterium, assembly GCA_026707445.1. Classification (GTDB taxonomy): domain Bacteria; phylum Pseudomonadota; class Gammaproteobacteria; order Steroidobacterales; family Foliamicaceae; genus Foliamicus. The sequence continues at coordinate 63,035 of JAPOWV010000008.1, forward strand.
AGGATTGGTCCGGCGCAGCGCGCGGTAAAGGGCGAACGGCGGCAGTTCGAACGGCAGGCTGAACCGCTGCGAAAGCACGACCTGGAAGATGTCGCCGGCGGCTATGTATTCCTTGGCCTTGTTTACCATCCCGCAAAAGGCCTCACGGCTCAGGTTGGACGAGGGTTCCGACGGCCCCGGCCTGGCCCCTTGCCGGCCCTGCGCGTGGTACTGCCCCTGCTCAACGCCCGCTACCGCAACCGACAGCGTGTTCACGGCGCTTTCATAGGCGGCACGCGCCGCGATCCCCTCGGCGGGACGCACCGGCGTCACGAGCGTGACCAGGTCCTTGACGGAGTCGAAGATCGCCATCACCGTCGGGCGGACGAACACGCCGTCGGGAAGTCCCAGCACGTCCGGATTGGGTCGAGGCAGTCGCTCCATCAGCCGAACGGTGTCGTACGACATGTAACCCACCAGGCCGGCGGCCATCGGCGGCAGCGATTCGGGCAGTTCGATGCGCGAGTCGTCGATCAGCCGGCGCAATTCGCTAAGCGCATCGCCGCTGCAGGGCTCAAAGGCGTCGGCGCGCGTCAGCGCGCTGCGGTTGACCTCGGCCCGGTTCCCGCGGCAGCGCCAGATGAGGTCGGGCTTCATCCCGATGATCGAGTAGCGCCCGCGCACCTCGCCGCCCTCCACCGACTCCAGCAGGAAGCTGTTCGGCGATTCCCCGGCCAGTTTCAGCAATACCGAAACCGGCGTGTCGAGATCGGCCACCAGCGTCGTCCACACGACCTGGCTGTCGCCGGCCTCGTAGCGCTCAGCGAATTCGTCAGGGTTCGGAAAGAGTTTCATCGCGAAAAAGCCTGGCGGTCCCGGTTCGTAGAGGGCGGGACGCCCTCGCCCCCGGATTCAGTAGACGCGCTGCTTGAGCGGGACGGTTTCCACCTCGTCGGTCATGGTCTCAAGCTGCACCGGGCGATAGTCCAGGCGCGCACGGCCTTTCTCGTCGACCCACGACAGGGTGTGCTTGAGCCAATTGTCGTCGTCGCGCTCCGGGAAGTCCTCGCGGGCGTGCGCGCCGCGGCTCTCCTCGCGGGCGGCGGCTGACGCGAGAGTCGCCATCGCCTGGCCCAGCAGGTTCTCAAGCTCCAGCGTCTCGATAAGGTCGGTGTTCCAGATCAGCGAGCGGTCGGCGATCTTGACGTCGGAAAAGCTGTTCAGCGTATCGCGGAGCCCGGCCACGCCTTCTTCCAGCACCTCGCCGGTGCGGAAAACGGCCGCGTGGTCCTGCATCAGGCGCTGCATCTCCACGCGGATTTCCGCCGTTGGGCGCGAACCGTCGGCGTGGCGGATGCGGTCCACGTGGGCGATCGACTCGTCGCCCGCGCCGGCAGGCAACGGCGGCGGCGGACCCTCGCCGCGCAGGGTCTCGGCGCAGCGGCGCGCGGCGGCGCGGCCGAACACCACCAGGTCGAGCAGCGAATTGGAGCCCAGACGGTTGGCGCCGTGCACCGATACGCAGGCGGCCTCGCCCACCGCCAGCAGTCCCGGCGCGATGTTGTCCCTGTCCCGCAGGGCCTCGCCGTGATAGTTGGTGGGTATGCCGCCCATGTTGTAGTGCACCGTCGGCACGACCGGCATGGGCTCTTTGGTCACGTCCACGTCGGCGAACACCCTGGCGGTTTCGGCGATGCCCGGCAGCCGCTCTGCGATCACCTCCGGATCGAGGTGCATGATGTTGAGATGCACGTGGTCCTTGCGCGGCCCCAGTCCCCTGCCCTCGCGCAATTCGATCGTGATGGCGCGGCTGACCACGTCGCGTGAGGCGAGGTCCTTCGCGGACGGCGCGTAGCGCTCCATGAAACGCTCGTCCTCGGAGTTGGTCAGGTAACCGCCCTCGCCGCGCACTCCCTCGGAGATCAGGCAACCGGCGCCCAGGATTCCGGTGGGATGGAACTGCACGAACTCCATGTCCATCAACGGAAGTCCGGCGCGCAGCACCATCCCGTTGCCGTCCCCGGTGCAGGTGTGCGCGGAAGTGCAGGAGTAGTACGCCCGGCCGTAACCGCCGGTGGCAAGGATCACGCGGTGGGCGTTGAAGCGGTGCAGATGGCCGGTCTCCAGGTCGATCGCCACGACGCCCCGGCACACTCCATCGACCATGATGAGGTCGACGGCGAAATACTCGATGAAGAACTGCGCTTCGTGCCGCAGCGATTGCTGATAGAGCGTGTGCAGCATCGCGTGGCCGGTGCGATCAGCGGCCGCGCAGGTGCGTACCGCCTGGCCCTCGCCGTAATGCGTGGTCATGCCGCCGAACGCGCGCTGATAGATGCGCCCATCCTCGGTGCGCGAAAACGGCAGACCATAGTGCTCCAGTTCGATGACCGCGCGCGCCGCTTCCTTGCACATGTACTCGATGGCGTCCTGATCGCCCAGCCAGTCCGACCCCTTGACGGTGTCGTACATGTGCCAGCGCCAGTCGTCCTCGCCCATGTTGCCCAGCGCCGCGCTGATGCCGCCCTGGGCCGCCACGGTATGGCTGCGGGTGGGAAAGACCTTGGTGATGCAGGCCGTGTCCAGCCCGGCTTCGGCCAGTCCGAAGGTGGCGCGCAAACCGGCGCCGCCGGCGCCGACAACGACCACGTCGAAAGTGTGATCGACTACGGTGTAATCGCCCGGCATTCCTGCGCCCTCGCCGTTCAGACCTGGGTAACGATGCGGGCGATCGCCAGCAGGCCGGCCAGCGCCAGGACGACATGCGCCAGCCTGGAAACGATCAGTCCGGCCACCCGCAATCCGCCACCCACATAATCCTCGAGCACCACGCGGACGCCCAGTTCGGAGTGATACAGAAGCGTCAGGACGAAGGCGGTCAGCAGGGTGGCGTCGCCCAGTCCCTGAAAGCAGTTCAGGAGGTCTTCGTACAACAGCGTCGGCAGCGACGCCAGCCGCCACAGGAACCACGGCGCCAGCGGAACAAGCGCCACGGCGCTGATCCTTTGCGCCCACCAGTGTCCGGTGCCGTGACCGGCCGAGCCGAGTCCTTCGGCGTGGCCCAGGGGAGTGCGCAAGCTCACAGTATCCGCCCCGCGAAGGGTCCCCACCACCAGTACGCTCCGGTAGCGGCCAGCGAAGCCAGGAACACGAACCAGCCGGAAAGCTGCGCGTGTTTCGGCTCGAATCCCCGACCGATGTCCCAGACCAGGTGCCGCACACCGTTGGCGAAGTGATAGAAGAGGCAGTACGTCCAGCCCAACGCCGCCAGCCGCACGATGGGCAGGCGGAAAAGGCCTTCCAGATTGCCGCCCCAATGCGGTCCCGACGCGAGCGCCAGAAGGCATCCGACCAACGCCACCGAGCCGATGGAAAGCACAACGCCGGTGAAGCGGTGCAGAATAGAAAGAGCCATGGTGTACTGCCAGCGATATACCGACAGGTGCGGCGAAAGCGGCCGATTGGCGGCGGAAGGCATCTACGAATTCAAACGGAGTATGGTCTTGAGGGTGTGCAATTGTAGCCCGCATCACGCCGCGCGAAACCCCGGGAGAGAGGGCGTCCCGCCCTCCGCGAAGGCGAGACGCCTTCGCTTCCGGGAACGGGAACCACGGTGAATCCCGACGCCGGAACTCAACCGGGAGCCGGGCTTCTGAGTCTCGACGACTTCGCCGCGTTGCGGGTCAGCGGCGAGGACCGGGTGGATTTCCTGCAGGGGCAGCTCAGCCAGGACATGGGCAAGGTCACTCCGACGCAGGCCGCGCCGGCAGCCTGGTGCAACCGCCAGGGACGAGTGCTGTGCCTGATGGTGGCCGTCGACTGGCAGGATGCGATCTTCCTGATACTGCCCGCCGGTATGGCCGAAACCTGCGCTGACGGCCTCAAGCGCTATATCCTGCGCGCGAAAGTGCGGATCGAACGCTGGGATCGATCTCCCGGGGGCGAGGGGGTATTCGGGTGCATGGGGATCGAGGAACCGGGAGCGGAGACTTGGGCCTGCACGTCGGACGAAGCGTATTGCGCCGTGCGGTTGCCGGGAACCTGTGAGAGGACATTGTTCCTGGGTGAACCGCCGGCGCATCTTGAAGACGCTTCGGGTTCCGGCTGGACGCCTGAGGACTGGCGACTGGCCGATATCGAGGCAGAACTGCCGTGGATCGGCGAGAAAACCAGCGGCAAGTTCCTGGCCCATTCGCTGAACCTCGATCTTTCCGGCGCGGTCAGTTTCACCAAGGGCTGTTACGTCGGGCAGGAGATCATCGCGCGCATGGAGCACAGGGGCAGGCCCAAGCGCAGGATGCAGCGGGTGCATCTTCCGGCGGACTCGGCCGTGGAGGCCGGGGCGCGAGTGGACCATCCGGAGCACGGAGCTGCAACCATAATCACCTGGTCCGCTGCGCCGGAGCGCGTCGAGGCGCTGGCCGAAGTCCGGCTTGCGCAGGACGGCACATAAGCCATGGAGCAGTCGTGAAATCCGTCCAGGACCAGATCAACAACACGCCCATGAGCGGCTTCCAGGTGCTGGCGGTCACCGTGTGCCTTGCGATCAACATGCTGGACGGTTACGACGTTCTGGTCATGTCGTTCGCGGCGCCCTTCGTGGCGGCGGACTGGGCGATCAGCGACACGGTGACGGGCCTGCTGCTCTCTTCCAGTCTGGTCGGCATGGCGCTGGGCTCACTGTTCCTGGCTCCCCTGGCGGATGTCTTCGGAAGGCGGCAGATGACGCTCTTGTCGCTTGCCGCCGTCACGGTGGGCATGCTTGCCTCGGCGCTGGCGGCGAACCACACGCAATTGATCGCGCTGCGCTTCTTTACCGGTATCGGGATCGGCGCCATGCTGGCCAGCCTGACGGTGGTCGTATCCGAGTATTCCTCCAGGCGCCGCCGGACACTCGCGCTGATAATCCTGCAGGCCGGCTTCCCCGCCGGCGCCTTGCTATGGGGCCTGGTTGCGGTTCCGATCATCCTCGGATACGGCTGGCGCTGGGCATTCGTATTCGGCGGGGTCCTTTCCGGCCTGATGATTCCGGTGGCCTGGGCTGCCCTGCCGGAATCGCTTGACTACCTCATTACGAGCCGGCCACCCAACGCGATCGAAAAAGTCAACCGCCTGCTGAAGCGAATGGGCAAGGCGCCGGTGGAAGAGCTGGGAACCGGCGGGTTAAGGCGGCCGAAGCGGGCGAAGCTGAGCAGCCTGTTCGATCATGGGCGGGCAAGGAACACGCTCCTGATCTGGGTGTGCTTTTTCTGCACGCTGCTGGTGTTCTATTTCTTCATGTCCTGGACGCCGAAACTGCTGATCGATGCGGGTCTTTCCGAAGAAGTCGGGCTGTCCGGGGGCATCATCCTCAACGCCGGCGCAATCGTCGGCGGCATCGCTCTGGGGCTGTTGGCCTCCCGGGTCCGGCTCAACTGGCTGCAGGCGGGCTACGCACTGCTGGGCGGCGGCTTGCTGATCGCTTTCGGACTGTATTACGGCACGCTGTCCGCGGCCCTCGTTCTGGCCTTTCTCGTAGGCGTTTTCGGCACTGGCTGCATTATGGGCGCCTACGCCGCCGTCCCGCAGCTCTATCCGACGGAAGTGCGGACTACGGGCACGGGCGTGGCGATCGGGCTGGGCAGATGGGGCGGTGTCGCCGCGCCGACCGTGGCGGGCGTGCTGCTGGACGCCGGTTGGACAGGCCCCGACCTCTACTTTATATTCGCCATTCCGCTCTTCGTAGCTGCCGCAGCCGCCATGTACCTGCGAATCAGAAGGTCCCAATAGGTGTCAGAAATTCCCGAAAACGGCCTGCAGATGGCGCCCGACGTCATGCTGGATCTCGCGCGCCAGGCCGCGGAATTGCTTGTGGACAGGATTCACAACCTGCCCGGCGAGGGCGCCTGGGACGGGGAGTTCCGGGAAGGGCTGCTGGCTACTTTGATGGAGGACCCGCCTGAAGACGGTCGGCCGGGTAACGAGGTGATCGAGCGCGCCGTGCGCGAGATTCTTCCGTACACCTTGAGGCTCGATCACCCGCGCTCGTTCGGATTCATATCCTCGGCCCCCACCTGGCCCGGCGTGCTGGCCGATTTCATCGCCGCCGGCTACAACGTCAATGCCTGTTCCTGGCTTGTGGCCAGCGGACCCAGCCAGCTTGAACTGGTGGTGATCGAATGGTTCCGCCGCTGGCTTGGCTATCCCGAGGGTGCGGGAGGCCTGTTTACCAGCGGCGGATCTGCTGCCAGCCTGGATGCCTTCGTGGCGGCGCGCGAAGCCGCCGGCCATCCGGAACGCGCCACCGTCTACATGAGCAATCAAAGCCACACGGCGTTCTACCGGGCAGCGATCATCGCCGGCATCCGGCGCGAGTGCGTGCGCGTTGTTCCCAGCGATGATCGGTTCCGCCTCGACATGACGGCGCTTGCAAGCCAGGTGGCCGAGGACCGCGCGGCCGGCTATGCGCCGGTGGCGGTATGCGCCAATGCCGGCGCCTCCAGCACCGGCGCCATCGACCCGTTGCCGGAAATGGCCGACTATTGCGAAGCCGAGGGCATCTGGCTGCACGTGGACGCGGCCTACGGCGGTTTCGCGGTGGTCTGCGATGAGGGCAAGGCGTTGCTGCGCGGGATCGAGCGTGCCGACTCGGTGGGGCTGGACGCACACAAGTGGCTGTTCCAGCCGTACGAAGCCGGCTGCCTGCTGGTCAAGGACCCCGCGATGCTCGAAAAGGCATTCGGCGTGCGCCACGACGTGCTGCAGGACACCGTCTGGGGCGCCAATCATCCGAACCTCGCCGATCGTGGGCTTCAGCTCAGCCGCTCGTTCCGGGCCCTGAAAGTATGGATGTCGATCCAGACCTTCGGGATGGCGGCGTTCCGGAATGCCGTCGCCAACGGGATGCGGCTTGCGCTCAAGGCGCAGGACTACGTCGAGGCCAGTTCAATACTGGAACTGGTCAGCCCCGCGTCGCTGGGCGTGGTGTGTTTCCGCGTCAACCCGAAGGATGCGGGCATGAACGAAGAAACGCGGGACAAGATCAACGCGAAAGTGTTGGCGCGAATGTTCTGGGACGACCGCGCTTTCCTTTCGTCGGCGTCGCCCAGCGGCAAATTCGCGCTTCGCCTGTGCATCATCAACCACAACACCGGGTGGGACGACGTCGCCGAAACGCTCAAGGCCGTCGAGCGATTCGGCGCAGACGCGATCGAAAGCTGACATCGACGATTGAAAACCGGCCGGGCGAGGCCCGGAACGCCCGCTCCTTCGCACGGCACCCTTCTGCTTTGGATCAGAACGCCTGACGGTAGCCGGCGTAGAGAACGCGGCCGTCGAGGCTGTACAGGTTGTAGGCCTGCGGCAAGGGCGACGAGAACGAGCCGAGCTCCGGGTCTTCGTCGGTGAGGTTCTTCACGCCCACGGTGATGCGTCCGTCCCAGGGTGCGGACCATTGGTAGAACAGGTCGAACTCGGTGTGCGCCGATATCGAGAACTCGGCCTCCGGCAGGCCGAACCCGCCCACATAGTGGATGTAGCTGGAGACGGTGTGATTGCCGTACCGCCAGATGATCGCCACCGAACTGCGGTCCGAGGGCCGGGCGCCGGCGGCCGCGGCGGCCCCGGCGACGGCGCCCAGGCCCGAACTCCATTCCAGCGCGGTGCGGGAGCGGGTGCGAAGCCGGAGGATGGTCCCCGCGTGGACCCGGAATTGGAAGTCACCCAGACCCGCGGTCGACAGATCGTAGATCAGTTGCAGGTCGAGGCCGCGGAACTGCGCCCGGAAGGTGTTGTCCCAGAACACGTCGGCCTCCAGCAGGGCGCCGGTGGCCGGGTCGCGCTTGAGAAGGCTACCGCTGCCGCACCGGACAATCGCGGCCGGAATCGCCGAGTAGCGCGTGTTCTCGATTTGCCCGGTGTCAAGGCATTGCCCCTCGAACTCGAGGCCGATCAGCCCCTGCAGCGGCGGCAGTCCGATCCCGTTCTCAAGATCCACGTTCCAGTAGTCGGCGCGGGCCGTTAGCGATTTCCAGGCCATCACCACGCCCAGGTTGTAGCTTTCGGACAGTTCGGGCCTTAGCGTCGGGTTGCCTCCCGTGTAGGTGGGAAATTCCCCTTCGATGCATTCCGACGGGGCGATGCCGTCGCGACGGCATTTCACCAGGTCGAAGCCCGTCTGCAGCCAGAGCGAAGCGCCGTCATACAGGTTGTTCATGCTGCCGGCGCGGAAGCCCTCGCCCCAGGAGGCGCGCAGTAACAGCCAATCGGTGGGCTGGTAGCGCGCCGACAGGTAGGAACTCAGTTCGCTTCCGGCGGAATCGTCATACTGGTCCCAGCGCAAGGCGGCGCTCAGCTCCAGGTTGGGCAGCAGGGGCGCCAGCGTTTCGCCGAACAGCGCCCGGATACGGCGCTTGCCCCGGCCGCTGACGCCGGCGCGCCCGAGCAGATCGCCGCCCGCGCTCAAGGGATCGTAGATATCGCGGTACTTCTCGTCGAAGTAATCGAACCCGAAGGCCCAGCCCAGGCGGCCGCCCGGCGCCCCGAACAGGTCGAAACTCACGTTGCCGCTGTAGGAGCGGAAATCGGCGCGGGAATCGCGGGTGGAGTTCGCGGCAATCGCGGCCACGGCGCCGGCGTTGCCCGGATGCAGTGGATCGAACGGGTTGTAGAGGCCTTGCGAGACGTACTCCCGGGTCGTAAACGCCTTGGGAAAGCAGCAACTGTCCTCTTGGCCCTCGTAACGCGTGTGCCGGGCTTCCAGTTCGTACTCGAAGACGCCGGCGCTGCCATAGGCCAGCAGCGCGGTCTCGGACAGCGTCAGCAGGGCCTCGAAGTCGCGGTTGCCCATGCCGGCAAAGCGGTGCCGGAGCGTGTAGGGAAGCAGTTCCGGATACGGAACGTCGAAATCGAATCCCCGCTTGAGCCCGGCAGCCGCCGCTTCGTCCAGCGCCACATCGCCCGGCGGGGGCGCGAAACGGCCATGCACGTCCTGCCGGCTGAACAGCGACTGCAGGCGCAGCGCGTGGTCCGGCGTCAGTTCGTAATCGGCATGCAGGAAGGCGCCCGCCCGACTGAGGTCGGTAGTTTCCCAGGCCGAACTCGCGTAGTGGAATCCGCAATGCTCGTCGCCGTTGTCGGCAACGTAGGGGCCTGCCAGCAGCCGCTGTCCCGTGGCCGGATCCTCGACCTGTTCGCAATTCGGCGCGGCGAGATGCCGGGGCCAGATCGTGTTGCCCCAGGAGCTCACGTTGTCGGCGTTCTCCCACGCGTACCAGGTGGCCGGAAACGGCGCATTCGGATAGGCGGCCGCGCCGGCCGCGTATCCCTTGGTTCCGAGCGCGTAGAACCTGTCCGCCGAGGCGATGTGCTCCTTGTTGCGGAAATCGGCGCTGAACAGGAAACGCCCGCGGCCAGTGGCGCCGCCCAGCGTCAGCACGCCGGATTCCGCGTCGGCGCCCTCGCGCGTGGGCCGGTCCGCCGAAGCCTGGATTTCCATGCCTTCGTAGTCCTTGCGCAGAATGATGTTCACGACGCCGCCGATCGCGTCGGAGCCGTAGATGGCCGAGGCGCTGTCAGTGAGGATTTCGACGCGCTCCACGGCCGCCAGGGGAATGATGTTGAGGTCGACGGCCTGGTTGGCCGTGACCGGCGACCGCGGCATCCGGCGGCCATCCAGCAGCACCAGCGTCCGGTTGGCGCCGATGCCGTGAACGCTGATCGTGGCCTGGCCGATCCAGGCGTTGCCCGAACGCTCGCGCGAGGACCCCAGCGTGTTTACCGGGTTGTTTCTGAGCACGTCGGCCACCGATTCGCGGCCGCTCAACTCCATGTCCTCCCGCGTAATCACGACCACCGGGCGGGCCTCCTCCACGTCGATCCGCCGGATCCGCGAACCGGTAACCACCTGGCGCCCCAGTTCCAGCACGTCCTTCTCTTCGGCGTCATTGCCCGCCTGCTGGGCCGCGGCTTCGGAAACCACGGAAAGCACACCGACCAAAGCCGCGCACAACCCGGCGCCGAGCGCCGCGTCCAGCCTGCAAGGCCGGGACTTCATCGATTCCTGCCTCTCATCGCTCTGTTATATTGCGCCGGCGCGGCCAAGACATGTTTGACTCTAACGGACTTGAGCAGGCCCGGCGCGTAGTCGCCCGGGTCATGCCCCCTACGCCGCAGTACCGGTGGCCAGGCCTGCGCCGCCACGCAGGCTGCGAGGTCTGGGTAAAGCACGAAAACCACACGCCCACCGGCGCCTTCAAGGTGCGTGGCGGCCTGGTGCTGCTGGACGAACTCGAGCGCGCCGGTGCAATGCCGGAAAAGATCATTACGGCTACCCGCGGCAACCACGGCCAGAGCATCCCGTTTGCCGCCGTTCCGCACGGGGTCTCGGTCACCGTTCTCGCGCCGAAGGGCAACAGCGCGGAGAAGAACGCCGCCATGGTCGGCTGGGGCGCGGAACTGGTCGAATTCGGCAACGACTATGAGGAGGCTCGCCAGGAAGCGGCGCGGCGCGTCGAAGCCGAAGGCGCGCTGTTCCTGCCGCCGTTTCATCCGGCCCTGGCGCGCGGCGTGGCGACCTATGCGGCGGAGCTGTTCGAGGCGGTCGCCGACCTGGACGCGGTCTATGTGCCGATCGGAATGGGTTCCGGCATCTGCGGACTGATCCATACAAGGGACCTGCTGCGGCTGAAGACCGATATCGTCGGGGTGGTGGCGGAGCGCGCTCCCGCGATGGCCCGCAGCTTCGAGGCCGGCGAGGTCGTTGCGACCGATTCCGCCGACACCTTTGCCGACGGCATGGCCTGCCGGGTGCCGATGGCCGAGCCGCTGGAAATCGTGCGGCGCGGCGCCGCGCGCGTTGTCGAAGTTGGCGAGGAAGACATCGCTGAAGCCATGCGGATCCTGTACCGCAATACCCACAACGTCGCCGAGGGGGCCGGCGCCGCCGCGTTCGCCGCGCTGATGCGGGAACGGGAACGGATGAGGGGCAAGCGCGCCGCCGTGATCCTGTCCGGCGGCAACGTCGATGCCGAAGTGTTCCGCGAGGTGCTTGCCGGCGGCGTGCCGAAACCCTGAGCCGATTCAGCTCCGCTCCAGAAAGGCGCTGATCGCGGGCGCGACCGTCTCACGCAGATAGCGGGTTCGCGGGGTTGTCCCCCACCAACCCGAATGACCGCCCGCGGACGGATGCGTGAATGTAAGCAGATCCACCGGCTTGCCGGCAATCCGCGCGGTTTCCCACGTGTCGCCCGCCGGCGGCAGCGGCAGTGCATTGGCCATCCAGTGCCTGAGCCCCAGGCCGTGGACCACGATTACCGTCGGCTGGAGGATTTCCATCGTGCGCAGAAAATGAGGGGCGCAGTTGCGCTGCATCGCGACGCTTGAGTGTCCCCGCCCCCCTCCGTGCGCGTCCCTGCTTCTGGGCGCCGTCAACGCCGTGCACAGCAGGTAATTCACCTGGGCGCAGCCATCGAAGACATGTCCGTCGAGGAGGCGTTCGCCCTCCTCGTCGTCGCCGAGCTCCCGTCCCAGCAGCAGTCGCAGCGTCGAGGTTACTCCCTTCATATGCGGATTGCGTCCCCGGAAGCCCGCGGCCGCGGAACGGGCGAGCATTTCCGAGCGCCCCGCCAGATCGACGCACTCGCGGGCCTGCCCGTATTCCTGCCCGAGCACGACAATGCGCATCGCCCGTTCATCGACCTCGAGGTCGTAATGCCTGCCCACGTGGCTCATCTGCCCCGGATGGAACGGAAACGCGCTCCGGCTCGCCCGGCACTCCGAATAGCTGCCGCAAGTGAACCGGCCGTTCCCGGAGAGCAGGTGTTCGCGCACGTACGCCTGCAGCAACCGAATCCGCTCCCGGGTCCTCTCCGGGTGAGAAGAAATCACTTTTTCCAGCCTGGCGTCCGGGAGAATCGAACCCTAGTACATCTGGGTGCGGTAGTTCTCCTTGAGGATCTCCTCGATCTCGTCACCGGACTTGCGGCCCTGGATGTGATCCGAAATGATGTCGCCGATCCGCGTGAATGACTTCGGATCGATCTTCGCGTCTTCCTCCCAGAGCCGGGATCGCCTGATGGCCTTTGCGCAATGCACGAAGGCTTCCCTGACGGTGACGGCGATCGCCACCCTGGGGATGTGGCGCCGGAACTCGAACCGGGCGAGCTCGGCCTCGTCGTCGATGATCCTTGCGTCGCCGTTCACTCGCAGGGTCTCGCCCAGGCCGGGAATGAAGAACAGCAGGCCCACCTTCGGGTTGTGCATGATGTTGCTCATCGTGTCCAGGCGGTTGTTGCCGGGACGATCAGGGATAAGCAGCGTTTTAGCGTTTGCCACATGCACGAATCCCGGCGGATCGCCGCGCGGCGAGACATCGGCGCAACCGTTCGGGCGCGAGGTGCCGATGCACAGGAACGGCGAACGGGCGATGAAGTCGACGCAGTGTTTGTCGAGCCGGTCAAGGACCTTGAGTTTGGCCCGCTCCACTGAAACGGGAAAATACCCTCTCAGTTCGTCCTCTGATTTCAGTGCGTTGAGTTTCGTCATTTCAGGGATTGCCTTTGGCGTATTGCTCGCCGGCTTCGATGGCTATCGGCAAGCGATTGCGCCGTTGGGGCAGCGGGCAGGTCGCGAAGTCGGTGAAGGCGCACGGCGGGTTTATGGCCTTGTTGAAATCCAGTGTCACGGTTCCCCCGGCGCGGCGGGACGCGAAGGCATACAGGTATCGGCCCGCCGGATAGGTCGTCTTCCCCGTGGTCAGGTCGGCGAAAATCAGCAGGAATCCGGGGCCGGCGGCATAGGCTTCCAGTGAAAGCGGCTCGCCGCCAAGCTCGAATGCCAGGACGCCCGGGGCCGTGGGCTTCCAGCCCAGCCCTTCCACCACTGTAGTCAGGATACGCTCCTCGGGCCGCGCGTAGGGCTCGAAACGCGCCTCCACGCGCCAGGCGGAGTCCGTGGGATAGGCCGGTATTCCCGGGAAAGCGCTCACTGCCGGATGGTTCAGGTCGCGCAAGCGCACGCCCATCCGGTCCAGGCGGCCGATTGCATGCCAGGAGACCGAACCGTGCGTCAGGACCGTCGGGTCGCCTTCCTCATCGTGCACCAGCCGCAGTTGCGTGACCCGTTCGCCGTTGCTGACTACTTCCGCGCCCGGGTCCGCCCTGAACTCAACGATCCCGTTCTCCCATACAAACGCGCCAACGTACGGAGCAGCCGGCAAGTCCGACAGCACGATGTCGTTGTCGGGCGCCGCCCCCATACTCGTGGCGCCGGGTTCAAGCCAGTAGAGCCCGGCCAGATTCAGCCAGCCGTCCGGCCCTTTCAGTTCCTCCTCCCGCTCGGCGCGCCAATCCGCTATGGATTGGACATAGTCCGCGGCTCCGGGTGATTCCGCGGGTTGCGGCGCCGCGCCGGCAACCATGAACCACGCCGAAGAAAGCAGCGTGCACAGGACGAATTGCTTCATTTCCCGGACTCCGTGCAACTACCCGACAGATTCCGCGCGACCGCCTGCCGGCAGTTCGGCCGAATCGGGTTGATTTGCCGGATCGCGCCGGGTTTGCGCGCGGCCGAGCGCCACGGAAAGCGCGCTCCATACGGCGGCGAACGGCGTAACAGCAGCAACCATGACCCCCAGGCTGCCCAGCGCACTGAGCAGCGCGTGGATGCCGACGCCCGCCAGATCGCCGCCCCGGTAGAGGAATACGTCGATCAACGGCTTGGCCTTGTATCGCTCCGCCGGCGGCACAACGATGAAGAGAGTCTCGCGGGCGGGGCGCGACAAGGCGTAGCGGGTAGTGCGATGCACGGCCTGAAAGATAGCCATCACGCCGAAGAGTGGCCAGATGGCCAGAATTGCGAACCCCGCCAGCGTGACCACAGGCAGAATCGCCAGCGTCCAGCCGACGCCCAGCCGCCGGATCACCCGGGTCGCGATGAAGACCTGAGTGAGAAGTGTCAGCGACTGGGCAAGCGCGTCGAAGAGTGCAAAAGCGCCCACGCGGCTGCTGAACGTATCGGTTGCAACAAAGATGAAGTTGGCCTGGGTGAAATAGATCAGGGTGTTCGAGACGGCCATGAACACGATGAACAATGCGATCCCCACCAGGTACGGCGACGTTCCCACCGCCCTCAAACCATCGAAAAACCCGCCGCCAATTCGCTGTCCGGGCATCGTGACGGGCGCACGCCCCGGATCGGCAAGACTCGAATCGCTGGACTGAACGGCCGTCTGGTCCAGCCTCAGCATCACGACGATCGCCACCACGAATAACGCCGCGCCGGTGAGCATCAGTCCCACCGGCAAGTAGGCCGACTCGGTCATATTGCTGATCAGATTGGTAGTCCAGCCCCCCACCGACGCGCCCAGCGTTCCGCCGACCGTGATGAAGGGAAAAATGCGTTTGCCCTGGTCCACAACAAAAATGTCGGCCATGAATGCCCAGAACAGGCTGGTGCTGAACAGGTTGATCGTGCTGAGCCAGACGTAGAACGTGTATCCGACTCCGCGCGCCAGCGGCGTCTCCGTGTCGCTGCCGATCAAACCGCCGCCAGCCTGCGCGTTCGCGAACAGCAGCGCCGCGAATCCCAGGAGACACACGACGACGAACCCGTAGCCGGCCGGGATGAACCGGCGCCGGTTCATTCGGGCGACCACACCTGCGAAAAGCAATACAAGGATCAGGGAAGAAACGGAGGTGACCGCAAACAACCAGCGGAGTTCGTCCATGCCCCGCGCCACGCCCATCGCGTCGCGCACCGGGCGCAGGAAGAAATAGCCGCACAGCACGCAGAAATGAAACAGCGACGCGAGCAAGGCCAAGCGCAACTCGCCCCGCTTGAAGTTCAGAACTCGCGCAGCCCAATCCGTCATGCTTTTCTCCCTCGCCCCTTCCCTCAGGAGCCTTTCGGCGCCGCCGCGCCGTTTACGTCCAGGTCCGCCCGGTCTTCGCGAAGAAGCCGGAACAGCGAGACCGTCATTGCTACGCCGATGACCAGCAAAGGCAGAGATACTACCAGCGATGCCGACTTCGCGGCCTGTAATCCGCCCACGAAAATCAATCCGATGGGCAGGACCACGATCGCCAGGGCCCAGAACACGCGATGCCAGCGGTGCGGATTCAGCCCCGCTGTCAGTCCTCTGGTGGCCGAAGCCGCGATCGCGTACGAGGCGGAATCATAGGTGGTCGCGATGAATATGAAGGTAAGCGCCACATAGGACAGCAGCGGCAGGGGAAAGGGCTTGAGGGCCGAAAGAAACCCGGCAATGGCGGTTTCCGGCCCGTCCGCGGCCAGAATCTCGCGCACGGCCAGCTCTCCGCTGGTGTCCATCCATTGCGCGGTGTTGCCGATGCAAACAAAGAGGAGGGCGCAGCCCAGCGTACCGTAGAGCAGCATCCCGCCAATCACTTGCCGCAGGGAGCGGCCGCGTGAAATCCGGGTAACGAACAGGCCCACAAAGGGCGCATACGCCAGCCACCAGGCCCAATAGAAGATCGTCCAGTCCTCGATGAAATTCGAAGACAGGATCGGGTCGGTCCAGGTGCTCATTCGGACGAATTCCTGGATCATCAGTCCGAAGCTGCTGGTCCCCAGTTTGAGCGCGAATCCCGTGGGGCCGGTCAGCAGGACATAGATCGCGAAGATGATCGCGGCAATGGCGTTGATCTCGCTGAATCGCTTGATGCCTTTGTCGATGCCCAGGTACACGCTGGTGGCGAAAAGGGCCACGGAAATCGCGATCACGCCCACGTCGATGGCGAACGTCTCGCCGATTCCGAACAGCGCGCTGATGCAGGCGCCCACCATCGGGGTCGCGAGGCTCAACGAGGTGGCCGTTCCGCCCACCATCGCGACGACAAAAATGAAGTCCACCACCCTGCCGAGGGGCCGGCTGGACACATCGTGGCCCATCAGTCCAACCAGCGATGTGGAGAGCCGCAGGTAGGCAACTTTTCGCTGGTAATACGGATAGGCAATGGCCACCGTCGCCAGGGCGTACAGCGCCCAGGCCGATACGCCCCAGTGAAAGAACGCGTAGGCCGGCGCAACCTCCAGCGCTTCCGCCGAACCGGGCTCCAGGCCGAATGGCGGCGTATCCGCGTAATACACCCACTCGATCGGCGCCCAGTACAACAGGCCGCCACCGATCCCGGTGCAGAACAGCATTGCCACCCAGGAAAACGTGGAGTAGGCAGGCCGGGCGTCCTTTCCGCCCAAACGATAGCGTCCGTAGCGGCCCAGGGCGATTACGGCCAGCACTATGGTCGCCGCCGCGACGGCCCATTGGTAAACGACGCCCACTTCGCCGGCAATCCAGCTATATGTGCTGTCGACGGCCTTGCCGGCGAATTCGGGAAAGCCCAGCAGAAAGGTCCCCCAAGCGACGATCACGGCGACCATCGCCCAGAACAGAACGCGGTCGACCTGCACCGCAGGCACGCTCGACCTGGCTTCGGAATCGCTTATCAAATCGTGTTCGTATCAGCAGCGCAACTGCGGGAACAGCAGTACGTCGCGAATGGCCGGCTGGTCCGTGAGAAACATCACCAGGCGGTCCACGCCCAGGCCCAGGCCGGCGGTCGGCGGCAGGCCGTATTCCAGCGCCGTCACGAAGTCCTCGTCGTAAAGCATCGCTTCGTCGTCGCCGCTCTCGCGCAGGCGGACCTGCTCGCGGAAGCGGCGGGCCTGGTCTTCCGCGTCGTTCAGCTCGGAGAAGCCGTTCACCAGCTCCCGTCCGGCGATATAGAGCTCGTAACGGTCGGTGATCTCGGGATCGTCGTCGTTGGCGCGCGACAGCGGCGAGACCTCGGCCGGATGGCCGGTAATGAACACCGGACCGCCAAGCCGGTCCTCCACCGTGCGGTCGAACAACTCCGCCAGGAGCTTGCCCCAGCCTGCGTTTGCCGGCGGATCGTTCTCGAGGCCGAGGCGCTCGCGACATTCGAGCAGGTAGCCCGTATCGCGCAGCCGCTCCGCGTCCAGTCCCGGATTGTGTTCCAGCACCGCCTGTTCCATGCTCAATCGCGGCCAGTCGCCGCCCAGTTCATAGTCCTCCCCCTGGTAAGTCACGCGGGTCCCGCCGAGCACCGCTTCGGTCGCCGCGCGGATCATCTCCTGCGTCATCCGCATGAAGTCGTTGTAGTCGGCGTAGGCCTGGTAAACCTCCAGCATCGTGAATTCCGGGTTGTGCTGGGTCGAAAGACCTTCGTTGCGGAAACAGCGGTTCATCTCGAAAACGCGCTCCATGCCGCCCACCACCAGGCGCTTGAGATGCAGTTCCAGGGCCACGCGCAGGTACAAGTCCCGATCCAGCGCGTGATGCCGCGTAACGAAGGGCCGCGCGGCCGCGCCGCCGGCGATGGACTGCATGACGGGCGTTTCCACCTCCATGAACCCGCGGCCTGCCAGAAACTCCCTTAGCGCCGAAATCACGCGCCCGCGGCGCTCGAATACCTCGCGCGATTCACGGTTCACGATCAGGTCCAGGTAACGGCGCCGATAGCGCTGTTCGCGGTCGGTCAGCCCGTGAAACTTCTCCGGAAGCGGCCGCAGCGACTTGGTAAGCAGCGCGGTCTCGCCGACCTCGACGCTCAACTCGCCGGTTCGCGTGCGCATCACGATCCCGCGCGCCCAGACGATATCGCCCAGATCCATGCCGCCGGTTTGCGCATACGCCTCCTCGCCCATCGTGTCGCGCGAAAGCATCAACTGGATCCGCCCGCTGCCGTCCTGGATCGAGGCGAAACTCAAACGCCCCATCCGGCGTTGCGACACCAGGCGCCCCGCCACCCTGACCTCGCGTCCGAGTTTCTTCAGAGCCGCCGCGTCCGTTTCGGCATATTCCCGCTGCAATTCCGCGGCCCCGGCGTCGGGCCGGTAGTGGTTGGGGAAGGACCAGCCGGCTTCCCGCAGCGCCTTGAGCTTGCGCCGGCGCTCGGCGATCAGGCGGTGTTCCGGGACGGTCTCGGAAGACCGGTCGTTGGGCGGCGCGGGCATGAATCGGATTGTACGGCGTGATGCGGAATGCACGGGGATGAGCGCATAATACGCACGGCTGAACTGGCGCGGGAACACGCTTGACCGAATACCTGCTTGTGCTGTCCTGCCCGGACCGGACCGGGCTGATCTACGCCGTCACGCGCTGGCTGCTCGAAAACGGCTGCAATGTGCTGGACAGCGACACCTACAAGGACCCCTTCCGAGAGCGCTTCTTCATGCGCGTTCATTTTTCCGGCGATGTCGCGCTCGATGAGTTGCGCGAGTCGTTCGAGCCCAGGGCGCGGGAGCTTCAGATGAGCTGGGGGCTGGTGCTGGCCGAAGCCCGTCCGCGGGTGCTGATCATGGTCTCCAAACACCTGCATTGCCTGCTCGACCTGCTCAATCGGGTGCGACTGGGCCAACTGGCGATGGACATTCCGCTCATCGTCTCCAACCACCCCGACGCGGAATGGCTGGCGAATGCCGCCGATATCGAGTACCTCCATCTGCCGGTGACACCGGCCAACAAGGCCGACCAGGAACAGCGGGTTGTCCGGGAAATCGAGAAGCACGACATCGACTTCGTCGTGCTGGCGCGTTACATGCAGATCATTTCGCCGACGCTGTGCGAGCGGCTGCCGGGACGCATGATCAATATCCATCATTCCTTCCTGCCGGGTTTCAAGGGCGCCAAGCCGTATCACCAGGCCTACCGGCGCGGCGTGAAGCTGATCGGCGCAACGGCGCACTACGTCACCGCGCAGCTCGACGACGGCCCGATCATTGCGCAGGACGTGCAGCCGGTCGGTCATCGCATGACGCCCGACGATCTGGCCGCCGTGGGCAAGGACATCGAACGGGTGGTGCTGGCCCGCGCGGTGCAGTACCACGCGCAAATGCGTGTGCTGATCAACGGCCGGCGCACGGTCGTTTTCCGCTGAGGTTCGCGAGACTCCAAGGGGGAGCGCATATGACTGATGACTCCAACCTCAAATCCTGCTCGACGGGTATAACGCGGCGGTCCACACTGCTGGCCGGAGTCGGCCTGGCTGCCGCAGGCACGTTCCTGGATTCGTTCGGAACCACGGCCAGCGCCCAGGACACGTCCGCCTTCTATCCGCCGGTCACGCCGGGCATTGAACCGCGGGGCGCCAGGGTTCAGCCTTACCCGGCGGCCTGTGTGCAATCCGGCGTTGTCCGCACGTTTGATTCGTCCGGAAATTTTCTGCCCGACGCCCTGAAGCACAACGTCGACGCCATGTGCGACCTGATCCGGCGCGGAGCCGACGAACACGGGGCGCGCCTGATGTCGTTTCCGGAGTTCGGACTGCAAGTGCCCAGCGTACCCATGACGCCGGCGCAATGGTGGCCGGGAACCATCCGCGCCGACGGGCCGGAAATCGAGCGCATCGGCAAGGCCGCGCAGGATGCCGACGCTTACGTCGCCTTCAATCCAATGGAAGGCATTGACCGGTTTCCGGGCCGCTACTTTCTGGCCGGCATGATCGTGGGGCCAAGCGGCGATGTGATCCTCAACTACAGAAAGCTCACGGGCCTCACCGGCAAGACCCGCCCCGGGGACCTTCTGTCCGCCTGGCTGGATCATTTCGGCGCAGACAGCCTGTTTCCGGTTGCCGATACGCCGATCGGCCGGCTCGCCTGCGTGGTGGCCGGTGACATGAACTATCCGGAAATAGCGCGAGGCATGGTCCTGAAGGGGGCGGAAGTGATCCTGAGCCCCACGGCGTCGGCCACCTATCCCGCGGATCACAGTTTCGAAGTCCCCGTGAACACCACCATGACACGCCGGGTGCGCGCCTACGAGAACGTGGCGTACGTGCTGTTGTCCGATCTCGGCCCGGTAGGCGCCGACGCCCAGCCGCCCTTTCGCCGGCGCCAGCCGTCGCAGATAATCGACTTCAAGGGCAACAAACTGGCGGGCACGCAATCCGGCGGCGTGGAATATGCGGTGGCCACCATCGATATCGATGCGCTGCGTCGCGAGCGCACGTCTCTTGGCGGTTCAAACCTGCTGAGCCATCTGCAGATGCCCCTGCACCGCGAGATGTACAGCGCCGCGGACTTCGCTCCGGTCAATACCCACCTCGATGCGCCGCTGGCTTCCACGGATGAACACAGCGCGGCACAACGCGAAACCGTAAGCCGTCTGGTGGAGCAAGGAATCCTGGTGCCCCCCGGAATCGGGTAACTTTCAATATGATTTTTTCGGAGAATGCGAATGTACGCGCGACAATCAATTGAATTTGCAGGTTTGGCGGTGGTCCTGGCCTGCCTGGTATCGGTGCCGGTCAGCGCCCAGAGCCCGCTGGATCAGGACCTCGAACAAATCATGGCGTGGTGGCCGGGAACCTACAACAACGACCGGCAGGTAGCCGAAGTCGAAGCGCGAATGGGCGAGGAGAATTTCACCGGCGAGGTCTGGCGTCTCGATGGCAGCGGGATGGGGGGCTATCTCAACGTGACCTCCCACTACATACGCCTGGATGCGCCGGCAATCGGCGACAACGTGTTGTACGTCGAGGAATACCGTGACGGGCAACCCGGCGAGACCTATCGTCAGCGCATTTACACATTGTCCGTCGACGAAGAGGAGCAGGTCATCCGGGTAAATCTCGCAAACTTCCAGGACCGCGAGAAGTACATCGGAGCGTACAGGGACATTTCCATGCTTGACGGCATAACCGGAGACGACATCGCACCGTTCCCGGGAATCTGCGATCTGATCGTCGAACAGCGCGGCAACCGCTACCACATGCGCATGCGCACCAATGCCTGCGCTTTCGGGGGCCAGGCTTTCAGTTACGAAGCCGTAATCACCGGGGACGCCTTCTGGTTTCGCGACAAGATCGTGCGCCTTGACGACGACACGATCGTCATGACCATGGCCAACTTCAACTTCCACAAGTCGGACAGAGTAGAGTGACCACCTTCGTTCCAAGGGGCAAGGGGTCGCAAATCATGAAATTTCTCAAGGCGGCAATCATCGGGCTGGCTGTTTCGCTCGCGGGAACGGCCGTGGCCGATGACCTGCCCGAAGAACTGCAAAGATGCGCGCAGCTGCAGAACGCCGAAGTCCGTCTGGCCTGCTACGACGCGCTGGCCGCAATCAGCGCATCGCGGCCGCAGCACGCTTCGTCCGCAACCGAGGCCCCGACACCCGCCGTCAGTCCGTCAGCAGCGGCCCCATCCGCAGCCGTGCAAGCGCCGGAACAGGAATCCGGGCAGTCTCTGGCCCAACGCGTATTCGGCCTGCTTCCCGGCAGGGACGAAGGCGACAACCTGCTCGAATCGCGCGTGGTCGGAGAAATCAGGAACCCCGGCCAGGGCACGCGATTTACGCTGGAGAACGGCCAGGTGTGGCAGCAGACAGACCGAACCCGGCGCAACTACCGGGCCACCAATCCCAGGGTGGAGATCAGGGAAGGCTTCATGAACAGCTATCGGATGCGCCTGGAGGGCCTAAACGGGCGCATCCGCGTACGCCGCGTGAAATAACTCCCGCCCCGTGTCGGCACTTCGCCGAAAGCGCGCTTCAGTTACGCGGAATATTCTTTCGGCACTGGCAAGCTTCGTCTTCGCCCACGCTCAGGTTTACGCCGCGGAGCCATGCGGATTTGCGAACACCGCCATTCGCGAAACCGAAATAGAAGACTTTTTCCTCTGCGGCGCAGATCTGCCCGAAACGGCTCGGATTCAATTCGACGGCGACGGCGTCACGCTGGAGCACCTGCGTTCGCTTGAGAAATGCGCGCCGGGCGATGATCGCCCGGGATTTCACATTGCACTCAAGGCCGGCCAGGGAAATGGTCAGGTAGGTGTGAGATTCATGGACCCTTCAACCGGATCATCGATTTGCCGGTCGACGATTACCCTGTTGCCCGAACGCGATATTCCCGAAGCCGCGTGGCGTAATGCCATGCCTCCAGACGCAGCCAAAGTGATTGACGTGCACGGCATAGCGACGCGCTATTTCGACTTCGGAGAGGGCCCGCCCCTGCTGCTCGTTCATGGCGGCCAGGCGGGCGGCAGCAACAACAGCTCAGAAAAATGGGAGCAGAACGTTCAGGGGCTGGCCGAACATTTTCGCGTCATTGCGCTAGACCGCCTGGCCCAGGCGGGAACCGCAAATCTGCCACTGGCCGAGGACTATGCAGATTACTTTGCCCGGGACGCCGAACACCTCGAAGCCTTTGTCGTCGCGCTCGAATTGAGCGGCCTGGCCCTGGTGGGTCATTCCCAGGGCGGCTGGCCGGTAACGGCACTTGCGCTTAACCGGCCGGAACTTGTCGAATGCCTTGTAAATGTCGATACCGTCATGGTGCCTGATGACCTGACGCTGATGCGGCAGGCACTCTCGTTCCTGATGTACGAGTCGATTTTCGTCCATCCTCCCGAAGGACCCACGTTCTACAGCGCCCGCCGCTCCATAGCCCTGCGGTCTCCAAGCGGAAACAACATAACGCCGGAGAAGGCGCAACGGGTTGTCGATCAATTCAATTCGCCGAAAACCAGAATCGCCCGCGATCACATGGCAGCGGCGCGAATGACGCCGCTGCATCCGAGCTTTCAGGCACTTAAACAGGAGGCCTATGACAGAATCGCGGCGGGCGGCCTGAGCGCGAGGAGTCTGGTGATCTGGGGCGGCAAGGACCCTCAAGTGCCCCTCGGCCTGGGCGAACAATTCAACGAAATGCTGGCTCAAGCCGGTGTTTCGACGGCACTCGAAGTCATTCCCGACGCAGGACACGCGCCATTCATCGAATTTCCCGACGTATTTGACAACTTGGTCATCAACTACTGCCGAAAGTAGCGCACATTGCTACCCTGTATTCGGAGAAGTAAAGGACCGACTGGACTATTCCTCCGCCTAAAGGCGGTCGAGCATCGCGTCGTGGGCGGCGTAGGCTTCGTCGAGGCGGCGGCGGGCTTCTCCGGCCGAGGGGAAGCCGGCTTCGAGGCCGGCCAGCATGATGACCGCTTCCATTTCCTCGCGCGTTATTCCATGGTGGATGCCGGCGCGCACGAAATAGCCCACGTCGTGGCGAGCGGCCGTGACGATGCCGATGGCGCACAGGATCATGGTCTTCAGATCGACCACTTCCTGGTCCCAGACTTCCGGCGCGATCCGCGTCATCAACTGCCGGTTGAAGTCGTTCTGGTCGAGCTGTTCGCACAACTCGGCCCCGTAGTCGGGACCGAAGATGCGCAGGAACATGGCGCGGCCGCGCTCGAGTTCCGCCTCGGAGAAGGGTTTGTAGGCGCTGACCATGCCTGCCGGCTAAACGCGGATCAGGTCGCGTTCGAGGTTGTAGAGGCGCTCGGAACCGTTGGCGGTGATACGCACTGACTCCTCAAAGAACATCCCGCCCCAGCCGATTTCGTGCAGTTCCATGTCGATGTTCAGCACCATGTTTTCCTCGATGCGGAAGTCGCCCAGGTTGCCGCCGGCGATGAACGGCACCTCGATGTGGTCGAGGCCGATGCCGTGGGTGAAGGCCAGCTCGAAACTCGGCAATCCGGCGGCGCGCACCGCCTGGATGACCCGGTTCCGCAATTCGCCGGTCTGTATGCCGGGACGCAGGTTGGAATAGGCCTCGTCGATTCCCGCCATGTAGGCCTTCCAGTAGCGCTCCAGCTTGGGTGATGCGTCGCCCAGGACCGCCGTGCGCTGCGCATCGCCCATGTAGCGGCGCCACTTCATCATGCTGTCGAAGCAGACCTGGTCGCCGGGGCGGATCACGTAGTCCCGCTCGGGCCGGCCGGCGCCGGCGCTCATGGGGCCCGCGCCGTTGAAAGTGGCGAACGGGCGGGCGCCCTGCTCCACCACCTTCACCTCGTAGGCGGTATACACGTCGTTCCACGTGGCTCCGTCACTGATCGCGGCCAGCGCGGCGCGCAGCGCCGTCTCGTTCTTGACGGCGGCTTCCCTGAGTATGGCGATCTCGTCGGGAGACTTCACCATCCGTATCTCGATCAGCAGATTACCGGCATCGACGATTTCGGCATGCTCCACGGTGTCGCCCAGGAGACCGGCGAACCGCGTGTCGTCAAACCCGAGCCTGCCCTTGTCCAGGCCGGTTTCGCTGAGCATGGCGCAGACGGCACCGTTGATCCCGGCATACGGCTCGTCCTCCAGTTCCGCGACCATCCGCCGGATGGCCAGGTCCTCACCCTTGAGCTCGGTGTCCTCGGCAAAGGTGTGCACTTTCAGCACGCCCCCGTATACGCCGAAGTAATACAGGCGCTGGTCCGGCATCCACGTGGGCCGCTGAATCAGTACGGCCGCCTCGATCTCGGTGACCACCAGGCAGGGCGGGATGTCCGGGTCGCGCGGCAGGATGGCGCAGGCCACCCAGGGCACGTCGTAAAGAAAATCGGTGTCGAAATCGCTTAAGTACAGGACGTTGTTGGGCGTGACCGCGATCAGCGCGTCCAGGCCGTCGCGCTCCATCAGCTCCATCGCCCTTTCGCGATTCAGCAGCATGCCGAATTCCCCGGATCAGCGGAAGGAGGCGCTGGCGAAGTAGCTGTTGACGCGCTCCTCCCAATCGTCCACCTTGCCGAAAATACCGGTGTAGTAATCGGCCAGGTAGATCAGCCAGAACGCGCCGCTGATGCTGCACACGGGGCCGTGACGCACGCCCGGCGGGCGGCCGATGTAGTGGTCCCTGGTCAGCACGAGGTCTTCCTTCACGTCCTCGCGCTTGTGATCGAAGGTGTAGCCGATATAGCAGTCGCCGGCGATCAGGTACAGGCATTCGTTGTGCGGATGGTGTTCGGTGCCCGGATCGATGAAGCCCGGCGCCAGCGCGGTCAGTGCGATCACCTCCTTGGTGCCGTCGTCCTTGCGCAGCCCCTTGGTCAGGACGCCGGGGGGCCGGGCCTCCTGGCCGGTGTTCGGGTCCTTCCAGGTGGAGCGCTTGACGATGTCCGCCATCGGATCGACCCACGGCAGGTGCCAGGTGTTGGTGCGGGCGATATGCCGCTCCACATGCGCGTCCTTCAGCGAGTCGTCCGCCTCTTCAAAGGCCAACGGGCGGCTGGCGAAGAGCAGCAACCGGCATCCCGCTGAAGTACTGAGCGGCCCCCAGGCCATGCCGGCCGGAAAATAGCCGTAACAGCCCTGCATCCACTTCTCGCCGCCAATGTCCAGGGATCCCTCCAGCACGTAGAGGTCGATGTCGGCCTCGTTTCGTCCGGACGGCAGGGACCAGCCCGCGGGCAGTTCCATGACCAGATGTTCGCCCCCGGTCTTGCTCTCGGTGCTCAGGTTGCGCGCGGTGGCGCCCGGCGTGAATCCGGAATTGAGCGCCTGCGGCTTCACACGGCTTACGTCGAGGCAATCTTCTCTGCGCATCGGCATGGCATTACTCCTTGGGTCCCTCGTCAGTCTTGCAGCCCGGCGAGCCAGGCCACCACGGCCTCGCAGCACTCGCGGGGCTTGGTAATCATGCAATAGGTCGAGCCGGCGCCGGCGATCTCCGCCTTGTCCACATCCGACTTGATGGCGTATTTCAATACCCTACGTAGAGTACTAAAAGGCATATGA
>JAPOWV010000016.1 GCA_026707445.1 Gammaproteobacteria bacterium
AAGTACGAAACGATCGAGCAGCTCCAGATCGGCGAGATCATGGACGGGCAGGAACCTACGCCCCCGCCGGGTTGGGGCAAGACGGGCAAGAAGAAGAAAAAGGCCGCGCGCAGAAAACGCAAGCGTCCCGCCGCCGATATCGGCAAGCCCGCCGAACAGCATTGAACTATCTTTTCAGATAGTTCAACATCTATATCAGATAGTTACAGCGATTTTCTTAATCGTTTTCCAGGCTGAGCGCACATGCCTGGCTTCGGTGCGGGTCTGGCCGATTGAAAAGCGGATGACCATGCGGCCGTTTACCGAACCCCGCGTCAGGTACAGGCGGCCGTCGTCGTTGATTGCCTGCAGCAAACGCTCATTGAGTTCGTCGAGCGCCGCACCGCTTGCGCCCTCGGGGGCATAGCGCCAGGTGATCAGTGCGAGGTTGGGGCCGGTGACCAGCTCGTAGTCTTCCGCGGCGTCGATCTCTCCGGCAAGCTCCCGGGTCCACTCGATGTGCGAGCGGATCTTTTCGCGCAAGCCCTCGGCGCCGAAGGAGCGAATCACGAACCACAGCTTGAGCGCGCGGAACCTGCGCCCGAGCGAGATGCCGAAATCGCGGTATTCGGTGATCTGCTCGTCGCTGGTGTTCTGCAGATAGACGGGGTTGATCGACAGCGAACGCTGCAGCGATTCCGGGTCCCTGAGAAAGTGGGCCGAGCAGTCGAAATTGGTGAACATCCACTTGTGCGGATTGAAAACGAAGGAATCGGCGTATTCGATGCCGTTCAGCAGGCGCCGGTATTCCGGCAGTATCAGGGCGCTGCCGGCCCAGGCGGCGTCCACGTGCAGATAAACGTTCTCGCGCCGGCATATTTCGCCGATCTCCGCCAGCGGGTCCATCGCGCCGGTGCCGGTCGTGCCCAGCGTGATTACGACGCAGGCCGGCGTCAGCCCCGCCGCCCGGTCGGCCTTTATCGCCTTCGCGAGCGCGTCCGGCTTCATTGCCTGATGCTCGTCCGTGTCGATGCTGCGGATGCAGTCCAGCGGGAATCCGGCTATGCGCGCGCCCTTGTGGACCGAGGAATTGGCTTCGTCGGAGGTATAGAACGCAAGCCTGTCGACGACCGTGTTCTCTCTCTCGCGCTCGCGCGCCGCGAGCATTGCGCAAAGCGTGGCTCCCGAGGCGGAATCCTGGATTACTCCCCGCCAGCCGCCCGGCAGGCCGAGCAGTTCCTGCAGCCATTCCATCATGCGGGCTTCCATTTCGTTGGCGGCCGGCGACGTTTCCCACAGCATGCACTGGGCCGCCATGCCCGCGGTCAGCATTTCCGCCAGCACCGACGGAGGACTGGAATTGGCGGGGAAAAACGCGAAGAAGGACGGATGCTGCCAGTGCGTCATGCCCGGCGGTATCAACTGCCGGAAATCCGCCAGGATGCGCTCCATCGGCTCCGGCTGTTCGGGCGCGCTGGAGGGCAGGGCGGCAAGGAGATCGCCGGGTTGCGCCTGCGAGCGCACCGGGAAGCCTTCGACTTCCTCGAAATAGTCGGCAATCCAGTCCGCCACCTCGTGGGCGTGCCGGCGGAACGCGCCGGAATCAGTCATCTTCGAACCAGTCGTCGAGCTCCGGGCCTTTCAGCTCCATGATCGCGTGCTCATTGAAGGCGCGATACGCCACCCAGTGGCTGATCCTGTCCTGAATCGCGAGGTCCTGTTCGTCATCCGCCCCTGTCAGGGACGCACGGTAGTTCCGAAGCTTGTTGTCGGAATAGTCGTTGCAGCGCTTGAGAAAATCCTCAACGATGCGCTTTTTCTCTGCGGCTGTGGCCATTCGGTCCTCCTTTTTCGGCTGGCCGATATACTACGCCGTGCCCACGAAGTTGCCAGCCAATGACTGCCTATCCCGACCTCGAAACCTACCGCCGCAGCCTGTTCGACCGCGAGGACGAGCTGCTTGCCGGGATCATGCCCGCGGCGGTGGCGCGCGGCATGCCCGACATCTCGGTGAACGCCGAAACGGGGCAGGCGCTGAACCTCCTGGCGCGGCTGATCGGGGCGCGCAGGATCCTGGAGTTCGGCACGCTGGCCGGCTATTCGGGAATCTGGCTGGCGCGAGCGCTGCCCCCGGGCGGCCTGCTGGTCACCAACGAGTTCGAACCGCTGCACGCCGAAATCGCAGGGGAGAACTTTCGCCGCGCCGGCGTGGAGGAGAGGGTCCGCATCGTGCTGGGCAGCGCGCTGGACGTGCAGCCCGAACTGGCCGAGTACGGACCCTACGACCTGGTATTCATCGACACGGGCAAGGAGATTTACTGCGACGCGCTCGATTTCGCCCTCGAGCACACGCGGCCGGGCGGCCTGATCCTGGGCGACAACACCGACTGTTTCGGCCAGGGGAACGAGGAACTGGAGCCCGATCATCCGGCCTACGGGATCCAGGTCTTCAATCAGCGCATCGCAACCGAAAAAAGGCTGCAATCGATGATCATTCCGGTGGGCTCCTGGCTTTCCGTATCGCGCGTGCTCGAAAACCCCGAATGACTGTACCCCTCAGGCGGGCCCGCCTTCCGGGACTTGCCGCCATGCTTGCGGCGCTGACGCTCCTTGCCGCTCCGGACGCCCGGACCGGGGATGTGATCGAGGTCGCCGATGGCGTTTACCTGGCAACCGGCTTCGGCCCGTCGAACTCCACCTTGATCGCCGGCGAGGACGCGGCCATCCTGGTCGACGCGCATCACTCCGGCGCCGCGGCCGAAAGGGCCGCCTCCGCCTACCGGCAAAGCGTGGAACTGCCCTTTGCCGCCGTGATCTACACGCACGGCGACCGGTCTCACGTGGCCGGCGCGGCGGCCTTCACCGGAAGTTACTTCGCGCCCAATGTGTACGCGCGCTCCAACTTCAGGCTCAGGCGCAGCGTGACCGGCGTGGAGGCGCGAAAGCGGCGGCAGCGGCAGAAGGGCCTGCTTCTCGGACAGGAGCAGCGCGCCGTTGCCGTGATCGACCCGCTGCCGGCGGAAGAGGATACGGGAGATCGCTACCTGCCTCCCGACAGCCTGTTTTACGGAGACCGCTACCGGCTGCGGATTTCGGGCGTGATGGTGGAGCTGGTCGCGGCCCCGGGCGAGACCCGGGATCAGCTCTACGTCTGGCTGCCCGAACGCAAGGTGCTGATTGCCGGAGGCAACTTCTACCAGGCCTTCCCCGGCGACCTGGACGGAATCGGCGACCGGGCGGTGGATTTGGAGCAGTGGGCGCGCAGCCTGGACCGGATGCGGGCGGAGAAGGCCGAGGTGCTGATTGCCGGTCACCTTGAGCCCCTGTTCGGCGCAGCCGCGATCGACCGGGCGCTGGCCGACTATGCCGCGGCGCTTCGTTTCGTCCTGGACGAGACCCTGCGGGGAATCGACGCGGGCCTGGGTCCCGGGGAACTGGCCGCTGCGATCCGCCTGCCGCCGAATCTGGCCTCCAGCCCGGTCCTGTCGCAGTCGCACGGCACGCTGGGCTGGGCCGTGCGCTCCGTCTATGCGCGCCATATCGGCTGGTTCGACGGCAAACCCGGCAGCCTGGTGCCGCTCGCCCCGCGCACGCTGGCCTGGCGATTGCACGAGCTGGCTTCCGGTGGCGTCTCGCTGGACGAGGCGCTCGACAACGCGCTGCTGCTGCGGGACTATCGCTGGGCGGCCTATCTTGCGGACCAGTTGATGCTGATCGAGCCTCAGGAGATGCGACACGCCGAGCGCAAGGCCAGGGCGCTTGAGGGCATGGCCCGGGACCTGGAGAACCCGCAGGCGCGCAACTACCTGCTGTCCGCCGCCAAAGAACTCCGCCTAAACGGCCCCTAGCAGCCGGTAAAGCCTTTTTCCTCCCCGTCCTATCGGGGAGCGTTGGAGCAGGGACAGCGAGAATCGAGCCAGGATGGCGTCTCCCCGATAGGACGGGGAGGAAAAAGGCGAAGGCAGCACATAACGGCTACGGTGGCAGCATCTGTGCGGGGCGCTAAACTTGGCGGTCCGATTGAACGAATGCGAAGATGGTAGAGCAGAGCCTGCGCTATAAGAGCGGATGGCCGCTGGCGGCGCTGGAGCGGCCCGGCGTTCACGAGTTTCTGGGAGAGCGGGGTGCGGATCGGGCACCGGCGCTGTCGCTGCTTTTGTGCGCCGCCGCGTCCCTGCCGGGCGCCGCCGAAAGGCGCCTGGTGTGGGTGCAGACCCGCGCTGCCTCGCGCCGCTGGGGGCAGCCATGCGGCGAGGGTCTGGAAGCCGTCGGCCTGAACCCCGGCAACCTGCTTTTCGTGGAGCCGGAGGACGAACGCGAGTTGCTCTGGGCGCTGGAGCAGGCGCTGGATTGCTCCGGCCTGCTGGCGGTAGTGGGCTGCCTTCCCGGAGCGGAGCGGCGTTACGGCTTTACCGCTTCGCGTCGCCTGTCGCTGCGGGCGCTGCGCAACGGGTCGAGGGTTTTTCTGGCGCGCGGCGCCCGAATCCGCGAGGCCACCTCGGCGCAGACCCGCTGGCGGGTGGAACCGGCGCCCAGCGCGCCCCTGGAACTTGCCTGGCGGGGGTTTGAACTGCCCGGTGCGCGAAACTGGCGGGTGAACCTGCTGCGCGCCCCCGGCTGGACCCCCGCATCGTGGAATATTGAATGGAGCGAGCATGAGAATCGCCTGCATATGGCTGCATCGCCTGCTGAACCAGGCGCAGTGCGCGCCGCCGGCTGAATCGGCGGAGCGGCTGCGAGCGGAGCGCCTCGAGCGCCTGGCGCACGCATGCTGGCGGTTTACGCCCAAAATCGCGCTGGCTCCCCCGGACAGCTTCTTCCTGGATGTTTCGGGTTCCCTCGGCCTTTTCGGCGGGGAATCCAGGCTGCTCGGAGAAATTCTGGCCGAATTCGAGCGGCAGGGCGAACCGGCGCGAGTCTGCCTGGCGGACACGCCCGGCGCTGCCTGGGCCGGGACCCGGGCCGCTTCGGAGCCCGTGACCCTACTTTCGCCGGGCAGCGTTCTCGAGCCCATGAACGCATGGCCGGTTGAAGCGCTGCGGCTGGACCCCGAGGATTGCGGCTTGTTGCGGGAGCTGGGTCTTGACACGATCGGCGCTCTCGGCGGCATCCCCCCCGAGTCCCTGCAGGCCAGGTTCGGCGCCGGAACGGCCTTGCGCCTGAAGCAGGCCGCGGGCCAGGCTCCCGAGCCCCTGGATTACCTGCCGCCGCCGCGGAAATTCAAGGCGCGGATGGACTTTGAAAGCCCCGTGGTGCTGCGGCAGGCCATTGCCGCGGCCGTTGCCGAACTGGCCGTTCGGCTGTGCGATCAACTGGCCGCCGCGGGCATGGGTTCAAGGCGTTTCGAATTGCGCCTGCACCGCTCGGACGGCAAATGCGTGACGCACGGCCTGCGCACGGCCCGGCTCATTCAGCCGGCGCCGCAGCTGGCCGAACTTCTGGACGAAAAGCTGCAGGGCAGCGCTCCGGGCAGGGAGCGCGGGGTGGGCTACGATGCGGTCAGCCTGGTTGCCCGCGACACCGAAGACGTGACGGCCGAACAGGCGGATTGGCTTTCCGGCGCCTCCGCAGGCAACCTCAAGGGCGATTTCGCGCGCCTGGTGGACCGGCTTTGCAGCCGCCTGGGGGCCGAGGCCGTGCGCATTCCGACGCCGGAAGCCAGTTACCTGCCCGAGCGGCGGTGGCGGTTCGTTCCTGCGCTGGATCGTCGTGAAACGGAGAATCGGTTCGAGACGCCCGGTAAGGCCATGCGCGCCCCGCTGCTGTTGCTGGAGCGGGCCGAACCCGTGGAGGCTTCCGCCGCGGCGGCCGGCGGCCCGCCGGCCTGGATACGCTGGCGCCGCGAGCGGTTGTCGCTGCGGCGTGCGCAAGGCCCCAGGCGCGTGCTGCCGGAATGGTGGCGCAGCGAGGAACGCGGCGGCCGGGAATACTGGCTGGTGGAGGACGAGCAGGGTCGCTCCCTGTGTCTGTATCGCAAACAGCCGCCCGGCGATGAATCTCCCCGCTGGTACGTCCAGGCGCTGGCCGCCTGAACCCATGAGGCCGTCTTACGCCGAACTGGCGGCGGCAAGCAACTACTCCTTTCTCCGCGGCGCTTCCCACCCGGCTGAAATGGTCGCCCGGGCCGCGGAACTGGGCCTTGCGGCGATCGGGCTGGCGGACTGCAACAGCGTTGCGGGCGTGGTGCGGGCGCACATTGCGGCCCGCGAAGCGGGTATCCGCTTCCTGCCCGGGGCGCGCCTTCAGCCCCGCGACGGTCCGGACATCCTGTGTTATCCCGGCGACCGAGCGGCCTGGGGACGGCTGTGCCGGCTGCTTACACTCGGCAAGCGCCGCGCGGCGAAGGGCGAATGCGATTTCAGTCTCACCGAACTGTGCGCGCATGCCGCCGGCCAGACCCTGCTGCTGGTGCCGCCGCGCAATCCGGAGGACATTCCCGGCCTGTCCCGCCTGACCAACGCGGGCGCCGAACGGGTGGGCCTGGCCGCGCCCCTCTGCTTCGACGGCCAGGACGCGGGCCGGCTCAAACAACTTGAGGAAATCGCCGGGCAATGGTCCATTCCGCTGGTCGCCGTGGCGGACGCGTGGATGCATGTGCCGGACCGCAAACGGCTGGCCGACGTGCTGGTTTGCGTGCGCGAGGGCATGACCGTCGATACCGCGGGGTTCCGGCTCGACGCCAACGCCGAACGCCATTTGCGCGGCGCGGAGGAAATGCTGGGCCTGTACGAGGGCCATGAACACGCCGTGGCTCGCAGTCTTGAGATCGCAAAAAGCCTGTCCTTCGGTTTGGACGAACTGCGCTACGAGTACCCCGAAGAGCAGGTCCCCGATGGCCATTCGCGCCAGGAATGGCTGGAGCGCCTGACCTGGGAGTCGGCGGCCGAGCGCTACCCGGAAGGAGTTCCGCAACGGGTACGGGAGATGGTTTCTCGCGAACTGAAGCTGATCGCCGAGCTGGAATACGCTCCGTATTTCCTGACCATTTACGACCTGGTCCGGCATGCCCGAAGTGAGGGCATCCTCTGCCAGGGAAGGGGCAGCGCGGCCAATTCCGCCGTGTGCTTCTGCCTGGGCATCACCGCGGTGGACCCCGAGAAGGTCGACCTTCTGTTCGAGCGTTTTATTTCCAGCGACCGCGGCGAGCCGCCGGACATCGACGTGGACTTCGAGCACGAGCGGCGCGAGGAGGTCATTCAATACGTGTACCGGCGCTACGGCCGCGAGCGTGCGGGAATGACGGCCACGGTCATCCACTATCGGCCGCGGAGTGCGCTGCGCGAGACCGGCAAGGCGCTGGGATTGCCGCATTCGACGCTGGACGCGCTGGCCGGACGGATCTGGGGCGCGGGCGGCTGGCCGGACGAGGCGCGCTTGAGGGCCCTGGGCCTGGACCCGGAACACCCGCGGCTGAAGGCGTCCCTGGCCCTGGCCGCGGAGCTGGTCGGGTTTCCGCGGCATCTGTCGCAGCACCCCGGCGGAATGATCATGACCAGCGGGCGGCTGGACGAGGCAGTGCCCATAGCCAACGCCGCGATGGCCGATCGAACCATGATCGAGTGGGACAAGAACGATCTCGATGACCTGGGAATGCTCAAGGTGGACGTACTGGCCCTGGGCATGCTCACCTGTCTGAGGAAGTGCCTGGACCTGCTCGCGCGGCATCATGGCCGGCCGTTGACGCTGGCGTCCATACCGGCGGAAGATCCCGAGGTGTACGATATGCTCTGCCGGGCCGACGCCGTGGGCGTGTTTCAGGTCGAGAGCCGGGCGCAGATGAACTTCCTTCCCCGCATGCGGCCGCGATGCTTCTACGACCTGGTGATCGAGGTGGCCATCGTTCGCCCCGGCCCGATACAGGGCGACATGGTGCACCCGTATCTGCGCCGCAGGCATGGCAAGGAGCCGGTGGACTACCCGTTGGAGGAACTGCGCAAGGTCCTGGCCAACACGCTGGGCGTGCCGCTGTTCCAGGAACAGGCGATGCGGATCGCGGTGGTCGCGGCCGGTTTCAGCCCGGCACAGGCGGACGCGCTGCGCCGCTCCATGGCCACGTTCCGGAATACCGGAACCGTAAAGGCGTTTCGCGAACGATTCGTTGCCGGCATGACCGGTCGCGGCTACTCGCTGGATTTTGCCGAACGCTGCTTCAGCCAGATCGAGGGCTTTGGAGAATACGGGTTCCCGGAAAGCCACGCGGCCTCGTTCGCGATCCTCGTGTACGCCTCGGCGTGGTTCAAGCGCCACTACCCGGAGGTGTTCGCCTGCGCCCTGCTCAACAGCCAGCCGATGGGCTTTTACGCGCCCGCCCAGATCGTGCGCGACGCGCGCGAACACGGCGTGAACGTGCTCTCGGTGGACGTCAACTCAAGCGATGTGGACTGCACGCTGACCCCGGATGATGGCGGCCGGCCCGCGCTGCGGCTGGGCCTGCGGCAGGTGCGGGGCCTGGGCGCAGCCGCGGCCGGGCGCCTGGTAGCGGAGAGGGCAAGCGGCTATGAGGATATTTCTTCACTGAGGCGGAGGGCGGCCCTGGACAAGCGCGCGCTGCGCTGCCTGGCGCGCGCCGATGCCTTCTCTTCCATGGAATTGACCGGACGGCGCGCCTTGTGGGAGGTGGAACGGCTGCCGGTCGGCAGGCCCTTGCCCCTGTTCTCCGCCGCCGGCCTGGACGAGTTGCCGGACGAACCGTCCGCGCAACTTCCGGTCGAGCCGCCCGGCGAGCGGGTGCTGCGCGACTACGGTGCGCTGGGCCTGAGTCTCAAGGGCCACCCGCTGGCCTTTGTCCGATCGCAGCTGGGAGAACTCGGCTATGGGACCGCGGCGATGGTGGCCGAAGCTTCGCAGGGGGATCCGTGCGCCGCCGCCGGCCTGGTGCTGGTCCGGCAGGCGCCGCAAAGCGCCGAAGGCGTCGTGTTTCTCACGCTGGAAGACGAGACCGGCGTCGTGAACGTGGTGGTCTGGCGCGATGTTTTCGAGCGCAATCGCGACACGCTGATGTCGTCCATCCTGCTGGGCGTGCGCGGCGAAGTGCAGCGGGAAAACGATGTCGTCCACCTGGTATCCAGACGTATGGAGGACCTTTCCGACCTGCTTGGCGCCCTGGCTTCCTCGCAGGTCGCAGCGCCGCATACGGCCCGCCTCAGCCCACGCCTGGGCCGTGCCTGACGTGGCGGTTGCGCCGCCATCTTTGGTACAATTCGCGGGTTTGGCGAGCGGCGCGGCCGCGGGATCACTTTCAATGGTAGGCATCAGGCTATCCCGGCATGGGGCCAAGAAGCGGCCCTTCTATCACATTGTCGTTACCGACCGGCGCAACAAGCGCAACGGCCGGTTCATCGAGCGGCTGGGTTTCTACAACCCCATAGCGACCGGCGGCGAGCAGCCCCTGAAGCTGGCCCTGGATCGCGTCGATTACTGGCTGGGACAGGGCGCACAGCCTTCCGAACGGGTGCGGCAACTGATTCGCCGGCGCCGCATGGAAGGCGACCTGGCCGCGAAGGCGGCGGCGGAAGCTGCCGCTGCCGAAGAAGCCGCGGCCGAAGAGGTTACGGTGGACGCTGCGGAGGAAGAAGCTGCGGCCGAAGAGGTTGCAGCGGAGACGGCCCCGACTGAAGAAGCCGAGGCCGACGAAGCGCCCGCGGAAGAGGCTGTAGCCGAAGAGGCCGCCGTGGAAGAGACGGCCCAGGCGGCCGACGAACCTGCGGAAGAGCCCGGCGAAGCCGAAGAGACTGCTGCCCAGGCGGAAGCGGCGAGCGAAGAAGCCGCCGAAGAGTCCGCTGCGCCTGAAGAAGCTGAAGAAACTGCCGCGGACGAGGCGGAAGGCGAGGACGAACCCGAGCAGGCCGCAGCGGAAGACGGGGCGGAAACCGACGAGGAAGCGCCGGAAGACGAAGGCGCCGAGGAAGATGGCGAAGACGCCGCCGCGACCGAAAAGGACTCCGGCTGAGCCGGAACCGCCGGAGAACCGATCGCCGGAAGCGAAACTGATTCCCATGGGCCGGCTGGGCGCCGCCCTGGGACTGAAGGGCTGGCTCAGGGTGAAGTCCTTTGCCGACCCGCCGGAACAACTTCAGAACTACCGTATCTGGAATCTGCTCGTGAACGGACAGTGCAGGGAAATAACGTTGCGGCGCTTGCGGAGCACCCCCCGGGGTTTGGAGTGCCTCCTGGACGGGATAGAAACGCGCGATGCGGCGGAAGCGCTGCGCGGCGCTGAAATCCGCGTGAATCGCTCGGACCTGCCGCCGGCAGGCGAGGATGAGTGGTACTGGGCCGACCTGGAAGGCCTGGAAGTGCGGAACCTCGATGGCCAGTCCCTGGGCCGGGTTCGCGGCCTGATGGCCACAGGCGCCAATGATGTGCTGATCGTGCAGGGCGAACGCAGGCGGCTGATCCCCTTCGTTCGCGGCAGCCGGGTGCGCGAGGTCGATCTTCAGGAGCGCCGGCTGATCGTGGACTGGGACCCCGCGGACTGAGGTCCCCGATGCATATCACTACCGTATGCCTGCATCCGGAGATGGTGCTGGACGCTTTCAAGGGCGGCGTTTGCGGCCGCGCGCTTGAAGCCGGCGTGGCCAGTCTGCGGTGCGTGAACCCAAGGGACTTCGCCGCCGGGCCTCACCGCAGCGTGGACGATCGTCCCTATGGCGGAGGTCCCGGCATGGTCCTGAGCGCCGAGCCCCTGCTGGCGGCGGTAAGGGCCGCCCGCGCCGGGGCGCCCGGCGGGGCGCCGGTCATCTTTCTCACTCCGCAGGGCCGGCGCTTTACCCAGCGGCGCGCAAGGGAACTGGCGGCCGGGTCCGGCATGGTGCTGGTCGCCGGGCGCTACGAGGGGATCGACGAACGCGTGGTGGAACTGGAAGCCGACGAGGAGTTGTCGCTGGGCGATTTCGTCCTGAGCGGCGGCGAACTGGCCGCCTGCGCGGTCATCGACGCGGTGGTGCGGCTGTTGCCCGGGGCGCTGGGGGACGATCGCTCGGCCGGGGAAGACTCGTTTTCCGTTGGCCTTCTGGATTTTCCGCAGTACACTCGTCCCGCCTTGGTGGAAGGCCGGGCGGCGCCGGAAGTGCTGCTGAGCGGCGATCATGAGCAGGTGAGGACCTGGCGCCTGAAACAGTCGCTGGGCCGCACCTGGGTTCGGCGGCCGGAATTGCTCACCGGGCGGGACCTGAGTGAGCAGGAAAGCCGGCTGCTGGCGGAGTTCCAGGCGGAATACGACATTAAAATACGAGACGCGAAAGATGACCAACCTGATTGAACAACTTGAAGCGGAACAAATCCGCACCGATCTGCCCGATTTTTCTCCGGGCGACACGGTAGTGGTGCAGGTGCGCGTGCGCGAGGGGCAGCGACAGCGTTTGCAGGCCTTCGAAGGCGTCGTGATCGCCAAGCGCAACCGTGGCCTCAACTCCTCCTTTACCGTGCGCAAGATATCCCACGGCGAAGGGGTCGAGCGGGTGTTTCAGACCCAC
The DNA here is from genome assembly GCA_026707445.1 of Gammaproteobacteria bacterium. Lineage (GTDB taxonomy): Bacteria > Pseudomonadota > Gammaproteobacteria > Steroidobacterales > Foliamicaceae > Foliamicus. The sequence continues at coordinate 11,454 of JAPOWV010000016.1, forward strand.
AGCCCGATGATCGCCGGGGTCAAGGTCAAACGCCGCGGCGACGTGCGGCGCGCAAAACTCTATTACCTTCGGCAGCGGCGCGGGCGGAGCGCGAGAATTCGCGAGAAGCTATGAGGCTGAAGGGCCTGGCCCTTGCTGTTTTTGCGATAGGCCTTTCCGGCTGCGGTTCGCTGATTCAATCCGCCACCAGTGGCCTGACCGAACAACTCGGCGACGCCGTTCTGGGCCACGACGACCCCGAACTCGTTCGCGATGCCACGCCCACGCTGCTCATCCTGATCGACAGCCTGGCCGGCGAGGAGGCCGACCCCGCGGTCCTGGGGTCCGCCGCGCAGTTGTACGCCGCCTATGGCGTGGTTTTCGTCAACGATTCCGAACGCGCGCACAAGCTGACCGAGCGTGCCTACGGCTACGGCCGCCGGGCACTGTGCGCCGCCGACCGGACGGGATGCGGCGTGCAGCAACTGGGTTTCGAGGAATACGAGGCCCGGATCGGCGCGTATCCGGCCGCGCAGGCACAGGCCCTTTATGACTACCTGATCGGCTACCTCTCCTGGGTCCAGGCCCGCGGCGATTATGAGGCGCTGGCCCGGCTTCCGCGGCTGCAGGTGGCGCTTGACCGGCTGCTGGACGTTGCGCCGGCCGACATTCGCGGGCGCGCACATATGTACATGGGCACCCTGCAATGCCTGCGGCCGGCTTCGCTGGGCGGCGAACCGGAAGCGGGCATGCGGAATTTCGATGAGGCGCTGCGCCTGACCGAGCGCAAGGACCTGAGCGTTCTGGTGGAATATGCGAGAAACTGCGCCCGGTTGCTCTATGATCGCGAACTGCATGACAGGCTGCTTGAGGAGGTGCTCGACGCCCCCGCCGATCAGCCGGGTCTTACGCTTTTCAACAATCTCGCCAAGGCCGACGCCCGGGAATTGCTGAGTACTGCCGATGAATACTTCTGAGTCCGGCTCGCTGCGGTCCGCCGCGCTGATCGTGGCTGCTCTGCTGGCGGCCGGTCCGCTCACGGCGCAGACGCTTAAGATCGCGACCGTAACGCCCGAGGGCTCGGCCTGGATGCGCGACATGCGCGCCGCGGCCGCGGAAATCCGCGAGCGCACCGACGGGCAGGTGCAGGTGAAGTTCTACGGCGGCGGCGTGATGGGCGATGACTTGAGGGTGCTGCGCAAGATTCGCGTCGGCCAGTTGCAGGGAGCGGTGCTGACTTCCAGCGCGCTGGCCGGCCGGTATCCGGACGTGCTGCAGTACGGGCTTCCGCTGTTGTTCCGTTCGCGCGACGAGATGCTGTTCGTGCGCCAGCGATTTGACTCCGTGCTGGCGGAAGGCCTGCTGGACAGCGGATACGAGACTTTCGGCTTCGGCAGCCTGGGCTTTGCCCGCATCATGTCGGGCAGGAAGCCGGTGGTCAGTCTGGAGGATGCGCGCGGGCTGAAGATCTGGGTGCCCGAAGGCGACGATATCGGCTTGAGCTCGATGCGTTCGGTGGGTCTGGCCCCCGTCCAGCTTCCGATCTCCGACGTGCTGGTCGGGCTGCAGACGGGGCTGGTGGAGGTGATCGTGACGCCGCCTTCGGGCGCCATCCTGCTGCAATGGCACACTCGCCTGCGCTATGTCACGGACTTTCCCGTGGTGTTCGCCTTCGGCCTGCTGGCGATGGACAGGAGGGCTTTCGGCAGGTTGGCCGAGCCCGACCAGGCGGTGGTCCGCGACGTGTTCGGCGCACTGGCCTCCCAGCTTGACCGCCGGGACGCCCAGGAAAACCTCGAAGCGGGACAGGCGCTGAAGAACTCCGGTCTCGAATACCTGGCACCGACGTCCGACGAGGTTCTCCGCTGGCGCCGGGCTTTCACGCGGATCTACCCCGAACTGGTGCGCGAAGCCGGGATGTCGCGTGGCATGCACGAAGAAATCGTGCAGGCGCTTGACGATTTCCGCGGCGGATCGGGATCCGGCTGATCCACGGACCGCGCTGGCGCTGACGGGAGTTCGCGGTGCCGGGCAGGGCGGGAAAGATGGCCGGTCGGCTGTTGACCGGTTTGCTGGCCACATTTCTGGGCGCCATGCTTGTTCTGGCGGCGGCGCAGATTCTCTGGCGCAACGTCTTTCGCATGTCGATTCCGCACAGCGAGCAGCTGCTGGAATGGCTGGTGCTGTGGATCGCGATGCTGGGCGCGATGGCAGCCAGTGTCGGCAGCCGCCACATCACGATAGACGCGCTTTCGCAGGTGCTTTCGGAGTCGGCCCGCAGGTGGGCCGGCGTTGCCGCTCAGTTCTTCGCGCTGGTTGCCTGCATGGCGCTGTTCCTGATCTGCGGGTCCTACTGGCTGGACACGATGAGCTACGGCGAGACCACGCTGGGCGGGCTGCCGCGGTGGGCGTTCGAGGCCGTCCTGCCGGCCGCCTTCGCCGTGATGGCGGGCGCCCATCTGGTCCACATGGTCTCACTGCTGCGGCGTGGCCGCCTCGCCGGGGCCGCGGGGACGGCCGGTCCCTCCAAGGTGGGTTGAGCCCGTGCACTGGATCGTTCTCGGGCTGCTGGCCGTCCTGGGCGTGCCGCTTTTCGCGGTCATCGCGGGCGGCGCGATGCTGGGCTACCTGGGCGCGGACATACCGCTTGCCTCCATAGCCGTCGAAATCCTCGGCGTTGCGACCCTGCCCGCACTGGTCGCCATTCCCCTTTTCTGCTTTGCCGGCTACGTGCTGGCGGAGAGCCCGGCGCCGAAGCTGCTGGTGCGCCTGAGCGAGGCCCTGGTGGGGTGGATGCCTGGGGGGCTGGCGGTCTTCGCACTGGCCATTTGCGCGCTGTTCACCGCCTTCACGGGCGCATCCGGCATCACGATCATCGCGATGGGCGCCTTGCTTTATCCGGCGCTGAAACAGGCGCGCTACCCGGAGGGTTTTTCCCTTGGGCTGGTCACGACCGGCGGCAGCCTGGGATTGCTGTTCGCGCCTTCTCTGCCGCTGATTCTCTACGGCGTCGTCTCCGAGACACGAATCGACTCGCTGTTCAGGGCCGGCGTGCTGCCCGGCCTGGCCATGATCGTTCTCCTTGCGGCTTACTGCCTGTGGGTCAACCGCAGCGAACGCCGGCCGCTTTCCAGCTTCGATTTGCGCGAAGTCGCCGGCGCGCTCAGGGCCGCGGGCTGGGAGCTGCCGTTGCCGATCATCGTGCTGGGCGGCATCTATTCCGGCTACTTCGCGATTTCCGAGGCGGCGGCGGTCACGGCCCTCTACGTCGTGGTCGTCGAAGTGTTCATCCGCCGCGCCATCCCGCTTTCGCGCCTGCCTCTGATCATGCGCGATTCGATGACGCTGGTGGGCGGGATACTGCTGATCCTGGCGGTATCGCTGGCGTCCACCAACCTGATGATCGACGCCGAGGTGCCCCAGCGGCTGCTGGCGGTGGTCGGCGAGGTCGTGAGCGGGCCTGTGACCTTCATGCTGGCCCTGCTGGTCTTCCTGCTGATCCTGGGCGCTTTCCTGGACATCTTCTCCGCCATCGTCCTGGTCGTGCCGCTGATCCTCCCGGTCGCCGCCCAATTCGGCGTGCACCCGGTCCATCTGGGCATCATTTTCCTGGCGACCATGCAGTTGGGTTACCTTACGCCTCCCGTGGGCCTCAACCTGTTCATTGCGAGCTATCGGTTCGAGCAGCCGATCGTTCGCGTTTACCTGGCAAGCCTGCCTTTCCTGCTGGTGCTGATGGCGGCGGTGCTGCTGATCGCATTCTGGCCCTCGCTTTCCCTTTGGATGATCGGAACATGATTCGGAAAACTACTCTTGCACTGTGCGCCCCTGCGGTGCTTGCATTCGCCGCCGGTGGGGCGCACGCGGACTTTGACATTGGCGAAATCCGCCTGCCGCCGGGCTTCGAGATCGAGGAGTACGTGAGCGGCCTGCGAAACGCCCGCGGGCTCGCGATCGGCGAGAACGGGACGCTGTTCGTCGGCACCCGAAACGTCGGCAAGGTATACGCGGTGCGCGATCCCGGCGGCCCCGGCCAGGAGGTGATCGAACTGGCTTCGCGCCTGATCCTGCCCAATGGCGTGACGGTGCGCGGTTCCTCGCTGTTCGTGGCGGAAGTTCACCGCATTCTGGAATACGAGAACATCGAACAGCGGCTCGGGGAGGGCATCAGCCCCAGGGTGTTTCATGACGGACTTCCCACCGCCCGGCATCACGGCTGGCGAGCCATAGGCTTTGCGCCCGACGGCTGGTTGTACGTGGCGGTAGGCGCGCCCTGCAACGTTTGCGACAGCTACGCGACGATCGAGCGTATTCCGGCGCAGGGCGGCGAGCGCGAAGTCTATGCGCGGGGCGTGCGCAACAGCGTGGGCTTGGCCTGGCACCCGGAAACCGGCGAACTCTGGTTCACGGAAAACGGCCGGGACCTGATGGGCGACGACATTCCGCCGTGCGAGGTGAACCATGCTCCGCGGTCCGGCATGCACTTCGGATTCCCGTTCTGTCACGGCACGGACATCCCCGATCCGGACGCGAAATGGGCCGCGCTGGGCGATTGCGCCTCGGCCGTGCCGCCGGCGCAGGAACTGGGGCCCCACACCGCGCCGGTGGGCCTGACGTTCTATACGGGCGACGCATTTCCCGCCGAATACAAGGGACGGCTGTTCGTCGCCGAGCACGGCAGCTGGAACCGCAGCAGGAAAATCGGCTACCGGGTGATGATGCTCGAGCTCGAAGGCAATGAAGTCGTGAGCTACGAGCCTTTCGCGGAGGGCTGGCTGCGCGACGAGGAGACGCTTGGACGACCCGCTTACGTCATCGAGGATGGGGAGGGCAACCTGCTGATCAGCGACGACCACCGCGGCGTCGTATACCGCGTGCGCTACACGGGCGCCTGACGGGGCGTATCCGGTACACTAGGCGCAGCAAATATGAGGAGTAAAGGCTCATGATCGGGAAGTTATTTCGTGCGATCTGGACAGGTGTCGACGGTTTTCGGAAGGTCATTCACCTGGTCCTGATGATTTTCGTGTTCGTTGTGATGCTGGCGGCGCTGGGTTCGGGCCAGACGGCCGTGAAGATCAAGGACGGCACCGTCCTGCTTTTGAATCCATCCGGGGTGCTGGTGCATGAACTCAGCGCCGGAGAGCTTGATCTGGAGTTGCTGCGCATGAATGACGATCCGCCGCCCGAGACCCTCGTAAGGGACGTGGTCCGGGCGCTCCGGCACGCCGCGGAGGATGACCGTATCGCGGCGGTGCTCGTGGACATCGACGGCCTTGCCGGCGGCGGTTTCACCAAGCTCCAGGACATCGCCACGGCGATGCGCGAGTTCAGGGAGTCGGGCAAGCCGATGATCAGCTATTCGAGCTGGTACGGGCAGAGCGGCTACCTGCTCGCGTCCCAGGCGGACGAGGTGTTCGTGCATGACTACGGCGGGGTGGATATCCGGGGCATGGGCCGCTGGCGGATGTACTACGCGGAAATGTTCAATAAGCTTGGCATCGATCCGCATATTTTTCGGATAGGCGAATACAAGTCCTTTGTCGAGCCGTACTTCCGCAACAGCATGTCCGACGAGGACCGGCAGAGCGCGGAACAGTGGCTGGGCGCGCTTTGGGGCGAATATCAGCGCGAGGTTACGGAGGCCCGGGAGCTGGCTTCGGACGCGCTGGACCAGTACGCGGAGAACCTGACCGAGGCGCTGGAGGGCGCGGGCGGCGACCTGGCGCGGGTCAACCTCGAGGCCGGCCTGATCGACGCGATACACAACGACGAGACCTTCAAGGAATACATGAAGGAACGCTTCGGCGATTCCGAGGATGGTGAATACCACAAGGTCGGGTTCGCCGACTACCTGACGGTGGCCGACCGCGAGAACCCGCCGCACTCGGACGACGAAAACAAGGTGGGCGTGGTTGTGGTCGCCGGTTCCATCATTGACGGCGGCGCCGGGCCCGGCGCCGCCGCCGGCGACAGCATCGCCAAGCTGGTCCGCCATGCCGCCGAGGAGGAAGACATCAAGGCCCTGGTGCTGCAGGTGGACAGCCCGGGAGGCAGCGCGTTCGCGTCCGAAGTGATTTCCGGCGCCGTGGCGACCGTCACCGAAGCGGGCAAGCCGGTTGTGGTTTCCATGAGCAGCGTGGCGGCCTCCGGCGGTTACTACGTCGCCGCCGAGGCCGACGAGATCTGGGCCTATTCGGGAACCATTACCGGGTCGATCGGAGTGGGGGCGGTGTTCTTTACCGCACCCAGGCTTCTGGAGCGCATCGGCTTCACCGAAGACGGCCTGGGGACCACGCCGCTTTCGGAACAGGGCCGCATCGGGCGGGACCTGGACGAAAGCCTGCGGCGCCAGGTGGATTCGCAGATCGGCAGGGTATACGAGCGGTTCGTGGGCCATGTCTCGCAGGGCCGGGGCATGACCTTTGAGGAAGTGGACGGTATCGGCCGCGGCCGGGTCTGGATCGGCTCCGATGCCGCGTCCATCAACCTCGTTGACAATATCGGCACGCTGGAAGACGCGGCCGAAAGCGCCGCCGGGCTGGCCGGCCTGGAGGAGGGCGACTACAGCGTGGAGCGGATCAAGCGCAAGCGCCCGTTTTTAACGGGCCTGAGCGAATTCTTCCAGTTGCGCCTGGCGAGGCTCAAGCAAAGGCTGGGCATCGGCTCGGAGCCGGACAGGTTCATGGACGCGGTACAGCAGGCGAGAAAGATATTGAACGCCGAACTGGACCAGTTGGCGCAACTCAACGATCCGCGCGGTTTTTACTACCACTGCGGAACCTGCGCTGCCTATTGAGCATTTTCCCGTCTGAGAGCTTCGTTGCCTCCGGCTGAGGGCAGGCCCGCGACCCGATGCTTGTAGCCGAAAACGTCACCTACAGCTACTGGGGGCAGGAGAAGCCCGCGGTCCGCGAGGCTGGCGTGCGGGTTTCGCCGGGCAGCATCGTGGCGTTGGTGGGGCCGAATGGCGCCGGAAAGACCACGCTGATCCTGTGCCTTGCGGGCCTGTTCGAACCGCACGCGGGCCGCATCGACAGGCATGGCGCTGATGTTCGTGACGGCCTTCGCCGGCACCGGGCGCGCACCGGGTTCCTGTCGGAGCACTACGGGCTCTATTCCGGGCTGACCGCGCGCCAGAGCATGGAATACGCGGCGCAGTCCCGGGCGGGCGCGTTTCCCGAACTGCGTTCGCCGGCAGCGCGCAAGGAGGCGATCGAACAGGTGGCCGAGGAGTGCATGGTGGCGGACCTTCTGGACAAGGACCTCGACACGCTCTCGCGTGGGCAGCGTCAGCTTCTTGCGATGGCCGAGGTTGAAGTCTCGCGTCCCCCGCTGCTGCTGCTCGACGAACCGGCATCCGGGCTGGACCCCGATCACCGCGAGCAACTGGCGGCCAGGCTGGAAAAGCTGCGCGAAGGAGGCCGCGCGATCCTCGTTTCCTCGCACATCCTGGCGGAACTGGAGGAATACGCCACCGACCTGGTGGTGATGCAGGAAGGCGCGACCCTGCCGCAGCAGAGCGGGTTGCCGCCCGGAAGCCTGCGTGACGTGTATCGGCGTCTCCGCGATGAGGCGCGTGGCGGCGGTCATGAGTGAATTCGTCGCCCGTCTGAACCCCGAACTCCTGCGCGGATGGCGGGCGGAAGCCACGCGATTGCGCCTGGCGATAACGCTGCTGCTTTCGGCCGGGGTGGCCTGGTGCATCCAGCTGGCCTGGGACTGGTCCGCGCTGGGCCGGGCCGGGGCCGTAGCGTTCGCCATATTCAGCTTTGTCGTCACGCCCATCAGGATCGTCGGCGCGATCGCGGAGGAGCACAACCGGCACACCTGGCAGCGCCAGCGGATGAGCGCTCTCAGCCCGGCGCAATTAATGCTGGGCAAGGCGTTCGGCGCTACCGCACTGACCGACCTGGCGGCGCTGTGCGCGCTGGTCTGCTGGGGGCTGGGGGTGTACGTGCCGGCGGACAATCTGGTGCTCCTGGGTGGTGTAGCTCCGCCGGAGGCAGCTGTGGAGATCGCGGAGCGAATGCGCGCGGGGTTCCCGCTGAACGCCTGGCTGATGGTCTGCGCCAACCTGTTCACGCGCTTCCTCGCGCTGGCGCTGGCGATCCGCAACTGCGACCGCTCCCGGGCGGCGCGCGGCCGGTCCTTTGTCGTCGCGATCCTGCTGGCGCTGTTGCTGACCAGTCCGCTGACGGCCCTGAAGGAAGGTTTGACCGGCTGGCTCTCCGAGGACACGTTCGCGGTGCCGCTATGGTTCGGTTTCCTGCCCATGAACGGCGACGCCTTCTGGGCGGCAAGCGGGCTTGCATTCGTCGCGTTCGCGGCGTGCTGGTGCTGGTGCGCGGCCCGCGAGACCCTCAGCGGCAGCCGTTTTGCGGTTGAAGCCCTGGTGATTGGACTCGGCGTGGGCCTGTGGTGGGCGGGCACGGCCTATGCGGCCGGCTCTCCCGCACGGGTGGCGTTGATTGAAGGCGGCTACGGGCCTGGACGGTACGCGACCGCGACCCTGCTGTTGATCCTGACGGCAATCGCTTACCTGTGGGGCGTGGCGGAACGCGTGGACCGAAGGCGCGCTCGGGAATTCCTGGCCGCGCCCAGCTTGCGGGCCATGCCCGCCTGGTTGCTTATCCTGCTGCTGGCGGACGTCACCGTTGGCGTGCACCTGGTTGCCGGAATTTTCGCAACGGGCGGGGAACTGGGCTACATGCAACAGAATTTCTGGGCCGTGAGCCTGCTCGGGTTCCTGGTGCGTGACATGGGCATCCTGTTCCTGGTGCTCGCCGGAAGGGTCCGCCGCTGGCCCGAACTGGCTGCGCTGGCTTCCTGGCTGGTGATGGGCCTGTTTATTCCCGGAGCCCTGAGCGGGGCCGAGGCGGCCGTGGGAACATTCGAGCTGTACCTGCTGTTTTCTCCGATCGCATTGCAGGAGGCGACGGGGCATCTCGTCATCGGGGCGATTTCGGCCTGGGCGCAGGCAGGCCTGGTGGTATGTTGGCTGGTCTGGCGCGGCCGCGCGCACGGAGGTAATGAATATGTCGAAAGCAACGCGTAGGGCATTTGTCGGAGGGGCCATAGCGGCCGCGGGACTGCGGGGCGCGAGGGCGCATGAACGGCCGGAGGACAGTGTCCTGTTCGTCCTGGTGCACGGCACCGGTCACGGCGGCTGGTGCTGGAAATTCGTGCGCGACATCCTCGACGAACAGGGGCACCGTGTCTACACGCCCACGCTGACCGGCTGCGGCGAGCGCTCGCACCTGCTTCACCCCGACATCGGGCTGGAGCTCCACATTCAGGACATCGTGAACGTGCTCGAATGGGAAGAACTCGAAAACGTGGTGCTGGTGGGGCACTCCTACGGCGGGCTGGTAATTTCCGGCGTGGCTGACCGGGCCAAGGAGCGCTTGCGCCACCTTGTCTATCTGGATGCAATCATTCCCGGAGACGGAGACAGCCTGCTTTCGGCGCGCCGCGACGCCAGCGCCGAGGAAGTAGCTGCCAACAAGGAGATCTGGGGCCGAATTGCGCCAGACGGCGAGTATGTCATGGGCTTCTCCGCCACGATGTTCGGAATTCCCCCGGAGTCATCCAACGCGGCCTGGGTGGAGCGCAGACTCACACCGCACCCGATCAAGAGCTGGCTGGACCCGGTGAAGTTCGAGAACGGCGGCGAGGAAGGCGTGCCCTGCACTTTCATCGAGTGCACCGAACCCGCCATGCCCGGCGCCGGCCTCAGCGCCCACGCCCAACACGCCAAAGACCATCCGGGCTGGCGCTACGTGGAGCTCAAGACCGGCCACGACGCCATGGTGACGGAACCGCAGGCCTGCGCCGACCTGTTCCTGGCCGCCGCCCGCTCCTCCTGAGCCTGGATACGATAACGTTCGTTCTCGTTCACGGCACCGGCCACGGCGGCTGGTGCTGGAAGTTCGTGCGTGGGATCCTGGAAGGGCAGGGACATCGCGTCTACACGCCCACGCTTACGGGCTGCGGCGAGCGCTCGCACCTGCTCCATCCGGACATCGGCCTGGAGACGCACATTCAGGACATCGTGAACGTGCTCGAGTGGGAAGAACTGAACGACGTGGTGCTCGTGGGTCATTCCTACGGCGGATGCGTCGTTTCCGGTGTTGCGGACCGGGCCAAGGACCGGCTGCGGCACCTGGTGTACCTGGACACGGTCATTCTGAGTCATGGCGAAAGCCTGGTCGGCTCCCGCCGGGAGATGAGCGATGCCGAGGGGGATGCGGATATCGAGCGTCGCCGGAGCATGGCGCCGGACGGCAAGTACATCGTGGCGCGCTCCGGAGAGTTCTACGGAATTCCGCCCGAGCCCGCGGACGTCCTCGAGTGGGTGAACCGGAGGCTGACTCCGCATCCGCTGAAAAGCTGGCTGGAGCCGGTGAAGTTCGAGAACGGCGGCGAGCAAGGCGTGCCCAGGACCTTCATCCGCTGCACCGACCCCGAAATGCCCTTCAGCGGAATAAGGGACCACGCGATGTTCGCGAAGGAGCACCCCCAATGGCGGTATGAGGAACTTGCGACCGGCCACGACGCCATGGTGACCGAGCCGCAGGCCTGCGCCGACCTGTTCCTGGCCGCCGCGCAATCTTCGTAATAGTGGGAGCGAGGGCATATCCCGCGCTCCAGGAAGTTACATAAGGCCGGCTTCGAGCTGGGCGGCCTCGGACATCATGCTCTGGTTCCACGGCGGATCGAAGACGAGTTCGACGGCCACGTCGTTGATGGTGGGGATCAGGGCGATTTTCTCGCGCACGTCCTCCACCAGGATTTCGCCCATGCCGCAGCCGGGGGCGGTCAGCGTCATTTCCACGGCCACGTCCCGCTTGCCGTCGTCGCGGCGCTTGATCTCGCAGAAATACACCAGGCCGAGGTCGACGATATTGACCGGGATTTCCGGGTCGTAGCAGGTCTTCATCTGTTCCCACACCAGCGCTTCCACGTCGGAATCGCCGGCGTTGGCCGGCAGTTCAGGCGGCTCCGCGGGCTTCTTGCCGAGCGCGTCGGCGTCGACGCCGGCGATGCGGTACAGCCAGCCGTCCACATAGACGGTGAAGCTGCCGCCCAGCGACTGGGTGATGAACACGAGCTGTCCGGCGTGGAGTTGCGCCTCCTCGCCGGCGGGGATGATGACCGCCCTGCAGTCGCGGGTCAGGGTGACGGGCTCGCTCTGGTCGCCGAACATGGAATTTACTCGGTGCTCACGGTGTTCGGATCGTCGTCCAGCGCCGCGGTAAAGGTCCTCCACGGCAGGGTGACACAGCGGATCCGCGACGGGTAGTCGCGAACGCTGCCCAAGGCGACAATTTCGCCCAGATCGCCCAGCCCGTTGTCGGCGCCGGGTTTGAACGCCTCCAGGACCTTCTCCGCCTGCTGTTTGGCTTGATCCGCAGCCTCGCCATCGAGTAATTCGGTCATCATCGATGCCGAAGCCAGGCAGATGGCGCATCCGGCGGCCTCGAAGCTGATCTCGGCGATGACCACTGGGAGCGAGGACGTCCCGTCCTCGGGGGAGGGCGGGACGCCTTCCTTCCCGGGTGTGCGAAGGTACACGGTGACCTTGTCGCCGCACAGTGGATTGAATCCTTCGGCCACCCGGTCGGGCTCGTCCATGGCGTGGAAATTGCGCGGCGAACGGCAATGCTCCAGCACCGTGCGCTGGTAGAGGTTTTGCAGTTCGCTGCTCATCAGGCCTGGCCCAGCAGCTTGCGCGCGGTCCCGATCCCGGCGGCAAGACGGTCAATCTCTTCGTGGGTGTTGTAAAAGGCGAAAGACGCGCGGGAGGTGCCGGGCACGCCGAAGCGGTCCATCAGCGGCATCGCGCAATGGTGGCCGGCGCGAATGGCGACGCCTTCGTGATCCAGCACGGTGCCCAGGTCGTGCGGATGGATACCGTCGATCACGAACGACACGACCGCCAACTTGGGCGACGCCGTGCCGATAATCTTCAGTCCCGGTACGTCCTGCAGACGCTCCGTCGCGTACTCCAGCAGGCCGTGCTCCAGGGCCGCGAGGCGTTCGAGCCCGTGTCCGGCGAGGTAGTCCATGGCCGCGCCAAGGCCGATGGCCCCGGAAATATTGGGGGTGCCGGCCTCGAACTTGTGCGGCGGGGCGTTGTAAGTGGTGCCGTCGAAACGAACTTCGAGGATCATCTCGCCACCGCCCAGAAACGGCGGCAGTTCGTCCAGCCAGGGCTTGCGCGCGTAGAGCGCGCCGATACCGGTCGGGGCGTACATCTTGTGGCCCGACAGCGCGTAGAAGTCGCAGCCCAGCTCCTGCACGTCGAGCGGGATATGTCCGGCGGCCTGGGCGCCGTCGATCAGGATCGGCGCGTTTGCGCGCCGCGCCAATTCGCAAATCTCCGCAATCGGATTGATTACGCCCATGGCATTGGACACATGGGTTACCGCCACGAGTCGCGTCCTGCCGCCGATCAGCCCGGCGAGAGCGGCCATGTCGAGTGCGCCCGAGTCCAGCACCGGCGCCACCCGGATCTTCGCGCCGGTGCGCTCGCAAAGCTGCTGCCACGGCACGATGTTGGAATGGTGCTCCATGCCCGTGAGTACGATTTCCGAGTCCGCATCCATGCGGAAGTCCATGCAGCGGGCCACCAGGTTGATGGACTCGGTGGCCCCGCGCGTAAAGACGATCTCGTCGGCGGACGCGGCATTGAGCCAGGCGCGAGCGCGTTCGCGCGCTCCCTCGAAGGCCGCGGTCGCCCGGTCGGAACGGGCGTGCACTCCCCGGTGCACGTTGGCGTGCATCTCGACTTCGTAGGCGGTCAGCGCGTCCATGACCGCCTGCGGCCGCTGGGTGGAAGCTGCGTTGTCCAGGTAGGCGAGGGGCTTGCCATGCACGGTCGTGGCCAGGCCGGGGAAGTCCGCACGCAGGGTCTGCGCCGACAGCGGCTCCCGGACTGCGGCGAGGCGGGCGGTGGCGCTGCTCATGAAGTTCAGGCCGCCAACCGTTGCGGCGCCAGATCCCGAAGCGCGCGGCTGAGCATTCCGTCAGCCATTTCCTGCGCCCGGGGCATTTCGATGTCGTTGCTGATCGACGATGCGAATGCCCGCACCAGCATGGCCCGCGCCTGATCCGGCGGCAGCCCGCGGGTCCTCAGGTAGAACAGCGCCGCTTCATCCAGCGCGCCGGTGGCGGCGCCGTGGGCGCACTGCACTTCGTCGGCGTAGACCTCCAGTTCCGGGCGGGTTTCCATGCGGGCGGATTCGTCGAGCAGGAGATTGTCGTTCCGCAGCCGGGCGTCGGCGTCCTGGACGTCCGGAGGAATCAATATCCTTCCCGCAAAGCCGCCGTGGCTCTCCGCGCCCAGAACGCAGCGGCACAGGCTCTCGCTCGCGGTGTGACGGGCATGGTGGGCTATTTCCAGGTCCAGTTCCGCGCGCCGTCCGGTATCCGCCATCATCAGATGGCCGTGCCGGAAGCGCGACCGGGGACCCATCAGGCCGGCTCGCAGGGATTCGCGATCGAGGCTCGCGCCCGAACCCACGCGGACAAACTGCAGCCGCGCCTCCTCTGCAAGGCGAACCTGCCGGTTTATCTCGATCCGGCCTTCTCCCGAATCGTCCACGACGGCAACGTGGCGCATTCGGGCGCCCCGGCCTACTTGAACGTCAACCTCAAGGTGTGCGGCAAAGCCGCCCTGGCCCTCGTGAAGCTCCTCGAGGTCCAGAGTGCTTTCCGGTTCCAGCACGATCCGCAGGGCATCCGCCGCCGGAGCATCGGGGCGGTGGTTCAGGCGCAGGGTCTCGGCGCGCCGCTCCCCGGCCTTCACGACGATATCCATCGCCTTCCCGCTCACGCCGCCTCCCTGAGGAAAGGCTCGTATCCGGAAGCCTCCAGCTCGCCCACCAGTTCGGCGCCCCCGGAACGGGCGATGCTTCCACCGGCCAGCACGTGCACCCTGTCGGGCGAAACCAGGTTCAGGATCCGCTCGTAGTGGGTGATCAGAACGAACGCGCGCCGGCCGTCGCGCAGCGCGCGGATCCCCGAGGCAACGATCTTGAGGGCGTCGATGTCCAGCCCCGAATCGGTCTCGTCCAGTACCGCCAGGCGCGGTTTGAGCACCGCGAGCTGAAGGATCTCGTTGCGTTTCTTCTCTCCGCCGGAGAAGCCTTCGTTCACGCCGCGCTTGAGCAGCTCGGGCTTCAGTTTCAGCCGGGCCGCCTCCGCGCGTGCCTGCTTAAGAAAAGCGGCGGCGTTGATTTCTTCCTTGCCCGCCGCCTTGCGCTGCGCGTTCACTGCCGAGCGCAGCAGGTACATATTGCTCACGCCGGGTATTTCCACCGGGTATTGAAAGCCGAGGAACAGCCCCTTGCAGGCGCGTTCTTCGGGGTTCATGTCCAGCAGGTCCTCGCCGTCCAGCAATACGCTGCCGCCCGTGACCTCGTAGCCGTCGCGGCCCGCCAGCGTCTGCGCCAGCGTGCTCTTGCCGGCGCCGTTCGGCCCCATGATGGCGTGCACTTCGCCGGCTCGGACTTCAAGCGAAAGCCCGCTGAGGATTTCCTTGTTCTCGACCGAGACCCTCAGATCGCGGATGTCCAGCAGCGGCGCGCTCATCCTATGGCGCCCTCCAGGCTGACGTTCATCAGGGCCTGCGCTTCGACCGCGAATTCCATCGGCAGCATGTTGAACACCTGTTTGCAGAAGCCGTTGACGATGAGATTCACCGCGTCCTCCTCGTCCAGGCCGCGCTGGCGGCAGTAGAACAACTGGTCCTCGGAGATCCGGGACGTGGTGGCTTCATGCTCCACGACGGCGTGCGGATGCGCGATGTCCATGTGCGGGAACGTGTGGGCGCCGCAGTCGTGACCGATCAGCAGCGAGTCGCACTGGGTGAAATTGCGGGCGCCCTCGGCGCGCGGGAACACCTTGACCAGTCCACGGTAGGTGTTCTGCGCCTTGCCGGCGGAGATGCCCTTGCTCAGGATGTTGCTGCTGGTGTTGCGGCCGATGTGGATCATCTTGGTGCCGGTGTCGGCCTGCTGGAAGTTGTTGGTCACGGCCACCGAGTAGAACTCGCCGGTGGAGTTGTCGCCGCGCAGGATGCAGCTCGGGTACTTCCAGGTGATCGCCGAGCCCGCTTCCACCTGGGTCCAGGAAATCGCCGAGTTGTCGCCGCGGCAGTCGCCCCGCTTGGTCACGAAGTTGTAAATCCCGCCGCGGCCTTCTTCGTCGCCGGGATACCAGTTCTGGACCGTCGAATACTTGATTCGGGCGTCCTTCAGCGCCACCAGTTCCACGACCGCGGCATGCAACTGGTTCTCGTCGCGCATCGGCGCCGTGCAGCCTTCCAGGTAGCTCACCTCGCTGCCTTCGTCGGCGACGATCAGGGTGCGCTCGAACTGCCCCGTGTTCTGCTCGTTGATGCGGAAGTAGGTGGACAACTCCATCGGGCATTTCGTGTTTTTCGGAATGTAGACGAACGATCCGTCGGTGAAGACTGCCGAGTTCAGCGCCGCGAAGTAGTTGTCGCGGTACGGCACCACGCTGCCAAGGTATTTGCGCACCAGGTCCGGGTGTTCGCGCACCGCCTCGGAGAACGGGCAGAAAATCACGCCGGCCTCGGCCAGGCGGCTCTTGAAGGTGGTGGCCACCGAAACGCTGTCGAAGACCGCGTCCACCGCCACGCCCGCCAGGCGGGCCCGCTCGTGCAGGGGAATGCCCAGCTTGTCGTAGGTTTCCAGCAGCCGCGGATCGACTTCGTCCAGGCTCTTCGGCGCGTCCTTGGCCGGACCGGGCGCCGAGTAATAGGAGATGGCCTGGTAATCGATCGGCGGGATGTTCAGCTTGGCCCAGGACGGCTCTTTAGCCTCGCGCCAATAGCGGTAGGCGCGGAGACGCCAGTCGAGCAGGAACTCCGGCTCGTCCTTGCGCGCGGAAATCACCCGGATCACGTCCTCGTCCAGCCCCGGCGGCAGGGTGTCGGACTCGATATCGGTGACGAAGCCGTGCCGGTACTTGCGCTCGAGCAGTTCGCGCACTTCCGGGTTGCGTTCGGCGGTGCGGCTCATCTCCCCATCCTCGCGTTGAGGTCGGCCGACAGCGTGCGGGCCCTGAAGCCGGGGGCGGACCGCCGCAGGTCGCTCAGCGTAACTTCCGTGAGCGCACCGCGAATCGCGCGGTTGATCTGCCGCCAGGCGCCGCCCACGGTACAGAACGACTCCAGCTCGCACTGGCTCTCCGCATGGCTGCATTCGGTGAGCGCCATCGGCCCTTCCAGCGCTTCGAGTATCTCCACCGCGTTGATTTCGCGCGCCGCCCGGGCCAGCCGATAGCCGCCAAGGGCGCCACGCTCGGAACGGACCAGGCCGCGCCCCGCCAGTTGCTTGAGAAGCTTCTGCGCGGTCGGTAGCCTGAGGTGGGTCGCGGCGGCGATTTTCTTGGCCGAAAGCGACCGGCCCTCGGCCTGCGCCAGGCAGCCGAGGATCATGGTTCCGTAGTCGGTAAGCCTGCTGACTCTGAGCATTTGCGCGGGCTCCTGATGGAAACAGGACTATTTTAGTCCAAAATAAACTTAATGGGGGAATTCCGGGGCTTTGTAGTATTATGGGGCCATAAGGGCCTATTTTTGGCCGAGGAAGGCGCTAATGGACCTCTTGAATGATCTGATCAAGGACCCTTTTGGGGCCGCCGCGGCCCGCGAGTTGTGCCGCAGAAACGGCCTTTTCGAGCCGGGCCGGCTGTACAGGCGCATCGAAATC
Source organism: Gammaproteobacteria bacterium (assembly GCA_026707445.1). Taxonomy (GTDB): domain Bacteria; phylum Pseudomonadota; class Gammaproteobacteria; order Steroidobacterales; family Foliamicaceae; genus Foliamicus. The sequence goes on from JAPOWV010000016.1 coordinate 28,175, forward strand.
AGCGAGACGCTGCGAAAGGAATTTGTTCGGCGTGGCGGGGCTTCCGGCACCACCAACGCAGCCGTGGCTACCGTGTTGAAGAAGTGGCTTCTGACGCGCGCGAGTCCCTTTCGCAGAGAAATGCGGGGACGCTACCGGTTCCTTGGTTTGGAGAGAGAGAATGAGGGATACGCGGGCGCCGGTGTTGGAGGTTTCCCCGTGCGCGATGCTCCCATGGATTACGCGCCGACTCCCGAGCTCGAAATCGGCGCGGGCCCCTGTGAAGTCTATGCCTGGTGCATGCCCGGGTACAAGGCTGCAGGGGACGGTCGCTGGCCGATAAGAATCGGCAGGGCCGGAACCGAAGGATTCAAGGCCCAGTTGCGCGACTTTCACGAAAACCTTCCGGAACGGCCCCGCTACCTGCTGAGGCTGGGTTGCGCCGACGATGCCGAAGCGCGCAGGCGGGAGGCGCTGCTGCAAGCGTGGTTCACAGAACGTGGGCAACAGCTTGACGAGGCCCCGGGAGATGGATGGTTCCTGGCCAATCCCGGCCAGATCGACGAAGCGGCACAACACCTCATGGAGGCGGAGCTGCATGTCGGCGGCATGACTCTTGAGAGAATGGACAAGCTATTTGCGGAGATTTTCAAGGACGTTCCGGACGAGGAATGGGCAAACCTGCCCGACGACCTGATCGACCGGCTTGACGGGTATCTCTACGGCGTTGATCGCTACCGCCAATGAAGACCGTTTTCGCTGACACGGCCTTTTGGGTCGCCTTGGCCCGGTCGCGCGATCAATGGCGCGTGGCGGCCCGGAATGCGTTGCGGCAGTTGGGACCAGTCACAATCGTCACCACCGACGAAGTCCTGACCGAGTTCCTTACCAGTCTCTCCAAGGCAGGGCCAGAGGCTCGTTTGCGCGCCGTTCGCAGCGTGCGGGAGTTGCAGAACGATCCCGGCGTGCGAGTCATGCCGCAGTCCAGGAAGTCGTTTTGCAAGGCGCTTGATCGCTATGAGGGCCGTAGCGACAAGAGCTACAGTCTCCAGGATTGCGTGTCGATGAACGTCATGGAGGCTCAGTCGATCACGGAGATTCTCACCAGCGATCGCCATTTCGAACAGGAAGGATTCACCGTGCTGATGAAGCAGGCCGACGCGCGTTCCCCACAAGGCAATCGGGGCGGCTGACCGCGGACGCGACACGAAGGTGGGCGCAACGATTTAGAGAGAAAGCACAAGCCGCAATCCGTCGTCAACTCTGCGAAGGACGCTTTCCGCAACACGGCCCGCGCGTTCCCGCAAAAACTTGCGGTCCAGCGTGACGATTTGCGAGACGTTGACTACGGAATCCGCCGGAAGCAGTCCCGCGCGCCGGCTCAGCCGCACGTTGCCGGGCGCCTCGGCCAGATTCAGGTTGGATGTGACGGCTATCGCTACTACCGTTTGTATGCGGCTGCGATTGAAAGCGTCAGCCTGGACCACCAGGACGGGTCGCCGATAGCCTGGTTCCGCGCCTGCGGGAACACCCAGATCCGCCCACCAGACTTCACCGCGCCTTACTTCCATTTGTCCCTTTCAATAGATCGGGACTGCATTTCCGCCAATCGGTTATCCAGTGCGAACGCTTGGGCATTATCCTCATATATTCGATTGAGCCGCCTCGTAATGTTCGCGTGGGAGTGTCGCGCAACGAACTCGCGCACGGCTCTGGCGTACAGTTCACTTCGGGAAATACGCAATTCGCGAGCGGCTTCCTCGGCCGCCTCGAAAATATCATCCTGAATGGAAATGGCGGTCTTCATGCGCGAAGTATAACCGTAGTTATACCTGCCGGGAGGGTGGCTATTGTGGGGTTGCCGCTCGCGTCAGAACCCGGTGCGGCGGACAAACCGGCCGGCCTTCATGATGACCGGAATGTTGCTTGCGTCGGCGAACAGGTCCAGGTTCTTCATCGGGTCGCCTTCCAGTACCAGCAGGTCGGCGTGTGCGTCCAAGGCGATGCAGCCGAGATTGCCTTCCTGGCGCAGAATTTCGGCATTGATGGAAGTTGCGGAGCGCAGCACTTCAAGGGGAGAGTGGACTTCGCCCCGGTAGGCGAACTCCCTGCCTTGCAGCTTCATGTACTCGTGGCCCAGCAGATCGGAACCCAGGCCCAGTTTGACCCCGTGGCGGGCGCAGGTCTCCATCGCCGCGAGCATGGTCTCGTGCACGCGCAGGATCTTGCCTTGGCTGCTGGAGGGCAGGCCGAGCTGGCCGGCGTGGTCCTTGATCACGTGCATGACCGACAGCGTGGGGACCACATAAGCGCCTGCCTCCACGATGGCCGCGGCCGTGTCGTCGAGGATTTCGGAGCCGTGCTCGATCGTTCGCACGCCCAGGTCCACGCAGCGGCGGGCGCCGTCGTCCGTATGGCAATGCGCCATCACGTAGGTGCGCCGCGTCGCGGCTTCCTCGACGGCCGCGCGAACTTCTTCGTCGGAGTATTGCGGCATCCACAGCGGATCGGTGGGCGAGACCACGCCGCCGGAAATGAAGATCTTGATCTGGTGGGCGCCCTTGCGCAGCTCCTCGCGAACGGCCTTGCGCACCTCGTCCGGGCCATCGGCGGTGACGGTGAGGCTGCCCATGTAGCCGCAGGCACAGGCCGTGGCCTCGATCTCGTCGCCCGGGCGCATGTCGCCGTGGCCGCCTGTCTGCGATAGCGCCCGGCCCGGATAGTAGAGGCGCGGGCCTTCGATCAGTCCCTGTTCCAGCGCCAGCCACAGTCCGATATCGGCGCCGGCCGCGTCGCGAATCGTGGTGAAACCGCGATGCAGGGTGTCGCGCATGGTCTTGGCGCCGTGCTGCGCGAGTAGTTCGCGCGGCATCCGGTCGAGCTCGTAGAAACTGAAACTCACCCCGTAGGCATGGAAGTGACAGTCGATCAGTCCCGGCATCAGCACCCGCCCGCCGCAATCGACGATATCCGCGTCTTGCGGCGGCTTGCCGCTCATTGGCTCCAGCGCCTGAATCCGGCCTTCGGCAACGACCACCCGATGGTCTTCGATGTACTCGGGCCCATGGCCGTCGAAGATGCGGCAGTTTTCGAATGCGGTGACGGTCATGGGCCGGATTATCGCCCAGAAGGCGATGAGGTGGCGGACCCGCGAGCGTGGGAATACACTACATGCCGGAGATCACGAAGAAGGGAGAAATCGGCAGATGACGAACGCGAACCTCGCTGAAATCGCGCAAGCCATGGTGGCGCCCGGCAAGGGCATCCTGGCGGCCGACGAAAGCACTCCAACGATCGGAAAGCGCTTTGCGAGCATCGGGGTGGAATCGACCGAGCCGCTGCGCCGCGACTACCGCGCCATGCTGTTTGCCGCACCGGAAGCCGACCGTTACATCAGCGGCGTGATCCTCTTCGATGAAACGCTGCGGCAGACCATGCCGGACGGCGAACCGATACCTCAATATCTGGCGGGCCGGGGCATGATTCCCGGAATCAAGGTGGACAAGGGCGCCAAGCCGCTGGCCGGATGCCCGGGGGAGAAGATCACCGAAGGCCTCGACGGGCTGCGCGCGCGGCTGGCGGAATATCGCGGCCTCGGCGCCCGGTTCGCCAAGTGGCGGGCGGTGATCGCGATCGGCGAGGGGGCGCCCAGCGACTGCTGCGTGCACGCCAATGCCCATGCGCTGGCGCGCTACGCGGCGCTATGCCAGGAGGGCGGCCTGGTGCCCATAGTGGAGCCGGAAGTGCTGATGGACGGTCCGCACCCCTTATCCCGCTGCGAGCAGGTGACCGGCGCGGTGCTTGATCAGACCTTCGACGAGTTGGAGCGGCACCGGGTTGATCCGGAAGGCATCGTGCTCAAGCCGAACATGGTCGTGTCCGGCAACGAGTGCCCGGCGCAGGCCGGCGTGGAGGAGGTGGCGGTGGCCACGCTGCGGACGCTGAAGGCGCACGTGCCGTCGGCGGTGCCGGGTATCGCTTTCCTGTCCGGCGGACAGTCGGCGGAAGAAGCCACCGCCCACCTGAGCGCCATGAATGCGCAGGGACCGCACCCTTGGCAGGTGTCGTTCTCTTACGGGCGCGCGCTGCAGGCGCCGGCCCTGACGGCCTGGCAGGGCAGGGCGGATCAGCTGGTCGACGCGCAGCGGGCCTTCGGCGAGCGCGCCCGGCTCAACGGCCTGGCGCGCACCGGCGACTACCGCCCGGAGCTGGAAGCCGCCTAAGCAACGGCGCTCCGATGCCGCCTTCTATTCGCATCCCTCTTCCGGGAGACGCATGAATACATCCCTGTAGCTTGGTTCCGCCATCCCTGGCTCACACACTCCCGGAAGAGGGATGCGAATAGAAGGCTTACGGGGTGTCCTCGCTCCCGGGATCAGGTTTTCGCGACGCCGCGCAGCGGTGGGATGAGGTAGTAAAGGACCAGGTACGCGACCATCGAGCCTGCCAGGCCTGAGAGCGCCGGCACCAGCCATTCGGGCGCGTAGTAGTAGCTCAACAGCCCCAGCGGGTAAGCGAACAGCGCGGCCCAGTTGATGACAGGCAGGCGCGCTTCCTCGCCGGCGTCCATTTTTCCGCGCGCCATGAAGTAGTAGTGCGCGATGACCGGCCCGATCAGGGGCGGAACCCAGATCGCCAGCGCGCCGATCCAGAACAGGAACTGCTGGTAGATGCCCAGCCCGAGTATGGTCCCCAGCAGCCCGCAGATCACCGTCATGACCCGGCGCGGTCGGCGCATGATGCTCGAAGTCTGGATGACCGGGAGGTAGAGATTCGCATCGCCGGTGGTCCAGAGCGCGACGCTCATTCCGATGACGCCCAGCCAGGCGATGAACCCGGCCTGTTCGCGCAGGTAGGAAGTGAAATCGCCGTCGCCGCCATAAACGACGCCGCCCAGCGCACCGACGATCTGCAGGAACCACTGCGCGATGATCAGCACGATGAACGGTATGGCGATGGCCACCCAGGCGCGCTTGGCGAAACGGGTGTATTCCGCCATCACCACCGCCCCGACGATCCACGAGCCGATAACGACATTGACCCCGTTCAGCACGCTCAACGGCGATTCCGAATTCGCGGCCTTGTCGGCCGATAGCGCGAGGAAGGCGTCCCAGCCGCCGGCCTGGCCGACGTTGAGGTCGATCGAATACAGTCCTACCGCCACCAGCACCACCACCGAAGGCACGCTGACCCATTCCAGCGCCCTGACCCCGAAATAGGTGGTTGCGGTGAACAACAGGCCCGCCAGCAATGCGACGACGTAAAACGCCGTGCTGTCGAAGTCCTGCGCCCAGGCGAAGCCGAAGGCGCCCACCACGATGCCTTGCCATCCGATGGTCAGCAGGGCGATGAACAGCACCGGAATATAGGCGCCGAAACGTCCGTAGACCAGCCGGTACAGGAGGCCGCTGTTGCAGGCGGTCTTGTAGCCCATGTAACCCACTACCGCGCCGATCGCGAAGTTGGCGAGGTTGCCGTAAAAGGAAGCCTGGACGGCATCGGGCCAGAAGCTCATCCCCTTGCCCAGGGCGCCGCCGGTCAGCAGGCCGGTCACCAGAAAACCCCATCCGAAGGCCAGCGTCAACAACGGCAGCGTATTGCGCCGTTGCGCGTCGCTGAGCGGCGTCAGCGGGTTGTCGGCGCTTTGCCGCTCCTCCTCGGGCTGCAAGGTCCACCATTCCTGTAGTCGATTTGCCATAATCAGGATCCCCTCTATCCCCGTTGCTCCGACGATTCCTCATCGGACTCCTCGTCTTTCCTTTCACGCCTGCCGCTGTCTTCGGCCATCAGCTCGACCTGCTCCAGGCGCGCCTCGATACGGCTGCGCCGCACCTCGTCGGCATGCTGGGCGGCCTTCAGGGCGAGTTGAAGCTGGGTGTGCGCGCTATTCAGGTTGCGGCGCATGAGTTGGTACTCGGCCATGTAGTAATGCGCATCGGCCATCCGCCCGGATTCCCCGCTCGCCTGGGCCAGCAGGCGCATCGTCTCAAGATCGATCTTGTCGTCGAGCAGATAGTCCATCAGCAGGTCGCGGGCGAGGGGTGCCTGCCCCTCGGCCAGCAACGCCTCCGCATAGCGGTGGCCCAGGCTCACGTTGCCCGGGAACAGCGCCAATGCGTCGTCGAATATCTTCCGGGCCGAGCCTGTGTCTCCGGCTGCGGCACTGGCCCGCGCGACTGCGATCCGCAGCGGTATGGAGTCCGGATAATCCTCCAGCAGGTTATTCAGGACCGCCCGCGCTTCGTCGGCGCGGCCCATCCCCAACAGGGCCAGGCCCTGCCCGTAGAACCTGCCTACGTCCGCGTCGGTTTCCGTCAGCGGCCGCGAGCGGAATCCTCGCAACGCCTCTTCCGGGCTGTCGCTGCCAAGCAACTGGGCCTGGGCGCGGGCCAGGTAATAGCCGAGGCTGTTGTCGACGCTGCGGACCATGCCGGGAGCAATCCGTGCGCGCGCTTCGGCGATGCGGTTGACGCTGACGGGGTGTGTGCGAAGGATTTCCGGCATGGCCTTGGCGGAAAGCGATTCCGTGCGCGACATCGTTTCGAAGAATGAAGGCAGGCCACGAGGGTCGAAACCGGCCGCGTACAGGGTCCCGATGCCGATGCGGTCGGCTTCATGCTCGTGCGCCCGGGTGAAGTTGATCTGCTGCTGCTGCGCCAGGCCCGTGCCGGCCATCAGGGCTCCCTGCATGAAGTCGCCGCCGCCGCCCATCAATCCGCCCACCAGCAGAGCGGCGAGCATCGTGGCCATGGTCATGATCGAAGTTCCGCGCATGGCCTGGATCTGCCGCGAAATGTGGTTCTGGGTCACATGGGCGATCTCATGCGCCAGCACCCCGGCCAGTTCGCTCTCGTTCGCGGTCGCGTCAATCAGGCCCGTATGCACGCCGATGTACCCTCCGGGCAACGCGAAGGCGTTGATGGATTGGGCCTTTACGACGAAAAAGTGGAACTGGTGGTCGCCGTTCTGCGCCCGGTAGGCCAGCCGCCGGCCCAGGTTGGCCACGTACTCGTTGATTTCCGGGTCGGTCACGAGCCGGCCGGCGCTGCGGAACTGCTCGATGACGCTCAGCGCGATTTCCCGCTCCTGTTCGCGCGTCAGCACCGTGTCGGCTGCGCTGCCCATGTCGGGCAGTTCCGCTCCGCCTCCCATTTGGGCGCCGGCCGGAAGCGCCTGCAGGGTCAGGGCCAGCATGAGCGCTGCGCTGGTAGCGCGCATCAGCGGTCTCGCTGGCTGGGGGGCGTTCACAATTCGCGGACAGCCTCCAGCACTTCCTCGGCGTGTCCCTTCACCTTCACCTTGCGCCATTCGCGCCGCAAAACGCCCTCTTCGTCAACCAGGAACGTGCTGCGTTCGATACCCATGTACTTGCGCCCGTACATGCTCTTTTCCTTGATCACGTCATAGGCGTTGCAAAGCGTCTCTTCCGGGTCCGACAGCAGGTGGAACGGAAAGTCCTGTTTGCCGCGAAAGTTGTCGTGCGAACGAATGGACTCGCGCGAAACGCCCAGTATGACGGCGTTGGCAGCCGTGAACTCGTCGTGCAGATCTCGAAAATTCTGTCCCTCCAGCGTACACCCGGGCGTACTGTCCTTGGGATAGAAGTAAAGCACCAGCTTGCTGCCCTTGAGATCGCCCAGCGTTTGCCGCCCGCCCGCGGTGCTGGCGGAATCGAAATCCGGCGCCGGCGCGCCCACTTCAGTTGTGCTCATTCTGGTCCTCCTTGCGGATCCTCCATCGCCGTCTAGCCGTGTATCGGTTCGATGACCGCGTCGAGGTTGTTCTTGTCGCAGAAATCATGAAAGTCTTCGCGAAGCACCGCAATGCCCACCTCGCGCGGCACATGCACCTCAAGGCGCACCGCCAGCATGGCCGCGCCGGTACTCGGAGCATTGTAGCGCCGGGCATGGACCTCGGCGACGGCCAGCTCGCGCCGGGCAAAGAAACTCACCAACGCCAGCACGAGGTTGTCCCGCTCCAGCGCCACGGCCTCCACGTGGTAGGGAGCCGCGGGCGCCTGCGGCTCCCGCGTGGCCGTTTCGCTCAGTGAAATCTGGCAGCCCGTGCGCTTGCCGTAGCGCTCCAGCGCCGCGCGGACCTTGTTCATTGCATGCCAGTTGCCGTTGACCAGAAGCAGGGCGCCGAAGCTGTTTCCCAGCTGCGTCATGCGGGCGTCGCGGATATCTCCGCCGGCCTCGCTGACCACTTCGCTGAGTTCGCGCGCGGACGCCTCTTCATTCGGACCCAGGGCCGATATCGCCAGCAGTTTTTCCATCGTCCGGCTAGCTTACACGCGAGAGCGATAAAATGCCGCGCCGTTATGCGCGGAAGCCTCGTAGCCCTGGTCACGCCCATGGACGCCTCCGGCGCCGTGGACTATCCGGCCGTGGACCGGCTGATCGACTGGCACGCGGAATCGGGCACCGCCGCACTGGTCGTGGCCGGAACCACGGGCGAATCGGCAACGCTGACACATGACGAGCACGCGAAACTCATTCGGTACGTCGCCCGGCAGGCCGGCGGCAGGATCCCGGTCGTGGCCGGCACAGGATCGAATTCCACGGCGCAGACGATCGCCCTTTCGCAGGCCGTGGCCGGCGCCGACATCGTCGCCTACCTCGTGGTTACGCCGTACTACAACAAGCCCACCCAGGACGGGATGTTCCGGCACTTCACGGCCATTGCGGACGCCGTTGAGCAGCCCCTGATCCTCTACAATGTGCCGGTCAGGACAGCGGTGGACCTGCTGCCCGAGACGGTGGGCCGCCTGGCGGAACATCCCCGGATCGGGGCCTTGAAGGAAGCGACCGGCGAGGTCGAACGGGTGGAAATCTTAAGGGCACTTTGCGGAGAGGGTTTTTCCTTGTACAGCGGCGACGATGCGACGGCGAGGGCCTTCATGCTGGCCGGCGGCGACGGCGTGATTTCGGTGACCGCCAATGTTGCGCCCCGGGCCATGTCCGACATGTGCAGCGCCGCGCTGGCCGGAGATTCCGCGCGCGCCGCGGAACGCGACGCGCCCCTGGCCGCATTGCATGACGCACTGTTCCTGGAATCCAACCCGATTCCGGTGAAATGGGCCCTCAAACGCATGAACAGGATCGGATCGGGCATCCGGCTTCCGCTCACCGAGCTTTCGGAGCCGCATCATGCACAGGTGCAGGGTGCGCTGACGGAAGCGGGAGCGTTGTCATGAACAAGGTGGCGCTTGCGGCCGGACTGACTGCGTTCTCGCTAGCCCTGCACGGGTGCGGAATGATCGGTGGCGGGCTGTTCGGTGGCGGCACGCCCCCGTGCGAGAGTCCGCAGGAGTACCTGAATGCCGAAGCCGCCAGCCCGATGGTTGCACCCGAGGGACTGGAGACTCCGCAGGCTTTCGGCAATCTCGAAATACCCGAAGGTGAGATACTTGAGGGTCAGGCGCGCCGGAACAACGGTTCCTGCCTGGAAGAGCCTCCGCGGATCGAACAGCCGGGAGCGCGATAATGGCACATTGCCGGAGAGGTGGCCGAGTGGACGAAGGCGCCTGATTGGAGATCAGGTATACGGTCATACCGTATCGTGGGTTCGAATCCCACCCTCTCCGTATTTTGAAAGCCGCTGGACAGAATTGATCGGCCATGTCCGCGACCCAACCGGAAAACGATAAAGGGCTGCGCTTCGAAGCGGACGACCGGCCCTCCCTGCCTCTCACTATCGGCCTGGGATTGCAGAACACGGCGCTGACGCTGGCCGGCGTCGTGCTTACTCCGACCATCCTCATAACAACCGCCGGTGCGGGCGATGCCTATCTCAGTTGGGCCCTGTTCGCCGCGCTGGTGGTCAGCGGCACGGCCACGTTCATTCAGGCCGTGCGATTCGGCCGTATCGGCGCCGGTTACATCCTGGTGATGGGCAGCACCACGGCTTACCTCGCGGTGGGCATCAGCGCCGTCCGGGCCGGAGGCCCCGAACTGATGGCCACGCTCATTGTCGTGGCTGCCTTCGCGCAGTTCATTCTCGGGTCGAGGATGGCCATGTTGCGGCGTGTATTTACGCCTACGGTTGCCGGCACGGTGCTCATGCTGATACCCGTGAGCATTGCGCCGATCATTTACGGCAAGCTGATCAACGTGCCGGCAAGCGTCGCTCCTGCCGCGGCGCCGGTAACGGCGCTGGTGACGCTTGCCGCCTCCGTTCTCCTGGCGCTCAGATTGTCCGGCATCTGGCGGCTCTGGGCTCCAGCCATCGGCCTTGTATCCGGAAGCCTCGCGGGGGCGTGGTTCGGGCTCTACGACACCGCGCGGGTAGCGGCCGCGCCCTGGGTGGGGCTGCCGGATTTCAGCGCCTATCCGGGGCTTGACCTGAGCTTCGGCCCCACTTTCTGGGCGCTGCTTCCGGGGTTCGTCCTGGTCACGCTGGTCGGCGCGCTCGACACATTGGGCGACGCGATCGCCATCCAGCGCGTGTCATGGCGCAAGCCGCGCGCGACCGACTTCCGCTCGATCCAGGGCGCAATCTATGCCGATGGAGTGGGCAACCTCCTGTCGGGATTGGGCGGGACGGTACCGAACACCACTTACGGCAATTGCATCGCCGTTGTGGAAATCACGGGTGTGGCCGCCCGCCGCGTCGGCGTCTGCGTTGGCGCGGTTTTCGTCGTCCTGGCGCTGCTGCCGAAAATCGTCGCCGTTGTGGTCGCAATACCCGGACCGGTGGTTGGGGCTTATCTGGCCGTCATCATGGCGCTTATTTTCGTTCTTGGCCTGCGAATAGTGATCGCCGACGGCTTCGACTACCGAAAGCGCCTGATCGTCGGGTTCGCGGTCGTGGTGGGTATTTTGTTCCAATTCGACCTGGTCTATCCGGCTCTCCGGGAAGGAGCGTGGGGTGAAATTCTCGGCCAGGGCATGACGGTCGGGGGCATCACCGTCATTCTCCTTTCGGGCTTTGTGGACCTGACCCGGTCCAGGCCGCGGCGCCTGCAGACCACGCTTTCCATCGCGGCCGTGCCGGCAATCGATACGTTTCTGAGCGATTTCGCTCAACGGATGCGTCTGGACCAACGCACCACGTTCCGGCTTCGCGCAGTCGGCGAAGAAGTCCTGCATATCCTGCTGGACGATCGGACGGAAGAGGACGGGCGCGGTCTGTTGCTGATCGCCCGGGCGGACGGTATGGCCACGGACCTGGAATTCATTGCCGGCGGCTCGGACATCAATCTGGAAGATCAGCTCGCCATGCTGAGCGAGGGAGGCACCGGCCTTCCCAACGAGTCCGAAGTGCCCCTGCGCCTGCTGCGCCACTACGCCACTTCGGTTCGGCACCAGCAATACCACGGCACGGACATCGCCACGATCCGCATCGAACCGGAGGGAGCCCCCGGTGAGCATGCGAACGCAGAATGACGCGCAACGAGTACAGTGATCATCCGGCGCCGGCGCGCCGAACGGGCAGCGACCGCTAAAGCGACGGTTCCAGCAGGGGGGACAGCGCCCGGGGGCGGTATTTCTCCAGCAGCGCAAACAAAATGGCCGCTGTTTCGGCGTCGGGCTGTCCGGACCAGTCCGACGCTCTGAAATGCATCTGAAACGCAACCAGCGCGGCCCGCGTTTGTGGATCGTGCTCGCCGGTTTCGTTCACGTCGTAGCCATAGCTTTTCAGCGCTCGCTGAAGCAGCGTCAGGGTCGGCGGCCGCCCCTCGAAGCGTTCCCGGTATCGGTTCACCGTGTCGTCGTCGTACCAGGCTCCGATGCCGTGTTCGTATAGCCTGCGCCAGGGAAATGTCGGCCCGGGGTCCAGCCTGCGATCGGGTGCGATGTCGGAATGGCCGACGATATCGACGGGATCGATACGGGGATGGCGTTCAAGGATGTCGAGCACGAGTTCGATGACCAGATCGATCTGTTCGGCGTCGAAATCGTGGAATTCGCAGCGATCTTCCGGCGGGGCCGGTTCATTGCCCAGCGGCACGGGGGAGCAAGCCGACCGGTTCACGATCTCGATGCCGATGGAACTTGCGTTCAGTGCGTCGTCGCCGTTCCAATGGCTCTGTCCGGCATGCCAGGCGCGGTGTTCCTCGTCGACGAGCCGGTACACACTCAGCCGCCGGTGCGGATATGTCGGGTCGCCGTTTTCCGGCACCAGGTAGTGCGCGCTGACGGGCCTCTGCGTGCGTTCGGTCAGCATGCGCATGGATCGGGCGAAGTCGACACTCGTGAAATGCATGACGAGGTGCTCGATGCGGCTGCTCTGGTTCTCGGACTCCACATCGACGAAGCGCAGGGGACTGCATGCGAGAAGCGCGAACGACGTCAGCAGGGAGGCGGCAGCCACGCGCGCCATCGTTAGCGAAAGGGACGGATTGCCCAAAGGCGACGGGCTGGCTGTGACCGGCTCAAACGGGCCGGTCACTTCCCTTTCGGTCTGAACACCGTAGCCACGATCCCGTCGAGTTGGTTGCATCGATCCATCCAGGCGCGCACGTGCGGAAACGGACCATAGTCGATCGCCTGTCCGTGCCGGCCGAGCAGGTACGGGGCAATGGCGAAATCCACGATGGACAGGTTGCCGAGGACGAATTCCCGACCGTCGAGCTGACCGTTGAGGACTCCGATATTGAGCTCCACGTCCTTCCCGGCAGTCTTGCTCTTGGCGCGCACCGCGATGACCGTGTTGATCAGGTGGAACGCCTGCCAGTACAGCCAGCGGTCACAGTCCGCCCGCCCCCGGGGGTCGTCGGGCAGCATGCCCGTCTCCGGGTGCAGCGTGGCGAGATAGCTGAGAATCGCATTCGATTCCCACAGGCAGAAATCGCCGTCGACCAGCAGCGGGGCCTTGCCCATCGGGTTCATGCGCCGATAGGCGTCCGTCCTGTTCTCCTGCTCGCGGAACCCCATCGAATGGATCTCGACGGGGAGATCGAAGTGCTTGATGAACGCTTCGACCTTGCGGTTGTTGGGCGTGGGCGAGAACGAATAGAGTTTCAAGCGGTTTCTTCCCCGGCCGCTATTCGCTGGCTTGCTGCGCCTGATATTCGGCTCGCCAGGCTTCCTTTAGCTTGCGCGAGCGCTCGATCAGGGGTGCGAACTTTTCGTGGTCCACGTCCCGCTGGAAGAGCTTTTCGATATAAACCAGGGGCGCCACGGGGGATTCGGCCCAATGGATATAGCGCCATCCCTCCGGCTTCTTGCGCAGGACCGCGCTCACCCGGACATCCTCTCCTATCGGCGGGCGGCCCCGTATCTTCATTTCGAAATGCATGTTCCAGGCGGCAATGGCCAGATCATCGGCGATGAGTTTTACCGAAATGTCGCGCATCTCCTCGCGCAGACCTTCCACCGCCGGGCTCGGCAGCGGCGGGTCGAGATAGTCCTTGAGCTGCTCCCAGCCGATGAACCAGTCGTCCTGCTCCTCGGCAAGGTAGAAGGGCACCTCTTCGTCGGGGTCCCACAGTTCCAGGACCGTTCGGAAGTCCTGTGAGTTCCATCGATCCGCGGTCTCGTGAACGAGCGCCCTTACGGCCTCGATTTCGTCCTGCTCGGCGGCATGGGCCGAGTGATTCGCAAGTGCGGTCATGGTCAATGCCACCCCCAATGCAAAAGTCGCCCGCAGCGACGCTACCACAGTTGAAGACACATTCCCCTCCCTTGCAATCGCTAGTACTCCTCATCGTACTCGATGAGGTCGAAATGGGCGTTCATGTATCCGCCCACGGTGATCTTGACGAAAAGAAACCCGTCGGTCGTGCACCACACGTCCTCGGTGGGGTGATAGTCGAGCAGGAACCGGTAATGGTCGGTCTCGAAGGTCCCGGCCGGCACCGTTATCTCTTCGCGTCCCACGTATTCAAGGTCGAAATCGGTGGTGCACAGGTTGGGGCCGGAGCATCCGTCATGCTCGCGCGAGGACATGAGTACGCCGCGGCACGGTTGCGGGTTCTGTTTTGAGGAGTGAATAAAGCGGGCGCAGTGGATCACGTCGCAGGACACAGGATGCGCTCCGAAGGACAGCGGCGGCGTGCTGAGATCCATGCGCTGGCTGGTGCGTCCGGTCACGACATTGACGGCTTCGCACTCGGCGGCGCCGTCGGTGAAGCGGAACCAGCCGCTGCCGAGAAACTCCCCGCTCTGATGCAATCGCACAAAACAGTCCAGCGGACGGTAATCGGGGTCCGTCGTATAGACCGTTTCCCGCAAGACGGACCTGTCCGCGACGACGCCCGGTTCGATTTCGCAATGCGCCCGCAGGGTTCGCTGGCCGTCCTCGTGGAAGGTGACCGACCACCACTCCCGTCCGAAATCGCGCCGTTCTCCTTCCGGATCAAAAATGTAGGCGATCTTGCCTCGTACGTTTCGATGTTTCATGTTGCTGTCGACCTTAATGGAGCAAAATCCGCTTGCAGCTTAATGGAGCTGACGATGCAAACATACCGTATTGCAGCAGGATTTCGCGTTGCATCGGGTTGCGGGGTGTTTCCTGATGTTGACTGTCAATGGCTCTCTTGTAGAATCTACATGTTATATGCATAGATAAAGGCCATAAGTTATGCATAAACGAACGACAATCTTGCTGGATGACGAGGCGCAGGCTGCGGCCCGTGAGCTTGCTCATCGCTATGGATGCTCGGCATCCGAAGCGATCCGCCGCTCTATCCTGCACCATCGAGAGACTGTAATGGGTGTTTCGCCGGCGCGGCGGAAAGAGCGTGTTCAAGTGCTGAATCGCTTGATCGAGCTGTTTGAAGGTCACGACGTCGAGGAAGAAATCCGCCGGCTAAAGGAACAGGATGAAGGCTTTTGATGACGGTTCATTTGGACACGGACTTCCTGATTCACGCTTTGGGAGAGGCCGGAGCGGAGCGGCGGCGGTTATTTGAACTAGCGGAGTCGGACGAAGTTATCGAGATGAGCGCCGTTGCCTGGTACGAATTCTCACGCGGCCCGAGAACGCCGGAGCAATTGGCGACCGGGCGTGCTTTCCTGGCGGAGGATGGAGTCATACCCCTATCGGAACATTTTGCATACGCGGCAGGGGAGGTCTTTCGCCAATTGGGATCTCCGAGACGGCGCGCTGCGGACATTGCCATTGGTGTTACTGCCGCCTTGCGCGGCGCAACACTGCTCAGTTCCAATGTTCGGGACTTTGCCGGCATTCCTGATCTTGTCGTTGAAGGCCATCGCCAAAGGGCTTCATGATCGGGCCGAACAGGGGCTGTTGGAGTAAGGAAGCGACTCAACGGCGTTGTTGATGAGCGAAAATCAATGCGTTGTTGAGTGGAGGAGGATCGCAAGTGAGCATTCACCCGGAACTGTTGCCTTTTCGCGATCAATTCCCGACGCTGGAACTGACCAGCGAAAACCTGGTGCAGACGCGCCATGAATTGAACCGGATGACGCTGGAAACGGCGGCCGCTATCGAAGGATTCGATCATGTCGATGTCGAGGACAGGCAGATCGACGGCCCATCCTCCGGTCAGTCACTCAGGCTCCGGCTGTATTCGAGCGGCGATCCACCGGGCTTGCGGCCGTGCATTTTGTGGATCCACGGCGGCGGCTACATCCTGGGCTGTCCGGAGATGGACGAGCAGCTTCTTTGCCGCAAGGCCGACGAACTGGGCTGCCTGGTCGTGGCCGTCGATTACCGTCTGGCGCCCGAGCACCCCTATCCGGCGGCCCTGGACGATTGCGATGCGGCCCTGGGCTGGATTCTGGACAACGCCTCGGCGCTGGGCGTGGACGCGAATACGCTTGTGCTGGGCGGCGCCAGCGCCGGCGGGGGTCTTGCGGCCGCGCTGGCCCTGCGCGCCCGGGACCAGAGGCCCGGCGCGATTGCTTTTCAGTGTCTTATCTATCCCATGCTCGACCATCGCACCGGAACGTCCGCGCCGGCGGGGGCCGGGGAGTACTGGCTTTGGGGCGTGGAACACAATTGTTTCGCCTGGGAGGCCTACCTGGGTCCCAACGACTTGACTTATGGCGTCTCGCCTTTTGCCTCGCCCGCGACGGCCAAGCGGCTGAAAGGCCTGCCACCCACGTACCTGTGCATCGGCGACCAGGACCTCTTCTACGAGGAGGAGGACATCGACTACGCGCGCCGGCTTCGCGACAGTGGAGTGGCGGTTGAACTCGAAGTCGTTCCCGGGGCTCCGCACGGCTTTGATAAATTGCCTGCGCCCTTGTCCGAGCAGTCCTTGCAGCGCCGTTTCAAGGCTCTCTCCCGGCACTTCTCGGCGCAAGGCTGAATCGAGGGGGAAAAGATGCACAAGTTTTCGAACAGTCGGTCGCCGTTGGCTCTGTTGGTCCTGGCGGCCGTCCTGCTTGCCGGCTGCGGGGATGACGCCGGGCGGCCGTTCGAGGCGCGCCCGGTTATAGAGGATCCGGGCTGGCCTACGTACGCGGGCGCGGAAGGGGGAACGCGCTATTCGCCGCTGAACCAGATCAACCGCTCCAATGTGGGCGACCTGGAAATCGCATGGATTTACCACACCGGTCACCTCGAACGAGCGCCGCATCTTTACGGAGCCGTGGGGTTTCAGACGACCCCGATACTCTTGCCGGAGGAGGCAGGGGGCCATCTGGTGCTGTGCGATCCGCTCAATCGGATCATCGCGCTGGGTCCGGCGACCGGGAAGGAGCGGTGGGAGTTTGATCCCGCGATTGATCTAACCCCCTATGCCGGGCGTTTCAATTGCCGCGGCGTGACCTACTGGCGCGATCCGGAGGCCGCCGGGACGGACGCTTGCGCGCACCGTCTCATTCTGGCCACCAACGATCGCCGCCTCGTCGCCGTAGATGCACGCACCGGCCAGCCGTGCGCGGGATTCGGCGAAGGCGGGTTTGTCGACGTCACGCCGATCATTCTCGAATTGCAGCCGGCCAATCAGCTCCTGACGATGCAGCTGAACTCGCCGGCCGCGGTGGTCAACGGCGTTATCGTCGTCGGCGGGACCGCCGACAAGTTCAGGGACGCCAGCTCCATGAACGGCGCAGTGCGCGCGTTCAGCGCCCGCACCGGCGAGCACCTGTGGACGTTCGACACGCTGATCCGGGAGCCGGCGGACGACCCGACGAGCAGCGCCTGGCACGTGGGCGGCGCCAACGCCTGGATCAATTTTTCGTGGGACAGCGAGCACGACTTGGTGTTCATTCCCACGGCCAGTCCCGCGCCAAATTTCTACGGGGGCAAGCGCCCCGGAGATAACCTCTACGCCAATTCCGTCATCGTGCTGCGCGCCGCCACCGGGGAACTGGTCTGGCACTACCAGGTACTGCATCACGACCTGTGGGACTGGGACCTGCCCACCAACCCCATTCTGGCGGAGATCAGCCGCGATGGCGAGAAGGTCCCGGTTGCCATGCAACTGACCAAGCAGGGCATGATCTTCACCTTCCACCGCTATACGGGCGAGCCTTTCTTCGAGATCGAGGAGCGTCCGGTTCCCACGGACGGTTTGCCGGAGGACGACGTTTCGCCCACCCAGCCGTTTCCGGTCAAACCGCCGCCGCTGGTCAAGCACGGGATCGGGCCGGAGGATGCCTGGGGGCTTACGCCCTACGACCGGAACAAGTGCCGCGAATTGATCGAGTCGATGCGCTACGGGCCGATTTACACACCGCCCACCACGGAGTCCACGCTGATGATGCCGAACGTGGGCGGAGGCATGAACTGGGGTGGCGGCGCCTTCGATCCCGCCAGCAATATTCTCGTTACGCCGGTGGGTCAATCTCCTTACAGGCTCCGCCTGATTCCCAACGAGGAGATCGACCCGGTAGCGGGCAGGCTGCCGACGGCTGGCCTGCCGATCGGTCCGCCCGGATACATTGAAGGCACCGACTACGGTCTGGAGCAGGGCCCGTTGTTTTCGCCCTTCATGATGCCGTGCACGGCGCCGCCCTGGGCCAAGCTCGTTGCAGTCGACATGGCCGCGGGCGAGATACTGTGGGAACAGCCGCTGGGATTGGTCGACAAGCTGGCGCCGGTGCCCATACCATTTCGCTGGGGCACGCCGTACGCCGGTGGACCGATCGCAACCGGGGGCGGCCTGGTCTTTATCGGCGCGACCGCCGATGAGCGCTTCCGCGCCTACGACACCGAGACCGGCGAGCTGCTGTGGGAGTTCGAAGGCCCCACGTCCGCCAACGCCACGCCCATGACCTACATGGCCGGCGGCAGGCAATACGTGGTGGTCGCGACCGGCGGTCACAACTGGGTCTATCCGTACAAGAAGGGCGATTCCGTCGTGGCCTACAGCCTCCCCGGGGGCGAGGGCGTCTCGCCCCGGAGCGAGGGCGTCCCGCCCTCAGAATGAAGAAACCCGCATGAAAGCGGAATTCTGGCTCGACAAGTGGAAGCGGAACGAGATCGGGTTCCACCAGGAATCCATCAACGAATCCTTGCAGGCGTATTGGCCATCCGCGCGGGCGCCGGCGGGCGGCGCCGTGCTGGTTCCCCTGTGCGGCAAGTCGCTGGACATGTGCTGGCTGGCGGAGCAGGGGCACGCGGTAATCGGCATCGAGGTGAGCGCGCTGGCTTGCGAAGCGTTTTTCAACGGGCAGGGGCTTGAGCCGCGCATTGAAGAAACGGGACAGCTGCTCAGCATGAGCGCCGGGGCTTACCGCCTCCTGCAAGGTGATTTCTTCGAGTCGACCGTTGCGGACATTGGTGCGGCCGACGCGTTCTACGACCGGGCCGCGCTGGTGGCCATGCCGCCCGACATGCAGCCGGCCTACGTCCGTCAACTGATCAGCCTGTTGCCTCCCGGCACTGCGGGCATCGTGAACTGCGTCGAGTATCCGCCGGATGCCATGGCAGGCCCGCCGTTTTCCGTCGATGAGGCCCGCTTGCGTCACCTGCTGGAGCCGTATTGCCGGGTGGAAAGGTGCGCAAGCAGGGAAGTCGAGACCCTGGGTTCCGGGTTGAAGGAGCGCGGCCTGGCGGGCCTGACGGAAACGGTCTACCGGGTTCAGGTCAACCCGTAACGCCGCACCCTGCCGGTTCAGCGCTGCGCCGCCAGCACCGTGTTCCCGGGATAGCTGACCTCGTACCGGTGCACGATGCGCCAGTTCTCTCCCGGCTCAAGTTGCTTGCGCCAGGCGATCACCCCGGGCCGCTCTTCGAGGTCCTTGCTGTCCGGCGGAGTGGCGCTGCGCGGAACGGTGACCTCGATTCGCTCGTCCCTTGATACGGGGTAATAGTCGAGCACTTCAATCTCGGCGGGCGTCGCGTGGCGATTGACGATCCCGAACAGGAAGTCCGTCAGTTCGGTCGTTCGGCTGGACAGGATTCCCTGACTGCCTTTCTCCCCGCCCTGGTCGATCGCGAGCACGCCGATCCTGCGGTCCGGTCCCATGGGCAGCACCGTCCCGGACCCCGGCAGCAGTTCCGGGAAGCTGGAGCGTCCCACGTAGGCGCCGTCGATAAACACCCTCATCGTCCCGGCAACAAGCGGCTGGTCGCTTTCGTTGCTGATCCTTGCGGTCAGGAAGGCTTCGGCGCTTTGCCTCGGGGTAACGCGCGTCACGAGCGCGGCCCGATGGCCGTATTCGGCGAGCGGCACGGCATGCGCCTGGTCGGCGCTGTTGGAAATGCTCGTCCGCTCAGGGGGCCTGTAGGAAACCGTATGCCTGTTCTGCCCGCTGCGTGCGTCCGCCCGCGCGACTGAATCCGTCGCGGACATGTCCGGGCCAAGGGCCATGGTCCGGGAAAGCATTCTTTCTTCCGAATCCGCCCAGGGCACGGGTTCGTATACGTCCAGGAACCGGCTGTCCTGCTCGGGCGCCTTCATCCGGCCGCTCGGGTTCGAGGTCGACAGGACCAGTTGCACATCACGCCACTCTTCCTCCGTGCCTTGCCGGACGCGGGCTTCGTGGGTGAGCCTGAGCGTATTCCCGCGGGTGTCGAGGTAGGCGCTGTAGCCGGACTCCCAACTCGCATCGGACTGAAGATAATGCACCCGAATATCCGTATCCAGGGCGTGGGCGGCATGCAGGAGGACCGACAGGCGGGCCGATGCCGGATTACGGCCGCGCAAGTCACGCAGTTGCCGTTCCAGCACCGACAGGTTTTCCTCCAGTTGCCTGCGATCGATGCGGGCCTCGCGAATCCGGCGCCGGGCCCCGGCCGCGCCTTCGCCGAGCATGTCCAGCGCCTCGCGCCAGGAGCCGATATCGGCCTGACCGCCGGCCGCCTTGAGCCGCTCGCCGCCGGCGCTGTCCCGTGCTATTCCTTTCAGGAACTCAAGTTGCAGTTCGGCGGTAGCGATGTCGTCGTCTATTACGGAAATCTGATGCTCCGTTACCGCGATTTCGTCCGCAAGGCGGCCAATCTCGGCGTTGTACGCGTCGCGCTGCCGGACAAGATCCATTTCGACGGCGCGCACCTCGACATCGCCGCTGGCGGAGTCGACCTGCACACCCTGCAGGCTTATACCGCCCGGCAGACCGGTCAGCGCCACCCGGTTTGGGCCTTTTGCAAGCCGTACCCGGGCCAGCCTCGTAACGCGCGCGCCCTGCGGATACACCGTTACCGCATCGATGGAGGAGTCGACCGCTTCGATCGCTCGCGCTTCCAGGGACACTGCCGCCAGCGCGACAGCAGCGAATGCCACGATTCTCAGGGCCATATGACGTTCTCCCGCTTTGAGTTGCCTGGTGCCGATAATGGGATGCGGTAGCGGCCCGAAAGCGTTGCGCGGGAGCCGGTGGACGGTTCGCGCCGTGCGCTGTCAACGGGCGCCGCGAAGTACAATGAATCGGCCCCATACATTCAAGAACCGTGATGAAGAAAGTACTTGTAATCCGCAATGTCAGCTACGAAACCGAGGGGCTGCTGGAATCGCTCCTTCGTGATGAAGGCCTGGTGCTCGATATCGTCGATTTCCAGCAGGACGCCTCCGCCGAACCGCTACTTGACGGGTATGCGGGCGTGGTTGTCATGGGCGGTCCGATGGGCGCCAACGATACGGATCGTTTCCCGTACCTGCTGCAGGTGGAGCGCCTTTGCTCCGAAGCCATGGAACGATCCGTGCCCCTGGTGGGCGTCTGCCTCGGCGCGCAGATCATGGCCAAGGTCCTGGGCAGCGACGTGTATCCCAATCCGGTGCGCGAAGTAGGGTGGTATGACCTGACGACCGCGAAGGGCGCCGGCAGCGACGCGCTGTTTTCGGAACTGGAACCGCACGAGGTGGTCCTGCAGTGGCACGGCGACACCTTCGATCTGCCGAAGGACGCCGTTTTGCTGGCGTCGTCGCCGGATTGCGTCAACCAGGCATTTCGTTACGGCGAAAACGGCTACGCGGTGCAGTTTCACCTGGAAATCCTGGAATCGATGATCAGGGAATGGGTCCGGCGGGACGCCGCGCGCGGGTGGTTGGGCGAGAAGGGGCGCATAAGCGCCTCGCGCATTCTTGCCGACACGGACACCTACATGAGCCGCTCGGAAGAACTGGGGCGGCGTGTCTATACACGTTTTGCGCGCATGATCGCGGCCTGAGGAGCGCCGGGACGGGGTCATGCATGTGCTGATCGTCGGCTGCGGCGTCATCGGCGTCAGTACCGCCTGGTATCTCGCCCGGGCCGGTGCCGCCGTTACGGTCGTGGAGCGAAGGGATGGCGCGGCCCTGGAGACCAGCTTCGCCAATGGAAGCATGCTTACTCCGAGCCTGTCCGCACCCTGGAATTCACCGGGCGTGTGGCTGACGCTTCTCAAGTACCTGGGCCGGGAGGAGGCGGCGTTGCTGGTCCGGCCGGCCGCATTCCCCCAGTTGTTGCTTTGGGGTTACCGGTTCCTGCGGAACAGCCGGCGTGCACGCCATGAGATCAGTCTTAGAAAGAATCTTAAACTATGTAATTATTCCATTGAAATAATGGCAGAAATAAGGTCCGAGACGGCTATCGAATACGAGGCCGCGCTTACCGGCGTCATGGAAGTCTGCCGCGACGAAGCAGCGATGAGACGGGGGCGGGAGCATACCGCCACCCTCGGGGCCTACCAGGTGCCGGTAAAGGAATTGAGCGCGGGGGCGGTAGTGGAAATGGAACCGGCCCTGGAGGCGATTCAGCACGATCTGGCCGGCGGGTTCCTTTATCCGGCCGATGAAGTGGGAGACGCCTACAAGTTCAGTTGCCGCCTGCAGGCGCACGCGGAACGCCATGGCGCCACTTTCCGTTTCGGTAAAAGCGTGGACAGATTGCTGGCGCGGAACGGACGGTTGCAGGGTGTACGCTTGCGCGATGGCGAGGAGATCGAGGCCGATCAGATTGTGGTGGCCGCCGGCAGCTATACGCCGGGGCTGGTGCGCCCACTGGGCGTTCGCGTGCCGGTTTGTCCGGCCAAGGGCTACTCGCTGACCACGCCCATGCCGGAAGGATTGCCTGTCCTGGGCCATGCCGTTCTGGATGACCGTTACAAGGCCGGCGTAGTGCCGTTGGGCGGTCGTCGTATCCGGGTCGGGGGAACGGTGGAGTTCACCGGCTTCAACCTCGAGCTTTCGTCCAGGCGGGTCGCCAATCTGCGCAGGCTGCTGGCAGGCGTGCTTCCCCGGCATGCCGAGCGTATTCCCGTTGATGAAATGCGGCCCTGGTGCGGCCTTCGCCCGGCCTCGCCGGATGGCGTGCCGATCGTGGGCGCCAGCGGCGTGGACGGATTGTCCCTGGCGACCGGGCATGGCCACCTGGGCTGGTCGATGGCGGCGGGAACGGGCAAGGCGCTGGCGCAGCAATTGCTGGGCGGGCGCCGGGAGTTTCCGCTCGCCGGATATGAACTGTCGAGGTTCGGCCAGGAGATACGACACTGATGTCGCGCAAACTCGATCGCTGCTACAACCTGGAGGACCTGCGCAAGCTGGCGCGCAAACGCCTGCCTTCGCCCATGTATCACTACATGCGCGGCGGCGCCGACGACGAATGGTCGCTCAACAACAATACGGCGGCGTTCGACCGGTACGAGCTGCTCCCGCGCTACCTGGTCAACGTGGAAAAGATCGACGCCGGTGTCACCGTGCTGGGACAGGATCTCGAGTGGCCGCTGTTCCTCTCGCCCACCGGGATGTCACGCATCTTTCACCACGACGGCGAAATCGGCGCGGCGAGGGCGGCGCATCGCTCGGGCACGATGTATTCGTTGTCCACGCTGGGCTCCACAAGCATTGAGGACGTGGCGGCGGCCAGCGAAGGGCCGCGGATGTTCCAGATCTACGTGCTCAGGGACCCGGGACTGAACCGGGAGTTCATCGAGCGTTGCAGGGAAGCGAAGTATTCCGCGCTCTGCCTTACCGTTGACGTGCCCGTGGGCGGCAATCGCGAGCGGGACTTCTACACGGGCATGACGGTGCCGCCGAAGCTGACCTTCATGAGCAAGCTCGACGTGGCGCGGCATGTCAGCTGGTCGTATCGCTACCTCACGTCGGGCGCCGCCGAAATGGCCAATTTTTCCTATCGCGTACGGGATTCGGAGGACACCAACCTGATGGGCTATGTCAGCCGCCAGTTCGACATGACGGTCGACTGGGACGACGCCGCGCGCATGATCGAGCAATGGGGAGGGCCCTTCGCCATCAAGGGGGTGATGTGCGCGGAGGACGCGCGCCGCTCGGTGGAGGCAGGCGCCAGCGCGGTCATGCTCTCGAACCACGGGGGGCGGCAACTGGACGGCGCGCCCGCCCCGGTCGATCTGGTGCGAGAGGTTCGCGACGCCATCGGCGACGCGGCGGAGGTGATCGTCGACGGAGGAGTGCGGCGGGGAACGCACGTGCTGAAGGCTTTGGCGCTGGGCGCAACGGCCTGTTCCACCGGCCGCGGCTACCTGTATGGCCTGGGAGCGGGTGGCGAGGCCGGCGTGGACCGCGCCCTGAAAATTCTTCGCGAGGAGGTGGAGAGGGATCTGGCCCTGCTGGGCTGTGTGCGCGCCCGCGATCTCGACGGGCGCTTCGTGCGGGAGGTCGGACGTCAAGGAGCAAGGAAATGACTGTTCAAGGCCCCCCTTCACTCGCCGAGATTCGTGCCTACCGGGAAGTTGTCAGAGAACGTATCGTGCGCACCCCCGTGCACGAATGGCGCGGCACGGAGGTCAGCAAACGCGCGCCCGACATGCGCATATCGATCAAGTTCGAGCTGTTGCAGATGACCGGGACCTTCAAGGCCAGGGGCGCGCTGGCCTGGATGCTTTCCCTGCCCAAGGACAAGCTGAGGAAGGGCGTTACCGCGGTCAGCGCCGGCAATCACGCCGTTGCCGTTTCCTGGGCGGCGCACGTGATGGGCGCGCCGGCCCACGTCGTGATCATTTCTCCGGCCAACCCGGCGCGGATCCGGCAGGCTAGGGCCTGGGGCGCGAAAGTGGAACTGATCGACAACGCGGAGGCCGCCTTTCAGCGGGTCCTGAACATCGAGAAGGAGGATGGCAAGACGCTGGTCCATCCGTTTGAGGGACGTTCTATCACTATCGGCACGGGCGCCCTGGGAATGGAGTGGCTGGAACAGGCGCCGGATCTGGACGCGCTCGTGATCCCGATCGGGGGAGGAGGGCTGATCGCCGGCGTCGGTGCGGCGGTCAAGCAAATTCGTCCGGAGATTTCCGTATACGGGGCCGAGCCGTTCGGGGCGGACTCGATGTTCCAGAGCCTTTCCAGCGAGAAGCCGGTTCAGGCGAAGCGTGTCGATTCGATCGCCGACAGCCTGCGGGCGCCCAATGCCCGCGAATACAGTTTCGCGCTGGCCAGCCGCCACATGGACGATCTCGGCCGGGTCGGCGACGACGACATTCGCGACGCGATGCGGTTGATCCTGCAGGAACTGAAGATGATGGTGGAACCCGCCTGCGCGACCGCGACTGCCGCAGCCCTCGGCCCGTTGCGCGAACGCCTGGAGGGCAGGCACGTGGGCGTGCTGCTGTGCGGATCCAACATCGACCTCGCCACCTTCAGCCGGCTGATCAACTGACTCAGGGCGGGGCCGCTTCGATCCCGCCGTTCAGAAATTGAGGGCGAGGGTGCGCGGTTGACCGAATGAGGGCAGGCTGATGAGGTGCAGTTGTCCCGGACCGAATTCCGCCAGGTTGAGTGCGGCGGGGTCCCATTCGGCCAGCAGCGCCGACGCCAGGTTCGTGCCGGCCACGATGATCACGATTTTTCCACGGTGCTGCCTGGCCAGCCCGCGCGCGAAGGCGGCGGGGTCCTCGATCAGCACGTCCGTAATAGGCTGCTCAAGGCTTTCGGAAAGCACGCGAACCGTCTCACGTTCGGGCTCTCCGCCGGCGCTGAAGATACCCGCCAGCAGATCGGGAGCGGCGAGGTTGCCCGCAAGGCGGCCGAGTGCCTCGGCGCGGGCCCGACCGTTGTCGCTGAGCGAAGCGGAGTCGCCGTCCTGACGCTCAGCGGATGTCACGAGCAGCACCGTAGTGGTGGCTTCGCTGCCCTGAAGTTGCCAGACGACGATCAGCACGCCCGCCAGGAAAACGGCTGCCAGCAGGTTGCGGTAGCGCGGGCGCAATCTAGTACCGGCATGTGGCGGCAAGCGACATGGCCTCGATAGTACTACTGCGATCTGCGTAAAATAAAGGCTGTTGCCGATACCCTTTCGCGCATGTGAGGCGAGTGACACGTGGACCTGTTCAGCTTTTTCTTCGACAACGTGGGTGCGCTGTTCGCGCTCGCCTTCGTGCTGTTCAACCTGGCTGCCTGGGTGATGAGGCGCGTCCGGCAAAAGCGCCAGCAGGAACGGTACGGACACTATCCGCCGGCGGTGCGGTCGGGCCGGCTGAATTACGACGAGTACAGAAAGCGACGCGACGACTGATTGGCGCATCAAATGCCTAAAGGGCCCGGGATCATGCCGGTGGTATGCTAGTTTCAAATGTGAGGGTCGGCCAGCTGCAATGAAAGCAACAGTGCGTATTTCAGGTTTTTGTGTGGCGCTTTCCGCGGTGCTGGTTTTGGCGAGTTGCCAGACGACGGGCGGCGTATCGTCGCCGTCCGGCGGACCCCCGGTTTCGATGCCCTCGCCCAGCGGCAGTTCGGGTTCCTCCGGGGGCTCGCAAGGTTCCATGGGCGGTTCCCAGGGGTCTATGGGCGGCTCCCAGGGGTCCATGGGCGGCTCCCAGGGGTCGATGGGCGGTTCGCAAGGCTCCATGGGCTCCTCCGGCGGTTCTCGGGGCTCCATGGGTTCAACCGGCGGTTCGCGGGGTTCGATGGGCGGCTCGATGGGTTCCTCCGGGGGTTCCATGGGCTCCATGGGCGGCTCGATGGGTTCCTCCGGTGGATCACGTGGTTCCATGAACGGTTCGATGGGATCCGCCGGTGGCTCCATGGGAACACCAGGCGGTTCTCGCGGTTCGATGGGATCGCAAGGCGGCGCCCAGGGTTCCATGGGTTCCATGGGCTCCTCCGGCGGTTCGGCCGACGGACCTTCGGGCCGGCCGGGCGGTTCCGGGGGTCAACAGGGCGGTTCCGGGGGTCAACAGGGCGGTTCCGGGGGTCAACAGGGCGGTTCCGGGGGTCAACAGGGCGGTTCCGGGGGTCAACAGGGCGGTTCCGGGGGTCAACAGGGCGGTTCCGGGGGTCAACAGGCCGGTTCCACGGGAGTCAGCGGTGGCTTCGGAGGCGGGCAGGGCAGCGAGCCCGGCGGCAGAGGAGGTGCAGGCGGCACCCAGGGCTCGGGCGACCTCGATGGAATCCTGCGTGAATCCATGGAGGGTTACGACCGCGAAATTGCCCGTGAGCGCGGCGCCATGGCGTCGGCCGGGCAGGGTTCCGCCGCCGGTTCCGGAGGCGCGGGCGGAATGATCGGCGAGCCGGGCGGCTCCGGCGGGGCGATGGTGACCATTCCCAACGCCGCCGGCGGAGGCATTGGCGGTAGCGGTCAGGGCCCGGGCAGCAAATCGGCCGGCAGCAACGCAGGCGGAAGCAGCACCGGAAGCGGCGGCGGCTCCGGCGGAGGCGAAGGACAAGGCGGGCCGCTCGAAGACGGTACGGCGGGCGAGCAGCCGGAGACGAAGATTGAAATTCCGGAAGACATTCAGGAGGCTACCGGCAAGGAGGACCAGGTGGCGCGGCAGATCCGCGAAGCGGCGGAGCAGGAAGAAGACCCCCGCATACGCGAGGCATTGTGGGACGAATATCGCAAGCACATGGGGCTGAAAACAAGATGAACCGGTTGATCACGACTCTCGGCCTGGCTGCCTGCATCATTGTGCTGGGCGCCTGCACGTCCGCGCGCGAGGTCCAGTACACCCAGGTGGGGCTGCAGCGGGCGGAGGCCGAAATTGCACCGGAATCCCTGCTGAACGTGGGCATCCTGGTGTTTGATGCGGGGCTGCCCGAAGGCGCGAGCGACCAGGAACTCAACGACCGTTTCATCTTTCCCGAGATTCGCCGCGCCGAGGCGCGCTTCATGCCGTACCACCTCAAGAACACGCTTGAGACTACCGGCTATTGGGGGGCGGTAAGCGTCCTTCCCGAATACAGCCCGGTTGCGGATGTCGTGATTTCGGGCCGGATCGACCAATCGGACGGCTACAGCGCGCAACTGCGTGTCGGCGCCTGGGACTCTTCCGGCCGGCAGTGGTTCGAAAACAACTATGAGATGCTGGTCGCGGAGCAGGCCTACATTCGCAACACCGGTCCCGGCCAGGACCCGTACCAGAACATCTATAACCGGATCGCCAATGACCTGCTGCAGGCGCGCGCGCAGTTGAGTTCCGGCGATTTGCAGCGCGTGCGCGAGATCAGCGATCTGCGCTACGGACAGAGCCTGGTGCCGCAAGCCTTCAGCGGTTACCTGGAAGAGACCGGCAAGGGCCAGTATGAAGTCAGGCGCCTGCCGGCTGCCGACGAGCCCATGGTCAGTCGCATGCGCGAAGTGCGCGAACGGGAGTACGCGCTGATCGACGCCGTCAACGAGCATTACGCCAACCTCTACTACGGTCTGGGCCGGCCCTATACGGACTGGCGGCGGATGGCCCGTGAAGGCCGCCTGAGCTACGAGGAGATGCGCAGGTCTGCGAACACGCGCATGCTGCTCGGAGTCCTCGGGATTCTCGGCGCGGTTGCATACGAGGCCAGCGGTGGCGACAACATGGGCGTGACCGGCACCATGATCCAGGGCGGCTTCATGGGAATACAGGGGAGCCTGAGCCGGCGCGAGGAAGCCAGGATGCACGCCGAGGCGCTGCGTGAGGTGGGCGAGTCCTTTGATGCCGAGGCCGAACCCATGGTAGTGGAACTCGAAGGCCAGACTCGCCGCTTGACCGGCTCCGCCGAGGAAAGGTTTCGCGAATGGCGCCGCCTGTTGCGGGAAATCTACGCCCGTGAGACCGGCGATCTTGAAACGCCGGGTGTGCAAGAGCCTGAGGGCACGTCCCTGCCGCGCTCCTGAAACGGACTCGAGAACGCCCCGTGCCCGGCGACTCGATGACCCGAAGAAAACAAGGCGAGATGCTGGCAACCCGGTTTCGGCTGGTGCGCCCGTTGGGCTCCGGCGGACTGGGCGAGGTCTGGCTTGCGGAAGATGTTCGTGAAGGCCGTGAACGGGCCCTGAAGTTGCTGGCGGACGAACATGCACGGCAGCCGGCCCATATTGATCGCTTCCGGCGCGAATTCTCCGTCGCCCAGTCGCTGGTCCACCCGGCCATCGTGCGTCCGGATGAGTTCCTGTCCGACGGCAACAGCCATTTCTTCACGATGCCCGTGCTGCCGGGCGGCCATGTCGGAGAGCGGTCCGGCGAACCCTGGAGCGCCGCCGCAAGGCGCCTGCTGCCGGTTTGCGACGCCCTGGCGTATGCGCACCGCAAAGGCGTGGTGCATGGCGATATCAAGCCGCAGAACATTCTGCTGGACGAGTCCGGCGCGGCCTGCCTGACGGACTTCGGCGCGGCCGAGCTGCCGGACGCAGCCGATAACGGTCGGGGCCGGCGTTCCGGAGGTTCGCTGGCCTATATGAGCCCGCAACGGCTTGAGGGCCGCCCGGCGCGGGTCAGCGATGACGTGTATGGGCTGGGCTGCGTCGTCTACGAGTTGTTGTGCGGCTTTCCGCCATTCGCGCCGGATATCAGCGAAGAGGCCATTCGCAGCGCGGAACTGGCGCCCCCCGCCGCCCCCGCGGGGCAGCCGCAACTTCCCGACGAGCTGGCCGAACTGGTTGGCGCGATGCTGGCGCGCGACGAGGACTCACGTCCGGTGACCATGCAGGCTGTGCGAACCGCCCTGGACGAAATACTGGCGGATTCCGCCACCACCGAAGCCCCGTCACAGGCCGCCGCCATTGTCGCGAGGGCGCGCGCCGGCGCCCACGCCGACGACGGAGCGCCCCCGCCGGCGCTGCAACGCAGTTCCGGAGTGCCCGTGTGGGTGGCCTACGCATTGGGAGGCCTTCTGCTGGCGGCGGCAGCGGTCCTGTTCTTCGTTTTGCCGCGCTTCGCCGAGGAGCGCGCAAGCCGGCGCCCACCTCCCGAGCGTATTGTTCAGCAGGCGGAGGCGCCCCGCCAGGACATGCAGCTGTTGAGAATGCAGCGCGATGCGGCCGATGCGGCCATGGGCGACATGTTGCAGGACCGGAATTATCTGGCTTCCCTGCAGCCTTCCCTGTGGTCGGGCGGCGCCTGGGAACAGGCCATTGCCGAGGAGGAGAAGGGGGACGACTTCTATCGCCGGCGCGAGTATCCCGACGCGCAGGGCGCATACGGAAAAGCGGGTGCGATGCTGCGTGAGCTGCGCGAACAGGCGCCCGATATTGGCCGCGGGGCCCTGGAAGAAGCGCTGCAGGCCATCGAATCGGGCGATCAGGCCGCCGCCCTGACGGAACTCGAAAAGGCCGGAATACTTCTCGGAGCGACCGATCCGGAAGTGCAATCCGCGTCCCGGCGGGCGGCCCGGGTGCCGGAAACCATGCAGGCCGTGGCCGAAGCGCGGGCCAGCGTGCGTGAAGGCGGCCTGGAGGAGCAGCGGACGGCCTGGCAGGCGGTGCTCCGGATCGACCCGGAACGGCAGTCCGCCCGCAGGGAGCTGTCGGCGGTCAATGCACGGATCGATCGGCAATTGTTCAATTCGCGGATGTCGCGGGGACATGCCGCGCTCGGTGAGGGCGATGTCGAAGCGGCCCGGACCGCGTTCGAGGCCGCCGCGAAACAGCGTCCGAACGATCCCGGGCCGGTCGAGGCCCTTGCCGCGCTGGAACTGGAGGAACGCGGGCAGCGGCTGGCGCAACTCCAGGCGGCCGCAATGGCGGGGAGGTTCGCGGAAGACTGGCCCAGGGCGGCCGTGAATTACCGCGGCATGCTGGAGATCGACTCGAATATCGTTGCGGCGCAGCGCGGACTGGCGGAGTCGGAGCGGCGGGCGCGCCTGGACGACGCGTTGGAGAACACCATCGCCAACGCCCGGTCGCTGAACCGGGACGATGCCTGGCAAGACGGCAACCGCCTGCTGGACGAAGCCGCGGCGATTCCCGATCGCGGTTCGCGCCTGGCCGGGCAGATAGGACGTCTTGAGCAGGCCCTGACGGTGGCGGCCACGCCGGCGCCGGTGTGGCTGCGCTCCGACGGACTTACCGAGGTGACCATCTTTCACGTCGGCCGCCTGGGAAGTTTCGACAGCCGCATGCTTGAGCTCAGGCCCGGCGCCTACACCGCCGTAGGGACACGCGACGGCTACCGTGACGTGCGCCGCGAGTTCATCGTGGCGCCGGAAGGACTGCCGGAACCGCTGGTCCTGATCTGTACGGACCCCATCTGAAGCGGGAAGCGTGAGACATGGCGCGTGACGTGATTCTCGTGCTTCCCGAAGGGGAGCGCAGACTGGCGGAGAAGGAGTTGCCTGTCCTGCTGGGCAGCGGCGCGGGCGCGCACATCCGCCTCCCCGGACCGGCCGGCGCGCCGCCGGCTGCCAGCATCAATCTCATTGACGACCGCGCTCTGGTGCAGTGCTATCCGGGTATTTCCGGCCTTTCGCTTAACGGCGAGCCGATCAGCGGCGCCCGTTGGCTGGAGCAGGGCGACCGGCTTGCCATTGCCGGGGTCGAGGTAACGCTGGATTCGGTTGCTCCGGAAACGATGCGCCTGAATGTGAGCTACCTGGCGAGGGCATGGGACACGCGGCCGCCCGAACCGGCGGACGACGAAGACGCCCCGGCGGCGATTGCGGTTCGCAGGCCCGCCGGGGATTCGCGTTCCGCGCCGGCGCACAAGGGCCGCCTGTGGCTGCGCCTGGCGGCGGGCGTGGTCCTGGCGCTGCTGGGCGGCAGCGCCTTGTTCGTGTTCACCGCCGAAGGCGTGCTGATCGAAGTGGAGCCCGCCGACGTTGCCGTTGAAGTTGACGCGCTGCTGCCCACTCCGCACGTGGGGACCCGCTATCTACTCTGGAAAGGCAGGTACCGGGTGCGGGCGGAACGGGAGCGCTATTACCCGCTGGACGAAGAGATCGAGGTGCGTGGCGAAGGCGGTCAGGAGTTTCGCTTCGCCATGCGGCTGTTGCCCGGACGGGTGGTCGTGGATGCCGTCGCCGGCGCGGAGATCCGCATCGAGGGAATGGACGAGGTGTTTTCGCCCGGCGAGGAAATTTCGCTGGACCCGGGCACGTACGCCCTTAAGGTCAGCGCGTCCCGCTACAAGGACATGGACGTTCCGCTGGCCGTGGAGGGCGGCGGCGGACTGGAACCGTTCACGGCCGAACTGGAGCCGGACTGGGCGGAGATCACGGCCGGCAGCGATCCGCCCGGGGCTGAATTGCGCTCGGAAGGACAGATCCTGGGGGTAACGCCGGCGACCGTGGAATTGCTGTCCGGCGAGCGCATGCTGTCGTTCTCAAGGCCGGGATTCGCCACGCATCGCGAACGGCTGACCGTGGTTGCGGGCTCGCCGCAGGTCCTGCCGACCATCCGCCTGCAACCTGCCGCCGGCGTGCTTCGGGTGCAGACCGATCCGCCCGGCGCCAGCATAACCGTGGATGGGGACTTTCGCGGAGGATCGCCTGCGACTGTTGAAGTGAGTCCGGACCGAGCGCACCGGGTCGTTGTGTCGCGGGCGGGCTACGAGTCGCAGGAGCGCACGGTGACGCTGGGGCGCGGCGCCGAGCAGTCCCTGAGCATTCGTCTCGAGCCGCGCCTGGGAACGATTCGCGTCTTGAGCCGCCCTCCCGGAGCGCAGGTCAGCGTCAACGGGCGGCCCGCGGGACGGACTCCGCTGGACCTGCAATTGCCCTCGACCGAGCAGCAGCTCGAGTTCAGCCTGGAAGGCTACGTGGCGCAGTCGCGCGAGGTGGTGCCGCAGCCCGCCTACCCCCAGGAGGTGGAGGTCGAACTCCTGACGCCCCGGCAACAGATGCTGGCCGCCCAGCCCACGGAAATTGAAACGTCGCAGGGCGCTACCATGGTCATGCTTTCCCCGGGCGAGTTCGAGATGGGGTCGCAGCGCGGCTCGCAGGGATGGCGGAACAACGAGGTGCGCCGCAGGATCAGGCTCGCGAAACGCTACTACCTGGGCGTGAAGGAAGTCACCAACCGCGAATTTCGCGCGTTCATTCCCAACCACACCTCCGGCGCGGAGCGTTTCCGCTCGCTGGCGGCCGACAGCAGCCCGGCGGTGAACGTCGACTGGCAGGCCGCCGCGGCCTTCTGCAACTGGCTGAGTTCGCAGGAAAACCTGCCGCTTCAGTATCAGAGCCGATCCGGCCGGCTGATTCCGGTGACCGAGCCGGGCGCCGGCTATCGACTGCCGACCGAGGCGGAGTGGGTCTGGGCGGCCCGCTACCGGGGCGGCGCGGGGAATTCGCGTTACCCCTGGGGCGAGCGTATGCCTCCTCCGGTGCGCTCGGGCAACTATGCCGACCAGTCGGCTAGCGGCCTTATACCCATCGTGCTGAACGCCTACAACGACAATTTCCCCTTTACGGCCCCGGTCGGTACGTTTCCGGCCAACCCACTGGGCTTCTACGATCTCGGCGGCAATGCGGCTGAGTGGACGGGCGACTACTACGGTGCGGATACGCTATATCCCGACTTCGAGGTGGACCCGCGCGGTCCGCAGGAAGGGCGCTTTTACGTGATCCGCGGTTCGAGTTGGCAGCATGGCACGCTGCGCGAACTTCGCTGGGCATATCGCGATCGTGGCGATGAAGCACGGCTCGATGTAGGATTTCGCCTGGCGCGCTACGCCGAATTGCAGGAACCGTAATGAAGAAGGTCATCGCAGTCGCCGCCCTAATCGGCCTGGCCGTGGGCCTGACCTGGGCCGCCGAACGGGTGGGCGGCTGGCTGGGGTTCGCTCAGCAGGACAGGATCGTGGAGGACGCCGAACCCGGCAACGAAAGCGCCTCCCCTGGGAGTGGGGGTGTCCCGTCCTCCAACGAAACTCCCCTCGATGCGCCCGCCCGGGGAGAAGACGAAGCCCCCGCACAGCAAGAACTTTCCGCCGAGGTCACTTCGATCGAGGACGACCTGGCCCGCATCAAGGAAGCGCTCGGCAGCGATGAGGTCCTGGAGGAGTTCACGCCGGAGGAGCCCCTGTCGGCGGACAATCCGGTAGTCTGGCCAACCGATATTTGAGCGGGCGAATGCCCGGTCAGGCGCGAAGACGGATCCGGTAGTCCAGGTCCAGCCTTTCCGCCAGAGCGCGCAAGCGCCGCTGGACGGTGTTCCCGACCAGGATGTGGGCGCCTTCGGGCGCCGTCAGCACGAGTTCTCCCGGTTTCCGTTGCAGTCGGAATTGCTCGAGGACGCTGACGGCCCCGCCGGAAATCGTGTAGGCGAGGCGCATGGCCAGCCCGATGCAGACTGCCCGGCGTTTTTCCCTCTTGTCGACGAGTTGGCCGAGGCCCAGGCGCTTCAAGGCCGGGGTAATGGCGGCGTGTCGCGATGCGACGGCCAGCCCGAGCATGATCCGCTCGCGGTGATCGGCGCCGGTCAACGGCATCCGCAATATACGCAGGAACACCTGTTCGGCCCGGTAGTCGGGATGTTCGGACCAGCCGATGTCGGACAGGTGACAGGCAGCCAGCCTGAGCTTGTCCGGCACGACTCCTTCCAGCGCCGGCGCGATCCAGCCGGCCAGCAAGTCGCCCCCCGAACCTCCTCGGCCCATGCGGCGGGCTGCGCTCTCGCATAGCCAAAGCAGCGGGTCTATCTGCTGTTCGAGCGGAGTCAGGGCTTCGTACAGGCAGCCTTCGCGCAGGCCGTTGGCGGAGAACACGACCCGCTCGGCGCCGCTGCGTTCCAGCAGGCATTCCAGGGCGACCGCCGCAAAGGGCAGGGATTCCAGGCGGTCGGCCCGCAGTCCCTTGGCCGATTCCAGGCGCGCGCGGGGCCAGCCGGCCAGCATCGCGCAGAATTCCGAAGCGTCGCGGGCTTCCAGCGCATAGTGATGTATGACATGCAGGGGGTAGCCCGATTCGTCCATGTGGATCCGGGCCAACGCCCGCCAGGAGCCTCCCACCAGGTATAGAGACTGCCGCTGCGCCCGCGGCAGCCAGTCGAGCCCGTCAAGCTGGTCCCCAATGGCCTCCCGGCTTTCCCCAATAGGCTCCTCGCCGTTTCCGCGCACCGTGCCCAGCGGCAGCGATACGCGCTCGGCCACGCTCCCGTTGTCGAGAAGCGTCAGTTCCAGGCTGGCGCCGCCGAGATCGGCCGCAACGCCGCTCGCCCCGGGAATTGCGCTGAGGACTCCGCCGGCTGAAACTTCGGCTTCCCGGTCTCCCGTCAGCAAGCGGACGCCCAGGCCGCATTCGTTGCGCACGGTCTCGAGGAACTCCGGTCCGTTGCTTGCCTCCCGGACGGCTGCGGTCGCTACCGCCTGTACATCGAGAACCCCCATTTGCGGGCACAGTCGGGCGAACCGGTGCAGGCTTTCCAGGGTCATCCCGATGCCGTCTTCGGACATTCTTCCGGTCCGGTCCAGCCCGCGGCCCAGACCGCACAGGACTTTTTCGTTGAATATCGGCAAGGGCGCCCGCCCGCCGTTCTCGTAGACCACCAGGCGCACGGAGTTCGAGCCTATGTCGATCACGGCTACCGGCGCCTCGCTTGGGGTCGCGGGGCTGGTTCGCAATACGCCCGGCATCGGGGCTTAGGGCCGTGCCCAAGAAGTTATGGCGTTAATCCGCGGCCCCGCATTAAACGGCGGCTTTGACCAGTGTCGGGCGGGGTTTGTCTTCCGCGGCGGCAGGGTCCCCGGTGTCGGGGAACAGTTCGCCGGGCATGGCCGGCCGCGACTCCCGCAGGGCGCTGCCCCGGCCGGAAAGGCTGGGGTTGGTCATAAACCAGGTGTGGGCGCTGAAATCGCCCGATTGATGGTCAAGCCGGCGGTAGGCGCCGTCGGGTTCGAGTTGCCAGCTCTGCATCACGTCGAAGCGGTTCGCCATCAGGACCTGCTCCACGAGCTGCCGCTTGACCGTTTCGTTCTCGATCGGCACCAGCGTCTCCACTCGATGGTGCAGGTTGCGGGGCATCCAGTCGGCGGACGATACGTAAACTTTGCTCTCGGTGGAAGGAAGCCGGTGGCCGGCGCCGAAACACATGACGCGGGAGTGCTCCAGGAACCTGCCGACCATGCTGCGCACCTGGATGTTCTCCGACATGCCGGGCACGCCCGGGCGCAGGCAGCAAATGCCCCGAACGTAGAGTTCGATCCGCACGCCGGCCTGGCTCGCGTGGTAGAGACAGTCGATGATCTCGGGGTCCACCAGTGAGTTGAGTTTGGCCCAGATCTCCGCCGGACGCCCGGCGCGGGCATGGGCGACTTCGTCTTCGATCAGCTCGACCAGGGTGTTCTTCAGTTCGGCGGGCGCATAAACCAGCTTTTCCATGTCCTCCGGAGTCGCGTAGCCTGTCATGTAATTGAAAAGGCGCGCGGTATCGCGCCCCAGCGCCGCGTCGCAGGTGAAGAAGCTGAGGTCCGAGTAAACGCGCGCGTTGACCGGATGGTAGTTGCCGGTGCCGAAATGGGTGTAGGTCCGCAGTTTTCCCGCTTCCCTGCGCACCACCAGCGAGACTTTGGCGTGGGTCTTGAGTTCCATGAAGCCGTAGACCACCTGCACGCCGGCGCGCTCCATCTCCTGTGCCCAGCGGATGTTCGCCGCTTCGTCGAAGCGCGCCCGAAGCTCGACCATGGCGGTGACCAGCTTGCCGGCCTCGGCGGCGGCGATCAGCGCCTCGACGATCGGCGAGTCCTCGGAAGTGCGGTAGAAGGTCTGCTTGATCGCCACGACCGCCGGGTCCTCGGTGGCGCGGCGCAGGAATTGCACGACCACGTCGAAGCTCTCGTACGGATGCTGCACGACGAAGTCCTTGGCCCGTATCGCGGCGAGGATGTCGCCGCCATATTCGCGGACCCGTTCGGGGAAGCGCACGTTGAGCGGCTCGTGCTGCAGGTCGCGGCGCTGGTCCGTGATGATCTGCTTGATGTCCGCCAGCCCCAGCATGCCGTCGATGTTGAAGACGTGCGCGTGCGAGGCATTGAACGCCTTGAGCACGAACCGGCGGAAGTTCTTCGGCATGCCGGCCGCCACCTCCACGCGGATGACGTTGCCCCTGCGCCGCCGAAGCAGGGCGCTCTCGAAGGTACGCACCAGGTCTTCGGCTTCCTCGTCGATTTCAAGGTCGCTGTCACGGCTGATGCGGAAGATGCCGTGGCCCAGGATCTTCATGCCGGGGAACAGCAGCCTGAAGTTGCGGGCGATGATTTCCTCGACGGCGACGAAGCGCAGGGCCTTGCCGGGGACCCGCACGAACCGCTCGATCTGGGGCGGCACCAGCACCAGGCCGTTGATCTCGTGCTTGTCCGCGGGCCGCATCAGCCGCAGCACGTACACCAGGCAGCCGGTCTGAATGAAGGGGAAGGGGTGCGCCGTGTCGACCGCCTGGGGGGTCAGTACCGGAAACAACTGGTTTTCGAACCATCGCGACAGCCACTCGCGGGACCGCTCGCCCAGTTCCTCGGGTTTTACCACCGCCACTCCGGCATCGCGGCATTCGGCCAGCAATTGTGCGCTGCGCCTGGATTGGGCCTTGAGGAGCTTCTTTACCTGTTCACGTATGGCTTCGAGTTGTTCGCCGGGGGTCAGTCCGTCATCGCTGGTCTTCGTGACGCCCGCAGCCACCTGCGCCATGAGGCCGGCCGCGCGCACCATGTAGAACTCGTCGAGGTTGCTGGCCGAGATGGACAGAAACCGCACGCGCTCCAGCAGCGGGTGGTTCTCGTTGCCGGCTTCCTCCAGCACCCGCGTGTTGAATTCCAGCCAGGACAGTTCGCGGTTGATCAGGCGGCCGGCGACGCGTTCCGCCTCGCTGAGCGCCCGTGGCTTGCCGGACGCAGGCGTCATTTGCGTGTTCCGGGATGGCGTGGAATGTGCCCCATGAACGGAGTAGCATACAGGAGTCATGAGTATTCACGCAGTCCCGGGAGCGAGCGCATGAAGCGCCTGTGGCTGCTGCGGCATGCCAAGGCGGGGCCGTATTCCGTCGACGATTTCGAGCGGGCGCTGGCCCCCAGGGGCCGGAAGAACGCGCCGGCGATGGGTGAGAAACTGGCGGCCGTGGGATGCGCTCCCGAGAGGATCCTCTGCTCCGCCGGGCGGAGGGCGGTGGAGACGATGTGCGGTGTCCTGCCCAGCCTTCCCGCCGATCTCGGCATCAAGGTCACGCGAAGGCTGTACACCTTCAGCCCGGGGGCCGTGTTGCAGTGTCTGCGCGAACTGCCGGGGGATACCGGCGACGTCATGGTGGTGGGCCATAACCCGGCACTGCAGGAACTGGCGCTGTACCTGGCAGGCCGGGGCGAAGAGGAAGCTTTCGCGGTGCTCCATGGCAAGTTTCCCACCTGCGCCGTGGCCGAGCTGGAGTTTCCTGAGTCGCCGCACGCGACGGACTGGGACGAAGGCAGCGCATATCTTCGGCGCGTACTGACGCCCCGCCCCCCGCGGTACCTGCGGGCTCCCCTGGTTGACTAGCGAGCAATCGATGAGAAGACAGTTACCGGTCGAATTCGTTTTTCAGCTTTTCTCGCTGTTCCTGTCGGTGATCCTGGTACACGCCATGTACGTGGCCTGGATCCGCCCGCAGGCCAACGCGGTCATGGAAGAGCAGCGGATACAGCTGGAACAGGACGCCGACTACGTGCCCGAACGCTCCCTGTACGTGATCGTGCGCGATTTCGAGCAGGAGGCCTGCCTGATCCTGGCGCTTTGGGCGCTGGCGATCATGGGCTACAAGGCCCGCGGGGCGCTGCGCGAACGCTCGCTGCTGCAGCGCGATCTGCTGCCGCTGGCGGAAGGGGTTCGCATCCTGCCGGAGGACACCCGCGAGCACGCGCGCCAATTGCGTGCGCTGCCGGAATCGCAACAGCGCCTGCTGTTGCCGCGGGTATTGCTCAGCGCGCTGCAGCGATTCGGCGCGACGGGCAATGTGCAGGACGTCTCTTCGGCCACCCAGACGCTGGTCAACGCTGAGGCCGAGCGGCTGGAATCGGAACTGTCCATGATCCGGTATATCGCATGGGCGATACCCTCGATCGGCTTTATCGGTACCGTGCGCGGGATCGGCCAGGCGCTGACGCTCGCCTACCGGGCCGTGGAAGGCGACATCAGCGGCGTGACCGAGAGCCTGGGCGTGGCCTTCAATTCAACCTTCTTTGCCCTGCTGGTCAGCATTTTCATCATGTTTCTGGTCCACCAGCTTCAATTGTTGCAGGAGCGACTGGTCTTCGAGACCTCGGATTACTGCGACGAACGGCTGATCCGCCGCCTGCAGGGCGACTGAGCCTGGAGATAGCCAAGGCATGGCGCTGGTCGCGCTGGAGGTCAACGGAGCGGCGCTGGTAGGCGCTACCGCCGCCGGCGTGCTGTTCAACGAGCCGGGCGTTGCGCTGGTGCAAAAGCGGCGCGTGGCGTTCGGGCGCGCAGCGGTCGAAGAGGCGCGACGGGACCCCGCAAGCGGTTACCGGAATTACTGGGAACTGCTGTCGGATGACCCCCTGCCCAGGCCGGCGCGGGGATTTCGCAGCTATGCGGACCTGGCCCACGGGCATATGCAGGGGCTTTGGAAGCGCTTCCGGGATGCGGTGGGAGACATAAGCGGTGTGGTCCTGGTCATTCCCGCCGGCGTCGCGGAAGACCGCCTTGCGCTGCTGCTGGGGATCGCCGAGGAAGCCGGACTGCCCGTTGCCGGGCTGGTTGAAAGCGGAGTGGCCGCGGTGCGTGGCGCCGCCGCGGGCCGCGCCTGCCTGCACATTGAAGCAACCGCCGAACGACTGGCGGTATCCCGGCTCATCCCGCATGACGGGCGAATCCGGCGCGAGGAGATCCTGTTCGACGGCCGTCCCGGATTGCGTCACCTGCGGGCGGCGATGACCGCACACGTGGCCGGACGGTTCGTGGCGGGTTCCCGCTTTGACCCGCTGGACCTGCCCGCCACCGAGCAGGAGCTGGCCGGGCAACTCGACTCGTGGCTTGAGGCGGTCCTGGCCGGCGGCGAACTCGCGATCGAACTTGAAGCGGCGCCGGTGACCGCTACCGCGGTCCTGGGCCGCGATGACTTCCTTGCTTCGATCGAACGCTTGCTGGGGGCCCCGGGAAATCGTCTGCGATCCTGGTGCACGGGTCCGGGGGCCGCGGACGTATACCTGTCGGGGACGCTTGCAGAGGTTCCCGGCTGCGCCGAGGTGTTTGCCCGCCTGCTCGCCGCCGAGGTCCAGGTCCTGCCGGCGGGCGCTGCGGCGCTGGGCGCGCTGGAGCGTTTCGTTCCGGTGGTCGGCGCGGGGGATCGATATGTGCTGCTCAAGTCCCTGCCGGCCGTGGACTCGGCGGGCGGCCCGTACGGGACACGCACTGCCCGGCCGGATGCCGGCGCCTCGCCGGCCGGCGGAGACGGGGAAACGGGAGAACGGACGCCGACGCATGTCGTGTTCGGTGGCCGGGCCTGGCGCATCGGCGCCGAAGGCCTGCATCTGGGATCGTCGCCGCAACCCGGGGGCCTGTCGATCGTGCTCTCGCCGGAAGGCGGGATTTCGCGTAACCACTGCACCGTGGTGCTGGAGAACGGGCAGGCGGTGTTGCATGACCACAGCCGTTACGGAACCAGCCTGAACGGCGCGCCGGTGGCCGATTCGGCGCCACTGCGCGGCGGCGACGTGGTGGGCGTGGGGCCGCTGGAGTTCCTGATCACGCGCGAGGTGGGCGGCGATGGCCCGTAGGCGCTTTCACGTATTCAGCATGTCGTTTCTGGACATCATTTCCTGCGGCTTCGGCGCGGTCGTGCTGTTCTTCGTGATCATCAACGCCCAGGTGCGCCTGCGGGCCGATGCCGAGCGCATCGATCTGCTCAGCGAATCCACACGGCTGGAAGAGGAGGTCCTGGAAGGGCGAAAGGACCTGCTGCAGTTACGCGGCGAGCGCGACACGCTCGACGAGCGCCGCGCCACGGCAATCGAGGAGTTGAGAAAGCTGCGCGAACGCCTTGCCGCCTTGCTGGCGGAGCTGGCGGAATACGAGCGCCTGGGGACGCAAAGCCAGGAGTCGGTCGAGCGGCTTCGGGTCGACGTGGACCGGCTCAGGGAAATGCAGGCGGAACTTGAGGCGCGGGTCGCCGAGGCGGAGGAAGGAACGGGGCAGCGGGTGCGTGGCTTTGAAGGCGAGGGCGCGCGGCAATACCTGACGGGCATGCAGATGGGTGGCGACCGCGTAATGATTCTCGTGGATGCGTCCGCCAGCATGCTGGGGCGCACCTATATCGACGTCTTGCGGTTTCGCCTGATGGACGAGGAACTCAAGCCCCGGGCTCCCAAATGGGTCCAGGTCGTGAATTCGGTGGACTGGATCACCACGCGTCTGGAGCCGCAGCAGAGATTTCAGGTCTACATCTTCGGGGTGGAGCACAGAAGCATCCTCGAGGGCACGGACGGCGAGTGGCTGAGCGTGGCCGACGGGGCGCGGGTAGGCGAAGCGATCGAGGCCCTGCGCAATTTTGCGCCGAGGGGCGGGACCAGCCTGCATGCGGCGATGCGCGCCATCCGCGCCATGCAGCCGCTGCCGGACAATGTGTACCTGTTGACCGACGGACTGCCGACGCAGGGCGCCAGTCCTCCCTCGCGGGTCGGATGGGTGGATACGCGGGCGCGCGAGCGGTTCTTTACCCGCGCGGTGCGCGACCTGCCCTCGGGGATTCCGGTCAATGTGCTGTTCTACCCGATGGACGGGGACCCGGCCGCGACCGGCTACTACTGGCTGATGGCTTCGCAGTCCCGGGGATCGTTCGTCAGCGTTTCCCGCGACTGGCCCTGAATACTCGCCGGCGCGCTGGCGCTGCTGCACGGCCCTTCCGGGAGACGCATAAATCCATCCATGGAGCTTGGTTCCGCCATCCCTGGCTCACACACTCCCTGAAGGGCCGTGCAGCAGCGCCAGCGAACATTGCAAGCTGTTCCATGCGGGGCCGCCGTAGCGAAAACTGCGGGATAATGCGCGGCGGTATGGACTTGCAGTTGAACGAAAAGGTTGCGCTGATTACCGGAGCCACCGGTGGTTTGGGTGCAGCCTGCGCGCGTGAACTGGCTCGCGAGGGTGCAATGTTGTTTCTCTGCGCCCGCACGGAGAGCGATCTTGGGGAACTGGCGGGGGAACTGAGCAGGGCCGGTTGCGAAAAGGTGCGCTGGCACGCGGCGGACCTGACTTCCCCCGAGGCGGCGGGCAGGGTTGCAGCTTCCGCGGAAGAGGCCTTCGGCAGGGTGGACGTGCTGGTGAACTGCGCCGGGGCGTCGGCAGGCGGTCTGTTCTGGGAAATACCGGATTCGGCCTGGGAGGACAGCATGGCGCTCAAGTTCATGGCCACCATCCGGATGATCCGCGCGGTGCTGCCCGGAATGATCGAGCGGCGCTACGGGCGAATCGTGACCCTGGTGGGCAATTCGGGGCGCGAACCGGACCCCCGCATGCTGCCGGGCGCCGCGGCGAACGCCGGTTTGCTCGCGGTCACCACCGGACTGGCGCGGGAGGTGGCCGAACACGGCGTGGTCATCAACGCCGTCAATCCCGGTCCCACGAGGACGGGCCGCTGGGAGGGCATGATGGAATCGTTCGCCGCCCGCAGCGGGAAGACGCCCGGGGAGGAAGAACAGAGTTTCCTCGATGCGATTCCCCAGAAGAGGTTGGGAACGACCGGCGAAATCGCCCGGCTGGTTACATTTCTGGCGAGCGACGCCGCCCCGCACGTTACCGGGCGCTCGATTACGGCCGACGGCGGGGCTGCCCGCGCAATTCTTTGATTTTCAGCGGCATTGAATCTCATGGATAAGGAACAACTGACCGAAATCCGGGAGGCGGTGCAAGCTGTGTGCGCCGACTTCCCGGGGGAGTACTGGCGCGAACTGGACCGCGAGCGGGCCTATCCGACGGAGTTCACGCGGGCCATGACCGAGGGCGGCTTCCTGGGCGCGCTGATCCCGGAGGAGTACGGCGGCAGCGGCCTGGGTCTGGTGGCGGCCACGGCGATTCTGGAGGAGATACACCGCTCGGGCTGCAACGCCGGCGCCTGCCACGCGCAGATGTACACGATGGGCACGGTGCTTCGTCACGGCAGCAGGGAACAGAAGCAGCGCTGGCTCCCGGGCATAGCCTCGGGCGATCTGCGCCTGCAGGCTTTTGGCGTCACGGAACCGGGCAGCGGCACCGACACGCTCGCATTGCGTACGAGCGCCCGTCTGGAGAACGGCGAGTACGTCGTGAACGGCCAGAAGATCTGGACGTCGCGGGCGGAACACTCCGACCTGATGATTCTGCTGGCCCGTACCACCCCGCGTGAAGAGGTCGGGCGCCGAACGGAGGGCCTTTCCGTCCTGATGGTTGACATGCGAGAGGCGCCGGGTCTGAGCATCACACCGATCCGCACCATGATGAATCACGCTACGACCCAGGTTTTCATGGATGACGTCCGCGTGCCGGCGGAGAACCTGATCGGCGAGGAGGGGCAGGGCTTTCGCTACATCCTGGACGGGATGAACGCCGAACGCACGTTGATCGCGGCGGAATGCATCGGCGACGGACGCTGGTTCATCGACAGGGCTGCCGCCTACGCCGGCGAGCGGGAAGTATTCGGCCGGCCGATCGGCCGCAATCAGGGGGTGCAGTTTCCCCTCGCCCGGGCCTATGCCTCGGTTGAAGCGGCGGCCCTGATGGTCGCTGACGCGGCGGAGAAATTCGATCAGGGGCTGTCCGCCGGCAAGGAGGCCAACATGGCCAAGCTGCTGGCTTCCGAA
Organism: Gammaproteobacteria bacterium; assembly: GCA_026707445.1. Classification (GTDB taxonomy): domain Bacteria; phylum Pseudomonadota; class Gammaproteobacteria; order Steroidobacterales; family Foliamicaceae; genus Foliamicus. The sequence continues at coordinate 71,354 of JAPOWV010000016.1, forward strand.
GCCGCCTGGGAAGCGGCGGAGGCCTGCGTCCAGACCTTCGGTGGATTCGGTTTCGCGGAGGAATACGACGTGGAACGCAAGTTCCGCGAGACGCGCCTCTACCAGGTTGCGCCCGTGTCCACCAACATGATCCTGAGCTACATCGGACAGCACGTCCTCGGCATGCCGCGCTCGTACTAGCGGCATGCCCGTAATGGTAGAATTAACGGCGTAGAAGCCGTACTGCGCCGCGTCTTTAGCGGCGCATTTTGTGCATGGCCGGGCCAGCCCCTGAAATCGTACCGGTAAAGCTCGAAGAGGAGATGCGCCGGTCCTATCTGGACTATGCGATGTCCGTCATCGTGGGCCGGGCCCTCCCCGACGTTCGCGACGGCCTGAAACCCGTTCATCGGCGCATCCTGCACGCCATGCGGGAACTGGGGAACCTGCATGACCGGCCGTACAAGAAATCGGCCCGGATAGTCGGCGACGTCATAGGACGCTACCACCCGCACGGCGATACGGCCGTCTACGACGCGATCGTTCGCATGGCGCAGGATTTCTCGCTCCGCTACCCGCTGGTGGACGGCCAGGGCAACTTCGGCTCAATGGACGGCGACGCACCCGCCGCGATGCGCTACACCGAGATCCGGATGGCGCCGATCGCCGCGCTCATGCTCGTCGACATCGACCGCGATACGGTGGACTTTGTCGAGAACTATGACGGCGCGGAACAGGAGCCGACGGTGCTGCCGGCCCGGCTCCCCAACCTGCTGGTCAACGGCGCGTCCGGGATTGCCGTGGGAATGGCCACCAATATTCCCCCGCATAACCTGCGCGAAGTCATCGATGCCGCGCTGGCCCTGAGCCGCGAGCCCGATATCGGCATTGCCGAACTGATGGAACACGTGCCGGGGCCCGATTTTCCGACCGCGGCGCAGATTGTGGGCGAGGCCGGCATGGCCGAGGCCTACCGGACAGGCCGCGGGACGATTCAGCTCAGGGCCCGGGCGGAAATCGAGGAGGGTCCGGCGCGTGATTCGATCGTGATCACGGAACTCCCGTATCGGGTGAACAAGGCCCGCTGCGTGGAAAAAATCGCGCTGCTGGCCCGCAAGAAGGAGATCGCCGGCATCCATGAAGTCCGGGACGAGTCCGACAAGGACGGCACCCGGGTGGTGGTGGAGTTGCGCCGCGACGTCAGCGCCGAGATCGTGCTCAACAACCTGTATCGCCGCACACCGCTGGAATCGAGCTTCGGCATCAACATGGTGGCGCTGTGCGGAGGGCGCCCGCAGTTGCTGAACCTCAAGCAAATGCTCGAGCATTTTCTCGACCACCGGCGGGACGTGGTCACGCGGCGCAGCGTCCACGATCTGCGCCGGGCGAAGGCCCGGGCGCATGTTCTGGAAGGCCTGACGGTGGCGCTGGCCAACATCGACGAGGTCGTGGCGCTGATCAGGGCTTCAAGCAACGCGCAGGAGGCGCGCGAAGCCCTCACCGCACGCATCTGGGCGCCGGGCGCGGTGCGGGGAATGCTGGAGAGGGCGCAGGCGGCGCTGACGGAACTCCCCAACCTCAGCGACAGGGGCTACCGGCTCAGCGACCGCCAGGCGCGCGCGATACTGGAGTTGCGCCTGCAGCGCCTGACCGGACTCGAGCAGGAAGCGATCCTCAAGGAATACGCCGAACTCCTGACCCGGATGGAGGAACTCACGGAAATCCTGCGCGATCCGGACCGGCTGCTGGAAGTGGTGCGCAACGAACTGATCGAACTGCGCGGCGAGTACGGCGACGAACGCCGCACCGAAATCATCGCCGACTACACCCGCACGGCCGACGAGGATCTCATTCCGCGGCGCGAGGTGCTTGTCACGCTGTCCTGGCGCGGCTATGTGAAAACGCAGGAGTTGGAGACCTTCCGTACCCAGGGAAGGGGAGGGCGAGGCAAGCGCGGCGCCTCGGTCGGCCAGGAGGACTTCATCGACCAGTTGTTCGTGACGAATTCGCACTCGACCCTGCTGTGCTTTACCGATCGCGCGCGCGTGTTCCGACTTCGGCCCTTCGAGATACCCACGCAGAGCCGCGCAACGCGGGGACTGCCGATCGCCAACCTGCTGCCGGGGCTTGAGGAAGGCGAGCAGGTCAATTCCGTCCTGCCCGTGGATTCCTTTGACCATGGGCGCTTCGTGTTCATGGCCACCCGCAAGGGGCGGGTTAAGAAGACCCGGTTGGACGCGTTTGCGAAGATACGCCGCACCGGGATTTATGCGTTGAGCCTGAAGAAGAAGGACCGCCTGGTGGAGGCGGCCATAACCGATGGCGACAGCGACGTCATCCTGCTGGCCAGCAACGGGCGGGCCGCGCGCTTCTCCGAGTCCACCGTGCGGCCGATGGGGCGTATCGCGGCCGGCGTGATCGGCCAGCGGCTCAAGAAGAAGCACCGGGTCGTGGCGGCGCTGATCGTGAACGGCGAAGCCGACGATGCCTGGGTATTGCAGGCCACGACCAAGGGTTTCGGCAAACGAACGGTCGTGAGCGAATTTCCGCGCAAGGGCAGGGCGGCGCAGGGCGTGATTTCGATACGCACGGAAGGGCGCAACGGCAAGCTGATCGGCGCCGCCCTGGTCCGGGACGGCGATGAGGCCATGCTGATGACCGCCGGCGGCACCCTGCTGCGCACGGCGGTCGGCGACGTTTCCATACAGGGACGCTATTCGCACGGCGTGCGGCTGATGCGGCCCGACAAGGGCGACCGCGTCGCCGGCTTCTGCACCCTCGCGGGGGATCAGGAAGAACCGGACTCCACTCCATAGCCATGGACCGGATCTTCAACTTCAGCGCCGGTCCGGCGAACCTTCCGCTTGCCGTACTGGAGCAGGCCCGGGAGGAACTGCTGAGCTGGCAGGGACGCGGCCTGTCGGTGATGGAGGACAGCCACCGCGGTCGTCAGTTCATCGAACTCGCCGAGCAATCCGAACGGGACCTGCGCGAACTGCTCGCGATTCCGGATGAATACGCCGTCCTGTTCATGCAGGGCGGCGCCACGCTGCAGTTCGCAACGATCCCGATGACCCTGGCCGGTGAAGGGCAGGGCGTCGACTACCTGATCACCGGGCACTGGGGCCGTAAGGCTTCGTCCGAGGCGGCCGGAATCCGGCCGCTGCGTGTTGTTGCCGATGGCGAAGCGCTGCAGTACCGCTCGGTGCCGGCGCGCGACGAATGGGCGCCGGGGGAAGACGCGGCCTATTTTCACTACACCGCGAACGAAACGCTTCACGGACTGGAGATCGACCGGCCGCCGGACGTGGACCATGCTCCCCTGGTTTGCGACATGTCCTCGACCCTGCTTTCGCGGCCGATTCCGGTGGATCGCTTCGGGCTGATCTATGCCTGTGCGCAGAAGAACCTCGGCCCGGCCGGCGTGACCGTGGTCATCATTCGCCACGACCTGCTGGAGCGCGTGCCCCGGAATACGCCGTTGGCCTTCAATTACCGGAAGATCGCCGCCGCCGGATCCATGCTTAATACGCCGGCGACGTTTTCCTGGTACGTGGCCTCGCTGGTGTTTCGCTGGGTGGCGGGGCAGGGTGGAGTGGCCGGGATGGCGGAACGCAACCGGCGCAAGGCGATGCGCTTGTACGACTATATCGACGGCTCCGGTTTCTACGCCAATCACGTCGATCCGGAATGGCGCTCATGGATGAACGTGCCGTTTACGCTGGCCGACCCGGAGTTGAACGGGACCTTCCTCGAAGCTTCCGAGGCCGAAGGGCTGTATGGCCTGAAGGGCCACCGCGCGGTAGGCGGCATGCGCGCCTCGATCTACAACGCCATGCCGGAAGAAGGCATCGAGGCGCTGGTCGGCTTCATGGAGGAGTTCGAACGCAAGGCCTGAGGGCGTCCCCATACTGGAAACAAGCCATGTTCAACATCCGGATTTACAACAATATCGCCAACGAGGGGCTGGCACGCCTGCCCGCGGAGCGCTTCACTGCGCCGTCCGCGGACGATTCCCCCCACGGAATCCTGCTGCGTTCGCATGACCTGCACTTGGAAACGATCCCCGACAGCGTCGAGGTTGTGGCGCGCGCGGGCGCCGGCGTCAACAATATCCCGGTGGATGCCCTCGCAAAGCGGGGGATTCCGGTGCTGAACGCACCCGGCGCCAACGCCAACGCCGTCAAGGAACTGGTCGTGGCCGGCATGCTCATGGCGGCCCGCAACCTGTTGCCGGCCTGGGACCACCTGCGGGCAATAGACCTGCCCGCCGATGAACTGCACAAGACCGTGGAGGCGCACAAGAAGCGCTTCGCGGGCCGTGAACTGGCCGGCCGGGTCATGGGCGTCGTGGGCCTGGGCGCGGTGGGCGTGAAAGTGTCCAACGCCGCGATAGGGATGGGAATGGAAGTGTTCGGCTATGACCCCGCCCTGGCGCTGGACCGGGCCTGGGAATTGTCCTCGCAGGTCGGCAAGGGGCAGAGCCTGGAGCACGTGTTCGCCGGCGCGGATTTCGTCAGCGTCCACGTCCCGCTTGTGGATGAAACCCACGGGCTGGTGGGAGGGAAGCTGATCAGCAGCATGCGCAAGGGCGGAGTACTGCTCAATTTTGCCCGCGGCGGCATCGTGAAGAGCGGCGCCGTTCTCGAGGCCCTGAATTCGGGATGGCTTTCGTCCTACGTCTGCGATTTTCCCGAGCCTGAACTGATGGGCCATCCGGGCGCGATCCTGCTCCCGCACCTGGGCGCTTCCACTTCCGAAGCGGAAGTGAACTGCGCCGTGATTGCCGCGGATAACCTGCGGGCGTACCTGGAGGACGGCAATGTGCGCGGATCGGTGAATTTCCCGGTGATCGATCAGCCGCGCGGTGGCGGCTTCCGGCTGACGATCGCCAACGACAACGTGCCGTGGATCGTGGCAAGAGTCTCCGCCGTCCTGGCGCAGGAGAATCTCAACATCGAGTCGATGATGAACATGTCTCGCGGCATGCTTGCCTACACCATGCTGGATCTCAACGACCACGCTCCCGACTCTGCGCTCAAGCGCCTGCGCGGCATGGAGGGAATCCTGCGGGTACGGGACCTGGGGGTGAAATCGTGAAAGGAGGACGCTTCTGAGGTCCTGGCGCGTCAGCCGCATTCCCGCCACGCCGTCGCCCGAACCGCTAACGGTACCGGGAGACAAGTCGATCTCCCACCGCGCCGTGATGCTCGCGGCGCTCGCGGAGGGCGAGAGCGAGATCGTCAATTTCCTTCCGGGGCACGATTGCGTCGCCACCGCAGAGGCGCTGGAAGCGCTGGGTGTCCGGATTTCCCGGCTGGCTCCGGACCGATTGCTCGTGCGCGGCGGTGTGGGATTGAAGCCGCCCCGACGCCTGCTGGATTGCGGCAACTCCGGGACTTCCATGCGGCTGCTCGCCGGCCTGCTGGCCGGCCAGGGCGTGGCCGCGGAGTTGCACGGTGACGACTCGCTCAGCCGCCGGCCGATGCGCCGGATCATCGAACCTCTGGCCCGGATGGGTGCGCGCATCGAAGCGCTGGGCAAGGACGGACGCCCACCGTTACGTATTGCGGAGAATTCCGGGATCACGGGCGTTTCCTACCAACTCCCGGTAGCAAGCGCGCAGGTGAAGTCCGCGATATTGCTGGCGGGCCTGGGCGCCCGGGGCGAGACCTGTGTGGGCGAGCCCGTACCTACACGCGACCACACGGAACGGATGCTTCCCAGCTTCGGGGTGTCCATCGAGCGGACCAGCGGCCGGGCCTGCCTGACCGGACGGCAGCCGCTGCGGGCTGCGAGGATCGACGTTCCGGGCGATTTTTCCTCGGCGGCGTTCCTGCTGCTGGCAGGACTGATCGGCCCGCGGGAGATCGCGGTAGGCACGGTGGGCGTGAACGCGACGCGCACGGGCTTTCTCCGGATGATGGGCGCAATGGGGGGCACATTACAGATCGCCGCGCGGCGCACCTCGGGTGCCGAGCCGGTGGCGGACGTCATGGCGAAGCCCGGAATGCTCCAGGGCGCGCTGCTTCCCGCTTTGCTGGTTCCTTCTGCGATCGACGAGATGCCGGCCGTGTTTGCGGCGGCGGCCTGCGCAACGGGAGAAACCGTGATCGAGGGCGCCGGGGAACTGCGGCTCAAGGAAAGCGATCGGATCGCGGCAATGGTGGCGGGCTTGAGGAGACTGGGAGTGGACTGCGAGGAGACTCCCGACGGCGCGCGGATACGCGGCGGTCGTGTTCGGGGCGGGGAAATCGATTGCGAGGGCGACCATCGAGTGGCGATGGCTTTTACGGTCCTGGCGCTGGTGGCGAAGGGCCCGGTGGTCATTCACGATGTGGACTGCGTCGATACGTCCTTTCCGGGCTTCGCGGAGACGGCATTGCAGTTGGGCCTGAATCTTGAGCCGATCGAATAACGCGCCTTCCCGGGCGCCGGTCGTCGCCATTGACGGACCCGCCGCGGCGGGAAAGGGAGTGATCGCGCGGTATCTGGCCGGGAGACTGGGTTGGCGGAGACTGGACAGCGGCGCGCTGTACCGGGCCGTATCGCTGTCCCTGCTGCGGGCCGGGCTGGTCCACGCCGGGGAGGCCAGGATCGCCGCGCACCTGGCGGATTCGCCTCCCGAACTGGAAGCCGCCCGCGACGGCGAGACGATCTACCTGAACGGCGAAGACGTCAGCAGCGCGATCCGTGAAGAGGAAACAGGCGTGGCGGCGTCGGTCGTCGCCCCGTTGCCGGCAGTGCGGAACTTTCTGCTCAAGCGGCAGCGCGCCTTTCGCAGGGAGCCCGGACTGGTGGCCGAGGGCCGCGATATGGCGTCGGTGGTTTTTCCGGATGCCGAGCTGCAGATATACCTCACAGCGACCCCCGAAGAGCGTGCCAGACGTCGCCATAACCAATTGAAGCAAAAGGGAATCAATGCTAATATGCGCGACCTGATCCGCGATCTGACCGATCGTGATCATCGCGATTCGGCCCGCACGCTGGCGCCGCTGAAGGTAGTGCCTCATGCGGTGGTGCTGGACACGACGAAGCTGGATATCCGGCAGACCAGGACAGAGGCGTGGCGTCTCGTAACGGAGGTCTGGCCGGAGAAGGCGGCCCGATAGCGAATTTGGCGCCGGCCAGGATGGCGGGCGCGTGGAATGGCAACCGCGAGCGTAGCTGGATTGCACGCCCGCACTGTATTGAGGCCCTTAATGGCAGAAAGTTTTGCAGAGTTGGTGGAAGCCAATCTCGCTGACAAGAATTTCCGGCCGGGAGAGATACTCTCGGCGCAGGTGATCGATATTTCACCGGAGGTCGTAACCGTAAGCGCCGGACTCAAGTCCGAGGCGCTGATCCCGGCCAGCCAGTTCACGGACGAGACCGGCGAACTGGAAGTGGACATAGGAGACGAGGTCGAAGTCGCGCTGGATTCGATGGAAGACGGGTTCGGCGAGACCCGCCTGTCACGCGAGCGCGCCAAGCGCACTCGCGTCTGGGAGAGCCTGGAGTCGGCATTCGAACAGGAAGAGATCGTGCAGGGCGCCATTAGCGGGCGCGTCAAGGGCGGATTCACGGTCGATGTATCCAGTGTGCGGGCGTTCCTGCCCGGTTCCCTGGTGGACATGCATCCGATCCGCGACACCACCTACCTGGAAGGCCGCAAGCTCGACTTCAAGGTCATCAAGCTGGACCGGCGGCGCAACAACGTGGTGGTGTCCCGCCGCGCGGTGATCGAGGAACTGCACAGCGCCGAACGCGCGGCGCTGCTGGCCAGCCTGGAAGAAGGCCAGGTGGTCAAGGGCGTGGTCAAGAACCTCACCGAATACGGCGCATTCGTGGATCTCGGGGGCATTGACGGGTTGCTGCACGTCACCGACATGGCCTGGCGGCGCGTCAAGCATCCGTCGGAAGTGGTTCGCGTGGGAGAGGAACTGGAAGTCAAGATCCTTCGCTTTGACAGCGAACGCAACCGCGTGTCGCTTGGGCTCAAGCAACTGGGCGACGATCCATGGGTGGACATCGGGCGGCGCTATCCGCCGCACACGCGACTGTTCGGCAAGGTCACCAACGTGGCGGACTACGGCTGCTTCGTGCAGATAGAGGAAGGCGTTGAGGGGCTGGTTCACGTATCGGAGATGGACTGGACCAGCAAGAACGTTAATCCCGGCAAAATCGTTCACGTCGGCCAAGAGGTCGAAGTGATGGTGCTCGACATCAATGAAGAGCGCCGCAGGGTTTCGCTGGGGCTGAAGCAATGCCTGGAGAATCCGTGGCAGGACTTCGCCAACAATTACAAGAGGGACGACCGCGTGACCGGCAAGGTCCGTTCGATGACGGATTTCGGAATATTCATCGGCCTCGAGGGCAATATCGACGGGTTGGTGCATTTGTCGGACCTCTCCTGGGACCTGCCCGGTGACGAGGCGGTGCGGAATTACCAAAAGGGCCAGGAGGTCGAGGCCGTCGTGCTTTCGGTCGACGCGGACCGGGAACGCATTTCGCTGGGCATCAAGCAGTTGCAGGGCGATCCGCTGGCCAGCTTTCTCAAGGATCATCCCAAGGGCAGCGTCGCGACTGCCGTCGTTACCGGCGTCGAGCAGCGCATGATCGAACTGGAGGTGGGCGAAGGAGTGAAGGGACGCATGCGGGTCGCGGAATTGTCGCGCGAGCATGTCGATGACGCGCGAATGGTGGTCAAGCCCGGACAGTCCATCGAGGCGCGCATCGTGGGTGTGGACCGCAAGTCCAGGACGGTGTCGATGTCCGTGCGGGCGATGGAGGAGCAGGCCGAAGCTCAGGCCCTGCGGGACTATGAAGCCGAAGTGGGAGACCGGATCAAGGGAGCGACGCTCGGTGAACTCCTGCGCAGCCAGCAGCAAGAGGACGCCGAAGATACATGAGCGCCTCCGCCGCCAGCAAGGCAATAACGCGCTCGGAACTGGTGCGTATCGTCACGCGCAGATTGCTCGAGGACGAACGCTTCAGCTATTTCTCGTCCTCCGACCTGGAAGCTTCCGTCAAACACGTCATAGACCTCATGGGCCAGACGCTGGCTTCCGGCGGGGGCATCGAGATCCGGGGATTCGGCAGTTTCGGCCTCAGCTATCGGCGGGCGCGAATCGGACGCAATCCCCGCACCGGGGAGGCGGTGGCGCTGCCGAGCAAATACGTGCCCAAGTTCCGTCCGGGGAAGCGGCTCCGCGAACGAGTCAATGCCGCGCGCCGCTAGGGCCGAACCATGACAGTTTCGTGTCGCGCCCGTATCGTCGCATCAGAGCGTGCGTAGCGTGTCCCTGCAAGGCGCAGCCGGCACGGAATACTCGCCGTATTGCGGACGGCTGCAACGCCGCGGGGGCGCGCTACGCACGCTCCCGAAGGGCGCGTCTCCCCTGGCCCGTGGCGGCGTTGCGCCCCTGGGCAATGGGAGGCGCCATTCCCGGCGGGACGCGCCTTGCCACGAACCAGGGGAGACGCGCTGATGCGACGATACGGGCGCGACACGAAACTTGCCGGGCGCTGGCTGAAACGCGGCATATACATTCTGCTGCTGGCCGGAGTCGTATCTCTCGCGGGCATCCTCGCGCTGCTTAACCGGGGGACGGTTCAACTGGATCTCGCCTTTGCCGAAGTCAGCCTGTCGAAACCGCTGGCGTTCACGGTCGCCTTCGGCCTGGGCTGGCTTTTCGGTTTGCTTTGCGCCGGCGGCGCCGTGCTCAGGAGGCGCGCCGCCAGGAGGAAATCGCGCCAGGACGCCAAAGGAACCCTCCCGGCCGAAACCTAGTTAGTGCACTAAAGTCCGCCATGCCTCCCGATTTTCTTGTGTCGATGGCGGGTGGTCTGATTCTTGCAGCCGCCCTTGGCTACTGGTATGCGCGCTCCGGCGATTCAGGGCGGGGCCTGCACCGGCGGTTCAGGGAATATGCCCAGCAACTTCCGCGGCGCTCGGAAAAGGCCGTAAGCGCATACCTGGCGCAGGCGGAAGAGGAGAGCAGCGAACCCGGCGCGGCGTTTGAACTGGCGTCCTATTTCCGGTCCGGCGGCGACTGGCGCAGGGCCTTGCAGATTCACGAATCGCTGGCGGCGCGGGAGGATCTCGACCCCGCTACGAGGGCCCACGCCGGACTGGAGATCGGCGACGACTATCGGGCCGCCGGAATGCTGGACCGGGCGGAGGAAGCCTACGTGCGCACGGCGGAATACCTGCCCTTGCGCCTGAACGCCCTGGAGCGGCAACTGGGGGTTTGCGAGCAGTTGTCCGATTGGGAGCGGGCCGTAGGGGTAGCCGAACAGGTACGCAGCGAGGATCGCTCGCTGGGGTCGAGATTGCGTTGCCATTATCTGTGCGAGCTGGCGGCACAGGCTGCGGGCGCAGGGGACATGCGGCGGGCCCGCAGCTATTGGCGCAAGGCGGCGCGTGGGACAGAAGAAAGCGCAAGGCTGATGGTTGACCCGGCCATCCTGGACCCACGTGATCCGCGCCGAAGCCTGGCCCTTGCGGTCCACAATCCCGAAGCCGCCGTGCTGATCCTTCTGGGCCTGGCGAGGCGGCATGGATTTACCGGGAGGGAAATCGGCGAAATGCTCGAGAGCCTTGTCGTGGAGCATCCGGCGCTGGCTCCGGCCGTAGGCTGCGCTCTTCCGATGGAGCCTGAACTGCTGTGTCCGGCCTCGGCCCGCTGCCTGTTCGCCTCGCTGCAGGAAAGGCTGCCTGCTTTTGCAGGAACGTATGGCGCGGGCGAGCCCGCGGAGTTCTCGAAGGAGTCGCTCAGTGCGCTGATCGCCGAGCTGGTTGCGGCAAGCGGTGGGCCCCCTCGCTGGCGCTGCACCATCTGCGGACATCAGGACGAAACGCATCGATGGCGATGCAATGAGTGCGGCGCCTGGGAATCGGCCCGCCTAATCTCGGTTCTTGCGCCCTGATCGCCCGAGTACGGCCTAATTCGATAAACGCGGCCAATTTCCTGCTTTCCCTGCGGTCTCGCGCGCAACAAACTCCTGCGCCGTCTGTGCTCCCCGATGAAGCGGAGCCTGGTTCAAGAGGAGACGCAAGCATGAACAAATGGATCGTTATGGTCGTTGCGGCCCTGGCGCCGATCTGGGTATTCGGCGGACCGGTGAACGTCAACGAGGCCGATGCCGATACGATTGCCCGCGAATTGCGGGGCATCGGGCCCGCCAAGGCCCGGGCGATCGTGACCTACCGTGAGGAAAACGGCCCCTTCGAATCTGTCGAAGACCTTCTAAAGGTTCAAGGAATCGGCCCTAAAGTATTGGAGGATAACAGGAAAGATATTCTCCTCACGGACAAGAAACAACCCGACTCCGGCGATTCCTCGTGATTGCCCGATGATCGCAACCTGACTGTATCCCCCCTCCCTGGTAAAGGGCTTGCGGCAGGTTGATCCTGCCGCTTTTTTTAGGAAATCTCCCCGCTCTTGATATGCAGATCACGCTGCGGATACGGAATCCTGATCCCGTGTTCCTTGTACAGCCTCCAGACCTCCAGAATGACGGCGCTCTTGATGTTCGACACACCGCTGTCGGCATCCTGGATCCAGAATCGGATCTCCAGATCGATCGCCGATTCTCCGAAGCCCTTCACCAGGCAGCGCGGCGCCGGGTCCTTGAGCACCCGCGACTGGCTCCGGGCCGCTTGCACGCCCAGGCGCGTGGCGTCTTCCAGGTTGGTGTCGTAGTGCACGCCGATCGGTATCCGCAGGCGCGTATTGGCATCCGAATGCGTCCAGTTGGACACGGGTTCGGTGATCATCGTCTCGTTGGGAATCAGGTGTTCGATCCCGTCGCGTGTAATGATCGAGACATAGCGGGCGCCCAGCTTGTTGACCCATCCGTAGGTGTTTTCCACGGTGATCACGTCGCCAGGCTTGATTGATTTGTCCGTTAGCAGGATCACCCCGCTGATCAGGTTCGAGAAAACCTTCTGCAGCCCGAAGCCAATACCGAAGCCCACGGCGCCGCCGATCACCGCCAGCGCCGTGAGGTCGATGCCCACCGAGCCGATGGTGATCAGGATGGCGAATACGAAAAGCGCTATGCGCAGCGACTTGTTGAGCAGGACACGGCCCGCCGGAGTCAGCCAGTCCGCCTCCCGCAGCCGGCGCTCCGTAACCCGGGAGGTGAATCCCGCGAGGCTCAACAGTACCGCCAGCAAAAGGGCGGTAGCGAGCACCTGGTAGACGCTGAGACTGAACTCGCCCAGCGTGAGCGTGAAGTTCGGCCCGTTCAGGATCGCTATCGTGGGGCCGAGCAGGTCCCAGATGCTGAGCACGGCCATTCCGTAGGCGATGACAGCCGTGATGCGCGACAGCATGGGGTTGCGGATCGCCCTCGATACCAGGCGCACCACGACCCAGGCCACCAAAAGGCTGGTAACGACTTCCAGCAGCCAGGAATCTTCCCGTATCGCGACGTACAGCCCCAGCAGCAAGCTCAGGAAAACAAGCCAGGTCAGCGGCCAGATCAGCGGTTCCAGTATGCTCCGCGCTCTCTCCCAGCGCGGGCGGGATGCACACCAATCGACGATTGCCGGATGCATGCGCCGGCGGATCAGCCATGCGCCCAGGCACAGGATGGCCGCAAGCGCAAGCTGCAGCAGGCTTTCCTGCAGCGTTACGTCGCTCGGGACAACCGACAGAACGGTGTCCAGGGCGGTTTGCAGGAATCCCTCGAATTCTTCCACGTAACAGAGCGCGTTCGACGGCGTGTGCCCGCTATCCTAGCGCGAAATCTGCAAGGATGCGCCATTCCGCGGGAGCCCCGAACAGGCGAGACGGATTCTCCCCCTCCAGCTCCTCGCGGGAGCCGTACCCCCAGAGCACTCCCGCCGACGCAAGCCCACTGGCATGCGCGGCCGCGAGATCCACGCACCGGTCGCCGATCATCATTGCGTTCCCGGTGATTCTTCCATCGGCCAGCAACCGGGCAATCTGTTGCCCCTTGCGGACCCCGACATCTCCGCCGTCGACGAATCGGAACAGACCGTCGAGTTGAAACATCCGCAATATTTTCCGCGCATAGTCCGCGCGCTTGGACGTACAAATGGCCAGGCGCAGTTTCTTCTCGTACAGGTCGGTCAAAGCCCCGCGAACTCCCGGATACAGCACATTCTCCGAGTATCCGACGGCGGAGAATCGCTCTCTGTAACGGAATACGAGCTGGTCGACGAGTTGGCCCGATTCGGTTTCACACAAGGTCGCGAACGTTTCATCGAGCGGTGGGCCGATGAAATTCGCTATCCTGCTCTCGGAGACTTCCTCAAAGCCCAGTGCCGCCAGGGCGTAGTTGATCGACCTGGCAATGCCCGTGATCGGATCACTGATCGTTCCGTCCAGATCGAACAGGATCAAGTCGCATCGAGTCTTGCGAACCGGCAACTTGAATCTGGCTCCCCGGGCCAGTTTAGTATTAAGAGAATAACCAATTGAATTATCTAACATTTCATATATTCGGGTTTCACAATTTACCACGTCTTGCCCCACCTGAGCAATAAGACTAGTGGCTCAGATCTCTTGCCTCGCGGGCAAACTCAATTGAATTGCGAGCCAAATGCTTTGCATTGCTCGCTACCCAAGACACATCCTCGAAGAATCGAGCGATGCCATGAATTTCTTCAAGGCACTTGATCACTTTAGCTAACTCATCTAATTCAACCTCCAGATCGCCAAACCAATCCCTCGTCTCACCATCACTACCTTCAATTTTCTCGCCTAGTTCTTTTTCTTCCTCTGTAATATGCTGCTTGCGCAGGGTGTTGCAGTAGTCAACTACGCTTGCCAATTGTTCAGGAACAGTTTTTTGCCCGAGAGTTTTATGCGTCCAAAAATCACTATAGCAACCGTCCTGTGAATGCTTGGCCGCCTCGTCCTTCAGTTGTCTTGCTCGTTCGACAAGTCCCTCCCGTACTCCTACTCTGTAGTCCAATCCAGCTTCCTTGAAGATCCTTGTACCGTCAGTCTCCGCATGCTCTACCACTCGTATGTATCCATTTACACGTTCAAGAAATGCATTCTTGCGAGCCCTGTGCGCAGCAACGCTCTCAAGAATGCTATCCCTGTGAAGAGAAACAAGCCTCGTTAAGACTCTTAGCCTTGCTTCGTGCTCAATTACGGCCGCCCCATATACCAATTCGGCGGCATCTTTTGCTGTCACCCTCGCCTCGCGGATGCCGACGTCAAGATCTTCCAGATTCATCAAGCGCGTAAAGGTCTCCTTGACAAACTCGATTCGTGCTCCGGCCTCCTTCGCATATTCGGCCAATTCTGGGAATCCAGCAATTAAGCCAGCAGCTTTAGCGGAGGCGTATTCGGGAATGGACAATTCTCCTTGAGCCTCCCTAGCGTGTTCTGCTGCCCATTCCGAAGTTGTAATTGCTTTCTCAATCATGGACATAGCCTCTTGCATACTTGACTGAAGCTCGCTCTTACTCGTTGCCAACGCCGCTTTCTCCGCCAATGCCCCCGCCCGAGAGAGAAACGCAACGGCGCAGGCAGCATAGTACGTGCTGGCAGCAACACCCGCGCGCTGGTTTTCACGCTGAGCCTCTGCAAAATGCAATTGCTCACTTGGTGTAACAAATTCCTTCCCAAGCCTTTCTAGCCAATGCCTGTGGCGACGAACCTCAAAATACGGGCGAGAGGCCTCATTGGTCGCGTCTGCTAAGGCAACACGGTGCTCCGCCACGCGCTTTGCCCGTTGCAATTTCTCGGCAGCACTCGACTGGGCTCGAAGAAACAACTTCCACGCTCGCGCATAGACGCTGTCCTCCTCGCTCTCCCAGCCGAATGGCAACCGTAGAGCGGCTGGCGCGACTATCTTGCCGCTCGAATCAGTTGAGTTACGGGCCTCAATCAATTCCGCCCTCGCGGCGCAATAGTCCGCGAAACTCACCATGTCCTCGCCAAACGCTGCGCGCAGGTTCGCCGCTTTGGCTGATTTCTCGGCATTTTTGCGTTCAAAGTTCGCAGCTCCGGCCTCTTCATTTGCAGCCATTTCGACATTCTCGACAAGGCTCTCAATCGATCCAAATTTGAGAGCAAACTCAGAGATAGTGGCACTCTCCAAGCGCGGTTCGGGATCATCAGGATCATCGTTATTTTCCTTTGCATGTGCTTTGGCGGCAGCATAGGCTTGTTGGCGAGCCTTCCATTCTTCCTTAGCGAAGCGCCTGGTACGCAAAATTTCGATGACAAATCCAACAAAGAGGAAAACGCATTCCCAAATGAAATTCGACAGCTTGAACAAACCAAAGCTAACGCGAAACGGCCACCGAGAAAACGAAATGCTCCGCAACCTGTTCTGCTCACTTGCGTCTCTCAGGCTTTCGCTCATGTTGTAGCTAAATCTCCGAATGCGCTTAGCAGCGACTCGCAACTCTGCGCGAGCTGACTTCCTTTCGTCAGAAGATCCTTTCTTGACACGCAGCCGCGCGTATTCATGGTCCGCCAAGATTGCCTTCATTGCGGCCTTCGCCGCTTTATCGCTGGCCTGATCTGCCCTGTGCTTGGCGAGCGCGGAGCAGGTCCTAGCGGCCTCTACTTCTCTCGCTGCGTTGTCGGCCGCACGCTGCGCCAATTTGGAATACTCCGCCGCCCGTTTCGCAAACAAATGCGTGTCATCCGTGATTTTGGATAAGCGAGAACGTCTTTCTTCTGCCTCGTCTTCGTCATTACGAAGTACAACAATTTGAAATGCTCTAATGAGTTCCTTGGCACCGAACTCTGCTTCCTGGATAACAGTTCCTGCAGCATCGTTTGCGTTCAATTCTTCATGGGAAGCGCCAAGAGAGGCTTTTACGGCTGCACGATGTGCTTGGCGTACCGAGTCTGCGCGAGCGGCTTTGCAGGCGTCGAAGTGCGCGCGGACGAATTTTCTGCGAGCTTTCCGTAAGATAGCCTCGCTATTCAACTTCTTGCGCCGTCCTTCGGGCCGCACCGTGGTTATCTGTGTCGCTTGCGAATCGCTTCCTTCATTGGATGGTGAGGGGCTCGGACTTGAAGCTTCCTCTTTACGTTTTCGACTCGCTCTAGACGACTTGTACGCGTCAACAGCGGCGCGCAAGGCTCTCCAATAGCGCGTTGTACTCTTCATGGTGCGATCCTCTTTAGTCTGAACTTCCAGCCCTTGTTGCAATGCAAGTCATTGATTTATGGACAAATCAGTT
>JAPOWV010000007.1 GCA_026707445.1 Gammaproteobacteria bacterium
GCGCACCCTGATGGTATAATTGCGGCCCGTGCGCGGGTTCGGGAAAGTCTCCAGGACGGGGTTCATGGCAGGGGAATTTACACTACTCGCCCCGCCCTTGAGAACCGCAGTCAATGCGCCTTAAGAGGATCCGCCTGGCCGGGTTCAAGTCCTTCCCGGACCCGGTCAACATTGAGGTTCCAACGAAATCCCTCGCTGTAGTCGGCCCCAACGGCTGCGGCAAATCGAACATCATCGACGCGGTCCGCTGGGTGCTGGGCGAAATCTCCGCCCGCCAGCTTCGCAGCGGGGCGATGGCCGAAGTCATCTTCAACGGTTCTTCACGCCGCACGGCGCTGGGGGCGGCGACCGTGGAACTGCTGTTCGACAACACCGAGCCCGGTCCGAATTCAAGGTTCGCGGACTACAGCGAAATAACCGTCCGTCGTACGGTGCGGCGCGACGGCATTTCCGATTACTTTCTGAACAATTCCCGCTGCCGGCGCAAGGACATCACCCAGATGTTCGCCGGCACCGGCCTGGGCATCGGCGGTTACGCCATCATCGAGCAGAGCATGATCAACCTCCTGGTCGAGGGCCGCCCGGACGAATTGCGCGCCTATCTCGAGGAGGCGGCGGGTGTGTCGGGCTACCGGCAGAGGCGGCGGGAGACCACCCTGCGCATTGCGCGCACCCGCGAAAACCTGGAGCGGCTGGCCGAGCGGCGCGCGGAACTGGGCAGCAATTTGCGGCGGCTCAAGCGCCAGGCTTCGGCGGCCGGGCGCTACCGCAAGAACCTGAACGAGAAGAGGCAGGTGCAGGCGCAACGTCTGTCGCTGGACATCCGCGACCTGGACCGGCTGCTTGAGCTGAAAAAGACCGACGCACGCACGCGGGAAACGCAGCTTGCCCGGGTCGAGGCGGAGCACCGGGGCCTGGAGGCGCGCGTGCTCTCGGCGCGCGAGCAGCAAACGGAGGCGCAGGCGGCCTTCGACGAGGCCAACCGGGCGTATTACGAATTGCAGGCGGAAATCGCGGGCCTTGAGGATGCGGTCGGTACGCAGCAGGACCTGGGCCGGGAGCGCGAGGCCGAACTGACGCAACTGGCTGAAAGACTTCAGGAATTGCGCGCCGAACTCAAGTCGGAGGCCGATGCTCGCGAGCGCCGCAGGAGCATGCTTGCCGAACTGGAGCCGGAACTCAAGGCGGCGCGGGAGGAAGAGGCCGACCTTCGCGCTCGATCCGAACAGGCCGTGGACCGCCAGTCGCGTTGGGAAGCGGACCGGCACGCGGCGGAAATGCGCCTTCAGTCGCTGCGCCAGGAGCGCGAGATTCTCCTGCGTGAGCGGCTGGCCGGCCTCGTATCGCTGCAGGAAGCGGCGCGCCGGCGCAGTGGCGAGCAGGCCGTCGAATGGCTGAACCGGAGCGGTCTGGCAGAACGCCCCCGCCTGTCTCAGAAACTCAAGGTATCGCGCCGCTGGCGCAGCGCCGTGGAACTGGTGCTGGGGGACTTCGTCGAGGCCATCAGCGTGGACGAACTTGCGCCCCTGGCCCGGGCCGATGAGCCGGCGCCGGGCCTCATGCTGGTTGAGGGCGGCGATACTTCCGCGGAGGTCGGCACGCTGTTGGGCGAGGTGCGCGGAGCGGGCGCCGCGGCCGCGTGGCTCGCCACGGTTCGCACCGCGCCGGACGTGTCCGCTGCGCTTTCGATGATTGAGGGCCTGGGCAGGGGCGAGTCCGTGATCACCCCGCAAGGTGTGTGGATTGGCCGGGGCTGGTTGCGGGTTGCCGGCCGCAAGGGCGAGGGCGCGCTGGAACGCGAAGAGGAGATCGCCGCGTTGAGAAATGTCCTGGAGGATACGGACGACTACGCGGCGCCTGTCCTGGATATACCTCCCGGTGAATCCGCCCGGGCCGAATTGCAGGCGCGCCTGGAACAACTCGAAAAGGACCTCAAGACCGCCGGCGCCGAACAGGAGTCGATTGCCGGACGCAAGCCCGATGCGGCCCAGGACATACAGGCGATGCGGGAGCGGACCGCCGGGGCGCGCGAGCGCAGCCGCGAGCTGGAGCGCCGCGAGGCGGAACTCCGGTCGCAGCGCGAGGCGGCGCTTCGGTCCTGCGAACGCATCGCCGCGGACATCGACGATATCGAAGGACGGATCGGGCGGCTGAGGAGCCTGCGCGAGCAGTCGATCGAGGCGCTGGACAGGGCCAGGCACAACCTGAAGTCCTCGCTCAGACGCAAACCCCGCATCGACCGGAGCCTGGACGAGGCCCGGAAGTCGCGCGAGCAGGCCGACAGCGCGCTGGCCGCGGCGGAATCGGGACGCGCGGCAATTCAGAGGCGGCTGGCCGAAAAGCGGGAGCAACTCGGCGAGTCGCGCGTGGAGCAACGCGAAATCGAGGTCCGCCGCGATGGCCTGTTGGAACAGATGGACGCTACCGGCCATGAACTTGAGCAGATCCTTGAGGATCTGCCCGCGGACCTGAATGCCGACGAGCTGGACCTGCAACTGGAGAAGATCGAACGGCGGATCGAGCGGATCGGACCGGTCAACATGGCGGCGGAGCAGGAACTGGGCGAGCTGAAGGAGCGCAAGGAATACCTCGATTCGCAGCACGATGACCTGACCGGCGCCCTGGAGACACTGGAGAACACGATGCGCCGGATCGACCGCGAGACCCGGGCGCGGCTGAAGGAGACCGGCGATTCCGTGAGCAAGGGTTTCGACGTCAACTTCGCCCGGCTGTTCGGCGGCGGCCGGGCCGGTCTGGTTTTCGAAGGCGAAGATATCCTGACGGCGGACATTCGGTTCATGGTGCATCCTCCGGGCAAGCGAAACGTGCGCGTCAGCCAGCTTTCCGGCGGCGAGAAATCGCTGGCGGCCATCGCCTTTCTGGTTGCCGTGATTCAGCTGAACCCGGCGCCTTTCTGCATGCTCGACGAGGTGGATGCGGCGCTGGACGACGTCAATGTCGTGAAGTTCTGCGACTTGATCGGCGAGATGTCGCAGGCCGTCCAGTGCCTGGTGGTGACGCACAACAAGAGCACCATGCAGGCTGTGGACTACCTGCTGGGCGTGACCATGCAGGAGCCGGGCATATCGCGAATCGTCACCGTTGACCTCGAAGAGGCCGTGCGTCTTGCCGCCGCCTGACCGGCCCGCACGACCATCTCCCGCAAGCAAGGAAGAAAGGGCGAAGTGGCTGCGGGAGGAAATCCACCGGCACAACCGCCTGTACCATGAACAGGACGATCCCGAAATCCCCGACTCCGAGTACGACGCGCTCTACCGGGAACTGCGCGAACTGGAGGAAGCGCACCCGGACCTCGTAACCTCCGATTCGCCCACCCAATCCGTGGGTTCGCGCCCCGGCGAGGCCTTCGCTCCGGTTGAGCATGGCGCGCGCATGCTGTCGCTCGAGAACGTTTTCGATGCCGAAGAGATGGAGGAGTTCGATCGCCGCCTCGCCGGCCTGCTGGATGAGGAAGCCGAACGGCAGTACTCCGCCGAACCCAAGCTTGACGGCGTCGCCCTGAGCCTGCTCTACGAACGCGGCAGGCTGGTGCGCGCGGCCACGCGCGGGGACGGCCGCGTGGGCGAGGACGTCACCCATACGGTCCGCACCATAGCGTCGGTCCCGGATCGGCTCTCGGGCGGCGAAGTTCCCGAGCGCATCGAGGTGCGCGGCGAGGTTTACATGCCGCTCAGCGGCTTTGAGGCGTACAACAGGAAAGCGGAGCAGGAAGGAGAAAAGACCCTCGTCAATCCCCGCAACGCCGCCGCGGGCGCGCTTCGCCAGAAGGACCCCGGGGAGGCCGCCCGCCGAAGCCTCGATTTCTTTGCCCATGGCGTCGGGCGGGTCGCCGACGTTCCGGCGGTGACGCGGCAGTCGGACCTGCTGGAGTCCATGGCGTCATGGGGCCTGAAGGTGTGTCCGGAAACCGAGAGCGTGACCGGGGCGTCGGGGTGCCTCGCTTACTACGAACGGATCGCCGCTCTCCGCGAGAGCTTCGATTACGCGCTGGACGGCGTCGTATACAAGCTGGAGCGCTTCGATCTGCGCGATCAGGCCGGGGCCTCTTCGCACGCCCCGCGCTGGGCCGTTGCGCAGAAATTCCCGGCGGAGGAGAAGCTCACGACCGTGCGCGCGATCGAATACCAGGTGGGCCGCACCGGCGCGCTGACGCCCGTGGCCAGGCTTGAGCCGGTATTCGTGGGCGGCGCAACGGTCAGCAACGCGACCTTGCACAATTACGGGGAATTGCTGCGCAAGGACGTCCGCAGGGGCGACACGGTGGTTGTCCGGCGCGCCGGCGACGTCATTCCCGAGGTCGTGCGCTCGCTTCCCGACCGCAGGCAGGGCGATCCGTCCGTGCCGCCGCTTCCCGATCGCTGCCCGGAGTGCTCGTCGGAGGTCGTGCGGCCCGAGGACGAGGCCGTGGCCCGGTGCACGGGCGGGTTGATCTGCCCGGCCCAACGCCGCCAGGCCCTGATGCACTTCGCCTCGCGTGGCGCGATGGATATCGAGGGCCTGGGCGAGGTGCTGGTGGGACAACTGGTCGATCGGGGTCTGGCGAAGAATCCGGCGGATCTGTACGCGCTGTCGAAGGAACAGCTCAACGAGCTGGAACGCATGGCGGACAAGTCATCGGAGAACCTGCTGGGCGCAATTGAAGGCAGCAAATCGACGACCTTGGCCCGGTTCCTGTTCGCGCTGGGGATCCGGGACGTCGGCAGTGTCACGGCCGCTTCGCTGGCGCGTCACTTCGGAAGCCTTGAAGCCTTGCGCAACGCCGACGAGGAATCTCTCCGGGAAGTGCCGGACGTGGGTGAGATCGTGGCCCGCCGGGTGAGCGAATTCTTTCGGCATGACGACAACCTGCGGGTGATTGCCGAGCTGAAGCGCCACGGCGTGGAATGGCCGGACGCGGAAGCCGCACCCGCGGCATCCACCGGACCGCTGCGCGGCAAGACCCTGGTCCTTACCGGAACGCTTGAAGGGATGACCCGCGATGAAGCGCGCGAGAGGATCGTCGGCGCGGGCGGGCGGGTCACAGCCAGCGTATCGAAAAAGACCGATTACCTGGTGGCCGGCGCCAATCCCGGCAGCAAACGGGACAAGGCCGAGAAGCTGGGCGTCGAGGTACTGGATCAGCCGCAATTTCTTGAGCTGCTCGAGGCGGGTTCGGCTTGAGACAGGTGCGGCCGCGGGCGTTGCGGCCGGCGATTCATGCTGTCACACTACCCCTCGAAAGAAACCCCAAAGGGGCGTTTGAGGTGACGATTCTTCTTGGAGTGAATGTCGATCATGTGGCTACCTTGCGCCAGGCGCGGGGAACGGCGTACCCCGATCCGGTGGCAGCCGCCCGCCAGGCGCTGGATTCCGGCGCCGACTACATTACCGTGCACCTGCGCGAGGACCGGCGCCACATCCAGGACCGCGATGTCGAGCGCTTGATCGGGATGCCGGACGTGCGCGTGAACCTGGAGATGGCCGCCACGGAGGAAATGCTGTCCCTGGCGGAGCGATGGCGCCCCGAGGATTGCTGCCTGGTGCCCGAGCGTCGGCAGGAACTCACGACCGAGGGCGGGCTGGACGTTAGCGCGCAGGTCGAGGCGCTTGCCGGGGCTTGTGCGCGCCTGGCGACCGCCGGGGTGCGGGTATCGCTGTTCGTCGATCCGGACGAGGCGCAGTTGCGCGCGGCGGCCGAAGTCGGAGCGCCGGTGGTCGAGTTGCACACGGGCGTTTATGCGGACGCCGCCAACGCGCCGGCCCGGGCGGAGGAACTGGCGCGTGTCAGTCGCGCCGCAGCGGTCGCGGCGGGGCTGGGACTGGTGGTTAACGCCGGGCACGGCCTGCATTACGAAAATACAGCCGCGGTGGCGGCGATCGGGGAGATTGCCGAACTCAATATCGGTCATGCTATCGTTGCCCAGGCGATATTTGATGGTTTCCCCGGGGCCGTAAGGCGAATGAAGGACCTTATGGAAGCGGCCCGCGGGTAAGAGCAGGCAAGGGGGCGGCGACGATGATTTACGGAATCGGGACGGACCTGCTGCGGATCGATCGCGTCGAACGCGTATACAGGCGGTTCGGCGACCGGTTCGTCCGCCGCGTATTGATGGATTCCGAACAGCGCGAATTCGCCGCCGCAAAGAGGCCTGCGCGTTTTCTGGCCATGCGGTTCGCCGCCAAGGAGGCGATCGTAAAGGCGTTGGGCACGGGTTTTCGCCACGGAATGTGGGTCCGCGACTCTGGAGTGCGGCATGATCCCAGGGGCCGTCCGGAGATCATTTTTTCGCCTCGCGGCAAGGCTGCGTGCGCCGCCGCCGGGGTCAGCGGCGGTTACCTGAGTTTGACTGATGAAGCCGGCCTGGTTGTGGCGACGGCAATACTGGTGTCGGGGGACGACTGATGAGTGCGAAACTGGTTCTGGACATTGAAACGGTCCCGGACGCCGAAATGGGGCGAGGGTTGTACGGACTGGAGGATCTGGACGAGGGTGAGGTGATGCGCGCCATGCAGCATCACTATCAGCAGCGCACCGGCCTGGAGTTCCTTCCTCCGATTCAGCACAAGGTGGTGGCGATCGGTGTCGTGCTTCGCAACGACGAAGGGGTGCGGCCGCTGGTGCTCGGTGAGGAGGATGCCAAGGAATCCGAACTGATCATGCGTTTTTTCCGCGGGCTCGGGCACTACGTTCCCGATCTGGTCACCTGGAACGGGGCCGCTTTCGACCTTCCGGTGCTGAACTTCCGCGCCCTTCGCCATGAGATCCAGACCAAGATCTACTGGGAAACCGGGGTGAACGACCGGGCCTTCCGCTTCAATAACTACCTGTCGCGTTTCCACTGGCGCCACACCGACCTGATGGATGCGCTGTCCGGCTTTCAGGGCCGCGGGCGGCCCAGCCTGCGCGAAGCCTGTGCGTTGCTCGGCCTGCCCGGCAAGCACCTGATGGAAGGATCAAGCGTTATGGACGCCTACCTCGAAGGGAGGATCGGCGACATCCGACGCTATTGCCTCGAGGACGCGCTGAACACCTACCTGGTGTCCATCCACTTTGACTACCTGCGCGGCAACCTGTCGCAGGACAGCCTGGATGACGAGTACGGACTGCTGATCGATGTGCTCAAGGCAAGCGGCGAACAGCACCTGGCGGAGTTTGCCCGCAAGCTGGAGGCGGAACCCGAGGATGAGAAAGAGGACGCCGGCGCGGAAACTGCCGGGGACGCGGATACGGATGAAGATCCGCCCGCCGCGGAACCGCAACCGGGTGAAGCCGCCAGGGAAGAACAGGCGACCGTTCACTAGTTCGCACGAACGATGGCGGCTGAAGTCCTCGTCGAGATTTCGCGGCAAACCCTGCAACTCCTTGAGGGCGGCAAGGTTCTGGGCCGATGGCCCGTGTCCACCTCCCGTTACGGTCCCGGCGAGCTGGCCGACAGCATGGGGACGCCCCGCGGCAGGCATCGCATCCGGGCCTCCATCGGGGAAGGGCAGCCGCCGGGCGCGGTTTTCGTGGGGCGTCGCGCAACCGGCGAGATCTACTCCGAGGAACTGGCCAGGCAACACCCCGAACGGGACTGGGTACTCAGCCGGATCCTCTGGCTGTGCGGCGAACAGCCCGGGTACAACCGGCACGGGCGCGTGGACAGCATGCGTCGCTATATCTACATTCACGGCACGCCGGATTCGGAACCGATGGGCGTGCCGCGCTCGCACGGCTGCGTGCGGATGCGCAATGCCGACGTAATCGCGCTGTTTGATCTCGTCGGTCCCGGTTGCCGCGTCGACATCAGGCCTTAGGGGAGCGGGATTTGGGCCCGCTGATGATCGATCTCCAGGGCGAGACCCTCGCATCGGCGGAGGCCGGCCTGCTGCGCCACAGCGCGGTCGGCGGCGTCATCCTGTTCAGCCGCAACTACCGGCGCCCGGGCCAGGTTCGCGGTCTGGTTGCCGCCATTCGATCCGCCGCCGGGCGTCCCGTGCTCGTCGCCATCGACCAGGAGGGCGGCAGGGTCCAGCGCATGCGAGCGGGCTTTTCGGCCCTTCCGCCGGCCCGTACGCTCGGTACAGCCCATGATTCCGATCCGGGCCTGGCCATGGAACGGGCCCGCGCCCGCGGCCGCCTGCTGGCGCTGGAACTGCATGCGGTCGGCATCGATTTCAGCTTTGCGCCGGTTGTGGACGTGGATTACGGCAGGAGCGACGTAATCGGCGACCGCGCCCTGCACGGCGATCCCGAAGTCGTGTCGATTCTCGGAGCGGCCTTCGTTCAGGGCGCCGCCTCCGCCGGCATGGCCTGCGTGGCCAAGCATTTTCCCGGTCATGGCTGGGTCGAGGCCGATTCTCACGTCGAGATGCCGGTGGACGATCGCGACTACTCTGCATTGCTTGCCGATCTCGTGCCCTTCGAGCGGCTGTTCGCGGCCGGAGCAGGCGCCGTCATGACCGCGCATGTGCAGTATCCAGCGGTGGACGATCCCACCCCGTGCTATTCGCGACGGTGGATGCGCGAAGAGCTGCGCCGGCGCATGGGCTTTTCCGGGGCGATCTTTGCCGACGATCTTTCCATGCACGGCGCGGGCCAGGCCGGCGATCTCGGACAGCGCGTGCAGGCCGCCCTGGAGGCCGGGTGCGACATGCTGCCGATCTGCAACGACCCCGACGGCGTGCGCGAACTCCTCAGGGACTGGCGCTACGCGGACCGCCCGGATTCCGCGGCCCGCCTCGCCACCTTGCGCCGAGCCGCTTGATGACCCTTCCCCTGCCGGGAGACGCATGGCGATTGACGGACTGGCGCTGATTTCCGGGGCTCCAGCCGAGCGGCTGGGCATGGGGCCGCCGTCAAGCCCGGCGCCGACAGGAAATCAGCCCTATGGCCCGCCGTCGGCGCCGGTGGAGATACGGCGGCTCAATCGGGTTCCGGTCCTGTACCTGAACAGGCACGGCGGCGATTACGCGATTGCGCCTCATCGGATCAACTATCGCGCCAACCTCAAGGCCCTGGCCGAGGCAGGCGCCAGGCGCATTCTCGGCGTTCATTCGGTGGGCGGCATATCCGCGGAGCCCGCCCCCGGAACCATCGTCATACCGCATGACCTGATCGACTACACCCACTCGCGCGAGACCAGCTTCGCGACGGACAGGGCGGGCAAGAGCGCGTTCGTCGAGTTTGCGAGCCCCTTCGACGCGGATATGCGCGCAGGGCTGGTTGCGGCCGCCGAAGGCACGCATTGCATTGTGCGGGGCGTCTACGGCGTCATGCAGGGGCCACGGCTGGAAACTGCCGCGGAAATCGACCGGCTGGAGCAGGACGGATGCACGCTGGTGGGCATGACCCTGATGCCGGAGGCGGTGCTGGCGCGCGAACTGGGCATACCCTACGTTTCGCTGTCACTGGTGACCAACTATGCCGCCGGCCGCAACAGGGAAGGTGAAACGAGAGGAATCATCGAGCAGCATTCCGCCTGGCTGGATGCGGGACTCGAGCGCGCCCGGAAATTGCTTGCTCGCTGGCTTGCCTCCCCGGTCGAGCATCCACGGTAGCGCCTTTGTGTGCCTCCTTCTCGCGGGAACGTTGGAGCAGGACAGCGAGAATCGAGCCAGGATGGCGCTTCCAGCGAGAAGGAGGCACACAAAGGCGCGAAATCGAAGCGCCCAAAGAAGCGGTCAGCCCTCAGTCACCCGCTTCCGGACGGGGCCGATAGCGGAACAGGCGCGCGATGGCCCCGAACCGGGGATGGTCGAAGTAGTGGACTTCCCCCAGCAGGAGGCGGCGCCGTTCCCGGATTCGATAGTCGCCGCCGCCCTCCTCGACCGCGGGCATCCGCAGGTCGAGCGCGAGGTGCACGAACCGTTCTTCTTCCAGCGACGCCAGCCCGCTGAAGGGCAGCGGCCCGGCCGCGAGCGTGGACAGCCGCAATGGAATCGGTTCGCCGGTCCATTGCGCCGGCATCGCCCAGGCGAAATGCGCCAGTGGCCGGTACCCGGCGCTGCGGCGCATCGACACCCAGATGCCGTCCAGACCGAATTGCGCGCGGGTCAGCGCCAGAAGGCCGGCGGGCGGTGGAGGTGTAGCGGGACCTGAGTCCGGCAGTTCCAAAGGCGCAGGAAAGATCTCGGGAGGCGGCAGATCGGGGGACGATTGCACAAGGTCCTCGGTGCTGTCCTCCGGGTCCAGCTGCAGGAACACGATCAGTTCCAGGGAGACCCGGAAGTCCTCGTCCTGCGCCTGCAAGGGTCCGGCAAGCAGGACGCACGCCAGAAAGTGAACCAGGGCAAGGACCGGCAGGGCAGTGGATCTGTGCGGCAGGGGACGGGGCACGGCACTAGTGTACGGTTTCGGACCGGCGGGCCTCTTCGAGCGATGCAAGGAGGCGCTCCACATAGCGGAAGCGCCGCTCGGGCTTCGACAGGTCGGCCCGGAACCTGAGCGCGCCGCGGGGCCGCAAGGCATATTCCTCCGGCTGTTGCCGGGCCAGTGCGGCCAGGTGCAGGGGATCCACCGGCGTACCGTCGTAGAACTCCGCCTCGCCGCCACGGTCCGCCGCCTGCAGCGCTCTTATTCCCAATTCCCGCATGCGCTGCTGGATTCGCGCCTGCCGGAAAAGATTGCGGGCCTGTTCGGGCGCCGGGCCGAACCGGTCCACCAGTTCGACCATGAGCGCGTTCAGGTTCGAAGCGTCCACGGCGGTCGAAACGCGTTTGTACCAGCTCAGACGCTGGTTGACGTCGGGCATGTAGTCCTCCGGCAGCAGGGCGCCCAGATTCAGTTCGATGTCCGCGCGCGGCTGCGGCGCGACACCCGGGCGATCGACGGGACTTTCGCGTAGCTCCTCCACGGCCCGGCTCAGCATGTCGTTGTAGAGGCTGAAGCCGATCTGCTGTATCTGCCCCGACTGCTCTTCGCCCAGCAGTTCTCCCGCGCCCCGGATCTCCAGGTCGTGGGTGGCGAGCAGGAAGCCGGCGCCGAGTTCACCGGCCGCCTGTATCGCTTCCAGGCGTTTGTGCGCATCGGCGGTCATCTCCTTTTCATGCGGGCGGATCAGGTAGGCGTAGGCCTGGTGATGGGAGCGCCCGACCCGGCCGCGCAACTGGTGCAGCTGGGCGAGCCCCAGCCGGTCCGCGCGGTTGATCAGCATGGTGTTGGCGTGGGGAATGTCCAGCCCGCTTTCGATGATGGTGGTGCACACCAGCACGTCGAAGCGGCGGTGATAGAAGTCGGTCATCACGCGTTGAAGTTCCGCGTCCGGCAGTTGACCATGGGCCACTTCCAGCCTCACGTCACCGAGGAGCGCCTGCAGTTCGCGCGCGATGCGGTCGATGTCCCTGACCCGGTTGTGAACGAAGAAGACGGCCCCGCCGCGGCGCAGCTCCCGCCCGCAGGCCTCCCGGATCAGGCTGTTGCGCCACGGCGTGACAAAGGTCCTGACCGCCATGCGCGCGGGCGGCGGCGTGGTGATCAACGACAGATCGCGCAGGCCGCCCAGGGACATGTTCAGCGTTCGGGGAATGGGCGTGGCGGTGAGCGTAAGGACGTGCAGGCCGGCCCGCAGGCTCTTGATGCGTTCCTTCTGGCGCACGCCGAAGCGGTGTTCCTCGTCGACCACCAGCAACCCCGGTCGCTTGAAGCGCACCCGGGCGCTCAAAAGGCCATGGGAGCCGACCACGATATCGGCGCGCCCGTTCGCAAGCTGCTCCCGCACCTCCTCGTTCCTGCGGCCGGCGCCAAAGCGGGTCAGCATTTCGACCCTGACGGGCCAGTCGGCAAACCGGTCGCTGAATATGCGGTAATGCTGCTCGACCAGCAGCGTCGTCGGCGCCAGGACCGCCACCTGGTGGCCCTGGTATACGGCCGCGAAGGCCGCGCGCAGCGCCACCTCGGTCTTGCCGAAGCCTACGTCTCCGCAGATGAGCCTGTCCATCGGCCGGCCGGCGGCCAGGTCGTCCAGTACCTGCTCCACGGCGCGTTCCTGGTCGTGCGTCAGCCGGTAGGGGAAGCGGGCCGTGAATGCGCTCATCTCCGCGGGCGGGGCCTCGATGGCGGGCATGGTCCGCGCGGCGCGCCGGGCCTGCATTTGCAGCAGCTCGGCGGCAACATCCCGCAACTGGCGCTCCGCGCGCCGCTTGATCCGGTCCCAGGCGTCCGAGCCCAGCCGATGCAACGGCGCGTGTTCGGGGCTTCCGCCGGTATAGCGTGTAATGAGCTGCATGTCGGACACGGGCACGTAGAGACGGTCGTCGCCCGCGTACTTCACGCGCATGAACTCGGCCGGCGCGCCCCCTGCGTCCATGTGCTGCAGTCCCTCGTAACGGCCGATGCCGTGGTCTTCATGCACCACGGGCGCTCCCGGGACAAGGTCGGCCAGGCTTTGCAGAATGGCTTCGGGCGGTGGCTGACCCCGCCGGCGGCGCCGGGTAAGCGGGCGTTGCCGGCCGAACAGTTCGCGCTCAGTGAGGACGGTCAGGCCGTCGCCGAGAACGATCCCGTGATCCAGCGGGCTCTCGGCCAGGCACAACGGCGCTTTGGAGGCCAGGAAATCGTTCCATGAGGCGACGTCCTGCGCCCCGAGTTGTCTGCCGCGCAGCAACTCGCGAACCAGTTCGCGCTGACCGGCGGTTTCCGCGGCCAGCAGGATGCGCCGTCCGGGCGTTTGCGCGTAGGCCTCCAGTGAGGTGTGCTCGTCGCTCCGCGCCAGTCGTACCATCGGCGCCGGACGCGCCCCCACGGCCTGAGAATGGGCCTTGACGGCAATATCCGTCAGCGCCTCGGGCCGGCAATCGACGCTGCGCAGGCTCGCCACGGCGGCCTTGTGCAGGCTCGGAGGCGCGAAAAGTTCTTCCGGCGGCAGGCAGGGTTGTTCCAGGTCGCCGTCGCGCTGCCGATAGCGTTCGGTTATGGCTTCCCACTCCGATTCCAGGGCGTTTGCGGCGCCCGGCAGGAGTACGACCGCGCTATCGGGCGGGAGGTAGTCCCACAGCGTTTCGGTTCGCTCGAAGAACAGCGGCAGGTAGTTCTCCGCTCCCTGCGGCGCCACGCCCTCGCCCAGTTTCCGGAAAACCTCCGCTCGCGCCGGATTTTGCGGGAACCGTCGCCGAAACCGTTCCCGGAAGGCTTCGATACTGTCCGGGTCCAGCGGCAGTTCGCGCGCCGGCAGGAGGCTGAACGAATCCAGTTTTCCGGTGCTGCGCTGCGAGGCGGGGCTGAAGCGGCGAATCGATTCGACCTCCCGGTCAAAGAACTCGATCCGGACCGGCGCCGGAGAGCCGCTGGGAAAGATATCCAGAAGCGCTCCGCGAACGGCGTACTCTCCCGGCTCATTGACCAGCGGCACGCGGAGATAGGCTGCATCGTCCAGTCTTCCGCGAAGGTCGTCCGGATCCAGTTCCTGTCCGGCACGGCAGCTTACCCCCAGCCATTGGCGAAGCTGCGCGCGCGGCGGCAGGCGGTCCAGCAGCGTGGGCGCGGCGACGAACAGCGCCCGCGCCGCCCCGGCGGCCTCGTCAGCCAGCAGGCCGGACAGCGTTTCCAGTCGCCGCGAGGTGATTTCGGGATGCGGACTGAACAGGTCGTAGGGAAGCGTTTCCCGGTCCGGCAGCAACGCCATGCCCTCGCCGCTCCCCCGCAACCACGCCACCTGCTGCATGAATTGCTCCACGCGTCCCGTCTCGGGCGTAACGACCAGGACGCATGGCGACGCGCCGGCGTCAACCAGGTCGGCGCAGACCAGCGGCGCCGCGCCTGCGCTGACGCCGTGCAGCTTGAGTTCCGGATCGCGCCCGTCGGGCCAGACAATCCGGCGGATTACGGATGAAGCCGGACCGGGGGCCCTTTCTTCTTTCATACGGCGCGCATTATGAAGGTTCGTGGGACAATGGCGCGATGATCCGGCCCCTGGCACTTGCCATCGCCTGGCGATATCTGCGTGCGCCCACGCGCAACCGCTTCGTATCCTTCATTGGCCTCGCTTCCGTTATCGGCCTGGCCCTGGGAGTGGCCTCGTTGATCGTCGTGATTTCGGTAATGGACGGCTTCGCCGCGGAGTTGCGCGAGCGGCTGCTCAGGTTCGACGCCCAGGTGAGCGTGGTCGCCGAAAACGGACTGGACGACTGGCGCGAAACGGCCGAAGAACTGGCGGCATTGCCCGGGGTCCGCCGGGTCGGTCCGGTCGTGGAGCTGGAAGCATTGCTGGTTTCCAGGCGGCGCTATGCCGGCGTGCAGTTGCTGGGAATAGCTGCAGAACCAGCGATGCAGGCGGCGCCGTACGGCCGGTCCGTCATAGCGGGATCCTTCGCCGACGTCCACACCGGGGCGGGGGGACTGGCCGTGGGACGCTACCTCGCGGACACGCTGGGCGTGCGCGTGGGCGATACGGTCCGGGTGCTGATCCCCCGGCCCAATGGCGCTGCCCCAAGCCTGCGCGACCTTCAGGTCGCCGCGGTATTCGTCGCGGGCAACGCCGGTCCGGACAGCAGTCTGGCGTTGGCGGGTCTGCCGCTCGTTTCGGAACTCGCCGGCCTTCAGGGCCGGGTGAGCGCGCTACAGGTCAGCGGCAGCGATCCCTATGAAACGCCGGCGGTGGTGGAAACCTGGGCGGCGGGCTCCGAGCGGGCCCGCGCCGACGGCCTGAAGACGCGTTCCTGGATGCAGCAGCATGAGGCCCTGTTCCGGACGGTGGAACTGGAACGCCTGGCCATGGGCGCGCTGTTGTTCACGATCGTCGCGGTGGCCGCGTTCAACATCGTTGCAACGCTGGTCATGTCGGTCAACGAACGCCGCAGCGAGATCGCCATCCTTGCCACCCTCGGAGCCCGAACGCCCACCATCATGGCGGTTTTCTCCCTGCAGGGACTGTTGGCGGGGATCGTCGGCGTGGGCCTGGGAGGCGCGCTGGGCGTCTGGCTGACGCTGAATATCGACACTGCGATGCGGTTCCTCGAGAACCTGTTCGGGTTCGACTTCCTGCCTGCGGAATCCTTCTATCTCACCGGAGTGCCTTCCGAACTGACCGCGATGCTCGTCATTACGGTGGCCGGTCTGGCGCTGCTGCTGTCGATGCTGGCGTCCTGGTACCCCTCGCGGCACGCGGCGCGGGTGGACCCGGCCAGCATCCTTCGCTACGAGTAGGCCCGTGCGCGCGTTCGAACTCTGGATGGCGTCGGCGCAGCTCAGGGCGAGCCGCCGCGGGGGGTTCGTTTCGCTGGTATCGATGCTCTCGATGCTGGGAGTCGCGACCGCGGTGGCCCTGCTGGTGGTGGTGCTGTCGGTCATGAACGGTTTCGACCAGGTCGTGCGCGAGCGAATACTCAGCGTGCTGGCCCACGGCAGCTTTCACGGTCCCGCCGGAGAATTGAGCGAATGGCGTGAACTGCGCGACGCCGCCCTGAGGCACCCGGAGGTTGCGTCGGCGGCGCCGTATATCGATGGACAGGGCGTGCTGAGTGCGCCGGACGCCGTTGCGGGTGTGCAATTGCTGGGCTTTGAACCCGGCGAGGCAGCCTTCCGGGCGCTGGGTGGCCTCACCCGCGATACGGGGCTAGAGACGCTGAGGACCGGTTCGTGGCGGATCGTGCTGGGCAGCGAACTGGCAAGCCGCCTGGATGTGGATGTCGGCGACGATGTCCTGCTTCAGGTGCCGCAGGGCTGGAGCACGCCGGCCGGAATCGCGCCGCGCATGCGCCGCCTGGAAGTCGCGGGCGTCTTTCACGCCGGAATGAATGACTTCGACCGCTCGCTGGCCTGGATGCATTACGAGGATGCGCGCCGTCTTTTTGGCTTGAACGAGGCCGCCAGCGGGCTGCGGGTGATGCTCAGAGACCCGTGGCGGGTCGAAGCGGTTATGCCGGAAATCGCGGGCGAAAGGGCCGGGAATCTGTTTGTTCGCTACTGGACCTGGGAACACGCCAGTTTTTTCTATTCCATCGCCATGACCAAGCGCATAACAATTATCATTCTGACGCTTCTTGCGGCGATCGCCGCTTTCAACATTGTCTCCAGCCTGGTCATGATCGTGCGCGAGAAAACCCCGGACATCGGCATTTTGAGGACGCTTGGGTCCACGCCCCGTTCGATAATGGCGATGTTCGCCGGGCACGGGGGTTTCGCGGGCCTGCTCGGCATCGTGCTTGGGCTCGCTGTGGGGATACCGCTGGCCGTGTGGGCCGGGCCGCTCACTTCGGCCGTCGAACAGTTCCTGGAAACCAGCATCCTCAGCCCGGGCTACAGCCTGGACGAAATGCCCAGCCGCATCCTGGTTCCCGAAGTCATCGCCGTGTGTGCTCTGGCGCTGCTGTTGTCCCTGATCGCAACGGTCTATCCGGCGCTGCGCGCCGCCCGCACGGACCCCGCCAGCGCCACCCGCCTGGACTCCTGACGTGAACGAAATTACCCGGGCACCACCCTTGTCCTGCCACGGGCTGGTCAGGCACTTTCGCGAGCAGGGCCGGGTCCTTGAGGTGCTGCGTGGCGTGGACCTCGGCATTGCCTCCGGCGAACGCGTGGCGATCGTGGGCGCTTCAGGTTCGGGCAAGACGACGCTGCTTCAGTTGCTCGGCGGCCTGGATACGCCCACGCGCGGCTGGGTCGAACTCAACGGCCGGAATTTCAGTTCCATGCGCCCCGCGGAACGCGGCGGCCGGCGAAATCGCCACATCGGCTTCGTTTACCAGTTTCATCACCTGCTGCCGGAATTCAGCGCCGTCGAGAACGTCGCAATGCCGCTGCTGATCCGGCGGTCCGGCGCATCCGAAGCGTTGGCGAATGCGCGCGAGTTGCTTGAGCAGGTAGGGCTGGGCGAGCGGCTCACCCATCGTCCGGCAAAACTCTCCGGGGGCGAGCGTCAGCGCGTGGCCGTGGCCCGGGCACTGATAACGCAGCCGTCGGTCGTGCTTGCCGACGAACCGACCGGCAACCTGGACCCCGAGTCCGGCGAACAGGTGTTCGAGCTTCTGCTCAGACTGAATCGGGACACCGGTACCGCGCTTGTCGTCGTGACCCATGACTTCAAGCGCGCCCGGCGCATGGACCGGATCCTCGCCCTGCGCGACGGCCGGCTGGCCGAAGCGGGCGACTGAACGCCGTTCCCGGCTGCTGATGTTGCGGCTGGGCATGGCGTGGCTGGCCGGCGTTTGCCTGGCTTTCCTGGTCCTTCCGCCACCGCCCGATCCATACCTTTTTGCCGCCATTCTGGCCACCGCGGCGCTGACCGCATGGGCCATGCGCGGCAGGCTCATGGGCGTTGCCCTGCTGGGCGCGGCCGTCGCCCTTTGTCTGGCCGGAATACGGCTGGAGCAGCGCATGCCGGACTCCGCCGGCCGGATGGACCGGATCGTGACCGGGGTGATCGACGACTTTCCGAGGGCCGGCGACGGGACCTGTCGTTTTCGGGTCCGGGTTGGCGGGACCGCGGACCCGGGGCCGCGGCTCGAACGCGTCCTGGTGACCTGGTACGAATGCCGTGAGCCGCCCCGGGCCGGGGAAACTTGGCGCTTCAAGCTGCGCTTGCGCGCTCCCAGGGGACTGTTCAACCCGGGCGGTTTCGATTTCGAGCAGTGGGCATTCCGCGAGAGCCTGAGCGCAACGGGCTATGTGCGCGATGAACTCGCGCCGCAACGCCTGGCCGGCTGCGAAGCGGGCCCGCGGCTGCTTTGTGCCCGGGCCGGCCTCGTGGAACGGTTGCGGACTTGGCTGGACGGCCATCCCGGGCTGCCCTACGTCATCGCCCTGACGACCGGAGCGCGGCATTTGCTGGCCGATGGAGACTGGGAGGCCCTGCGGCGGACGGGTACCGCGCACCTGTTCGCGATATCGGGCCTGCACGTGGGTGTCGTGGCCTGGTTCGCCTGGCTCGTGGGCGCCGGCCTGGGCCGCATTGCCCAGCACTTCGCCCGCGGGATTCCAGCGCGCCATGCGGCCGCCGGAATTTCGTTCCTGGCGGCCCTGAGCTATGCGGCGCTGGCCGGCTTTGCGGTTTCGACGCTGCGCAGTCTGGCAATGATTACGGCGGTTCTCGTGTTCACCCAGATGCGCCGCCACGGGGGATTCGGGGCTGCCCTGGGCGCCGCCCTGCTCGTGGTCCTCATTCCCGATCCGTTTGCGGTGCTTTCGCCCGGGTTCTGGCTGAGTTTCGGCGCCGTAGCCCTTCTGGCGCTCAGCGTGCCTGGCCTGCGCGAACCGGTCTCGGGTTCCGGCGGGCGGGGGACTTCGACCGCATCCTCCCGGGTACGCAGGTTGGCCGTGGCTCAGTGGCGCATTTCCCTGGGACTTGCGCCGCTGGTTCTGGTTTTCTTCGGCGAGGTTTCGGTAATCGGGGCGGCCATCAACCTCATCGCGATTCCGCTCTTTTCCCTGCTGATCGTGCCGGGACTGCTTGCGGCCCTGCTGATGACCGTCGTCTGGCCTGCCGGTGGCGTATTCCTGCTGCACCAAGGCGCCGGCCTTCTCGCCGCCGTGATGTCGATGCTGTCGCAGCTTTCCGTTTTTGATATGGCCGCATGGACGCCGCCGGACTTCGGATTCCTGCCCGCCGTCCTGGCCGTTACCGGCGTGGTCTGGCTGCTGGCGCCCAGGCCGGCGCCGGCGCGTTGGGCCGCACCGCTGCTGCTTCTTCCGGCGGTACTGGGGCTGGTACGGAATCCCGACCAGGCCGACCTGGCGGTCACCGTGCTGGATGTGGGCCAGGGCCTGGCCGTGTTGGTGCAGGCGCCCGAATACAACCTGCTTTACGACGCCGGTCCCCGGTATACCTCCAGTGACGCGGGCGACAGCGTGGTCCTGCCCGCCCTGGGCTCGCTGGGCGTGCGGCGCCTGCACGCCCTGGTGGTCTCGCACGGCGACAGCGATCATGCGGGCGGAGCGGCAAGCGTCCTGCGGGCGCACCCCGAGGCCGAGCTGATCGCTCCGGCCCTGTACGGCCTTGAACCCGAGCGCTACCGGCGTTGCGTCACGGGAGAGCAATGGACCGCCGGCACGGTGCGGTTCGGTGCGCTGAACCCGGACCCGGGGGCGGGATCGAGGGGCAACGACGATTCCTGCGTCCTGATCGTCGAAGCCCCGGGCGTGCGGGTGCTGCTGCCGGGCGACCTGGAATCCTCGGGCGAGTCCCGCTTGGTAGGCAGGGCCCTTGACGGGCCGTTCGACCTGGTCCTTTCACCCCATCACGGCAGTTCAAGCTCCTCTTCGCGTCGGTTCGTGCAGGCGGTGCGCGCGCGCCTGGTGGCGCATTCCACCGGATTCTTCAACCGGTGGGGATTCCCGAGGGATACGGTGGTCGCGCGCTGGGCGCGGACGGGCGCCAGGCAGTGGGACACGGGCGCGAGCGGCGCGCTGCGATTCGAATCAAGCGGCGGAAGTCCGCTGGAGCTCGCGACGGAATGGCGCCGCGACAGGGCGCGGCTCTGGACCTATCCGCCACCGGCGGAAAGTGGTTCGCAATCTCCCGGCGCCGGGTAAACTCGAAGAATGCAGCCTGAAACTCCGATGCGACGACTTGGATCGCTGGCCGTTCCGTATTGGCGCGGTTTTCTGCTCGCGGTCCTGGCCATGGCCGTATTCGCGTTGACGGAAATCGGGTTCGCGATTGCCGTCGAACGGCTGACGGGACTGCTGGTCAACGAAGGCGGGCCCTGGGCGCGATGGCTGCCGGTGGGCGTGCTGGGCCTGTTTCTGATACGCGGCGTTTCCGGGTTTGTTTCGGCCCACCAACTGGGCAGAATCGGCCGCTCGGTGGTCGGGCAACTCAGGGCAATGCTGTTCGAGCGGTTTCTGCACATGCCGGTGCGGGCGGTGGAAAAGCGGCCTCGCGCGCAATTGCTGTCGCGCATGCTCTACGACGCCGAGCAGGTGGCGGACGCGGCCTCGACGGTCATCACGACCATCGTTCGCGACAGCCTCACGGTGCTCGGACTGGTCGCCTACATGGTCTACGCCAGCGCCGGGCTTTCCGCGGTAGTGCTCGTCGTGGCGCCGCTGATCGCCTTGACGGCGCGGGTGCTGTCGCGGCACTTCCGCCGCTACAGCAGCCGGATCCAGGAAAACATGGGCGAAGTGTCGCGGATCACCGATGAGGCCCTGCGCGGGCTCCGCATAATCAAGGTGTTCGGGGGCGCGCGGCGCGAAAGCGAACGCTTCGCCCGCGCCAACGAAAGCAACAAGAGGCTGCATCTCAAGCTGATCATGGCGCGCGCCGGAGGCGACGGCGTCACCATGCTGCTCGCTGCCGTGGGCGTTGCCTCGGTAGCGTGGTTCGTCGCCCAGTATTCCGTCACCGACGGGCTCGAGGTGGAGAAATTCACCGGATTCATGGCGGCCATGCTGTTGCTGATGACGCCGCTCAAGCACCTAACCAACGTCAATGCCTCCCTGCAGAGGGGACTGGCGGCCGCGGAATCCGTGTTCGGTCTGCTGGACAGCGCGGTGGAGTCCGATGGCGCCGCGACGCTGGCCGAGCGGGCGGGAGAGCGCGCCCGGGGCGAGCTGGAATTCGTCCGCGTGTCGTTTTCCTATGATCGTGAGGGTGCGGCGGCGCTGCGCGATGTAACGCTCGGAATCGAACCCGGCGAGAGGGTGGCGATCGTGGGACGATCGGGCAGCGGCAAGTCCACGCTGGTGAGCCTGATCCCGCGCTTCTTCGAGCCGGACGCCGGAGAACTGCGGCTGGACGGCCGCCCCCTGAACGACTGGCAGTTGCCGGCCTTGCGTGCGCAGATCGCGCTGGTGACGCAGGACGTCATACTTTTCAATGACACGCTGGCGAACAACATCGCCTACGGTTCGCTGTCCGGCGCCGACGCGGGCGCCGTGGAAGCCGCGGCCCGGGCTGCCCACGTCATGGAATTCGTGGAATCCCGGCGCGACGGCCTGGACGCGCTGGTGGGCGAAGGCGGGCTGAGCCTGTCCGGCGGAGAGAGACAGCGCGTGGCTATCGCCCGGGCCCTGCTGAAGGACGCACCGGTCCTGATCCTCGACGAGGCCACTTCGGCGCTGGACAGCCGCTCCGAGCGCCACGTGCAGGAAGCTCTCGACCGGCTGATGCGCGGCCGCACCACGCTGGTCATCGCCCATCGGCTCAGCACCGTGGAACACGCGGACCGCATCGTTGTCCTGGAGCGGGGCCGAATCGTGGAAGTGGGGCCGCATGCCGAACTGCTTGCCAGGGGCGGCCACTACGCCAGCCTGCACCGGCTGCAATTCCGAAACAGCGGGAATGCCGGCTGACGCGGCACCAGCGGCATGGGCGCGTCGAGGCTGGCTCAGCGCCTTGCTCCGCCCGGCGGCCGGCCTGTTCGCCGCCGCCGCCGCCATTCGCCGGGCCGCCTACCGCAGGGGTTGGCTGCGTTCCCTTTCGGCGGGCGCGCCGGTGGTGATCGTGGGCAATATCACCGCGGGCGGGACCGGCAAGACGCCCATTGCCGGCTGGCTGGCACAGTCGCTGGCGAAGGCCGGCCGCAAACCTGCCATCGTAAGCCGCGGCTATGGGGGACGCAGACAGCGCTCGCCGGTGCGCGTCACGCCGTCTTCCGATGCCGGCGAGGTCGGCGATGAGCCGGTGATGCTGGCGAGGCAGTGCGGATGCCCGGTCTGGGTCTGCATCGACCGGGCCGGCGCCGCCCGCCGGGCGGTAGCGGAAGGTGCAGAGATCGTGCTGTCGGACGACGGACTGCAGCACTACCGCATGACGCGGGACCTGGAGATTTGCGTCGTCGACGGCGCCCATGGCCTGGGAAACGGTCTTCGGCTCCCGGCCGGTCCGTTGCGCGAGTCCTCCCGGCGTCTCAGGGAAGTGGATGAAGTGCTGGTCCAGGGCATGGAAAGCGAGTTTCCCGGACTCAAGTTCGAATTGCGGATTGACCGCGCGGTGCGGCTGGACGGCGCCCGGCAGCGGCCGCTGGCGGAATTCGCCGGCCGGCGCGTCCTGGCGCTGGCTGGGGTCGGGGTCCCGCAGCGATTTCATGCGGCACTGAGGGCCCATGGTCTGGAGGTGGAGCCGGTCCGGGTGCCGGACCACGGCCGGGTTTCCTTGCCGGCGCTGCTGAAACGGGGTTTGCCGGTGATCATGACGGCCAAGGACGCCGTAAAGTACCCGGACCCCGGAGGAGGGGACCTGTGGTGGGCTCCGGCAAGTGTTTACATGCCCGAAAGCTCCCGCGAGAGAGTCCTCCGCAGGGTTCTCGCCTTGCTCGACGAGGATTGGTGAACAGGTCCTGATGAAAGCCGCGTTCCATATCGTCATTCCCGCGCGTTACGCGTCCAGCCGCTTGCCCGGCAAGCCCCTGACGCCGCTGGCGGGGCGCCCCCTGGTGGAGCATGTGTGGCGCCGGGCCTGCCAGGGCGGGGCGAAAACCGTCGTGGTGGCCACCGATGACGAGCGCGTGGCCTCCTGCGTGGAGGACTTCGGCGGCCGTGCCTTTCTTACCCGTGCGGATCACGCCTGCGGATCGGACCGCGTGGCCGAGGTGGCCGAGCTGCTTGGTTTCGAACCGGACGAGGTGGTCGTCAACCTGCAGGGCGATGCACCGCTGGTCGATCCCACGCATATTCGCGCCGTGGCCGCCAGGGCGCTTCTCGACGATCTGGCCACGCTGGCTTCGCCGCTGCCCGACCCGGTCGTGGCCGCCGACCCCAATGTGGTCAAGGTGGTGCTGGGCGCGACCGGAAGGGCTCTGTATTTCAGCCGTGCTCAGATTCCCGCCAGCCACCCGGCAAGGGCCACCCGGCCCCGTTTCCTGCGCCATACCGGTTTGTACGCCTACCGCGTTCGAGTTCTGAAGCGGCTGACGGGCGAGCCGCCCTGCGAGCCGGAATTGAGCGAGGGGCTGGAGCAGCTTCGCGCCCTGTGGCTGGGCATGAGCATCGGCGTGGAAATCGTGGACCCGCCGCCGGGTCCGGAAGTGGACACCCCCGAAGACGTACGCCGGGTGGAGTCGCTACTTCGCTCCGTATAATATTTTCCCCTGCAACCAACCACCCAGCGAGGGATTCCATGAGCGTTCAAGCTTTGCGCAAAGATACCGATACCATGCCGGGCGCCCGGCCTTCAGCCGCCGGCGGGCCTCCGCCGCACGCGTGGACCGGCGTCGACACCGGTGTCGAAGGCCGCGAGGAGGAACTCGGCAAGTCGATGGCGGTGGTGCTCAAGACCCTCAAGAACACGAAACCCTACGCGCACGAAATCAACGACGCCCTGATCAAGGCGCGGCTGCAGGCCATTCAGTTCGCCAAGGACCACGGTTTGATGGAGGATTACGTGGCCCATGACATCAAGACCATGACGCCGCTGAACAAACGCATGAAAGCACTGGTCGAGAAGACCGGGCAAAGCGAAATTGCCCTGATCGGCATATTTGACCGTACCGCCTGCCACTACCAGTTGTGCCTGGAAACGGAGTCCGGCCCCGGAATGCGCCGCTGGCGGTCACCTTTCGCCCGCGTGCTTGCCGCCTCTCACAGGATCGGACAGTTCGACCTGACCGAGGAGTGGATTCACGAAAACTGGACCCGGCCGCGCCTGCTCGGATACGCCGAAGCCATCGGCGTGGAGATGCGCGTTTCGCACTGGCAGTCCGACGGCTGGCTGACCGCCGAAGTCGACTAAGCCCGGGAATGAGGGCGTTCGGTTGAGCGCCTGATCAGGAGGGCGGTTGCGCGTCCGCCGCCGGCCTTCTGCGCCGCCTGCGCCGCCTGCGCCGGGGAGCCTGGCCGCCGGCCGCTTCGCCGTCTTTTTTCGCGGCAGCCGGTGTCGGCTGGGCTTTTGCCTTGCCATCTCCTCTTTTCTGCTTCTGCTGACCTTTGGGCCTGGAATCCGCCTTCTGTCGCTGTCCACCTTTTGCCCTGGAGTCGCCTTTTTTCCTTCCCCTGCCGCCGCCTTTCCCCTTCGAAGGGTGCCTGGAACGCGTCCGTTTGGGCGGGTGGGCCTTCTGCCTCTTCTTCCCCGCGTCCGCTTTTTTCTTCTTCTTCCTGTCCAGCCCGAAGAGCCGTGCGAAGAAACCCGCCTTCGGCTTCTTCTTGCCCTTTTGCTTCCTGGCGGCCTTGGCCTTGCGCTCGGGCGGCGCGGTGTCCGGCAGCGTTCGTTCCACCGCGGGCTTCTCGGGCGCCTTGGGGCTGCTGGGCGTCAGCAATGCCGGCGGCGGGGCCGTCACCGTCGCCATCTCGTAACTCGGCGTGTCGTCGTCGTCGTCCTTGCCACGAACCCGGCGCAACTCGAACTCCGGCGTCTCCATCGCGGAGTTGGCCACCAGCACGACACTGACCTTGAACACGTCCTCGATCTGCGAGAGCACGGCCCGCTTTTCGTTGAGCAGGAAATTCGCGACAACCAGGGGTAACTCGGCAACCACCTTGACGGTGCGTTCCTTGCCCGCTTCCTCGCTGATCATCCGCAGGACGTGCAGCCCAAGCGATTCCACGCCCCGGATTCGCCCGGTGCCGCCGCACCTCGGGCAGGTCTCGTGGGTGGCGTCGACCAGCGAGGTGCGCAGGCGCTGGCGCGACATTTCAAGGATGCCGAAGCGCGAAATCTGCCCGATCTGGATTCTCGCCGGCTCGTTGCGCGTGGCCTGACGCAGCCGTTCCTCGACCTGCCGGTTGGCGCCGGAGGAACGCATGTCGATGAAGTCGATCATGATCAGCCCCGAAAGGTCGCGAATGCGGCACTGACGGGAAATCTGGTCCGCGGCCTCCAGATTGGTCTGCAGCGCGGTTTGTTCGATATCCTCGGCGGACGTGGCGCGGGCGGAGTTGACGTCGATGCAGATACCCGCCTCCGGCTGATCGATGATGATCTGGCCGCCGGAAGGCAGGTTCACCCGGCGCCGGTACGCCGAGTCGATCTGGCTCTCGATCTGGTAGCGGTTGAACAGGGGGCCGTCGCCTTCATGGCGCCGCAGCCGGTTCAGGAAGTGCGGCATGGTGTGTTTCATGAAGCTGCGAATGCTCTCGTAGGCCTCGTCGTCGTCCACCACGACCTCGCCGATGGAGTCGGACAGGTAGTCGCGCACCGCCCGCAGGATCACGCTGGATTCCTGCACCACCAGGAACGGGCCGTCGCGATCCAGCACGGCCAGCTTGATGGCTTCCCAGATCCGCAACTGGTTGTCCAGGTCCCACTGCAGCTCCTCGGTGCTCCGGTCGTGCCCCTGGGTGCGGATGATTACGCTCATGCCCTTGGGGATAGTGAGCTTCCCGAGCCTCTGCTGCACGGCCTGGCGATCCTCGCCGCGCACCTGGCGGGAAACGCCCCCGCCGCGCGGATTATTGGCGTTCAGCACCAGGTAGCGGCCGGCCAGCGAAACGAGGGTGCTGAGGGCCGCGCCCTTGTTGTCCCGCTCGTCTTTCTCCACCTGAACCACCAGTTGCTGGCCTTCCTCCACCAGCTCGGCGATATTCAGCGGTTTGCCGGGTTCCGGGGTCCGCAGGAAATACTCGCGGGATATGTCCTCCAGGGGGAGGAATCCATGGCGCTCCGCGCCGAAATCCACAAAGGCAGCCTCGAGGCTGGGTTCTATGCGCGCGATGCGCCCCTTGTAGATATTGCCCTTCTTTTCTTCCTTTTCCCTGTGTTCGATGGCAAGGTCATAGAGTTCTTGCCCATCGACCAGGGCAACGCGCACCTCTTCGTGCTGGGTGGCGTTTACAAGCATTCTTTTCATTGTGAATCTCGTCCGTATTCGGGCGGAGCCACGCCGCAGCCGCGCTCGGCGCCCACCGATGGGGGCGCCGGCAGCAGAGCATGTAGAGGTGATTCATCAGGAAAACGTCAGGTGCACGTTCGGGTCCTTGAAATTCATCCGGAAAGACCGGCGTTCCTCCGCCGCAATGGGAAACAGGTCCGGCAGGTCACTCCTGCCGATTGCGCAAACGTTTGCGCGGGCGCGTGTCAGCAGCGCCGACGCATAATATAGCACGCGCTGCCAGCCTGGGCCTTATGCGCTGCGGAGGGGCGCGCGCCGCGTGGGCGGCGCGCGGCATAGCACGGCACGCTATCAGACCCTGCATGGCCGAATACCCCGGAGGCATCGCCAATAGCCGATGAAAGACAACGTTCTGATCGTTTCCGGAGACGATGCCGGACGGCGCCTGGACAACTTTCTGGCGGGCCGCCTCAAGCGCATGCGGCTGGCGCGCGTTCATCGCATGATCCGGCGCGGCGAGGTGCGGGTGAACCGGGGCCGGAAGTCCTCGGGCCATCGCCTGCGCGCCGGCGACGAGGTTCGACTGCCGCCGTTTATTCAGCGGCGGCCCCCGCCGCCGGTGGCGTCGCGGGCGCGCTGGATAGAGCAGCACGTGCTGTACGAGGACGAGGGTCTGCTGCTTCTCGACAAACCGGCCGGGCTGGCCGTGCACGCGGGCGGTTCCGTCAGCCTGGGGGCAGTGGAGTTGCTCCGCGCCGCCCGCCCCCGCGAGGGTTTTCTGCAATTGGCGCACCGGCTGGACCGG
Source organism: Gammaproteobacteria bacterium (assembly GCA_026707445.1). Classification (GTDB taxonomy): domain Bacteria; phylum Pseudomonadota; class Gammaproteobacteria; order Steroidobacterales; family Foliamicaceae; genus Foliamicus. The sequence goes on from JAPOWV010000007.1 coordinate 26,426, forward strand.
GGCACCAGCGGCTGCCTGCTGCTGGCCAGGAAACCCCGTGCCCTGCACGCGCTGCACAAGGCCTTTCGCGAGAATGAGGTCCGCAAGACCTATATCGCTCTGCTGTCGGGGCGCCTGAAGGGCAGCGAGCGCCGGGTTGACCTGCCTCTCGACCGATCGCGCAGCACGGGTTCCGAACGGCGGGTGCGGGCGGGATCGGGACAACCGGCGCAGACCCGTTTCCTGCCCCGGCAGGGGTGGCGGGAGGCCACGCTGGTCCGTGCCGTGCCGATTACCGGCCGCACCCACCAGATTCGCGTTCACGCCGCCGCCATCGGCCACCCGGTGCTCGGCGACGACCGCTACGGGCACGCCCAAAGCGGGCCCGATCGGGCACTCGGCCTCAAGCGGCTGTTTTTGCATGCCTCCGCACTGGAGTTGCGTCATCCGCTGACCTCGCGGACACTGCGCCTGTATGCGCCCCTGCCCGACGAACTGCGCGCCGTTCTCGCGCGACTCGGCCCCCCCGAGTTTGGCGCGTCGGCCCGAAAAACATAAAATGCGGCGCTTTTGGGATCTGCGTTGGAAATAAAGCAATTTCTCTGCCTGGCGCGCTACGAAGCCGCAGGCGGTTTCCGGGTGGCCGCGATGCATTTCGACGGCGAAATGCTGGGTTCGTGGGCGCGTCTTCATGGCGCGGGGAAGGGAGGAGCGCTGTCGCTAAACGCCGTGCGTTACCGCAACAAGTCCCCGGCCCGCCCGCTGGATGTTTTCGTGGCGCCTGTCGAGGCCGCTACGCCCAAGCCTCCGCAGAACGAGAATCTTCTGGTAGCCGAGCGCCCCCGCTGGCGCAAGGTCGGAACCTACCCCAGGGAGCTTTTGGGCGATCTGTGCTCTTCGCCGCTGGAACTGTGGTCGGACAAGACCTCAACCAAGGCTGGCTCCTATGACCGCGTGCTGGCGCCGGAGGCCATGGAACTGGATTCGTCGCTGGTGCTGATAGAACTCGACCGCTACATCGTGGACGTCACGCGCCGCCCGGTCTCCGACGAGCACGTCGTTCGCGTGCGCTTCAGCCACCTGGAACGCGAGTACCGGTTGCTGCTGTGCGAAGACGTGATGCGCCGCCGGTACGCGCGCTATTCGGTCGGCGAGTATGAAATCAGGCGCCCGACCGCGGCCTGCATCACGCTCGGGCCGCCGGGCAAGCAGGGACGCATCAAGCGGATCGCCGCGCTGATACCCTTGGAAGACTAGCAGTCCGTGGCAGAAGCCCCGCTGCATTCGACCGGCGATCCATCCCGCCTGGACGGCGTTGCTCGTCGCTTGCATATGCCGGATATGCGCGCTCCTCGCGCCTTGCCAGGCGGGCGTCTCGCCGGTCTCGGTGCGACGCGGGGTTCTGCCACGGACTGCTAGAAGAAGAAAAAGCGCCGCCGCCGCTGCTCGTCATCGACCTGCTCGCCCGGAAAGTTCGTGGCGAGCATCTGCTCGGCGTCCGTAGCCAGCTCATCCAGGCCGATCCTCCGGTACGCCTTTACCAGGATCTTGAGCGACCCGGCGACCTCGGGCGAGCCATGGTAGTTGTCGATGGCGAATCGGGCCCGGTTCGCAGCCGCGATCCAGGCGCCCCGGCGGAGGTAATAGTCCGCGACATGGTTCTCATAGCGGGCCATGCGGTTGCGCAGGTACACCATGCGGCGCCGGGAGTCCGCGGCATACTCGCTGTCGGGATATCGCGTCGTCAATTGCGTGAAGGCGTCGAACGATTCGCCGGCGGTCAGCACGGGACGCCGGGAGTAGTCGATCCGGAACAGGCGCCCGAATCGTCCGGGTTGGCGCGCAAACAGGGCCAGGCCGCGCATGTAGATGGCGTAATCGACGTTCGGATGGCGTGGGTTCTCACGCTCGAACTCGCGCGCCGCCTCTACCGCGCTGTCCTGGTCGTTCAGACGATAGTGGCAATAGATGATCTCCAGTTGAGCCTGGCGGGTTTGCGGATTGAACGGAAAGCGCGCCTTGAGCGTGCCGAGGAAACGCAAGGCCTTGCGGAAGTCGCCGCCTTCAAGCGCGGCGTGCCCGCGTTCGTAGAGCACGTTGGCCGCCGACAGTTCGTCACGCTCGTCGCCGCGACCGCAACCGGCCAGGGCGGCGCAGGCCGCCGCCACCAGCAGAATCCCGGCGAGGTTGCGAACATTGATCATTTCGGTACTCGGGAACTGTCGCGTTACGAACAAGCGTGCAGTATAACGAGCGCGCCCGCAGCATGTCAGCCCCGCCATTTTTCTGCGAAGATGCGGGGTATGTGGAGCGTGGTTCGATGAAGCGCCTGGTGCGGGAACGCGTCGTGATCCCCGACGATCTCGGCGGGCGGCGGCTGGATGCGGCGCTGGCGAAGCTGCTGCCGGACTACTCGCGCAGCCTGATCAAGACCTGGATAGAGAGCGGGCAGGTCTCGGAGCAAGAAGGCGTTCCCCTGAGACCCCGGTCGCTGGTGCATGCGGGACAGGAATACGAGATTCGCGGGGAATTGGCGGCGGCGGGAGCGGTGGAGCCGGAGTTCGTGGAATTCGACCTGGTCCATGCCGACCCGGACCTGATCGTGGTGAACAAGCCCGCCGGCCTGGTCGTGCATCCGGGCGCCGGCAATCCCGGCGGCACGCTGCAGAACGGGCTGCTGCATCGGTTCCCGGAACTTGCGGCCGTGCCGCGCTTCGGGCTGGTGCACCGGCTGGATGCGGGCACCACCGGGCTGCTGCTCGTGGCCCGAACGGCCGCCGCCCACCAGCGGCTTACCGTGGACCTGCAGGCCAGGCGGATTCGGCGCGAGTACCGGGCGGTGACAAGGGGCTGTCCGGTGGCCGGCGGAACCATAGATCAGCCCCTGGGGCGCCACCCCCGCGACCGGCTGCGCATGGCCGTTCGAGCGGGCGGGCGCAGCGCCGTCACGCACTATCGCGTTCTTGAGCGATTTACAGCGAATGCGCTCGTCGCGGTCCGCCTGGAGACGGGGCGCACGCACCAGATACGCGTGCACCTGACTCACGTCGGGCATCCGCTGGTCGGGGACCCGCTGTATTCCCGGAACAGAGACGGCTTCGGCCGTCCGGCGCTGCATGCCGGCCGGCTGGGGGCCAGGCATCCCGCTACGGATCGCGAATGCCGTTTCGAAGCTCCATTGCCGGAGGACATGCGCGGTCTGCTGACGCGCCTCGCCGGGGAGGAGCGCGACTGGAACGATTTTTCGTGGAGCGGTTGATCCGCCCCGATTGGCCGGCGCCGCGTCCGGTTCGCGCGGCCAGTACGCTGCGCGGCCTTGAGCCCGACGAAGCATGGCGGCTGCTGCGGATCCCGGGCGAACCTCGCTGGCTCTCGCAGATGCACGGCAGGGACGTGGTTTGCGCCGACGGGGATTGGACCGAAGTTGAGGCCGATGGCTGCGTGTCGTTTACCGTCGGGCGTGCGTGCATGCTGCGCACTGCCGACTGCCTGCCGATCCTGTTGTGCGACGCCGCCGGGAGTCGCGTCGGAGCGGCCCACGCCGGCTGGCGAGGCCTGGCTTCGGGCGTGATCGAGGCGACCGTCGGCGCATTGAGCAGGGGCGGCGCCGGGGCGATCGACCCGGCGGAACTGATGGCGTGGATCGGTCCGGGCATCGGCGGCCCGGCGTACGAGGTCGGCGCCGACGTTTTTTGGGCCATATCCACGAGCACGCCGGATTCGGCGCAGTTCCTTGCCCGAAGGGACAGCACGCACTGGTTCCTCGACCTGGCCGGGCTTGCGCGGCATCAGTTGCGCAGGCTCGGAATCACGGACGTTTACGGCGGCCGCTGGTGCACGTTCTCGGACCCGGAGCGCTTTCATTCCTATCGCAGGGACGGCGGCCCCGAGCGTCACGCTTCCTTTGTCTGGCTGGACCCGCACGGTTGAATTCGCGCTGCCGGACGCTATATCCCGATCATGGATCAATTCACCAATCGCGTGCGGGAGGCGCTGTCCGAGGCGCGGGCGGCCGCCGTGGATGCCGACCACCAGTTTCTCGAACCGCTGCACGTCCTGCGGTCGCTGCTGGAGCAGGACGGGGGCGCCGTGCTGCCGCTCCTGCGCCGCGCGGGGGCCGACACGGGAAAACTGCGGGCCGATCTTGCCGAAGCGCTCGAGCGCATGCCGAGCGTCCAGGGGCAGGAGGGCGATCTGCACGCTTCGGCGGCGCTCGCGCGGGTGCTCAACCTGGCCGGCAAGCTGGCGCGCAAGCGCGGCGACACGCTGGTCAGCAGCGAAATCCTGCTGCTTGCCACCGCAGGCGACAAGGGCGAGCACAGGCGCCTGATGAAGGACGCCGGCGTGGATCCGGCGCGACTGGAGGCGGCAATCGACCAGGTTCGCGGCGGGGAAACCGTCGACGAGGCGGGCGCGGAGGAACTGCGCGGCGCGCTGGAAAAATACGCCATCGACCTGACCCGCAGCGCCGAGGAAGGCAAGCTCGATCCCATCATCGGCCGCGACGAGGAGATTCGCCGCACGATGCACATCCTGCAGCGGCGGACCAAGAACAACCCGGTCTTGATCGGCGAGCCGGGCGTCGGCAAGACCGCGGTGGTCGAAGGGCTGGCGCAGCGCATCGCCAACAGGGAGGTGCCCGAGGGACTCAGGAACAAGCGCCTGCTGGCGCTGGATCTGGGCGCGATGATCGCGGGCGCCAAGTACCGCGGCGAGTTCGAGGAGCGCCTGAAAGCGGTCCTGAAGGAACTGGCGAAACAGGAAGGCCGCATCATCCTGTTCATCGACGAGTTGCATACGCTGGTCGGCGCGGGCAAGGCGGAGGGCGCAATGGACGCCGGCAACATGCTCAAACCCGCCCTGGCGCGCGGCGAATTGCATTGCGTGGGCGCGACGACTCTCGACGAGTACCGCAAGAACCTCGAGAAGGACGGTGCGCTGGAGCGGCGCTTTCAGAAGGTGCTGATCGACGAACCCAGCGTGGAGGACACGATCGCCATCCTGCGCGGCCTGAAGGAACGATACGAAGTGCATCATGGCGTCACGATTTCGGACGCAGCCATAGTCGCCGCGTCCACTCTCTCTCAGCGTTACGTCACCGATCGCAAGCTGCCGGACAAGGCCATCGACCTGATCGATGAGGCCGCGGCCCGCATACGCCTGCAGATGGACTCCAAGCCGGAAGCCATCGACCGGCTGGAGCGGCGGCTCATCCAGTTGAAGATCGAACGCGAGGCCCTGAGCAAGGACGAGGACGAAGGCGCGCGCCAGCGGCTGGCGGACCTCGATGCCGAGATTGCCGAGCGGGAAGGGCAACACGCCGAATTGTCGGAGACGTGGAAGACGGAAAAAGCCCGCACGCAGGAAGCCGCGGGGCTCAAGGAGCAACTGGAACAGGCCCGCCTGACGCTGGAGAAGGCCGGCCGCGGGCAGGATCTGCAGCGCATGTCCGAGCTTCAGTACGGCGTCATTCCGGAGCTGGAACGAAAGCTTGAGGAATCGCAGGAAAACGAATCCGAACAAGCGGCCGACGCCATGCTCTCCAGCCGGGTCGGGGAAGCCGACATCGCCGCCGTCGTGGCCCGCGCCACGGGCATTCCGGTTTCCCGCATGCTGACCGGCGAGCGCGAGCGGCTCAACCGCATGGAGGATGAGCTGCATCGCCGCCTGATCGGCCAGGACGAGGCGGTGCGTGCGGTGTCCCGGGCGATCCGCCGCTCCCGGGCCGGGCTCGCCGACCCGGACCGGCCCACGGGCTCGTTTTTGTTCCTGGGACCCACGGGCGTGGGCAAGACCGAGTTGTGCAAGGCCCTGGCGGAGTTCCTGTTCGACAGCGAGGGCGCGATGGTGCGGGTCGACATGTCGGAGTACATGGAAAAGCACGCCGTTTCCCGGCTGGTCGGCGCGCCACCCGGCTATATCGGCTACGAGGAGGGCGGGCAGCTCACGGAGGCGGTGCGCCGCAGACCGTATTCCGTCCTGTTGCTGGACGAACTGGAGAAAGCGCATCCGGATGCGCTCAATATCCTGCTGCAACTGCTCGACGAAGGGCGCCTGACCGACGGCCAGGGCCGAACGGTGGACTTCCGCAATACGGTGGTGATCATGACCTCCAACCTGGCCTCGGACCAGATCCGTTCGCTGGCCGGGGCCGAGCACAAGGAGATCAAGAAAGCCGTGATGGACTCCCTGCGTTCGCACTTTCGCCCGGAATTCCTCAACCGCATCGACGATATCGTCGTGTTCAGGCCGCTGACGCGCGACGAGATTCGCGCCATCGTGGACCTGCAGCTCGATCGCCTTGCGGTCCGGCTCGGGGAGCAGGACCTTGGGCTCGAGGTCAACGACGCCGTCCGGTTGCGCCTGTCCAATCTCGGCTACGATCCGGCTTACGGCGCGCGGCCGCTGAAACGGGTGATCCGCGACTACGTGGAGAACCCGCTGGCGGATTGGCTGCTGTCGGCGGACGCCAGGCCGGGCGAGACGCTGGAAGTGGCCGACAAGGACGGGGAAACCGTCATTTCCGTGCGCGACCGCCCCAAGGCCGCGTAAGATTCGGCCCTCCATGAAACAATTGAGAAATAAGTTCGCGCTGATGCTGCTGGTGCTGCCGGCGGCCGTCCTTGCGGAAGACCCCCTGGGGATTTCCGGCAGCGACGGGTTCGAATACGTCACGAGCGTGGAAGGCATCCACGAGTACTCGCTGCCCAACGGGCTGCAGGTGTTGCTGTTTCCCGACAACGCGCAGGCGCGGGTGACCGTCAACGTCACTTACCGCGTCGGCTCCATGCACGAGAACTACGGCGAAACCGGCATGGCGCACCTGCTGGAGCACCTGCTGTTCAAGGGCACTCCGGACAATCCCGACATACCCAAGGTCTTCAACGAGCGCGGCATGGGATTCAACGGCACCACCTGGCTTGATCGGACGAATTACTTCGAAAGTTTCGAGCCCACCGCCGACAACCTCGAGTGGGCCTTGCGCATGGAAGCCGATCGCATGGTCAATTCGTTCATCGCCTACGAAGACCTTCAATCCGAGTTTTCGGTCGTCCGCAACGAGATGGAGCGGGGCGAGAACAGCCCGGGCCGGATGCTGGATCAGCGGATCCGGGCGGCGGCCTTCGAATGGCATAACTACGGGAACTCTACGATCGGCGCGCGTTCCGATGTCGAGGGCGTGGACATCGGCCGCCTGCAGGCCTTCTACCGGACTTACTACCAGCCGGACAACGCCACGCTTATCGTGGCCGGCGATTTCGATCCCGGGGAGGCGGCCGCGATCATCGCCGTCTCGTTCGGTGCGATTCCGGCGCCGGAGCGGGAGTTGCCCCGGATCTATACCGTCGAGCCCGTCCAGGACGGCGAGCGCCTGGTGACCCTGCGGCGGGTCGGAAAGCAGAGCCTGGTCATGGCCGCCTATCACATTCCCGCCGGGGCCACCAGGGAGAACACGGCCCTTGACGCGGTTTCGCGGATCCTGGCCGATTCCAGCCGCGGGCGCTTGTACCGCAAGATGATCGAACCGGGTATCGCCGCCGGCGCCGGCGCGCGCGCCGATGCATTCGCCTTTCCGGGGCTGTTCACGCTGAACGCTACCGTCCCGGTGGACGGCGACACGCAGGAGGTGCTTGACACGCTGCTGGAGGTCGCCGAGGGCATTGCCGCGGAACCGATCACCGGGGAGGAACTCGAGTGGGCGCGGCTTGCCATGGTTTCCGGTTACGACAACGCCATAAAGAACGTCGGCTCCCTGGCGCGCATACTTTCCGAGAGCATCGCCGCAGGGGACTGGCGATACCTCTTTCTGTACAAGGACCAACTGGATGCGCTGACCGTCGAAGATCTGAACGCGGCCGCGGCGAAACACTTCAAGCGCAGCAACCGCACCGCCGGCAAGTTCATCCCCACCGAGAGCCCGGACCGGGCCACGGTGGCGTCCCGGGACGACCAGAGCGAAGAGCTGGCGGCCCTGGCGGGACGGCAGTCGGTGAGCGCGGGCGAGGAATTCGTTCCCACCCCGGAGAACATCGCCGCACGCACCGTCAGGCAGGAGCTGGCCGGTGGCGGCTCGCTGTGGGCGATCGAGAAGAAGTCGCGCGGCGACCGGATCATCGTTTCGCTGAACCTGTTCTTCGGCAGCGAAGAGAGCCTGGCAGGAAAGCACGGCGTGGCGGGATACGCCGCTGGACAGCTGCAGCGCGGCACGACGCGCTACACGCGCGACGAGTTGGCCACCGAGTGGGACCGCCTGAAGAGCGACCTCAACCTCAGGGGCGGAGGACAGAGAATCAATGCCTCGCTGCAGACGGACGAGGCCAATTTCGACGAAGCGCTGGCCTTGATGGCGCATGTGCTGCGCGAGCCGGTCTTCGATCCCGATCAACTGGAGGAAGCCAAGCGCTCCGCGCTGGCGAGTATTGCTGGAGCCCGCGGGCAGCCGCAAAGCGTCGTTTCCGTTGCCCTGTCCAAGGCGCTGAGTCCATACGGACCGGACCATTTCCGTTACGCCATGGACCTGGACGAGCAGGAAGAGATGATCCGGAACATGAACCGGGACGCCCTGTCCGAATTCTGGGATTCCCATGTCGGGTTCAAGGGAGCGATCGCACTCGCCGTGGGCAACTTCGATTCCGTTGCGCTGGCCAAGCGCCTTGATGAACTCTTCGGCGACTGGCAGGCGCCCGTGGACTACGTGACGGCGCCCAACCATCATCAGCCGGTGCAGGCCCGGGAGGAATGGCTGGATACGCCGGACAAGGCCAACGGGATCATGGTTGCCGCGCTGCCGATTCCGCTCAACGTTCGCGACGCCGACTACGCGCCGCTGGTTATCGCCACGCGTATATTCGGCGGCGGCGGCTTGAGCAATCGCCTGATCGAGCGCCTGCGCCAGAAAGAGGGCTGGTCCTACGGCGCCGGCGGCGGCATGAACGCATCCGAGCGGGCGGAGGACGACAGCGGTGCGCTGTTCATTCAGGCTATCGCGGCCCCTGAGAACCTGTCGAAGGTCCGGGGCGGGGCGCTGGAGGAATTGCAGCGTGCAATTGATGACGGCTTTACCGCCGAGGAGCTTCAGGACGCCGTGGACGGCGCCATTTCAGGCGACCTCAACTCCTGGTCCAGCGACGCAGCCCTGACCGGCATCCTCAGTTCCGGCGCGGAACACGGTCTGGATGCGCTGTGGTACGGCGGTCTGCATGCGCAATACAGGGCGCTGACGCTTGAGGACGTCAACGAGACCTTCCGCAAGTACTACCAGGCCGATGATTTCCTGATCTTTATCGGTGGCGACAAGGCCAAGGCGGAAGACGCCGGCTAGTGTTGCGCAATGCCGTTCCCGGTGCGGGTACGGCGCGTGCGCCGGGTCTCCCGGCGGATGGCGAGATTGGCTGCGCGCACCTGCGGATCGACGTAACCGCGCGGGTGATCCAGGTGCAGGCAGGTGACACGGTGGCGAATGCGCTTGCCGCGGATTCCCGCGTTCTCAAGCCGCTCCCCCAGTTCCCGGTCTTCTCCGCCGTAGCCCATCCGCTCGTCGAAACCGTTTGCCGCAAGGACGTCGGCCTTCCAGCCTGACGCGTTGTGGCCGTTCCAGCCGGCGGTGGCCGGGGATATACGGTCCAGCAAGGCGCCGAAGCCCATGCCGGCGGAGAGCTTGAGAAGCTTGTAGGTGAGCGGCATGCCGCGGCTGCGAAGCCATGAGGCGGAGAAACAACGTCCGGCCGCGATGTCTTCCGGCCGGATGTTGTGGGACAGTCCCAGCGGCAACCTGAGCAGGCCGCCCGAGAGGAAGCGCCGCGGTTCGGCGAGTTCGAGATGCCGGGAAACGAATTCGGGCTGTGGAATGCAGTCCCCGTCGGTGAATATCAGGTATTCGCCCCGCGCCCTGGCGATGGCCTTGTTCAGGATCCGGCACTTGCGAAAGCCGTGGTCCCGCTGCCGGACGTGCTCGATCTCAAGCCCGGTGCTTCTCCGGGCGTTGCGGATGACTTCGGCCGTGTCTTCGCCGGATCCGTCGTCGGCCACGACCACTTCGAATTCCCGACGGGTCTGATGGGCGAAGCCGCAAAGCGTCTTTTCCAGCCATTCGGGCTGCCGGTAGGTGCTGAAAATGACCGTTACGTCAAACGGCCGATTGCTCATGCTTCACTCGCCCCGGCGCCGGCATCGACGCGGGGGAGATTGTCCGGGTCCGGGACCACGACGCCCACGGAAACGACCAGCTTGATCGCGTCCTCCACGCTCATGTCCAGTTCGATCAGGTCCTTCCGCGGAGCGACGACCAGAAACCCGGAGGTCGGGTTGGGCGTGGTGGGCACGAAGACGCACACCGAGTCCGGCGTGTGTTCGGCAAGCTGGCCCACTGTGCTGGACGTCTGAAACGCGATGCAGTAGATGCCTCTGCGCGGGTATTCGATCAGCAGCACGCGGCTGAACGAGCCCCGCTTGCCGCTCAGGACCATCTCCAGAAAGCCCTTGGCGGCCGTGTAAATCGTCCTGACCAGCGGAATCCGGCGCAGGACCGATTCCCACAAGCCGATAATGCGCCTGCCGAACACATTGGCCGCCACCAGTCCGGTGACGAACAGCAGCACCAGGCTGAGCACAAGCCCAAGCCCGGGAATCGGGAACCCGAGGAGCGCTTCGGGACGATACGGTTCCGGAATCAGCCTCAGCGTCTGGTCGGCCAGGTCGATCAGCAACTGCAGCACCAGCACCGTTATGCCCACGGGAACCCAGACCAGCATTCCCGCCACCAGCACGCGCCTCAGGCGCGGCCACCAGCTCTTAAACATTGCTGATGAGGCTGTCAGGCATTGCTCACGCGGCGGCCGCGTCGGACGCCGGGCTCCCGCCGGATTCCTTGCCCGAGGAGGAGTCCGCCTTGTCCTTGCCGCCGGTGTCGGATGCCGACTTTTCTGCGCCGTTTCCGGCGTCCTTGCCCGCGCTGTCCTGCCTGTCGCGCCCGCTGTTCTTGAAATCGGTCTCGTACCAGCCGCTGCCCTTCAGACGGAAGTGCGGGGCCGAAACCAGCTTCTTCAGGCCCGGCCGCTCGCATTCGGGGCAGTCTCTGAGGCGGGGATCGCTCATTTTCTGCAGCGCGTCCAGCCGGAATCCGCACTCGCGGCATTCGTATTCGTAGATAGGCATGGGAGCAGGAAATAAGCCTTTGGGCCGCGCGAAATTCTATAACGGCCGCAATCCGAGTTCCCGCAGTTGCCTCGGTTCGACGGCGGCGGGCGCATCGGTAAGGGGGCAGGCGCCGGACTGCGTCTTGGGGAAGGCGATCACTTCACGGATCGATTCGGCCTCGGCCATGAGCATGACCCAGCGGTCCAGCCCGAAGGCGATGCCGCCATGCGGCGGGACGCCGTAGTCCAGCGCCTTGAGGAAGAACCCGAACTGTCGGTCGGCTTCTTCGGCCGATAGTCCCAGCAGCTCGAACACGGCCGCCTGCATTTCGCGCTGGTGTATGCGCACCGAGCCGCCGCCGATCTCGTGGCCGTTCAGGACCAGGTCGTAGGCGCGCGACGAGGCTCGCGCGGGACTTTCCAGGAGCTCGCCCGGCGCCGTCACGCCGGGAGCGGTAAAGGGATGATGAAGCGCCTTCCAGCGTTTTTCGTCTTCGTCGAACTCGAATCCCGGGAATTCCGTGATCCACACCGGCGCCCAGCCGCCGCCGATCAGGTCCCGTTCCTTGCCCAGCCGGTCGCGCAGGGCCGACAGCGTGCGGTTCACGATCGCGGCCGCTCCCGCGCCGAACAGCAGCAGGTCGCCTGCGGCCGGTCCGGTCTTTTCGAGCAGCGCCGCGATCTCGTCATCGGCAAGAAACTTCAATACCGGAGACTGCATGCCGTCGCGGCCCATTGCCGGATCGGCCACCTTGATCCAGGCCATTCCCTTTGCTCCCATGGCCTGCACGAATCCGGTCAGTTCGTCGAGTTCGCGGCGGGTCATTCCGCCGCCGCCGGGAATCTTCAGCGCCGCCACGCGGCAGCCGGGGTCCCGGGCCGGGGCCGAAAATACCTTGAATTCCGAATCCGCGAATATGCCGCTCAGTTCGACGAGTTCAAGGGGGTTGCGCAAGTCCGGCGCGTCGCTGGCGAACCGCTGCATCGCCTCGGCGTAGTTCATGCGCGGAAAGGGATCCGGGAGTTCCACGTCCAGCACGCCGGAGAACACTTCGCGCACCAGGGCCTCCATCAGTCCCATCACGTCCTCTTCGTCCACGAACGACATTTCCACGTCGAGCTGGGTGAATTCCGGCTGGCGGTCGGAACGCAGGTCCTCGTCGCGGAAGCAGCGCACGATCTGGTAGTAGCGGTCCAGTCCCGACATCATCAGCAATTGCTTGAACAACTGCGGGGATTGGGGCAGGGCGTAGAAGCGCCCCGGCCGGTTGCGGGCCGGAGAAAGAAAATCGCGCGCGCCTTCCGGTGTGGCGCGGGTAAGCATGGGCGTTTCCACGTCCACGAAGCCGCGCTGGTCCAGGAACGCGCGTATCGCAGCGATTGCCCTGTGACGCAGGCGCAGCCGGTCCAGCATTTCCGGCCGCCTCAGGTCCAGGTAGCGGTACTTCAGGCGCAGTTCCTCGCTGGCGCCCTCGCCGTGGTGGAAGGGCAGGTCCCGCGCGGCGGAGAGGATTTCCAGCGACTCGGCCACCAGTTCGACGTCTCCCGTTTTCAGATCGGGATTGGCCGTGCCCTCGGGGCGAATGCGCAGCGCGCCGGTGGCCCGCAGTATGCACTCGGCGCGGGCCTTTTCGGCGACGGCAAACACGGCAGGCTGGTCCGGGTTGCAAACGACCTGCACGATCCCCTCGCGGTCGCGCAGGTCGATGAAGATTACGCCGCCGTGGTCGCGCAGACCGTTGACCCAGCCGCACACTTCCACTGCCTGACCGGCGTGGCCGACACCTAGTTCACCGCAGTAGTGAGATCGCATGTTCATCGAATACGCAAGCGCCTGGAAGGCGGCCGCAACGCAGCGCCGGGAGTTAAATCAAGCCTGTCGAACTAGCTTGCGCTGAGTTCCTGCTGCATCGCTTCCATGCGCTCGCGTTCCTTCTTGCCCGCCGGCATGACCAGGCAAAACGACACCACCACGACCGACGCGATAGCCACCGCGATAACCTGCCAGCCGTATTCCTCCAGATTGACGAAGAAATCGTTGACCCATCCCCATCGTCCGACGAATTCGTACGCGTTCCAACTGATGATCGCGGTTGCGATGGAGTAGCGCAACGCCGTGGCGACTCGCTTGAAGCGCAGCAGGCGTCGCAGCAGGTAGATCGCCCAGACCGCGTTCAGCGCGGCGATCCCGTACGTGACCGGATGCTGGTCGCCCAGCACGTTCTCGTCGTAAATGATGAGCAGGAACAGATAGAAGAACCAGATGAGGTAAATGGTCTCCAGTGCGGTTATCGCCGCGAAGTTGCGCTTGTGCCCCTCGGTGGGTTTGCCGGTCCCCATTCCAAGCCAGCGATGGCACCAGCGGAAGAAATTGCATCGCGTTTCGCGGTTGAACAGGAAATAGACCAGGGTGGCGAGCATTACCCCCAAAGAAGACATCATCACCAGGTATTCCGCGTTGGTGGCCACTTCGCCGGTCGCATCCATAAGGTCCGGGACGCCCAGCCAGATCGCGTAATAGACGAACGAGAATTCCACCCAGCCGGTCCACAGCAGCCATGCGGCGAAATAACCGAGCCAGGTTCCGCTCACCTCGCTGTCCTGGCGCATGCCGAGCCAGAGCAGGAATGCGCCGATCAGGCCCATGGCGCCGGCCGCGTAATACATCCCCGGCGCACCGATCGCACGTTCGATCTGGATCATTACCGAGTGCCCCAGGCCCTGGGACACGAAGAACACCGCAAAGGGGAACAAACCGATAAACGGTGGACGGGCAAACACCCGGGCCAGCGCGTTCATGGAGCGACCTCCGGAAAGCCGAAATAAACTTCTATACTATACCGCTTCGACGGATTCGACAGGCGCTAATACGGGGCAGCGAGGCACGCGGGATGAAGATCGAAAACCTTAGGGAATGGGAGGGCCGCGAGCTTACTCCGTCGGCCTGGTTTGACGTGGATCAGGCCCGCATCAACGCCTTTGCGGACTGCACCGTGGATCATCAGTTCATCCATGTGGACCCCGAACGGGTGGCGCGCGAAACGCCGTTCGGATCCACCATCGCGCACGGCTTTTTGACGCTCTCGCTTTCGGTGCACCTGGAGTCCCCCGAGATGTCGGAAATCGAGGGCGTCGGTTTCGTCATCAACTACGGCCTGGACAAACTGCGGTTCATCAACCCGGTACCGGTGGGTTCCCGCGTCCGGGTTCACTCCACGCTCACCGAGGTCCGGGAACGCGGACCGGGGCGCGTGGTCATCCGGCTGGAGAAATCCATGGAAATCGAAGGCCAGGAAAAACCCGCCTGGGTGGCGCAACAGCTCTTCATGCTGATATCCGAAGGCGCCTGAACCTCGTCTCGGCATGGACGAACTGTTCAACCTGGAGGGCCGGACGGCGCTGATCACCGGCTCCACGCGGGGCATAGGCAAGGCCATCGCCACGCGGATGGCGGAGCACGGCGCACGCGTAACCGCGTCCAGCCGCAAGGCGGATGCCTGCGAGCGGACCGCGGAGGAACTCAACCTGCGGTTCGGCAAGGGAACCGCCATTTCCGCGCCCTGCAACGTCTACCACAAGGACCAGGTGGAGGACCTCGTGGAGCGCACCCGCGCCGCCTTCGGCGCCATCGACATCCTGGTCTCGAATGTTGGCGTGAATCCGCATTTCGGTCCCTTGCTCGACACGTCCGACAGCGCCCTGGAGAGGATCTGGCGCTGCAACGTCACGGCCAACATCTGGCTCAGCCGGCTGGTCGTTCCGGAAATGCGGAACCGGGGACACGGCCGGATCGTGCTGATTTCCTCGTACGTGGGTCAGACGGCGCACGGCAAGATCGGCGCCTATGGCATGTCCAAGGCCGCGGAGATCCAGATGGCGCGGAACCTGGCGCTGGAATACGGCCGCGACGGCATTACCGCCAACGCGGTCTGCCCGGGACTGATCAAGACCGATTTCTCCCGGGCGCTGTGGACCGATGCCGAGGCCCGCGAGAGCTTTCTGGACACCACGGCGCTGGGACGGATGGGCGCTCCCGATGAAGTGGCCGGGCTGGTCGTGTTCCTTGCGTCGCCGGCCGGTTCCTACGTGACCGGACAGGCGCTGCTGGTGGACGGCGGCATCCACGTGTGATCGCATCATTCGGGAAAGGGGGAAGAACCGTCCTGCATGCGCGCACTGATCTGCAACCGCTACGCGGAGCAGCCGGACCTGTCGCTGGGCGAAATGCCCGAGCCGTCTCCCTCCGAGGGTGAAGTTCTGGTGGAAGTGCGCGCCGCCGGTCTCAATTTCTTCGATCTGCTGATGGTGCAGGGCCGCTACCAGCACCGGCCGGAATTGCCTTTCACGCCGGGCGGCGAAGCGGCCGGGGTGGTCGCGGCGCTGGGCGATGGCGTTGAAGGCCTGGCGGTGGGCGATCGCGTCGCCGTGCACGGCCGGTCCATGTTCGCCGAACGCGCGGTCGCGCCCCGCCATCACGTTGCACGCCTGCCCGGCAACATGAGTTTCGCCCAGGGCGCGGGTTTTTGCATTACCTACGGAACCTGTTACCACGCATACAAGCAGGTCGCGAAGCTCAGGGCCGGCGAAACCGTACTGGTGCTGGGCGCCGGCGGAGGCGTGGGCATGGCGGCGGTGGCGCTGGCTCGCGCGATGGGCGCGTATGTCATCGCGGCGGCGGGCAGCGCGGACAAGCTGGAGTTTGCGCGTGCGATGGGCGCAAACGAATGTATCGACTACAGCGGGGAGGATTTCCGCGCCAGGCTCAAGCGTAAGGCCGGCGGTCGAGTGGACGTGGTGATCGATCCCGTTGGCGGTTCGTATTCCGAGTCCGCCTACCGCGCCTGCGCGCCGGGCGGGCGTTTCCTGGTGGTTGGGTTCGCCACCGGCGAGATCCCCCGGCTTCCGCTCAACCTGGTCCTGCTGAAGACCGCGGCGGTACTGGGCGTTCTTTGGGTCCCCTGGACGGACCGCCACCCCGATGCGGCCTGCGAGAACCTGGAGGCCCTGTCGGACCTGGCTGCAAGCGGCGCCATAACGTGTCCTATCGAGCGCAAGTTGCCGCTGGTGGACTACATGCTGGCCTTCAAGGCTTTCGCCAATCGGCAGGTGACCGGCAAGTGGGTGCTCGATATGAACGGAGGCGCATCATGACCGTAAACGTGAGCGATCGCGGGCCCGTCCGGCTGATCGAAATGAATTCCCCGCCCGTCAACGCTCTCGGGGCAAAGCTGCGGATGCCGCTTCTGGATGCGATCCGGGCCGCCTCGCGGGACGACTCCGCAGGCGCCCTGCTGCTATTGAGCGGTTTGAAGACCTGGTGCGCCGGCGCCGACATCAAGGAGTTCGGCCTGTCCGAACTGCCTGCCCCCGAGGCTTCGCTAAACGCAATATGCGATGCGCTGGACACGTGTTCCAAACCGGTCATCGCGGTGGTGGACGGAGTCGCATACGGCGGCGGGCTGGAACTTGCACTGGCCTGCGATTACCGGGCCGTTTCCGCGCGCGCCCGCTTTGCCTTTCCCGAGGTCAATATCGGGCTGCTGCCGGGGGCCGGCGGGACCCAGCGGACTCCAAGGCTGGTGGGCGTGGAGCGGGCCTTGCGGATGTGCCTGGACGGCAAACCGGTAAACGCCGGTCAGGCTCTCGAAATGGGCCTGGCCGACCGGCTGCTTGAAGATGGACTGACCGAAGCGGCCTGCGCCTTTGCGGAGGAAATGCTGGCCGCCGGGGCGCCGGTGCGAAAGATTTCCTCCGGACCCGGAAAGCTGCCCCGGCCTGGCGAGGCGGCGGAGGTATTCGACGGGGCGCGGCAACTGATCGCCCGCAGGATGCGGGGCCGCGATTCGCCCGAGTTGATCGTGCAATGCATCGAGCAGGCCGTGGCCTGCCGCGACGATTTTCGCGCCGGTCTGGCCGAGGAGCGGCGCCGGTTCGTCAGTTGCCTGAAGAACCCGCAGAGCAAGGCGCTCTCGCACGTGTTCTTCGCCGAACGCGCGGCGGCCAGGGGCGCCGGCGGAGCCGCCGCGCGCGCCGTCGAGCGTGCCGCGGTGATCGGTTGCGGAACCATGGGCGGCGGCATCGCGATGAATTTCGCGATCGCCGGGATACCGGTCACCGTGCTGGAAACGGGAGAGGAGGCGCTGGAGCGGGGTTTGAGCGTGATACGCGGGAACTTCGAGCGCTCCGAGAAGAGCGGGCGGATTCCGCCGGGCGGCGCCGAGCGCAGCATGGCGCTGATCACGCCCACAACGGACTACGGCGCGCTGGATGGGGCCGACTTCGCGGTGGAAGCCGTCTATGAGAACCTCGACCTCAAGAAGCGGATTTTCACTCGCCTTGACCGGGCCTTGGGCAGCGATGCGATCTTAGCCAGCAACACTTCGTATCTCGATATCGACCGGATGGCGGAAGCAACCGGCCGGCCCGGGCAGGTGCTGGGTATGCATTTCTTCAGCCCAGCCAACATCATGCGCCTGGTGGAAGTGATCGAGGGCCGGCACAGTTCGGCGGACACTGTCGCGACCGCGTTTTCGCTTGCGTCGCGCATGAAGAAGGTCCCTGTGTGGTCGGCCAACAGCAACGGATTCATCGGCAACCGCATGTTGTCGGGATACATGTTCGAGGCCTTTGAACTGCTGTTCGAGGGCACGCCGCCGGAGTCGGTCGATGCGGCCCTGCGGGACTTCGGGCTGCCCATGGGGCCTTTTCAGATGATTGACCTGGTGGGCCTGGACCTGGGTTGGCGGGCCCGGGAGCTGGCCGGCAAGCCGCTGGAGGAGCGAAAGCCGGGCGAGCGCCTGGGCGATGCTCTTTGTGAGCGGGAGCGGTTCGGGCAGAAGAACGGCCGCGGTATCTACAACTACAGTCCCGGCAGCCGGGTTCCCGAACCCGATCCCGGGGTGGCCGGCCTGATCGAAGAGCTGGCGGAAGAGCTGGGTTACAAACGCGGACCGCCCGCCGGCGCCGAAGAGATCGTCAAACGGTGCATGTACCCGCTGGTGAACGTCGGCTCGGCGCTGCTGGAGGAAGGCGTCGCCAGGGCGGCGTCGGACATCGATATCGTCTATGTCTACGGTTACGGCTTCCCGGCCTGGCGCGGCGGTCCCATGCACTACGCCGAGCAGCAGGGGCTGGATGGCGTGCTGGAGGACATCCGCGGGTTTCACGACCGATTCGGCGCGCGCTGGACGC
The DNA here is from genome assembly GCA_026707445.1 of Gammaproteobacteria bacterium. Taxonomy (GTDB): domain Bacteria; phylum Pseudomonadota; class Gammaproteobacteria; order Steroidobacterales; family Foliamicaceae; genus Foliamicus. Next base: position 44,731 of record JAPOWV010000007.1, read on the forward strand.
CGGCGCAAAGGCTGGTTGAAGCAGCCGCGGCGGGGCGGGGATTCGGCGAAGGGTAGTGTGCTAGCGCATGACAGCGGGCGCGCGACCGCTGGCGGGGCATACGCCGATGATGCAGCAGTATCTGCGCATCAAGGCAAAGCACCCCGATGCCCTGCTGTTCTACCGCATGGGCGATTTCTACGAGATGTTTTTCGGCGACGCCGAGCGTGCGGCCGTGCTGCTGGACATCGTTCTGACCACTCGCGGACAGTCGAATGGCGAAGCGATTCCCATGGCTGGGGTGCCCGCGCATTCGGCCGATTCGTACATCGCCCGGCTGGCGCAAATGGGCGAATCGATAGCCATTTGCGAGCAAATTGGCCGCCCCAAGCCTTCCGGCGGCCCGGTGAAGCGCGAGGTCGTGCGGCTTGTGACTCCCGGCACGCTGACCGAGGAAGCCTTGCTCGACAGCGGGGCCGAGAACCTGGTGGCGGCCCTGCACGGGAAGGATGGCCGTTACGGCCTGGCCTGGATGGAACTGAGCTCCGGCAGTTTTTCGATCACGGAATGCAACGGCCTGGAGGAACTTGAGGGCGAATTGCAACGATTACGGCCCGCCGAATTGCTGGTCGGCGAGGGAACGCGGCTGCCGGAGGCGCTGCCCGGCCGGCCCGCGGTTCATGAACGGAGGGACTGGCAGTTCAGCGCCGCGTCCGCGCGGCGTTCTCTCCAGGACCAGTTCCGGGTGCACAACCTCGACGGGTTCGGCGTGGAGGACATGGATCGGGGGGTCGCCGCCGCCGGATGCCTACTGGACTACGTAAAGGACACGCAGCGCGGCGCCTTGCCTCACGTGCGGGCGCTCAACGTGGAGCGGCCCGGCGACGCGTTGTTGATGGACGCCGCCACGCGGCGCAACCTTGAACTGGACCGGTCGCTTTCCGGACGGGACGAATACACGCTGGCCGGCATCGTTGACCGTTGCTCCACCTCGATGGGCAGCCGGCTTCTCCGGCGCTGGATCCATCGCCCCCTGCGTTCCCATGAGGTCTTGCGTTTCCGGCATCAGGCGCTGGACGAATTGCGCGGCGAGCAGGAAGGGTGGCGCGAGTCTATCCGCGAAGTCGGCGATCTGGAGCGGGTGCTGGCGCGCCTCGCCATCCGTACCGCCCGTCCGCGCGACCTGGAGCAGCTGCGGTGCGCCCTGAAGGCCGCGCCGGCGATGCGCGAGCGGCTTACGACCCTGGACGCGCCGCTTTTGCAAGCCCTGGCGGAGCGGATGGAAACGCCTCCCGCAGGACTGCGCCTGCTGGAGGAAGCGCTGGTGGAGCATCCCGCCCCCAGGATTCGCGACGGCGAGGTGATTGCCGCCGGATACAGCGCGGAACTGGATGAGCTGCGCGAAGTCAGCAGCAATGCCGACGCAGCCCTGCAGGACCTGGAGACGGAGGAACGCGAGAGCAGCGGCATCGCCAACCTGAAGCTGGGCTACAACCGGGTTCACGGCTACTACATCGAGCTTCGCCGCAGCCAGGCGGAGGAAGCGCCCGAGCACTACATCCGCCGCCAGACCCTGAAACACTCCGAGCGCTACATCACGCCCGAACTCAAGCGCTTCGAGCACCGGGTCCTGGGCGCGCGCGAACGCGCCCAGGAGCTGGAAGTGCGGCTGTACGAGGACTTGCTGGAGAAACTGTCCCGGTGGCTCGCGGTCTGGCAGGACCTGGCGGCCGCCGTGGCCGAGACCGACGTGCTGGTCAACCTGGCCGCCCGCTCGCTGGAGCTGGGCTACGCGAGGCCGGAACTCACCGATCGTCCGGGGATCCGGCTCAAGTCCAGCCGCCACCCGGTAGTCGAGCGCGCGCTGGATTCCGAGTTCATCGCCAACGACCTGGCGCTGGACGACGACACCCGCATGCTGATCGTGACCGGCCCGAACATGGGCGGCAAGTCCACCTACATGCGCCAGGTCGCGCTGATCGTGATTCTTGCGCACATAGGCAGCTTCGTTCCCGCTGCGGAGGCCGAGATCGGGCCGCTGGACCGCATATTCACGCGTATCGGCGCCGGCGACGACCTCGCCGGCGGTCGCTCCACCTTCATGGTGGAAATGACCGAAACGGCGAGCATCCTGCACAACGCCACCGGACAGAGCCTGGTGCTGATGGACGAGGTGGGCCGCGGCACCAGCACCTACGACGGTCTTTCGCTGGCCTGGGCGGCGGCCGGCTACATTGCCGAGCGCCTGCGCTGCTTCACGCTCTTCGCCACCCACTACTTCGAATTGACCGCGCTGGCCGAAACCGCGCCGGCGTGCGCAAACGTCCACCTGGACGCCGTCGAACACGCCGGGACGCTGGTGTTCCTGTATTCCGTGCGCGACGGCCCGGCGGATCGCAGTTACGGCCTGCAGGTGGCGGCGCTGGCGGGCGTTCCAAGGCAGGTCATCGCATCTGCCCGGCGGATGCTGGACGAACTGGAGCAGCGTTCCGGCCGACTGATCGAGCGCGGGCAGGCGCAATTGCCGCTTACGCTCGATTCCGCGAGAAAGGCCGTTGACCCTGGGGAGGAGGGCGTCCCGCCCTCCACGAAGGCGGGACGCCTTCGCTCCCAGGAGTTTCATGCAAGGGTGGAGCAATTGCTGGCCGCGGTGGACCCCGAACAGCTCAGCCCGCGCGAGGCGCTGGACCTGCTGTTCGAACTGAAGGAAGGAAGCGGTGGAGAAAATGACCGAGCAGGAGATTAGTCGTCTCGTACGTGAACTGGGCGCCTTGTTGCTGAATCGGGGCGAAACGCTGGCGCTTGCCGAATCCTGCACCGGCGGCTGGGTGGGGCAGGCGATCACCGGTCTTCCGGGGAGTTCGGGGTGGTTTGACGCCGGATTCGTGACGTACTCCAACGACGCCAAGAAGCGGCTGCTGGGCGTCAGCCCGCAAACGCTGGAAGAATTCGGAGCCGTCAGCGCCGAGACGGCGGGGGAAATGGCCGCCGGCGCACTTCAGCGCGGACGGACGGACTGGAGCCTGGCGGTCACCGGCATTGCCGGTCCCGGCGGCGGCACGGAGACGCGTCCGGTAGGCACGGTGCTTTTTGCCTGGGCGGGCCGCAACGGGCTTCGGGAGGCGGAAACCATGCTGTTTGACGGCGACCGCCGCGCCGTGCGGATGCAATCGGTGGCGCATGCGCTGGAAGGGCTGCTGAAACGCGTCAACGGGACGGCTGAGGGTTGATGCGAAAGGCCTATTTTCGGCGATTTCGGGTGCGCCTGCCCATAACCCGCCCAAGCCGGAGAATTGCCGCCGTGCAATTCGCCGCGGCTATGGAATAATCTCGGTACCGGGACCTGAGCGGGAGCACTTGAGCACCATGAATGACAATCGCAAGCGGGCGCTGGCGGCGGCCCTTTCGCGGATCGAAAAACAATATGGCAAGGGCTCCGTCATGCGCCTGGGCGGCTCCGGAGCGGTGCACGACATCGAAGCCGTTTCCACCGGCAGCCTGGCGCTGGACCTGGCCCTGGGAATCGGCGGTCTGCCGCGCGGACGTGTGGTGGAGATCTTCGGTCCCGAGGCTTCCGGAAAAACGACGCTTACGCTCAGCGTGGTCGCGCAATGTCAGAAGGCGGGCGGCACGGCCGCGTTCGTGGACGCCGAGCATGCGCTGGACCCGGTGTACGCCGAGCGCCTGGGCATCAACGTGGACGATCTGCTGGTTTCGCAGCCGGACACGGGCGAGCAGGCCCTGGAAATCACCGACATGCTGGTGCGCTCCGGCGCGGTGGACGTGGTGGTGGTCGATTCGGTCGCCGCGCTTACCCCGAAAGCGGAGATCGAGGGCGAAATGGGCGACACCCACGTGGGGCTGCATGCGCGGCTGATGTCGCAGGCCCTGCGCAAACTGACCGGCAATATCAATCGATCCAAAACCATCGTGATCTTCATCAACCAGTTGCGGATGAAGATCGGCGTGATGTTCGGCAACCCCGAGACCACCACCGGCGGCAACGCGCTCAAGTTCTACTCCTCGGTGCGCCTGGATATCCGCCGCATCGGGGCGATCAAGCAGGGCGACGAGGTGATCGGCAACCGGACCCGCGTGAAGGTGGTGAAGAACAAGCTGGCGCCGCCTTTCAAGATGGCCGAATTCGACATTCTGTTCACCGGCAACCAATACGGCGTCTCGAAGGCCGGCGAGCTCATCGACCTGGGCCTGTCGAAGAACCTGATCGTGAAATCGGGCGCCTGGTACAGCTACAAGGACGGCCATATCGGCCAGGGCAAGGAAAAGGCGCGCAGCTATCTGCACGACAATCCGGACGTTGCCGAGGAGCTGGAAGCGCAGATCCGGGGCGCCGACAAGGCAGTGGAGGAACCGGTAGAGGCTGCGAGTGCCTGATCGTACGGCCGGCTCCGACGGCCTGCTGGATATCGCGCTGCGCCTGCTGGCCAGGCGCGAGCATTCATTGCGGGAATTGCGCACCAAATTGAGATTGCGGGGCCACCAGGCCTCCGCGATCGAGGCCGTAATGGAGCAACTGGCGGCGCGCGGGCTGGTCAGCGATGAGCGTTTCGCGGAGGCTTTCCTGCGTTCCCGCCTGGAGCGCGGGCAGGGTCCTCTCAAGATTCGTGCCCAGCTGAGGGAGCGCGGCGTGGCCCCCGGGTTGATCGACGCCGCCCTTGCGGAGACGGAAATCGACTGGGACCGGCGCGCTGCGGCGGCCCGCAACCGACGGTTCGGCAAGTCGCCGCCGGCCGACCGGAACGAAATGGCCCGCCAGGCTCGGTTTCTGCGCGGACGCGGATATTCCGAGGGACAGGTAGCGCGGGCCGTCCTGGGAGAATCGAGCTCGTGAAGGCCGCCGAGATCCGCACCGCGTTCGTGGAGTTCTTCGAACGGCATGATCATCGTCATCTGCACGGATCGCCGCTCGTTCCGCACAACGACCCCACGCTGCTGTTCACCAACTCCGGGATGGTGCAGTTCAAGGACATCTTTCTCGGCCGCGAGCCGCCTCCATATCCGCGCGCCGTGACTGTGCAGCGCTGCCTGAGGGCCGGCGGCAAGCACAACGACCTGGAAAACGTGGGCTACACGGCCCGCCATCACACCTTCTTCGAGATGCTGGGCAACTTCAGCTTCGGCGACTACTTCAAGCGGCAGGCGGTCCGCCTGGCCTGGAATTTCGTCACCAGGGACCTGGGCCTGCCGGAGGAGAAGCTTCTCGTCACCATCTACGAGGACGATGACGAGGCGGCCCGATGCTGGGGGGAGGAGGCCGGGCTCCAGGAATCGCGGATCATCCGGCTCGGCGGGTCCGGCAACTTCTGGTCGATGGGCGATACCGGCCCCTGCGGCCCCTGCTCGGAGATCTTCTACGACCACGGCCCGGACGTGGCCGGCGGCCCGCCGGGCAGCGCGGAGGAGGAAGGCGACCGCTTCGTGGAGATCTGGAACCTCGTGTTCATGCAATACGACCGCGACGCCGAAGGCAATCTCACCGACCTGCCGAAGCCCTCGGTCGATACCGGAATGGGACTGGAGCGCACCGCCGCCGTGTTGCAGGGCGTCGGCAGCAACTACGAAATCGACCTGTTCCGCGACCTCATTGCCGCGGCCGCCGAAATCACGGGCACGGATGATCCTGAGTCCAACTCGCTTAAGGTCATCGCCGATCACGCCCGCGCCGCGACTTTTCTCGTCAGCGACGGCGTTTTTCCGTCCAACGAGGGACGGGGTTACGTGCTGCGCCGCATCATTCGGCGCGCGCTGCGCCACGGCCACGACCTCGGCGTCGGCGATGCCTTCCTCTACCGGATGGTGGAACCCATTGAAGAGGCAATGGGCGTGGCCTTTCCGGAACTGGCGGAATCGCGCGAGCTCGCCGAGCGGGTGCTGCGTTCCGAGGAAGAGCGGTTCGCGGCGACGCTGGAGCAGGGCATGCGCTACATGAACCGGACTCTGGAGGACGTGCGCGACGGGGTGATTCCCGGCGAAAAGGCCTTCGTCCTGTACGACACCTATGGTTTCCCCGTTGACCTCACCGCCGATATCGCGCGCGGCCGAGGCCTTTCCGTGGATATGCCGGGTTACGATGCCGCGATGGCCAGACAGCGCGAGCGATCCCGCAGGTCTTCCGGCATGAGCGCGCAACAGGACGAATTTCCAGAGAGTGGGGGCACTGCCCCCACGGCCGTGCCGCCCTCGGTTTTCCCCGCGAGCGAGTTTACGGGGTATGAGCGTCTGGAGAATCCGGCGCGCGTGATCGGAATCCGGATCGGCGGCGAGGCGACAGAGCAGGTGAAGAAAGGCAAAACCGCCGAAGTGGTGCTGGACCGCACGCCGTTCTACGCCGAAAGCGGCGGACAGGTGGGCGACACGGGTGTCCTGGCCGGGAAAGGACTGCGCTTCGAGGTCAAGGACACGCAGCAGACATCGGCAGGACGCGCGCACATCGGCGTGGTTGCCCAGGGGACCCTGAGCGTGGGCGACGACGTGACCGCCACGGTAGACGCCGGGCGCCGCCGGGACATCGTACTGAACCATTCGGCCACGCACCTGATGAACGCGGCGCTGCGCAAGGTGCTGGGGAAGCACGTGGCGCAAAAGGGCTCCCTGGTGGCGCCGGACCGCCTGCGGTTCGATTTCTCGCATTTCGAGGCCGTTTCGCCGGAAGACCTGGAGCGCATCGAGGACGAAGTCAACGAGCAGATTCGCGCCAACGAGCCCGCCGTCACTACCGAAATGCCGATGGATGAGGCGATCGAGGCCGGCGCGCTGTCGATGGCCGGTGAAGACTATGCGGAGCAGGTCCGGGTGCTGAAGCTGGGCGATTACTCGATGGAACTGTGTGGCGGCACGCATGTGGGCCGTACCGGGGACATCGGGCTGTTCGCCATCGTGTCGGAGTCCTCCGTTGCCGCCGGCGTGCGCCGTATCGAGGCGCTCACCGGCGCCGGGGCTTTCGAGTGGGTGCGGAACCTGCGCCACCGAATGGGCCGGCTCGCCGGATTGCTCAAGGGCGGCGCCGACGATTCGGAAGAAAAACTGAAGGCGCTGATGAAACGCGCCAGGGAACTCGAGAAGAACCTCGCGCAAGCGCGCGCGCGCCTGGCCGAGGGGGGTGGTTCGGGGACTGTGCCCGTCACGCAAGTCGCGGGAATAAACCTGATCGCCCTGCAGCTCGATGGCGACGCCGATATGGACACGATGCGCGGCGCGGTCGACCGCTACCGGGAACGATACGAGCCGGCGGTGGTGGTTCTTGGCGCGCGCGATGGCGGCAAGGCGCGGATCGTCGCCGGCGTGAGCAGGGACATTCGCGAAAGTGTGCCGGCGCGCGACCTGGCGCGGGTAGTCGCGGAACAATTGGGCGGCAAGGGAGGCGGGCGGGCCGACTTTGCGCAAGGCGGCGGGCCAGACGGAAAGGAACTTGAGCGGGCGCTTGAAGGCGTGCCGGACTGGCTGGCGGAGCGCCTCGGGGAAACCTCCAGCTAACGATTGCCGGCCTTCCGCCAATACAATTGGGCTGTTTCGGCCCGGATCTAATGACATGAGCCTGCTGCGGGATCAACCCAGTTTCACGCTGGGCGTAGAGGAGGAATATCTCCTGGTGGACGCGGAAACACTCGAGTTGGCGGTGGACCCGCCGGCCGGATTCATGCCCGCCTGCCAGGAACAGGTCACCGGGCAGGTCGTCAACGAACTCATGCGGGCGCAGGTGGAGACCGCAACCAAGGTCTGCGCCGACGTGGCCGAGGTGCGCCGGGAACTGACCCGGCAGCGGCGCGAGATCAACGCGGTGGCCGAGCAATTCGGGATGCGGATCATCGCCGCTTCCACGCATCCGTCGGCGCTGTGGCGCGACCAGAAGCAGACCCCGTCGCAGCGCTACGTTGCGCTGCAGAAGGAAATGCAGGCCACCGCCCGCCGCATGCTGATTTGCGGCATGCACGTGCACGTAGGCATCGAGGACAAGGACCTGCGCGTGGACCTGATGAACCAGTTCCGCTATTTCCTGCCGCATTTGCTCGCTCTCAGCAGCTCATCGCCGTTCTGGGAGGGCGACGATACCGGCCTGAGCAGCTTTCGGCTGACCATCTTCTCCGGTTTGCCGCGTACCGGCCTTCCGGAAGAGTTCAACGGCTGGAGCGATTACGAGCGCCACATCGAGACCCTGGTTCAGGCCAATGTCATCGAGGATTCCTCGATGATCTGGTGGGACGTGCGGCCCAGCGCACGCTTTCCGACGCTGGAGACGCGCATTTTCGACCTCTGCACTTTCGTCGAGGACACGGTATGCATGACGGCATTCACGGTCTGCCTGGTCCGCATGCTGTGGCGCCTGCGGGTCAGCAACAGCCGTTGGCGCAGCTACAACCTGCTGCTTCTGGAGGAAAACCGCTGGCGGGCGATGCGTTACGGGCCGACCGACAGCCTGCTCGACTTCGGCAGGGGCACGATGGTGCCGTTTTCCGACTTGCTGGACGAACTGATCACGATGATTCGCCACGACGCGGAATTCTTTGATTGCAAGCAGGAAATCGAACACGCGCGCACGATTCTCGAGCGCGGCACCAGCGCCAGCCTGCAACTGGCCGCTTATCGCCAGGCCCTGGATGAAGGAGCCAGCGAACAGGAAGCGCTGCGCGAGGTCGTGCGCTTCCTGGTCGATGCCACGATGGATGGCTGCTGATTCGTCATTGTTCCCAGCCGCCTGCCGGGTTTCGGTGGCACCTATGATGCAGCGCACCGACCGGCACTGCCGCTATTTCCATCGGCTGCTGGCGCCGGGCATCGGCCTGTATACGGAAATGGTCCATGCGCAGGCCGTAATCCATTCCAACGACGGGCGCTTTCTGAAGCATCATCCCGCCGAGCGCCCCCTCGCTCTGCAACTCGGAGGCAGCGACCCCGAAACGCTGGCCGAAGCGACGGCGCTTGCCACGCAGGCGGGCTTTGACGAGATCAACCTGAACGTGGGCTGCCCCAGTTCCCGCGTCAAGGCCGGCCGTTTCGGCGCCTGCCTGATGCATGAACCGGAACGCGTGGCCGATTGCGTACGCGCGATGCGCGGGCGGGCCGGGGGCCGGCCCGTCACGGTCAAGACCCGCATCGGGACCAATCACCGCCCGAAGTTTTCGCATCTCCTGGCGTTCGCGCGGGCGATGCAGGAAGCGGGAGTCGCGGCCCTGATCGTGCACGCCCGCATCGCCGTGCTTGAGGGCCTGTCACCCAAAGAGAACCGCAACGTGCCGCCCCTGCGTTACGAGTTCGTTTACCGGCTGAAGCAGGCCATGCCGGACCTGCCCATCGTCATCAACGGCGGCGTATGCGCAAACAGCGAGATTGCTTCGCACCTGCAATGCGTCGACGGCGTGATGCTTGGCCGTGCCGCCTACTCCAATCCCTGGCTCCTCACCGCGCTGCCCGGCGCGTCGCGGCAGCGGAGGACCCGGATCCAGGTCGTTGCGGCCATGGTGGAATACGCCCAGAGCGAGGAACAGAATGGAACAAGGCTCGGTGCAATCACGCGGCACATGGCGGGCCTTTATTCGGGCAAGCCCGGCGCCGGAGCCTGGCGACGGGCGCTGGCGCGGCATGTATCGGCGCCCGCAAGCGAAGCACGAATACTGCTTGACTGCGTTCCGGATCGTTTGCGCTACGCTGCCTGAAGCGGCACTGTCAGGTCAACCCAAGGCGGCGGCTACGCGGGCGCGTTCGGCGGCGAGTTCGGCGGGTACGCGGTCGCCGTACTGGGCGAGGTACTCGGCGATTTTCCTCATTTCCTCGCGCCAGCCTTCCGTATCCACGTCGAGCAGACCTTCCAGGGCCTCGGGAGCGATATCGAGTCCCTGAAGGTTGAGGTCCTTGCGCCGCGGCAGATTGCCCACCGGCGTCTCGCGAGCATCGGCCCGTCCCTTGCACCGGTCGAGAATCCACTGGAGCACACGCAGGTTTTCGCCGAATCCGGGCCAGAGGTATTTGCCCGCTTCGTCCTGCCGGAACCAGTTGACGTGATAGATCCCGGGCAGCCTGTCGCTGCGGCCGCCGAAACTCAGCCAGTGCTTCCAGTAGTCGGCGAAGTTGTAGCCGCAAAACGGCTTCATGGCCATCGGGTCGCGCCGCAGTCCGTTGTCGGAATCGCTGGATGCCGCCGTGGATTCCGAGGCCATGGCGGCGCCCATCAGCACGCCGTGGCGCCAGTCGCGCGCCTCCATGACCAGCGGCGCCAGCCGTGCGCGGCGCCCGCCGAAGATCAGCGCGGATATGGGCACGCCCGCCGCGTGTTCGGCCATCGGCGAATAGCTGGGGTTGCATTGCGCCGAGACGGTGAAGCGGGAGTTGGGATGCGCGGCCTTTTCTCCGCTCCTGATCGGCTCCCCCTTCCAGTTCAGCACCGGGACGCCGAACTTGCGGCCTTCCCACCACGGCTCCTTTTCGCTGCTCAGCCCCACATTGGTGAAGATCGCGTCCCGCTGCAGCATCTCGAAGGCGTTGTTGTTGGTGTCGCGGTTGGTGCCGGGCACGACGCCGAAATAGCCGGCCTCCGGGTTGATGGCGCGCATCACGCCGTCGTCGTCGAGATGCAGCCAGGCGATATCGTCGCCGACGGTCCGGACCTGCCATCCGGGAAACTGCTCCGGCGGAATCAGCATCGCCAGGTTGGTCTTGCCGCAGGCCGAGGGAAAGGCAGCCGCGACATACTGCTTCTCGCCCGCCGGATTCTCGATCTCCACAATGAGCATGTGCTCCGCCAGCCAGCCCTCCTGGCGCGCCTGCCAGCTTGCGATGCGCAGGGCGTGACATTTCTTGCCCAGCAGCGCATTGCCGCCATAGCCGGAACCGTAGCTCCGAATACTCAACTCTTCCGGGAAATGCATGATGTAGCGCCGCTCGGGATCGAGTTCGCCGATCGAGTGCATCCCCTTTACGAACGTGCCCTCTCGCTCGATCCGCTCAAGCGCCTTTGCGCCCATGCGTGTCATCAGGTACATGTTCACCGCGACGTAGGCGCTGTCCGTGACCTCGATCCCGCAGCGCGCATACGGCGAGTTGATCGGCCCCATGCAGTACGGAATCACGTACATCACGCGCCCCCGCATGCAGTCCTGGAACAGCCCGTCCAGCAGCCGATGCGCCTCGTCCGGCGCCATCCAGTTGTTGTTGGGGCCTGCGTCCTCGCGATCCGCGGTGCAGATGAACGTGAGGTTCTCAACCCGGGCCACGTCGGACGGATCGGAGCGGTGCAGGTAGCAATCCTCGAACTGCCCGTCGTTTATGGGAATCAGCCCGCCGTCGCGCACCAGTCCCGCTACGAGGGCGTCGTATTCCTCCCGGGAGCCGTCGCACCAGTGGACGCGGTCGGGCCGCGTAAGGCGAGCAACCTCCTCCACCCACTGACGGGCGCTGGAAGCAGTATTGGGAATCACTCCGGTTATGTAACCGTTCGGCGCGTGAAGAGCGCAAGAATATACGATTTACGCCCCCGAGTGGGCGCCTACGGCGATATTTTTGGCTTCAGACACTAAACAGCCGGAGCGGATGAACCGTCGCCGGATTCACTCGTAGCGAGCAAGTCAAATGGGGAATGATCCTGTGGCGTACGATGCTTGACATATTACGCGGCGCATACTAGCGTAGCCGTGTGATCCAGTCGTATGCCGACGGCGCGACCCGGCGGTTGTTTGAGGATGATCGGCGTCGCGGCTTTCGCGGCCTCGACTACGAGCGGGCGCTTATGCTGCTCGACGCGCTTGATGCGGCAACTTCGCTTGCCGCCCTGCGGGCCTTACGGGCAACCCGCCTTCATGCGCTCAAGGAACCTCGCAAGGGCCACTGGGCGATGGTCGTTAACGCACGTTGGCGCATCACCTTCAGGTTTCGTGGAGGCGACGCCGGCCAGGTCAGAATCGAGGACTATCACAAAGGCTGAATGGAGAGTCCACTATGCCAAGATTAAGAACACATCCGGGGCGCGTCTTGAAGGCCGAGCTGGCGGCGCGGGACATGAGCGCAAACAAGCTGGCGTTGGCGCTGCGCGTTCCCGCTAACCGGATCACGGCAATCCTGCGTGGGGAGCGCGCCGTTACGGCGGAGACGGCGGTGCGCCTGGGGCGCTTTCTGGGCACCGGCGCCGCATTCTGGATGAACCTTCAAGCATTGCATGACATCTCAGTGGTTGAGACCAGGCAGGGAGAGGCCATCGAGCGAGAATTAGCAGGCGTGCTTGGCACCGGTTCAGCCTGATGCACATTCACATGCGCGGCGCGCGAATGCAGTGAAGAACGCGTTGTACTTTTGCTCTGAATGCGGGGCGGAGAGCCTCAAGTGGCAGGGGCAATGCGGCGCCTGCGGCGCGTGGAACACGCTGCGCGAGGCGCCCGCCGCACCTGCGCGCACAGGAGGTAAATCCCGCAAGCCCACCGCCGCCGAGGTCGTGCCACTGAATGAAGTGGCCGCGCAGCCGGGCCAGCGCATGCCCACGGGACTGGCCGAGTTCGACCGGGTCCTGGGCGGCGGCCTGGTGAAGGGCTCGGTCGTGTTGCTCGGCGGCGATCCAGGGATCGGCAAGTCAACCATTCTGCTGCAGGTGGCCGGCGGCAATCCGGCAAGCGCGCAAACGCTGTATGTGAGCGGCGAAGAGTCGCTGGAGCAGCTTTCCCTGCGCTCGCGACGCCTCGGGCTGGCCGACGCCGGAGTGCGCGCCATCGCCGAGACGTCCCTGGATGCCGTGCTTGCGGCGGTCGAGGCGGAACGCCCTGCATGGCTGATCATCGATTCCGTGCAGACCCTGAGCCTGAACGAGGTCAATTCCGCGCCCGGCTCGCCGGTGCAACTGCGCGAATGCACAGCCGCCCTGGTGCGTCTGGCCAAGACCCGTGGAATCGCCGTCACCCTGGTGGGTCACGTGACCAAGGAGGGCCAGATCGCCGGGCCGCGCATGCTGGAGCACATGGTGGACGTGGTGCTTTATTTCGAAAGCGAATCCGGCAGCCGGTTCCGCGTGCTGCGGTCGGTCAAGAACCGCTTCGGCGCGGTCAACGAGCTGGGCGTGTTCGTCATGGATTCCGCGGGGCTGAAGCAGGTGCGCAATCCCTCGGCGATCTTTCTGACCGGCCGCCAGGCCGGCGCGCCAGGCAGCGCCGTTACGGCCTGCCATGAAGGCAGCCGGCCGATGCTGCTGGAAGTCCAGGCGCTGGTGTCCGACGCCGGCGCCGGCATGGCCCGCCGGGTCAGCCCCGGGATGGACCACAATCGCCTGGCCATGCTGATGGCCGTCCTGGCGCGGCATTCGGGCGTTGCGGCCTACGACCGGGACGTGTTCGTGAACTTCGTCGGCGGCCTGCGGGTTTCGGAAACCGCGGCCGATCTTGCGGTGGCGGCGGCGGTATGGTCGAGCGTGCGCAACCAGGCCCTGCCGGACGGCCTGGTGTTGTTCGGGGAACTCGGGCTTTCCGGCGAGGTTCGCCCCGCCCCCTACGGCGAGGAGCGCCTGCGCGAAGCGGCCAAACTCGGCTTCAGGCGCGCCGTGATCCCCGCGGCGAACCGCCCGCGCAAGCCGATAAAGGGCATGAAGGTCACCAGCGTAAAACGCCTGGACGAAGCGCTGGAAGCCCTTGCGCAACCCGCCGCCTAAAAATCGCGGCGGACGGTCGCAGAGACGCGGGGCATGCGCTGGGCGGAAGATTTCGTCGCGCAACACCGGCTGCCAGCGGACTACGCCGGGACCGCGCAGCCATTTGCAGGTCCGCTTGCCGAGCGCATCGAAAGACTTCGCGTCTCGGCGGGACGGCCGATCCTTGTCGGCGTCACCGGCGCGCAGGGATCCGGCAAGACCACGTTCGCGCGGTTCCTCTCGAAATGGCTGAGCCGGCGGACGCATCTCTCTGCGGTCTGCTTTTCTCTGGACGATGTCTATCTGACGAGGGCGGAGCGTCGGGCGCTCGCCCGCCGCGTGCACCCGCTGCTGGAAACGAGAGGCGTTCCCGGTACGCACGACGTTGCGCTGGCGCACCGGGTCCTGGATGCGCTGACGGATCCCGGCGCTGCCCGGAAGATCGCCGTGCCGGCATTCGACAAGGCGACCGACGAGCGGTCGCCCGAGCGGGACTGGCGGAGAGTGGATGCGCCGGTGGATGTCGTGCTGTTCGAGGGCTGGTGCGTGGGGGCGCGGCCGCAGTTACCGGAAACGCTCGGCGATCCCGTCAACGAGGTGGAAGCGGCGGAGGACGGTGATGCGGTCTGGAGGACGGGGGTCAATGAGCGTCTGCGCACGGACTACGCGGAACTGTTCGCGCGCCTGGACATGCTGATCATGTTGCGTGTTCCGTCGTTCGACAGCGTGTTTGAGTGGCGCGCTCTGCAGGAGCGCAAGCTGCGCGAGCGCCTGCAGGAGGCCCCCGCGGAGTCCGAAGGATCGCCTGGCCTGTCACCGGCAGGGCTCAGGCGCTTCATTCGGCACTACGAGCGCCTGACGCGCCACATGCTGGAGACGATGCCGGCCTATGCGGATGTCGTGATCGACATCGACGCAAACCACCGGATGACGGGTTCTAGAGCGGGTCGCGGATGAAGGTGGGATGATCGCGCGTGGAGCGTTCGGGGTCGTAGCGGTAGCCGGCCTCGGAGAACTCCAGCAGGCCCTTGGCGAAGCGCATGCGCCGCTCGATGATGAACCGGGCCATCATCCCGCGCGCCCGTTTGCCCAGGAAGCTCACGAAACGGTACTTGCCGCTGCGAAAGTCGAGAAAGCGCGGCGTGATGACCCGGCCGCCCACGTTCGAAAGATCCAGCGCGCTGAAGTACTCCTTGGACGCCAGATTGACCAGCACCGGCGTGCCGCTGGCTTCCACCGCTTCCCGGACGGATTCCGTCAGGCGATCGCCCCAGAAGTCGTAGAGGTTGGAGCCGGCCGCCGTGCTCAATGGCGTGGACATCTCCAGGCGGTACGGCTGGATCAGGTCCAGCGGGCGCAGGACGCCGTGCAGGCCGGAAAGGATGCGCAGGTGCCGCTGCGCCCAGCCCAGGTCGCGCCCCGAAAACTCCCAGGAGCGCAGGCCCTGGTAGGCGTCGCCATTGAAGGCCAGCACCGCCGGGCGGGCGTTACGGCGGCTGAACGGCTCCTTCCAGGCCGAGTAGCGATCCACATTCAATTTCGCCAGCTTGTCGCTGATGCCCATCAGTTGCGTAAGGTCCGGCGGCGTGAAATCGCGCAAGCGTTCAACGAGTTGCGCGGAATCCTCGAGAAAGGCGGGGATCGTGTGCCTGCCGCGCGGCAGGCGGGACTCGAAGTCCAGGGATTTGGCGGGCGAAAGGATGGCAAGCATGGTCAGGGTCCGGTTTGTGTGGCGGTTTCAACGGAGTTGTCGGGGTTTGCGGCGCGCGTGACGCGCACCCGGTCAACGGCGCTTTCGGTGGTTTCCAGAATTTCCATCGGGAACCCTCCCAACTCCAGCCGTTGCCCCTGCTCGGGAATGGTACCCAATTTATCGAGAATCAGGCCGTTTAAGGTTTTCGGTCCGTAGGTGGGGAGGCGCCAGCTCATGCGCCGGTTCAGAAGCCGGATGTTGGCGCCGGCGTCCACCAGCCAGCCGCCGTTGCCGTCGGGCTGCACCTCGTCCTCTTCCGCGTCCTGCGAACTGTCGCCGATCAGGCCTCCGGAAATCTCGTGCAGAAGGTCCTGCACGCTCACCAGGCCCTGGATGTCGCCGTATTCGTCCACCACCAGGGAGGTTGCGCCGCCGCCGCGGTGAAAGTCGGAGAACATGCGGGTAAGCGAGGTGTGCTCGAACACGTAGTGCGGCGTTTCGAGAAACCTCTCCAGCCGGCGGCGATTGAGGCCGTTGGAGCCGTTGGCCTGAAACAGCTTGCGCACGTGCAGCATGCCCGCCACGTTGTCGAGTTGCCCGCGGTAGCACGGCAGCACGGAGTGGCTGCTGGACCGAAGCTGCCGCACGACCTCCGGCCATTCCGCTTCCAGGTCGATGCCCTCGATCTCGCCGCGCGGCGTCATGATGTCCTCGATGGTCAGCGCTTCGAGTTCCAGTACCGCCAGCAGCATTTGCCGGCGGCGGTTGGGAATGCGGCCGCCGGACTCGGTCACCAGTGTACGGAGTTCCGCCACGGTGAGGTCCTGCCCCTCGTCCCGGTCCGGGCGAACGCCGGTCAGGCGCACCAGGAACCCCGCTATCAGGTTGACGGACCATACGATCGGCCCCAGCAGCTTCTGCAGCGGGAAGTAGATGCGGCTGGCCACGAGCGCCAGCTTTTCCGGGCGCGCAGCCGCCCACGTCTTCGGCGTGATCTCGGCGACGATCAGAACGATCAGCGTCAGCAGGATGGTGCCTGCCACCGCGCCCATCATGCCGCCCACGCGCAGCGCGAGCACCGTCCAGATGAAAGCGGCAAAAAAGTTCACGAGGTTGTTGCCGAACAGGATCAGCCCGAGCAGCCGGTCGGGCCGGCTCAACAGCCTTTCCGCAAGCAGCGCGCCTCGATGCCCCTCGCGGGCGCGATGCCTCAACTTGTACCGATTGACCCGCATGAGTGCGGTCTCGGTGCCGGAGAAAAAGGCCGACAGGGCCAGCAACAGAAAAAAAATGCCCAGCAGGGCAGGTAGTGGGATGTCGTCGCTACTCAAAACGAGTTACGAGGTAGCCAAACACGATCGCTAGGAAAACATGAGCGGGGTGTTGCTGTCAAGCTGAATTCTAGTAATATCGGTATGACCAATTGGCCGATCGCTGGTCGGGAGGCAGGTCAGTGGGTCGCGTCAACGAACCTTCCCGCATCACTCTTGGGGGGACACGTATGAAGCCAAGAGTTCTCTTGCTTGCGATTGCGGGCATGTTTATCGCAGTTCCGGCCGGATTCGGCGTCGTCAGTACCGCGGCCGCTCAAGCGGCCGACGACGTCCTTGAGGAAGTCGTGGTTACGGCACGCAAGCGCGAGGAAAGCCTCCTTGAAGTGCCGGTCAGCATTACCGCGATAACCGCGTCCGACATCGACGCCAAGGGTATTACCGATTTTGACGATCTCGTCGATTTCACGCCCGGGTTCTTCTTCGCCGAGCATTCGGTGGGCCGCGGCGACCGTTCCAATCGCCTGCTGGTCATACGCGGAATGCGCATCGAGAGCGAGGATGATCACGTGCAGCCGGCCATGGTGTTCGTCGACGGCGCGCCCATGATGGGCAGCGTCATCAGCGGACTGGAGGACGCCGAGCGAGTGGAGGTCGTCAAGGGACCGCAGAGCGCTTATTTCGGCCGCGCCACTTTCTCCGGTGCGGTCAATTTCGTGACCAAGACGCCGTCGGACGAGTTCACGGGAAAGATTACCGCGGAGGCGGGGCGTTACGGGACGGCCAACCTGGGAGTGCAGGTCGAAGGGCCGGTCAGCGAGAACCTGTTCTATCGTGTTTCGGGCAGTACCTATCGCACCGACGGCCACTACCGCCTGGGCAACGACCCGGATCAGAAGCTGGGAGAACGCAAGACCTGGAACCTGGCCGCAACGCTCTACGCGACTCCTTCTGAGCAGTTTTCCGCCAAGCTTCGGGTTCATGCGTGGCGGGACGATGACGGCCCCGGCGCGGCCTTCGCGTACGGCGAGGGCAACGGCGAGCACTATTTCAACTGCAATCCGCAGGGGTCCACGCTGCTTGAGCGCAACGGCGGCAATACCTGGATTTGCGGCGAGGCTCCGTTCCCCCAACCCCGTGAGATCAACGCCGATTTTGTCTTGAACGCCGCCAAAGAGGGCGTCCTGAACGGCGTGTCCACGCCGGGGCGGCCGGGAATCGTGACCCCGTTCGACCCGCCGATTCTCGACGGTTTCGGGTTGGCTCGGCGCGCCTGGAACGCGAGCCTGGTCATGGACTACGAGTTCACCAACGGAATCTCCCTGGCTTCGATTTCAGCGTTTCACTCCAACGAGTGGCAGGTGCTGGACGATGTGGACCGCCGCGCAACAGCACATATCGCCGATCTCAGGGACACGGGACTTCTGAACAATCGCGACCTGCGGGACTTCAGCCAGGAATTGCGGCTGTCCGCGGACCAGGGTCGCTGGCGATGGCAGTTGGGAGCCAACTATTTCGACACCACCGGCGTGCGCTCCACCGGCCTGAAGTTCCTCTTCTGGACCCAGGGACTGGGCGTAGGCAACTCGTGGGACATCCAGACGACCGGCCTGTTCGGTTCGATTGGATATGACCTGACCGATCAGCTGAGCGTGAGCGTGGAAGGACGCCAGCAATGGGACAAGGTGGCCGAAGGCGGGGCGACCGGCACGGCCAAACTGTCGGACACCTTTACCAGCTTTACGCCTCGCGTAATCGTTGACTTCAAGGCGACCGAGGACATCACGCTCTATGCCAGCTTTGCCCAGGGCACCCGTCCGGGAACATTCAACGCGAACCTGGTCGGGCGGTCACAGCAGGAGCTGGACCAGATACAGCAACAGACCGGCGCCGGCCTTACGGTGCCGGAAGAAGAACTGGACAGCTTTGAAGTGGGTCTCAAGGGCAGCCTGCTGGAAGGACGCGCCTGGATTACCGCAACCCTGTACTGGGCCGACTGGAAAGCGCAGAGCGCTACCGGCGTCTTCGTGACGGCGCCGGACGGATCAACGGACTTCGTTGGCATCAAGGCCGTCGGCGGCGAGATCGACCTGAACGGATTCGAGTTGGAGGGGGCTCTGGCGGTGACCGACAAGTTCCGGGTTGACGCCACCTTCAGCATCAACGATTCGGAGATCAAGAAAGGCGGCAGTTGCAGCCATTGTCCCGTCCTGCTCGGCGTCGCCAATGCGGACGGGCTCGGCAAGCGCACGCAGAAAAATCCCAAGAACCAGGGTTCGCTTGGTCTTTCCTATACGGATCAGTTCAACGACCGTTTCGACTGGTACGCTCGCGCGGACTACATCATGACGGGCAGCCGTTTTGCCGGTGGGCCGAATCTGACGGAGACCGGCGACAGCCACCGCGTCAATGTGCGCGCAGGCGTGGAGAACGAAACGTGGCGTGCGGAAGTGTTCGGCAAGAACGTCTTTGACGACAAGACCTTCACGAACTACCAGATTCTGCATGACTTCGCTTTTCTCGGGCCGCGCCGGATTCTTACCGCCGGGCTTCCCGACCGAGCGGTCTGGGGGGTGCGCGCGACGTACAACTTCTGATCGCGGGAGTGAAATCGTGATTACGCGGCGCGAGATGCTGAAGACCGGCATCGGCGCCGCCGGGGCGGTCGGTACGGCGTCGGCGCTGACCGCCTGCGAGCCTGACGCGGCTGCGGCACTTACGCCCAACAACCTCGCGGAACGCGTCAAGCGGGTGCGCGCGGGCCCGCTGATGAACCTGGAGCAGGCCTACCGGGTGATGGAAGAGGAGCACCTGGACGGCCTGGTGCTGGCCGAGCCGATCAACGTCTTCCATCTGACCGGCCACTGGGGGTCGCTGGCGAAGATGGGCTACCCGGCGCCCGCCTATGCCTTGCTCTCGAAGGACCAGCGCCAGGCCCCCGGCCTGGTAATGATGCAGTTCATCTACTACTACACCTACTCGGACGGTCACTTCGATTTTCCATTGCAGACCTGGCTGTTTTCCGGCTGGGACAGGCGCCTGCAGGACGACGGTGCGGAAGTGGCCGTGGAGGGCGAGCCACCCGCCAATCCGGCTTACATCTTCGAGGACAAGGGCGAAGTGGCGCTGCGCGAGATCGAACGACATCGCCGCAGCACGCTCGAAACCGCATTGTCGCAACAGAAACTCAGCGCGGATGCGCGATGGGCGCTGGTCAATGCCGTCAAGGGCATGGGCCTGGATCGCGGCCGGATCGGCGTGGATCATGTGGTCGTAAACGCGATATTCGAGACCGCGGGACTGGATGCCGTTCCGGTTTACGCGGACCGGGCCCTGAGGCGCATCCGTGCGATCAAGTCGCCGCGCGAAATCGAACTGATGACCTTCTCGGCGCAGGCCAACGCCGAGGCCGCTCTCGTGGCAGCCCGGGCGGCGCGCGCCGGCGCCACCTACCAGGAACTTCGGGCCGCGTTCTTTTCCGAGGCCGCACGGCGCGGCAACCTGGGCGTGTTCATGCAGGTGGACACGATCGGCGCGGAAACCGGCGACGGCGAGTTTCGCGAAGGGCAGGCATTTCAGATCGACTGCGTAAGCCACGGCTTCCACTACCACGGCGACTACGGGCGCACCGTGTTTCTGGGTGAGCCCGCTCGTTCCATGAAGCAAGCCACGGACGCGATCGCACTGGGCTGGGACGCGATCATGGAAGCACTGCGGCCCGGCCTGCGCTACTCGGAGATCCGCGCCATCGGCATGGAGGCGCTAAGGAAAGGCGGCTACGACCTCGACGTGGCGTTCACGCCGCACAGCGTGGGCCTGATGCACACCGACGATCCGGGGCGCGCCGACAGCCCGTTCTATGTCAAGGAAGACGTGGTGCTGGCGGAAAACATGATCATCAGCGTCGACTGCCCGGTGCGCAACGTGGGCCTGGGCGGCTCCGCCCACCTGGAGGACCTGACGCTGATCACCGCCGACGGCGGCGTTCAGATCAACGACATCGGCGACCGCGTTATCGTCGTTTAGGTATTACGCTCACGGGCGCGACTTCATGCGCGCCCGTGAGCGTAAGAATGCCTTCAGGGACTAGAAGTCCCAGACGGCTCTCAGGTAGTAGTAACCGCCGTTGAACCCGAAAGGCGAGGTGTCCGGCCAGATGAGCCCGGAAGTATTGGACCGCTCCTCGGGATACTCGTCGAGTATGTTCTCGGCGCCTACGATCAAACGCACGGCGTCATTGAACTGGTAGCCGACCTCGACGTCCAGGACGGTGCTCGCGTCCACGTCGAAGTAATTGCTTCCGTCATCGAGCGTGAACTCTTCAAAGCCGCCGTAGTAGCGCACGCGGGCCAGCAAGTCCCAGCGGTCCTGTGAATGACTGAAGGAAAGCGTAAGGCGCGTGCCCGGCGTGCTTTCCTCCAGTTGGGTGACCCGCTTGTCGTTGATCACGTCCGGGTCGCGCTCGTCCACCGTGGTATCGGTCCAGTTGGCCGCCACACTCAGATTGGTCTCGCCCATACCGAAGTCCAGAGGATAGGTGGCGACCACGTCGATGCCCTGGGTGGTGGTGGTGAAGTTGTTGGTGTAGAACCGCACTGCGGTAAAGGCCTGGGCATCGGCCACCCCCGCGGCCAGCAACTGTTGAATGTTGCCCGGCGTGAGGATTTTCTCCGAACTTCTTGCGATCCTGTCCTCGACCTCGATGTTGAAATAGTCCACCGTAATGTCGAGAGCGTCCAACTGGATGACCGCGCCCACGGTGAGGTTCACGGCCTCTTCCGGCGTGAGCGGCTGGGCGCCCACGATGGCGGCCGCCGGGTGCGTGGGCGGCAAGGTGGCCTCATCGGCCAGCACGCCGCCGGTGAACGCCGTAGTCACGTTCAGGATGTTCGCCTGGCCCACCGTCGGCGCGCGGAATCCGGTGCTGGCCGCCGCGCGCAGGGAGACCGTTTCGCTGATATCAAAACGCCCCGCCACCTTGCCGTCGAAGGTGTTGCCGACATCGGCATGGTCCTCGTAGCGGCCGGCCACCTGGAAGGTGAACGTGTCGGTTACTTCGATTTCCACGTCCCCATAGGCTGCGTAGCTGTTGCGGCCGAACTCGCCGGCCAGCCGCGGCCCGAACCCGGTGAACCCGTTGGAGCCGATTCCGAAGCCCTGCTCGGCCAGCCCTCCGGGACTGTCATCGAGGAACCAGGAGTTCTCTCCGCCGCTTTCCACCTTGAACTTCTCCCGGCGGTGCTCGACGCCCATCGCGACATGCGCGGGCAGCTCGCCGATCGTCATGTCCCTGGTAACGTCGAAGTTCACCGTGTAGTCGGTTTGCGTATAGGAGCCCGGGAAGTAATTTATCGGTATTTCCGTTCTCTGGCCGTGCGGCAGCTTGGCCAGCAGTTGCGGGTTGATGGTGTGGCGCATCGTGAAGTCGACGTCGTTCACGCCGAACACGGCGCTGGCGTCGAACGACCAGTCACCGAACAGGTCGCCGCGAAACCCGAATGCCGCGGAATAGTCGGTCAGAATGCCGCCGAACCTTGGAACGAAGCCGCCGGGAAACGCCGAAATGAAGGAGAAGCAATTGGGGTTGGCCTCAACCGCGGCAATATCGGCGGGATTGGCCACGTTTCCGCTGATGCGAATGGGCGGGCATGGCTGGTCGTCCCAGATGCCTCCGGGCGACAGATCGGCGACCTTCACGCTGGGGCCGAATTCCGTGCCTTCCGGGACCATGGTGTCCGTGTCGTCTGCCCACCACTTTATGGGATCGCCGTTCGCGTCAAGCCCCCTGGTCACGAAAGTTCTGCCGTCGGCGGTGGCGCCGGGACCCTTGAAGACGCCGCTGCGGGTGTGCGGATTACGGAAATAGAACCCGCCTTCCACCTTGCGCTTGGCGAAGTTTCCGAAGGCGTAGGCTTCGCGCCCGCCACCGAGATCGAGCCCGAGATTGGCGAACATCTTGTAGTCGTACTCGAATTCCGGCGCGCCCCACACCATGACGTTGGGATGGAACACATGCGGATAGTTCGGATCCGGGATGTACGGGTTGCCCGCATCCACCAGGCCCTGGGCGTCACTGCGCTGGACCGAGCGGTCGGTGGGGTCCGACTGCTTGTACTCGAAGCTGAAATTCGCGAATCCGTTGGAGGTGAGCGGAAGGCCGAAGTTGGCCGCAACATTCAGGCCGTCGCCGTCGCCTTCGAAGTAGCTTCCGTATTTTGCGGTGATCGTGCTTCCCTCGGCCTCATCCCTGAGCGTGAAGTTGATCACCCCCGCGATGGCGTCCGAGCCGTATTGCGACGCCGCTCCGTCGCGCAGGACTTCCACGCTCTTGACGGCAATGGCCGGGATCGCGGAGAGATCGGGGCCCTGCGAGCCGTCGGCCACGCCGTTGCCGAGAAAGGTGATGACCGCGGCGCGATGACGGCGCTTGCGATTGACCAGGGCGAGGGTCGAATCCGGAGGCAGCCCACGCAGCCGCGCCGGCCGGATCAGCGTGGCCGCGTCGTTGATGGCCTGCTGGTCCACGTTGTAGGAAGGCACCAGGGCAGAGAGCAGGGCGTCCATGTCGGTCGGTCCCTGACTGCCGAGATCGTCGCCGCCGATGTAATCGACCGGCACCAGCGAATCCGTAGCCGACCTGCCTTCCCGGCGGCGTGTTCCCAGCACGACGATTTCGTCGATCGCGCCGGAGGCAGCCTCCGCTGCCTCCTCCTGGGCCGTGGCCGGGCCTGTTGCAAGTACGCCGAGAAGCGGCAGGGAAAGGGCGAAAGAAAGGACGGAAAAGCGTTTCATTGTTTGTCCCCCCGACAAAAGAAACAATGCATCAGAACAGTGGGTAATACTACACCATGGCCTGGCGCCGTCATTGCTGTATTCTTTTGGCCGTTTCCGGCGCGGGAGAGGGGTGCAGGCGATGAAACGACGAGGCGGGTGGACCGGAGCGATTTTGCTGGCAGGATTACTTTCAGGCGCAACTGGCGCGGATACCGAGGCGGAACTGCTGGAACGCGCCCGGGCCATCCACGAGCGGGTGATCGCCATCGATACGCACGTGGACATCCCGCCGGACTTCGGCACGGAGGCGTACGATCCGGCGCGGGCCAAGCCTCCCGGCCAGCAGGTGGACCTGCCGGGCATGGAGCAGGGCGGGCTGGATGCGGCGTTCTTCATCGTTTTCGTGATGCAGCGCGAGCGCAGCGAGGCCGGCTATGCCCGCGCCATCGCCGACGCCTTCGTCAAGTACGCGGCCATCCGCAAGATGACCGACATCGACCACTCCGACCGGATCGGGCTGGCGCTCACAGCCGCGGATGTGCGCCGCATACACGCCGAAGGCCGCCGCGTCGCGCTGATCGGCATCGAGAACGGCTTTTCCATAGGCCGCCACGTGAACCTGCTCGACGTCCATTACGCATCCGGCGCCCGTTACCTGGGCCTGGTGCACAACGGCCACAACGACATCGGCGATTCCGCCGTCCCGAACCTGGCGCGGGGCGAGCCCAGGTCCGAACATGGCGGACTGAGCGAGTTCGGCCACGCGGTGGTCCGGCGCGCCAACGAACTGGGGATCATGGTGGACATCTCCCATGGCTCGGAAGCCACGGCGATGGATGCGATCGAAGCGTCCACGGCGCCGGTGATCGCCTCGCACTCGGCCGCCAGGGGCGCCTTCGCGCATGCGCGCAACCTGAGCGACGAAGCGCTGCTGGCGATGCGCGACAACGGCGGCGTGGTGCAGATCGTGGCCTTCGATTCCTACCTGCGCGAGACTCCGCCGGAAAAGGTGGAGGCCATGGGCGCGCTCTACCGGGACATGAGCCTCAGGAATGCCGCCGACTTTGCCCGCATGTCCACCGAACAGCGTGAAATCTACTACTCACGCCTGAGTGAAATTACCCGCATGCCTCCCCGGGCGTCGGTGAAGCACCTCGCCGATCACATCGACTACGCCGTCGGGCTGATCGGGATCGACCACGTGGGGATTTCGTCCGATTTCAACGGGGGCGGGGGCATCGAGGGCTGGGACAACGCCGGCGAAACCCTCAACGTTACGGTGGAACTGGTGCGGCGCGGTTACTCCGAGGAGCAGATCGCGAAGCTCTGGGGCGGCAACCTGCTCAGGGTGATGGAAGCGGTCGAGTCGGTCGCCGCGGATTAGGGCTAACAGGTCCTAAAGGGGGAGTGATCCACCGCTGCCGTTTTCGCCGTCCGGTTTCCTGAGCGTCAGCGGGTCGACGTCCTCCAGCATTCCCTCGCTCAGCACCTGAACCTTCTGTTCCGCCTCCTTGAGCACCGCCTGGCAGCGCCGCGTGAGTTCCACTCCACGCTCGAACTGCTTGATCGCCTCGGCCAGGGGCAGGTCGCCCTTTTCCAGGTTGATGACGATCTGCTCCAGATCCTTGAGCGCCTGCTCCAGACCCTGAACGCCTTCGGTCGCTTTCTCGTCACTCATTCAGGCAAGCCCTCCATAGCTGCATTGTATCCTTCGGCAATATTGCAGTTAGTCCGCATCAAGATGGGACTAAAGTCTTTCTTGTGAAACGCTGTTTGGTCTAGAATCACGCCTATGTCTCGACGCGTGTCTCGCATCCCAGCCGGTCCGTAAGGGATGCGCGCTAATCAGCAGGAGCTCTTCAAAGGGCAACGGATGCCCCGACAGCCCGCCACTTCGCGTCCGCCGCGAAAGAACGGCGCAATCAACAATCTCTTGCCAATGGATCGGCCGGCGCATGACTGGTACCGGTTTGTCCTTTCTTTCCCGCCGCACCTGGTTCGCGACTACGCAGATCGATTTGAACTTAATTCGGATTCACTTCTATTGGATCCGTTCTGCGGCACGGGCACAACCATTGTGGAAGGAAAGAAGCTCGGGATACCGGCAGCGGGCATAGAGGCCGTTCCGATGCCCTTGCTGGCATCACAAACCAAAGTGGACTGGGGTCCGAATCCAGAGCATCTCAAGGCTCATGCACAGAAAGTGGCGGAGCGCGTTCTGGCCGTCCTTGAAAGCGAAGGCGTCAGTGATGATCCTGAAGAAAATCAAGATGCTGGCAGCGTTGCGAACCTCCGTTCGTTGCCGGAGAAGACCGCGAAACTGCTATTGAAAGGATCGATTAGTCCGCTTCCTCTTCACAAGGTTCTAGTACTGCTTGAGGTTTTGGAAACGGAAACGAACTCCCCCTACTATCGCCATGAGTTGCTTGCGCTGGCCAAGCTGTTGCCCTCGGAGATTGGTAACTTGCGGTTCGGCCCCGAGGTGGGCGTTGGAGTCATCAAGCGGGACGCTCCGGTAGTCAGTGCGTGGCTAAACCAAATTTGGCGAATGGCGAATGACTTAGGCGCCTTGTCTGCAATGAACGAAACCCGGGCGAAGGCGCTTGCGGGTGACGCGCGCGAAATCGGCCGGCTGATGGCCCCGCAGAGCGTTGACGCAGTGATTTGTTCCCCTCCCTACCCGAACGAGAAGGACTACTTGCGCATTGTTCGCCTTGAGTCCGTCCTGCTGGGTCTCATCGACGACAAGCCTCACCTTCGCACGCTTAAGCAGCGCCTGGTGCGCTCGAATACGCGGGGAGTCTATAAGGACGACGAAGACGATGATTGGGTCCGTTCAAACCGGAACATAAACAGGGTTGCCGACGAAATCGAGTCCCGAAGGATTTCTCTTGGCAAGGACTCCGGATTCGAGAGAGCCTATCACCGGGTTACCAAACTCTATTTCGGCGGCATGGCGCGGCACTTTCAGAGTCTCTCCAAAATCCTTAAGTCCGGTGCGCGCCTTGCTTACGTGGTTGGCGACCAAGCCTCCTACTTACGCGTGATGATTCGCACGGCCAAGCTGCTGGCGGAAGTGGCTATATCGCAAGGATATGAAGTGGAAGGAATCGATCTGTTCCGTACCCGTCATGCAACAGCTACCGGCGAGCAACTCCGCGAAGAAGTCTTGCTGTTGCGCTGGCCCGGTTGAATCGAATGCCTGGGAACCGCGGCATATCGCAGAACCGCTATATCGACATCATCAAGTGGGTGTTCAGGCAAAACTTCCAGGACGGATCCAATGAGGTGAGTTTTTCGCGCGCGCAACTTGGGGAAGCGGCTCGCGACCTTGGCATTCAGGTGCCGAAGAATCTCGGTGATGTCGTTTATTCAATTCGGTATCGAACCGACATACCAGCGGAGATTGACAATCTTGCCCCTACAGGGATGACCTGGGCGCTATTTCCCGCTGGACGAAGCGTCTACGCTTTTCGTCCCGTGGCCGTCAACCAGATTGAACCACGATCGGGGCTTGCCAGGATCAAGGTGCCGGAATCCACACCCGGATTGATTTCCCGGTATTCGATGTCGGACGAGCAGGCTTTGCTGGCGAAAGTCCGATACAACCGACTGCTGGATATTTTCACCGGCATGGCCTGCTATTCGCTCCAAAACCACTTCCGGACAAGTATTGAGATTCCAGGATCAGATGGTGCCAATTCATCCAGCTCACAGGTTGAGACCGATGAAGTCTACGTTGGTATCGACAGACACGGGAGCCATTACATCCTCCCTGTTCAAGCCAAAGGTGGCACAGACCGATTGAGCGTCGTTCAGATATGGCAGGATTTTCGAGTGGCGGAGCAGAAATTCGGTAATCTGACGTCCCGTCCGATCGCAACCCAATTCCTGGACGATAGATCAATTGTTCTATTCGAGTTCTCGGAATCCGGCAATCAGATTTCAATCGCCAGGGAACGCCATTACTCATTGATACCACCCGAACAACTCTCGGATCAGGACTTGGAAGAATATCGGGTGGCCGCGTCCGGGGCACGCAGATTCACTCAGTAAGATTGACGTTTCAAGCCCAGGAAATGGGGCTCTTCACGCAAATCGATCAGCTGCTCCACACCGGCTGGTGGAGTAGCTGAATGGTCATCATGTCAGTAAATCCGTTCGTCCAGGTTGCAGCGGAATCTTGAGATGGGCTTCGCAAACCAGTCTTTTCGGTGGGCAGCAAGAAACCGCCAAGCCGCTGCAACTGTCCGCATCAAAAGCAGAGCAAAAGGCGAACGATTGAGGCTAAAATATCGAGAGCGTGTCACGCTTTCGGAAGGACGCGCCAACCCCGAAAAACTGTTACAGGAAAGATGAGATGACAACGAACCAGGACTGGTGGCCGAATCAGTTAAACCTGAAGGTACTTCGAGAAAACACTGCCGCGTCCGATCCGATGGACACGGGTTTCAGCTACGCCGATGCGGTCAAGACGCTTGACGTGGATGCGCTGAAGCAGGACATCGAAGAAGTGATGACC
The DNA here is from genome assembly GCA_026707445.1 of Gammaproteobacteria bacterium. Lineage (GTDB taxonomy): Bacteria > Pseudomonadota > Gammaproteobacteria > Steroidobacterales > Foliamicaceae > Foliamicus. Next base: position 72,585 of record JAPOWV010000007.1, read on the forward strand.
ACCTCGCAGGACTGGTGGCCGGCCGATTACGGTCACTATGGACCGCTCTTCATCCGGATGACCTGGCATGCCGCAGGCACCTACCGGATCAGCGACGGCCGCGGCGGTGGCGGTTCGGGCCACCAGCGCTTCGCGCCTCTGGGCAGCTGGCCCGACAACGCGAATCTGGACAAGGCCCGCCGCTTGCTCTGGCCGATCAAGCAGAAGTACGGCCGCCAGATCTCGTGGGCCGACCTGCTGCTGTTTGCCGGCAACTGCGCCCTGGAGTCGATGGGCTTCAAGACCTTCGGTTTCGCCTTCGGGCGCCCGGACGTCTGGGAGGCCGACGAAACCGACTGGGGGGCCGAGAACGAGTGGCTTGCCGACGAGCGCCACAGCGAAGACGGAGAGCTCGAGGAACGCCTGGGCGCCGACCACATGGGTTTGATCTACGTGAACCCGGAGGGGCCGGGCGGCAACCCGGATCCGCGCGCAGCCGCCCGCTACATTCGCACGACGTTCAAGCGCATGGCGATGAACGACGAGGAGACGATTGCACTTATTGCGGGCGGGCACACCTTCGGAAAAGCGCATGGCGCTGCCCCCGACAGCCACGTCGGCGCCGAACCGGAGGGCGCCGATATCGACGAGCAGGGCCTCGGCTGGACAAGCAGCTTCGGCAGCGGGAAAGGCGGCGACACGATCACCAGCGGTCTGGAAGGCGCGTGGACGGAGAACCCCGTGAAGTGGGACAACAACTTCATGGAGAACCTGCACCAGTACGAGTGGCAGTTGACCAAGAGCCCGGCCGGCGCATCGCAGTACGAGCCCGAGAACGCTTCCGACGTGGCCACCGTGCCGGATGCGCACGATCCCTCGAAGAAGCACGCCCCCATGATGCTCACGACGGATCTCTCGCTGAGGATGGATCCGGACTACGCGCCGATTTCGAAGCGCTTCCTCGAGAACCCGGACGATCTCGCGGATGCCTTCGCCAAGGCCTGGTTCAAGCTGCTGCACCGCGACATGGGGCCCTGCAGCCGGTATCTCGGACCGCTGGTTCCTACCGAGCCGCAGCTGTGGCAGGACCCGGTCCCCGACGTCGATCATGAGTTGATCGGGGAGCAGGACATCGCCGACCTGAAAGCCAGGGTTCTGGCCACGGGCCTGTCGGTTTCGCAACTGGTCTCGACGGCCTGGGCCTCGGCGGCAACGTTCCGCGGCACCGACAAGCGCGGAGGAGCGAATGGAGCGCGCGTCCGCCTCGCGCCGCAAAGGGACTGGGAAGTGAACGACCCGGCCGCGCTGGCGAGCGTGTTGCAGATCCTGGAGCAGGTCCAGGCGGAGTTCAACGACTCGCAAACCGGCGGGAAGCGCGTCTCTATCGCCGACCTGATCGTGCTGGCCGGATGCGCGGGTGTCGAACAGGCGGCAAAAAGCGCCGGACACGACGTCGAGGTTCCGTTCTCGCCCGGGCGCACGGACGCGTCCGAGGAGTGGACCGACGCGGAGTCCCTCGCCGTGCTCGAACCCACCGCGGACGGGTTCCGCAACTATCTCCAGGGCGGGCATCAGGAGTCGGCGGAAGAGCTGCTGGTGGAACGGGCATACATGCTGACGCTGACCGCTCCGGAGATGACGGTGCTGGTTGGCGGCATGCGCGTGCTGAACGCGAATGCCGGGCAGTCGGAGCATGGCGTGCTCACGGATCGGCCCGGGACCCTGTCCAATGACTTCTTCGTGAATCTGCTCGACATGAACACCGAGTGGCAGGCGTCCTCCGCATCGGAAGACGTGTTCCAGGGACGCGACCGCACGACCGGGGACGTCAGGTGGACCGGCACCCGGGTGGATCTCGTCTTCGGTTCGAACTCGGAGCTCCGGGCCATCGCGGAGGTCTATGGTTCCGATGACGCGCAGGAGCAATTCGTAAGCGACTTTGTGGCTGCCTGGACCAAGGTGATGAATCTCGATCGCTACGATCTTGCCTGATCCGAGCGACGTCGAGATAGCACACCAGAAACGATAGGGCCCGGCAGAGCGGCGTCGCATAGCGTTAACAGGCCCTGAAATGAAGGCCGCCTATCGCGCTGACGACATTGAAGTCCTCAGCGGCCTTGACCCTGTCCGCCGCCGGCCGGGGATGTTCACCGATACGGCGCGCCCCAACTACCTGGCCCACGAGGTGATCGACAACAGCGTCGACGAGGCGCTGGCCGGGCACTGCAAGCGAGTCGATGTAACGCTCCACGAGGACGGTTCCCTGGCGGTGGAGGACAACGGCCGCGGAATGCCGGTGGATGTCCACGAGGAAACCGGCCTGACGGGCGTGGAACTGATCCTGACGCGCCTGCACGCCGGGGCCAAGTTCTCGCGCCGTCAGTACCGCTATTCCGGCGGCCTGCACGGCGTGGGCGTGTCGGTGGTCAACGCCCTCTCGACCCGCCTCAAGGTGCGGGTACGCCGCGGCGGGAGCGAGTGGCACATGGAATTCGCCGGCGGGGAACCCCAGCGGGCGCTGGAGGCCGTGGGCACCGTCGCGAAGGGTAATACCGGCACCTGGATCCGGTTCTGGCCGGACCCCCAGTACTTTTCGAAAGCCAGCTTTCACCTGCCGTCGCTCAAACGGGTCTTGCGCGCCAAGGCGTTGCTCTGTCCGGGGCTGACCGTATCGCTGACCACGGAGTCCGATGGCGCGGAGGAGACATGGCGCTACGAGGACGGTCTGGCCCAGTATCTGCAGGAAGAACCGGGCGAAGGCGAACGGCTGCCGGGCGAGCCGCTGCGGTTTTCCCAGCTCGACGACGAGGAGCGAACGCTCGATTGCGTCGTGCAGTGGGCCGAAGACGGCTCCAAGCGGGTCGAGGAGAGCTACGTCAACCTGGTGCCTACGCCGCGCCACGGCACGCATGTCAACGGTCTTCGCGCCGGACTGACCGAGGGTCTGCGGGAATTCTGCGAGTTTCACAAGCTGTTGCCGCGCGACGTGAAGATATCGCCGCCGGACGTCTGGGACGGGGTGAACTTCGTGCTCTCGGTGAAGCTTGCGGAACCGCAATTCTCCGGGCAGATGAAGGAGTCGCTGGCGTCGCGGGACTGCGCCGGTTTCGTGGCCGAGGCGGTGCGCGGCGGCATGGCGCTGTGGCTCAACCAGCACTCCGAACTGGGCGAACGGATCGCGAAACAGGCGATCGCGGCAGCCCAGCGGCGGCTCAAGGCGGCGCGCAAGACACAGCGCCGCACGCCGGTGCCGGGACCGGCGCTGCCGGGCAAGCTGGCCGACTGCGCCAGCACGGCGCCGGACGAGTGCGAGATTTTCCTGGTCGAGGGCGATTCCGCCGGGGGCTCCGCCCGCCAGGCGCGGCGCCGCGAATATCAGGCCATTCTGCCTCTGCGCGGCAAGATCCTGAACACCTGGGAAGTGGATTCGGCGGACCTCGACTCGTCCCAGGAGGTCCATGACATCGCCCTGGCGCTGGGGATCCGGGCGGGCGATCCGGACTTGAGCGGTCTGCGCTATAACCGTGTTTGCATACTGGCGGACGCCGATTCGGACGGCCGGCACATCGCCACGCTGATCTGCGCCCTGTTCGCCCGGCATTTTCCGGCGCTGGTGCGCGGAGGACACGTGCACGTGGTCATGCCGCCGCTCTACCGGCTCGACGTGGGCAAGGAAACCCACTATGCGCTCAGCGAAGAGGAACGCGAATCGCTGATGCGTCGTTTTGCCCGGCGCAAGGTTTCCGTAACCCGCTTCAAGGGCCTTGGCGAGATGAGCGCGAAGCAGTTGCGCGAGACGGCCATGGAGCCGGATACCCGGCGCCTTATCCAGCTCGAAATGGATGAAGCCGACGATGCGTTCAGGGTGCTCGACATGCTGCTGGCCAAGAAGCGCGCCGCGGACCGCCGGGCCTGGCTGGAAGACAAGGGCGACCTCGCCGCCAGCTGATGGCCGGCCCGCAACTCACGCTGGTGCCGCGCGAGAACGCGGAAAAGCGGCCGTTGGCGGAGTACGCCGAGCAGGCGTACCTGGATTACTCCATGTACGTCATCCTGGACCGGGCGCTGCCGCACCTGGCCGACGGTCTCAAGCCGGTGCAGCGCCGCATCGTCTATGCGATGAGCGAACTGGGCCTGGCCGCCACCGCCAAGCCGCGCAAGAGCGCCCGCACGATCGGCGACGTGATCGGCAAGTTCCATCCGCACGGCGATTCGGCCTGTTACGAGGCCATGGTGCACCTGGCGCAACCGTTCGCCTATCGCCACCCGCTGGTGGACGGCCACGGCAACTTCGGCGCGGTCGACGACCCCAAGTCCTTCGCCGCCATGCGCTACACGGAGGCACGCCTTACCGCCTACGCGCAAACGCTGCTGGCGGAACTGGGGCAGGGCACCGTGGACTGGACCGACAACTTCGACGGCACGCTCAAGGAGCCCGAACTCCTGCCTGCGCAGCTGCCCAATGTGCTGATCAACGGGTCCACCGGCATTGCGGTGGGCATGTCGACGGATATTCCTCCGCACAACCTGCGGGAGCTGGCCGCGGCGCTGGAGCGGATCGCCGCGCGGCCGAAATTGCACTACGACACGCTCGCCGGTCTGATCCCCGGGCCCGATTTCCCCACCGGCGGGGAACTGATCACGCCGGCTGCGGAGATCCGCGAGATCTACACGAAGGGGCAGGGCGTGCTCAGGGTTCGCGCGTCGTGGAAGCGCGAGCAGGACGCCGTGGTGATCCACGAATTGCCGTGGCAGGTATCCGGGAGCCGCGTGCTCGAGCAGATCGCCAGGCAGATGGCGGCCAAGCGCCTGCCGATGCTCGAGAACCTGCGCGACGAGAGCGATCATGAGAACCCGGTGCGCCTGGTGCTGGTGCCCCGTTCCTCGCGTGTCGACGTCGATGCGCTGATGGGGCACCTGTTCGCCACCACCGACCTGGAGCGGTCCCTGCGGGTCAACCTGAACGTCATCGGCGAGGACGGCCGCCCGCGGGTCCGGGACCTGCGCGGCATCCTGGTGGAATGGTTGAGGTTCCGGCGCACCACGCTTCGCCGCCGGCTGAAACATCGCGAAGACCAGGTCTCGATGCGCCTGCACGTCCTGGAAGGCCTGATGATCGCCTATCTCAACCTGGACGAGGTCATCGCCATCGTGCGTTACGAGGACGATCCCGGGACGCGCCTGATGGAGCGATTCCGGCTGAGCCGCGAGCAGGCCGAGGGCATACTCAACATCCGGCTGCGCAACCTGGCCCGCATCGAGGAGGAGAAGCTGCTGGCGGAGCAGGAAGAACTCGAGGCCGAACGCGAGGTGCTGCGCGCGACGCTGGCGGACAAGGCCAGGTTCGACAAGCTCATGATCGCGGAGTTCCGTGAGCTGGCCGAGAAGCATGGCGACGACCGCCGGACGCGGATCGTGGACGATGCCGCGCCGGCGGCCGCATACCTGGAGGAGGACGTGACTCCGGCCGAGCCGCTGACCGTCGTGCTGTCGCGCCACGGCTTTGCCCGCGCCGGCAAGGGACATGAACTCGACAGCGCGGCCCTGAGTTTCCGTCCCGGAGACGAACTGCTCTGCGATCTGCAGTGCAAGTCCAATCAGCAGGTTGTGTTTCTGAGCAGCGAAGGGCGTGTATACACGCTACCGGCGCACAGCCTGCCCTCGGCGCGCACGCACGGCGAACCGCTGTCCAGCCGCTTCAACGTGGCGGACGGAGAGCGCTGGAGCGGCGTGATGGGGGGCGATCCAGCGTCGCGATGGCTGGTATGCGGAACTCGCGGGCACGGGTTCGTCGCATCGACCGCAAAGCTGTTTTCGCGTTCGCGCGCCGGCAAGGCGTTTCTGAACCTGGCCGAAGATTCCGAGCCGCTGCTGCCGGTTCCCGTGTTCGATTCACCCTGCCGCGTCGCCGCGGTGTCCGGCGACGGGCGCCTGCTGCTGTTCGGCGTCGACGAACTCCCGGAGTCGGCCGCCGGCCGCGGAGTGCTGCTGATCGGACTGAAGAACGGTGAATGGCTGGCCGCGGTGACGATCGTCGGCCCCCGCGACCGGCTGCTCGTGCATTGTGGGCAACGCAGGATGACGCTGCGCGGCAAGACGCTGGAGAACTACCTGGGCAAGCGCGCGCTCAGGGGGCGCCTGCTGCCGCGGGGCTGGCAGAAGAACGTGACCAGGCTGGCGCGCGATCCCTTCCGGGGCGGATAATATCCGGCCCAGCACCCTAAACAGGGAAAGTGGCAAGTGCCCCCGAAATTGGAAGAAAACCTGAGACGCGCCCGCTCGTACATGGAGCGTTTCGCCGCCGACGTACAGGGCCATTTCATCGGCGGCAGGATTTGCGCGGGCGAGTCCGGTAAGACGTTCTCCAATCATTGCCCCGCCGACGGGTCGCTGATCAACCGGGTCGCCGCCGGCAGCGAGGCGGACGTCGACGCGGCCTGCGCCGCGGCCCGCGACGCCTTCCCCGGCTGGGCCGCCGTGTCCGGCGAACGCCGCGCCGGGTTGCTGCACGGAATCGCCGATGCGATCGAAGCGCGCGCCGACGAGATCGCCCTGGTCGAGTCCATGGACACCGGCCAGGCACTGCGCTTCACCGCCAAGGCCGCTGCGCGCGCCGCCGTCAATTTCCGGTTTTTCGCCGACCGCGCTCCCGATGCGCGCCGCGGCGTGTCGCTGCCGGCCGACGAGCACGATAACTACACGATGCGCCAGCCCATCGGCCCGGTGGGCGTGATCACGCCGTGGAACACGCCTTTCATGCTGTCCACCTGGAAGATTGCGCCGGCCCTGGCGGCCGGCTGCACGGTGGTGCACAAGCCGGCCGAATGGAGCCCGCTGAGCGCCCGGTTGCTCGCGGAAATATGCGACCGGGCGGGGCTGCCGCCCGGCGTCCTGAACACCGTGCAGGGCATCGGAGAGGAAGCGGGCAGGGCGCTGACCGAGCACGATGCCATCAGGGCCATCGCCTTTGTCGGCGAGTCGGCCACCGGCGCTCGCATCATGGCCCAGGGCGCGCCGACCCTGAAGCGAGTGCATTTCGAGCTGGGCGGGAAGAACCCGGTTATCGTGTTCGATGACGCCAACCTCGAACGGGCGCTGGATGCGGTGGTGTTCATGATCTACAGCTTGAACGGCGAACGCTGCACTAGCAAGTCGGCTCGGCCGACTATATCCTGCAAATTGCTGAC